>JBLXFD010000014.1:0-103876 GCA_048262455.1 Rhodobacter sp.
CCCCTCCGCCGTCGGCCCCCATCCCCTCGGCCCCCCCCTGCCCCGCGGCGCCGCCGGGGGCGGTGAGGCCGGCGTCGACGGTCCAGTTGTCGCCCTCCTGCACCGCGATCCCCTGGATCGAGGCGGGGCCGGCCAGTTCCGCGGCGATGACGCCCGCATCCTCCACCGACAGCTCGAACCGCACGTCGCTGGCGCCGGTGGCGAGGTCGGCGGTGGCGGTGAGGTCGGTGGCGGGGGTGATGATGCTGAAGTTCTCGACCCGCAGCCCTGTCTCGTCCCGCGCCACGCGGCCCGAAAGACGCGCGGCGCCGGTGATCAGCGGGTCCACCAGTTCGTTGCCGATTCCAAGGTCGTCGCCGCTGCCGGACAGCGTCAGGTCGAAGGCGCCGGCCAGCGGCTCGATCCGCCCCTCGATGGCCACCTCGGCCGCGCCGGTCAACTCGGTGCCGGTGAGCGGGGCGAAGCGTTCGAGGTTCTCGGCCGCCAGCGCCACGGCGCCCGTGATGGTCAGCATCAGCCGGTCGCGCAGGCCGCCGATGGCGGCATCGCCGGTCAGGCGGAAATCCTCGCCCTCCAGCGCGAAATTCGACAGCGTCAGCGGCTCGCCGCTGGCGTAGTCGAAGCCAAGCTGCCCGGTGATCCGGTCGCCGATGGCGCGCACCAGCTCGGGATCGGCCAGCGCGATATCGGAGATGTCGAGATCCAGCACGCCGTTCACCCGGCCGACGCTGTTGCCCTCGGCGCGGCGGATCACGCCCTCGCCGGTCAGGGCGGTGCGCTCGATGGCGAAGTCCGCCTGCCGCAGCCCGGCGATCTCCAGCGCGCCCGCGAAGGTCTCGCCGCCCGCCTCGTCGTATTGCAGCGTCAGATCGAGGCTTTCCACGAAAGTCTGCGGCCCGGTCAGCGGCAGCAGCACCTCGCGCCCGTCGGGAGAGACGATCTGCCCCTTGATGTCGAGGATCGTCGGCCAGCCCTCGGCGTCCAGCCGGATCTCGCCGGTCAGCTGCAGCGCGCGGGAATCCAGCGCCAGCTGCTCCAGCTCCAGCCGCCCGTCGCCGCGCAGGATGCCGGCCACGTCCAGCAACACGGTATCGCCGAAGAACTCCTGGTACTCGGGCAGCAGCAGCGGGGCGATGTCGCCGTCGATGTCGGCGGAAAAGCGGGTGTCGGCGGCGTCGTCCTCGCCGTTGGACAGGGTGCCGAAGCCGACCTCGCCCGCCAACCGCACGGTGCCGTCGGTCACAAGCCGCACCTGCGCCAGGAAGTCGTCGAGCGTGCCGTCGCCGTTGACCGTGAACTCCACCGCCGGCTCGCCCGGCAGGTCCAGCAGCCCCGCCGCGATGCCGCCCGGACCCTCGTTGAAGTCGAGGTTCAGCGACAGATCGCGGGTGATGTTGGAATAGGAGGCAGAGACAGAGATCAGCCCCTCGGGCCCGTCCAGCCGCACCACGGCAAGGTCCGCCACCCCGGCGCCCTCGTCGAGGCTGGCCGCGCCTTCCAGGCCCAGCGCCACCGGCTGGCCCAGAAGGTCGGCGCCCAGTTCGGCCCGGGCGATGGAAAGCTTGGCGATGTTGATGGAAACCGGCAGTTCGGGCAGCGAGAAGCCCCCCGCCTCGGGCGAGGGGGCGCCCTGGTCGGTGGAGGGGACGCGTTCCAGCACCAGCCGCTCGGCGGACAGCTCCGTCACCTCGACCCGGCCGCGCAGCAGGGCAGAGCGGTTCCAGTCCAGCACCGCGTTCTCCAGCGTCAGCCAGACGCCCTCGTCATCGGCGATGGTCAGCGTCTCGAGGCTGGCGCGGCTGGACAGGGCGCCGGAGAACCCCTCGATCCGGATCGAGCGGCCGGCGTCGGACAGCCGGTCCTCCAGGAAGGCCTGCAGCACGCCGCGGTCGCGCCGCTCTTCCTCGGTTTCCTGTGCGAGAAGGATCCCCGGGAAGAGGATGAGAAGAAGTACCGCCAGATAACGCATCAGAATGCCTGCCCGATTCCCAGATAGACCTGCACCCCGTCGCCGGTGTCCCCGGAGACGGGCAGCGCCACGTCCAGCCGGATCGGGCCGATCCCGGTCAGGTAACGTGCGCCGATACCGGCGCCGGCGTGCCAGTCGCCGGTGCCGTCGAAGAATTCCTCGGACCCGACATAGCCCGCGTCGGCAAAGACCACCGCGCCGATCCGGTCCGTCACCCGCGTGCGGATCTCGCCCGACAGGCCCACGAAGCTGCGCCCGCCGGTCATCTGCCCGCCGCCAAGGTCCACGCCCAGCGACTTGAAGGGCTGCCCCCGCACGGTGCCCGCACCGCCGGAGTAGAACAGGAAGTCCGGGTGGATCTCGTCCAGCGGCGCGCCGACGATGGACCCGAACTGGAACCGCCCCGCCAGCACCACGCGGTCGGTGGCGCCGATGCCGTAGTAGGCGCGGGCGTCGGCATAGCTGCGCAGCCCGCTGCCGGTGTCGTTCAGGCCGATGAAGGGGGTCAACTCGGTCCCGAGGTAGTAGCCCTCGGTGGCGTCCAGCGGGTCGTCGCGGTTGTCGAACGAGCCCTCGAAGGGAAAGGACAGCAGCGAGAAGCTGCGCTTGCCGAAGGCGTCCTCGGTCTCGGAATAGAGGTACTGCACCGAGATCTCGGTGTCGATCTGCTCGCCGAAGTCGCGCCCGACGCCGAAGCCCAGCTTGACCTGGTCGGACAGGTAGGACGGCTCGTCCAGGTGCTCGATGCCGCCGTAGACGAAGGCGCGGGTCTGGGGGCCGAAGGGGGCAGGGGTCTCCAGCCGCCCGTTCAGCCGGTAGTCCATGCCGCTTTCGCCGCTGCCGATGTTCGAGATCTCGGCGTCGAAGCGCAGCCGCTCGGCGCCGCCGAAGATGTTGCGGTGCATCCAGAAGCCGGTGACCTCCAGCCCCGCCAGCGAGGAGACCTCCGCGCCGAAGCCGAAGCGGCGGGGTTTCTGGTCCACCACCTCGAGGATCATGTCCATCTCGCCGTCCGGCTCCACCACGTCGGATTCGGTCAGCGACACGGACGAGAAGGCACCGGTGCGCCGCAGCCGCTGCGCCGCCAGCCGCGCCGCCTCGGGCGAGAACCGCTCTCCCTTCGGCAGGCCGGCGATCCGGCGCATGGCCCGCGCGCGCACCGCGCTGGGGGTGGGGATGATCAGGTCGCCGAAGTAGACGACACGGCCGGGGGCAAGGCCGATCACCGTGTCCAGCGTCGCGGGGCGGGTGTTGTGGTTGGCCGTCACGTCCTCGCTGGCCGTGCGGACCTTGGCATAGCCCACCTCGCGCCAGCGCTCGACCGAGGTTTCCACCGCCTCGCGCACCACCGGCGCCGTGGCCGGCGCGCCGGGGCGGAAGCCCTCGGGCAGCTCGGTGCCGGGGGCCAGCGGGGCGATGCGGGCCTGCCCGAAGACGAAGGGCGGGCCGGGGGTGACGCTGATCGCCACCTCGGTGATCTGCCGCGGCACCCGCAGCAGCGGGAACTCGGCCGCCTCGCGCCCGTCGATCAGGATGTGGATGACGCCGCTGTAGTAGCCGTTGGCGTAAAGCGTATCGAGCAGCCGCGCGTAGTCTGCCAGCGCGGCCGCGAAGATGTCGGCGGGCGCGTCGCGCCCCTCGGCGCGCGACTCGACCACCAGCGACGAGGCCTGAAGATCCTCGCGCAGTTCGTCGTTGCCGCCGGCCACGAACAGGCGGATGCGTTCGAGCGACGCAGCCTGTTGTGGCAGGATGATCATGGCCAGGATGGCCGGAACGTACCGCCGTAGTCGCGCGGTGAGCTTGGTGCCCACTCTCTGCCCCCTATTCCCCGCGCTCTCTGGCACGGTGCCCGGATTCTAGCGGTCTCTGGCGGGACTTCCCACAACAAATGGGCGTGATAGGCGATTTTCGACTACATAGCGTTGTTCCGGCCGCGGCCCGGCCCGCCGGCCCGCCACTGATTTTGCCGGGAGCCGGAAGAAGGCGGTTCCCATTCCCTCGGCCCCGTGCTTAGTTTCCGGAAAATTCATCTACCCGGGAGGTACAAGATGCCGACAGTTTCCATGACAGTGAACGGCAAATCCGTCTCCGGCGACGCCGAGGGGCGCACGCTGCTGGTTCATTTCCTGCGCGAGGAACTGGGGCTGACCGGCACCCACGTGGGCTGCGACACCAGCCAGTGCGGCGCCTGCGTGGTGCACGTGGATGGCGCGGCGGTGAAGGCCTGCACGATGTTCGCGGCCGAGGCCGAGGGCGCCGAGGTCAAGACCATCGAGGGCATGGCGAACCAGGACGGCTCGCTGAACACGATCCAGCAGGCGTTCCAGGACCACCACGGGCTGCAGTGCGGCTTCTGCACCCCCGGCATGGTGATGTCGGCGGCGGCGCTGCTGAAGGACAATCCCAAGCCCTCCGAGCAGGAAATCCGCAGCTACCTGCAGGGCAACCTGTGCCGCTGCACGGGCTACCACAACATCGTCAAGGCGATCCTCGCGGCCTCGGGGCAGGACGTTCCGGCCGTCGCCGCGGAGTAACCGGCGTGGCGCCGTCCCCGGCCAAGGTGCGCACCTGCCTGTGGATGCAGGCGGGCGGCCGCCGGGCGGCGGAGTTCTACGTCTCGCTGCTGCCGGACAGCCGGGTGGACAGCGCCGCCAGCGACGAGGCGGACCCGCTGGTCACCGACTTCACGCTGGCCGGCGCGCCCTACCAGATCCTGACGGCGGGGCCGCACTACACGCTCAGCCCGGCCGCCTCGATCTCGGTCCTGACCGAGGACCAGGCAGAGACCGACCGGCTGTGGGAGGCGCTGTCGGAGGACGGGGCCGAGATGGCCTGCGGCTGGCTGACCGACCGCTTCGGGCTTAGCTGGCAGATCGTGCCGCGCCGGCTGGTGGCGCTGCTGGGAGATGATGACAAGGGCCGGGCGGAGCGCGCCCGGCAGGCGATGATGGGGATGCAACGGATCGACATCGCGGCGCTCGAGGCCGCGGCCGACAATGGCGGCAGCTGACGCCCCCCGGCGCAGACACGACCGCAGCAACAGGGAGGAGACCAACATGCCGAAGGATCATGGCATCGGCGCCAGCACCAAGCGGCGCGAGGACGTCCGGTTCTTGACCGGCCGCGGCCGCTACACCGACGACATCAACCTGCGCGGCCAGGCCTACGTGCACTTCCTGCGCTCGGACGTGGCGCACGGGCGCATCAACGGCATCGACACCGCGGCGGCCGAGGCCTCTGACGGGGTGGTGCGGATCTTCACCGGCAAGGACTTCGAGGGGATCGGCGGGCTGCCCTGCGGCTGGCAGGTGACCGACCGCGAGGGCAACCCGATGCAGGAGCCGCCGCACCCGGTGCTGGCCCAGGGCAAGGTGCGCCACGTGGGCGATCCCATCGCCGCCATCGTCGCCGAGACCCCGGCGCAGGCGCGGGATGCCGCCGAGAAGATCGTGCTGAACATCGAGGAACTGCCGGCGGTCGTCGACATGAAGCAGGCGCTGGCCGAAGGCGCGCCCAAGGTCCACGACGACCTTTCGTCGAACCTTTGCTACGACTGGGGCTTCGTCGAGGACAACCGCGATGCCGTGGCCGAGGCGATCGGCAAGGCCCACCACGTCACCACGCTGGAGCTGAAGAACCAGCGCCTCGTGGCCAACCCGATCGAGCCGCGGGTGGCGATCGGCGACTATACCTCGCACGACGACCAGTCGACGCTTTACACCACCTCGCAGAACCCCCACGTGATCCGCCTGCTGATGGGCGCCTTCGTGCTGGGCATCCCCGAGCACAAGCTGCGCGTGGTGGCCCCCGACGTGGGCGGCGGCTTCGGCACCAAGATCTTCCACTACGCCGAGGAAGCCTTCTGCACTTTCGCCGCCAAGCAGCTGAAACGGCCGGTGAAATGGACCTCGTCCCGGTCCGAGGCCTTCATGACCGACGCCCACGGCCGCGACCACGTCACCAAGATCGAACTGGCGCTGGACGAGCAGGGCAACTTCCTGGCGCTGCGCACCGAAACCTACGCGAACATGGGCGCTTACCTGTCGACCTTCGCGCCCTCGGTGCCCACCTGGCTGCACGGCACGCTGATGGCGGGCAACTACAAGACCCCGCTGATCTACGTGAACGTCAAGGCGGTCTTCACCAACACCGTGCCTGTCGACGCCTACCGCGGCGCCGGCCGGCCCGAGGCGACCTACCAGCTGGAGCGCGTGGTGGACAAGGCGGCGCGCGAGATGGGGATCGACCCGGTCGAGATCCGCCGCCGCAACTTCGTGACGGAGTTCCCCTATGCCACGCCCGTGGCCGTGGAATACGACACCGGCGACTACAACGCGACGCTGGACCGGGCGCTGGAGATGGCCGACTGGGACGGCTTCGAGGCGCGGGCCGAGGAATCGCGCCGCAAGGGCCTGTGGCGGGGCCGGGGTCTGAACACCTACATCGAGGCCTGCGGCATCGCCCCCTCGGCGCTGGTGGGGCAGCTCGGCGCCCGCGCCGGCCTGTTCGAAAGCGCGACGGTGCGGGTCAACGCCACCGGCGGGCTGGTGGTCATGACCGGCAGCCACAGCCACGGGCAGGGGCACGAGACCTCCTTCCCGCAGGTCATCGCCGAGATGATCGGCATCGACGCCTCGATGGTCGAGATCGTCCACGGCGACACCGCCAACGCGCCCATGGGCATGGGCACCTACGGCTCGCGCAGCCTTGCCGTCGGCGGCTCTGCCATGGTGCGGGCGGCGGAAAAGGTGATCGCCAAGGCCAAGAAGATCGCGGCCCACCTGATGGAGGCCTCCCACGAGGACATCGAGCTGAAGGACGGCGCCTTCAGCGTCGCGGGCACCGACAAGTCGGTGGCCTGGGGCGATGTCTGCCTGGCCGCCTACGTGCCGCACAACTACCCGTTGGAGGAACTGGAGCCGGGGCTGGAGGAGACCGCCTTCTACGATCCGTCCAACTTCACCTATCCCGCCGGCGCCTACATCTGCGAGGTCGAGATCGACCCCGAGACCGGCAAGGTCCGCATCGACCGCTTCGCCGCCGCCGACGACTTCGGCAACGTGGTGAACCCGATGATCGTCGAGGGGCAGGTGCACGGCGGGCTGGCGCAGGGGATCGGGCAGGCGCTGCTGGAAAGCTGCGTCTACGATACCAGCGGACAGCTGATCTCGGGCACCTTCATGGACTACGCCATGCCGCGCGCGGGGGACCTGCCGAACTTCTCGGTGGACCATTCCTGCGCTACTCCCTGCACCCACAACCCGCTGGGGGTGAAGGGCTGCGGCGAGGCCGGGGCGATCGGATCGCCCCCGGCGGTGGTCAACGCGGTGGTGGACGCCATGCAGCGGGGCGGCCGGAACGTCACCCACGTGGACATGCCGCTGAGCCCCGCCCGGGTCTGGGCGGCGATGCAGGGCTAGGACTTGCCGGCGGCGGCCCCTTCCGGGCCGCGCCGGACGGAATTCAGATAGGGGCCGCCCGGGGCGGTCCTCGAGAAGGAGACGACAGGATGTACAACTTCGAACTGGTTAAACCGACGTCGGTGGACGAGGCCGTGGCCGCGCTGCAGGGCGAGGACGCGCAGCCGCTGGGCGGCGGGCAGACCCTGATCCCGACGATGAAGCAGCGGCTGGCGGCGCCGGCCAAGCTGGTCTCGACCCTCGGCATCGCCGAGATGAAGGGGGTCACCCGCGAGGGCGACCAGCTGAAGATCGGCGGCGCCACCACCCACGGCACCGTGGCGCGCGAGACCAAGGACAGCTTTCCGGGCCTCTCGGGGCTGGCCCACAAGATCGGCGACCCGGCGGTCCGCAACCGCGGCACCATCGGGGGCAGCCTGGCCAACAACGACCCGGCCGCCTGCTACCCGGCGGCGCTGATGGCCTGCGGCGGCACCGTGATCACCAACAGCCGCGAGATCGACGCGGCCGACTTCTTCCAGGGCCTGTTCACCACGGCGCTGGAGGAGGGCGAGCTGATCACCGCCGTCAAGATCAACATCCCCGAGGCCTCGAACTACCAGAAATTCGAGCAGCCCGCCTCGCGCTTCCCGCTGGTGGGGGTCTTCGTGGCGAAGTTCGCGGGCCGCGTCGGCGTCGGCGTCACCGGGGCCTCCGAAGGCGGCGTGTTCCGCTGGACCGAAGCCGAAGAGGCGCTGGCCGGCAACTTCTCGGCCGAGGCCGTATCCGGCCTCAACGCCCCCTCCGAGGGGCTGATGGGCGACATCCACGGCACGCCGGAATACCGCGCGCATCTGATCCGGGTGCTGACCGGACGGGGCGCACAGGCGGCCAAGTGACAGGCTACCGGCCGGCGGCGGGCGCAATGCTCGCCGCCTGCGCGGCCGCCCTCGCGGCGACCGCGCCCACGGCGCAGGAACGGCGGCCCGCCTGCGACGATCTGTATGACGCCGTGCAGGCGGGGCTGGTGTCCGAGGACATCGACCCGGCGGGCGATGCGCTTTACACCTCGACCTTCGGAACCGACGGCGAATGCCGGGGCTGGCTGTACCGCGCCGGCGTGGACGCGCAGGCGCTGGCCCGGCTGACCCCGCCGCCGGTGGTCTGCGACCGGCTGGCCATCGTGCTGTACGCCGAGGCGATGGTGCCCGAATGGCAGCGCGACTACCCGCGCCTTGCCGGGATCGCCCGCGCCGGCGACCCCACCGCCTGCAATGAGGTCTTCCGCGACTACGGCGCCGAGGTGCTGGACGGGCGCGGCCCCGCCTGCACCAGTGCCGCGCTGATGCTGGAGGCGGGGGCCAGCGGCTCTCCGAAGCTGCTGCGAAGCGGGGCCGAGGGCGGCGACGAGGCGACCTGCAAGGAGCTGCTGGCCAAGGACGACGCGCCGCCGCCGCCGACCACCGAGCAGCTGACCGCCGGCCCGCCGCAGCAGGGGGTCTGCGAGACGATCTTCACGGCGGTGGAGGCGGCGGTGCTGCCCCCGGACTGGCAGGCGCGGGCGGACCGCATGCTGGCGCTGGCGGAGGCGGGCGACCAGGCCGCGTGCTGGCAGGCGCTGGACGAGATCGGCGCCACCCATCCGGACGGCCCCCGCGGCCCCTGGTGCACGCGCGCCGGGCTGGCCGGGGCGGCGGAAGAGAGCCGGGCGGGCAGGGCGCTGGTGGCCGCCGCGCAGGCCGGGGCGGAGGCGGAGTGCCGCGCGGCGGTGCGTGAGTTGGCGGGGGAATGAGGGGCGGGCGTTGCAGCGCGGCGCTGCTCTCGCGGGGGTGGCGGGCTGAAGCCCGCCCTACGGCAATATTGGCGCAGCAGGTGAACGTAGAGATGAGGGCAGCGCCGGCCCGCGGGGTGGCGCAGATGCGCCGCCCCGGGGGGGCGGGTCGGCGCAGCCCGGCGTTGCCGCCGGGCGGGACACTTGATCGGAGTGGGTGCCGGACGGCGGGCTGAAGCCCGCCCTACGGAATAGCACGGCGTAGCGCCAAATTCGGGACTGACAAAAAGCTGCCCGGAGGGCCTACTTCACCGGCCCGATCATCATCACCATCTGGCGGCCTTCCATCTTCGGCATGTTCTCGACCTTGCCGATCTCCTTGACGTCGTCCGCCACCCGCTCCAGCAGGTTGCGGCCGAGGTCCTGGTGGGCCATCTCGCGGCCGCGGAAGCGCAGGGTGACCTTTACCTTGTCCCCCGCCTCGAGGAACCGGAACACGTTGCGCATCTTGACGTCGTAGTCGTGCACGTCGGTGTTCGGCCGGAATTTCACTTCCTTGACCTCGATGGTCTTCTGCTTCTTGCGCGCCTCGGATTCCCGCTTCTGCTGTTCGTACTTGAACTTGCCGAAATCCATGATCTTGCACACCGGCGGCGAGGCGTTCGGGGAGATCTCGACCAGGTCCAGACCGGCCTGCTCGGCCATCGACATGGCCTTTTCCGGAGTCACGACGCCGACGTTCTCTCCCTCCGCCCCGATGAGCCTGATCTCTGAGGCCCGGATCCGGTCGTTGACGCGCGGGCCGGTATCACGGGTGGGCGGTGCATTGTGTGGTCTGCGAGCGATGGTCGTGCATCCTTCGATGGGGAACGGGAAAACTCAGGGCTGCAAGATACGGCCCGGCCCCGCCTGTTTCAATGGCGATTTCGCACGGCGGGTGTCGCTTTCCCGCTTAACCGGCCTTGAAAGCGCATCGAAGGCGGACATTTCGTCTGACGGCAGAGACCGTTTCTCGTCTCAGGCAACGTATAGGGGACCGACGTTATGGAAAAGACCTTGATCATCGCAGCGCTCGTGGTGGCGGCCGGGGTGGGCGGTTACGCCTTCTGGGAAGCTCAGGAGATTCCTGAGCCGGAGGTCCAGTCGGACATTCCGGGCGCGGTCGTTACCGGCAGCGTCGGCAAGGGCGTGGACGGCGCCGCCGAGGTCGAGACGGACGAGGCCCCGGCGGAGGACACGGTCATTTCCGACGCGCCGGCGGATGCGCCTGCGGATGCCCCGGCCGGGGAGGCGGCGGAAGAGACCGCCGAGGCCACCGACGATGACGCGGCCCCTGCGGGCGAGACCGAGGTGACTGACGAGCCCGCGATCCTCGCCGAGTCCCCGGTCGAGGCCGCCGGAACCGAAGTGGAGGAGACCGCCGAGGAACTGGCCGAATCCGTCTCCGACACCGTCGAGGAAGCGGGCGAGGAGGCCGTGGAACTGGCCGAGTCCGCCTCCGAGGCCACCGACACCCCCGCCGCCGAGGCCCTGGGAGAGACCGTCGCGAACGCCGTGGGCGCGGCCAACGAGCTGGCCGAACAGGCGGAGGCGGCCGTGGAAGAGGCCGGCGAACGCGTGGCGGAGGCCGCGGAGGCGCTGGCGGAGGCGACGGAAGCCGATGCGCCTGCTGCCGAGGAGATGGCGGAGGCCGAGGAGACCACCGACGCACCGGCAGGCGAAGCGCTCGCCGCCGATGAGCAGGACGTGCCGGCCGGGGAAGAGGCGGAAGCCGATGTCGCCGCGACCGAAGAGGCCGAGGCGCCAGCCGGCGAAGAGGCCGCCGACGCCGCGCCCGCCGCGGATGAGGCCGACGCGCCCGCAGGCACCGAGACCGCGCAGCTGACGCCGGAAGCGGAAGAAGCCGAAGCGCCCGCCGAGGACACCGCCACCGCCGAGGCTCCGGCGCAGGCGGATGCAGAGCAGGAAGCGCCCGAGGCTACGGCGATGTTCGAGGCTGATGCCCCGGAGGAGGAGGAGGAAGCTTCTGAGGCGACCGAGACTGCCGAGGCGGAGGGCGACACTCCGACCGCCACCGAGCCCGAGGAGGTCGCCGGCGCCCCCGAGACAGTCAACACCCCTGCCACCGACAATGCGGATGTCGTCGAACTCGCTCAGGCCGAGACCGAGGAAGAGTCCCGCGTGACCCGCGTTCCGGCGGAGGATGCGGCGGAGACGGCCGAAGCCGAAGAGACACCGATGGCGGAGGATACCGCTGAAGCCGAGGCAGAAGAGACGCCGATGGCCGAGGAGACTGCTGAAGCCGAGGGCGAAGCGACCCCGATGGCCGAAGAATCGGCCGAAGCCGAGGGTGAAGAAACGCCGATGGCTGAAGTGACTGCCGAAGCGGAGGCTGACGAGACGCCGATGACGGAGGAGACCGCCGAAGCCGACGCGGAAGCGACGCCGATGGCGGAGACGCCCGAGGGTGACGCCGAGACGGCTGAAGCCGAGGGTGCGGAAACCCCCGTGGCCGAGGAAACCGCCGAGGCCGAGGGCGACGAGACACCCATGGCAGAGGCGCCTGAAGGTGAGGCCGAGACGGCAGAAGCCGGAGAGGAGACGGCGGCAGAGGCCCCCGAGGGCGACGCCATGGCCGAGGCCGGCGCCGAGGCCGGCGCCGAGCGCCCGGAGGCGGCGGCCGCTGCGACGGGCGAGGCCACCGTGCGGGCCGAGCCGGAGCCGTCCGACGCCGCGCCGCAGGCCGATCCCATCGGCACCGCCGCCGCCGAGGTGCTGCAGACCGAGGCGGAGACGCTGAAGGCCCGGGCCGAGGAGATGCGCGCCGAGGCGGAGTCCATGGCCGCGGATGCCGAGGCGATGGCGCGGGCGGCAGAGACCCTTGCCGATACCGCCGAGGAGATCGAGGCGACCGCGGCCGAGATGGGCGGCACCGGCTCTGACGCCCCGGAAGGCGCCAACGGCGATGCCCCGGCAACCGATGCCGAGCAGCCGGAGCGTGATCCGGCCGAGGTTCTCTCTGTCGAGGGGTTCGACCGGACCCAGGCGGTGCGGGTGATCGCGGCGTCGGACCTTGAGGACGCCCGCAAGGAAGAGCTGACCAAGGCGATCACCGAGGCCGGCGAGGACGAGGCGGCGCTGGAAAAGGCGCTGGCGGAGGCCCGCGAGGCGCTGGGTCTGGAGTAAGCGAAGTAGGGGCGGGACGGGCTGTCATGGCCGGTCCCGCCCCGGCCTGATGGCGGGATCTACCCGACGAAGGCCTTCTCGACCACGTATTCCTTCGGCTCTGAATTCGCGCCCTCGCGCAGGCCGAAGCCTTCCAGAAGCTCCTTGATCTCGAGGTTCAGGCCCATGGACCCGCAGACCATCGCGCGGTCCTCCTCGGGGGTCAGGCGCTCGATCCCCAGATCCTTCAGCAGCGAGCCGTCCCGCAGCAGGTCCGTGACCCGGCCCATCCGCGCGCTCGGCTCGCGGGTGGTGGTGGGGTAGTAGACCAGTTTGTCGGCGAAACCCTCGCCGATCACCTCGGCCAGCATCTCGTCCGCGCGTACTGCTTCCACGAGGTCGCTTCCGTAGGTCAGCTCTGCCACCTCGCGGCAGGTGTGGGTCAGGATGATCTGCTCGAAGTTCTCGTAGGTTTCCGGCTCGCGGATCAGGCTGGCGAAGGGGGCGATGCCGGTGCCGGTGGCGAACAGCCACAGCCGCTTGCCCGGCAGCAGCGCATCGTGCACCAGCGTGCCCACGGGCTTGGGCCGCAGGATCACCTCGTCGCCCACCTTGATGTTCTGCAGCCGCGAGGTCAGCGGGCCGTCGGGCACCTTGATGGAATAGAACTCCAGCTCGTCGTCCCAGGCGGGCGAGGCGATGGAATAGGCGCGCAGCAGGGGTTTCTGGCGGCCCGTCTTGGGGTCGGGATCCCCCATAAGGCCGATCATAACGAACTCGCCCGAGCGGAAGCGCAGGCTGGCGGGACGGGTGCAGCGGAAGCGGAACAGCCGGTCGGTGTAGTGCTGCACCTCGGTCACCACCTGCGCGTCGGGCAGGGTGGGGACGGCCTTGGTCCGGGTGTCGTCGATCTTCATCTGGGCGGTCATCTCGTCTCCTGCGGGCCCGGGGCCCGTCGTGCAAGGTCTTCTAGCCTCTCGGCGGCAAAAGCGAAAGCGGAGGGCTCAGGCCCCGGCGGCGACGGATGCGCGCAGCCGGCCCTGGTAGTCGTGCGCGCTCCACCGGGCGCGGGCCAGCCATTGCGGCTCCGGCTGGCGGGCGGCCAGCTCGTCGGAGATCTCCACCTCGTCGAAGCCGGAGCGGCGCGCCATGGCGTACTGGTCCGCGATCACGTGGCCCCGGGCGCGCAGTCGGCCCCGGTAGCCCGCCAGCCGCAGCTGCCGCGCGATGGTGAAGCCGCGCCCATCGGCGAAGCTGGGAAAGTCCACCACCACCAGCCCGGCCGCGACCGGGCCCAGCGTTCCGGGGTCGGTGTCAGAGGCCAGCACCAGCGTCTCCGCCGCGCCGCCGGTCCAGTCGTCCGCGGCAAAGCCGCTGTCGGTCACGATCACGCTCATCGTCTTCTCCATTCCTGTTGGCGCGCTCAGGCGCTCTTGCGCAGCGGGCGGCCACCCTCGATGTGAATGCCGCACTCGGCCTTGCCGGTGCCGCGCCAGCGGCCCGCGCGCTCGTCCTCGCCCTCGGCGACGCGGCTGGTGCAGGGCTTGCAGCCGATCGAGGGATAGCCCTGCGCCACCAGCGGATGCCGGGGCAGGCGGTTGTTCACCATGTACTCCTGCAGGTCGGCGCGGGCCCAGTGGGCCAGCGGGTTGACCTTGATGCGGATGTCGTCCTCCGGCTCGAAGAACTGCAGCGCCGCGCGCTGGCCGCCCTGGAACCGCTTGCGCCCGGTGATCCATGCGTCGAAGCCGGACAGCGCGCGCTGCAGCGGCTCGGTCTTGCGGAAGGCGCAGCAGGCGTCGGGGTCGCGCAGGTGCAGCGCGCCGTAGGGGTCCAGCCGCTTCCGGTCCGCCGCCGCCGGCGTCAGCCGCCGCACGTCGGTCAGCCCGTAGCGGTCGGCGAGCTGGGCCTGGTAGGCCAGCGTCTCGGGGAACAGCATCTCGGTGTCGATGAACAGCACCGGGGTGGAGCGGTCCATCACCGAGATCATGTGCAGCAGCACCACCGATTCCGCCCCGAAGGAGGACACCAGCGCAACGCGCCCCACCTGCGGGTCGGCCAGCGCCCGTTCCAGCACCGCGGTGGCGCCATGGTGCCGGTAGCGCGCGTTCAGCTGCGCCGCGCGCTCCGCCACCGGGGCGAGGGGTGCCTCAAGCGGCATTGGCCTTCTCCTCGCCCTCGTAGAGCGCCGCCTTGAACGGCTCCATCCCCAGGCGGCGGTAGGTGTCGAGGAAGGTTTCCCCCGGCCCCTCGCGCAGCTCGAGGTAGGCGTAGACGATCCGTTCCACCGCCGGCACGATCTGGTCGTAGGCAAAGCCGGGCCCGGTGCGGGTGCCGATGGCGGCGCTTTCGGTGCCGTCGCCGCCGAGGGTGATCTGGTAGTTCTCGACCCCCGCGCGGTCCAGCCCGAGGATGCCGATGTGGCCCACGTGGTGGTGGCCGCAGGCGTTGATGCAGCCGGAGATCTTGATCTTCAGCGGGCCGATGTCATGCTCCAGCTTCAGCGCGTCGAAACGGGTGGCGATCTGCTGCGCCACGGGGATCGAGCGGGCGGTGGCCAGCGCGCAGTAGTCCATGCCGGGGCAGGCGATGATGTCGCTGATCAGCCCGACGTTGGCGGTGCCGAGGCCGGCCTCGCGCAGCCGGGCGTGCACCTGCGGCAGGTCCGACTTGTGCACGTGGGGCAGGATCACGTTCTGCTCGTGGCTGATGCGCAGTTCGTCCTGGCTGTAGGTCTCGGCCAGATCCGCCATCACGCGCATCTGGTCTGCCGTGGCGTCGCCGGGGGTGGCGCCGTGGGCCTTGAGAGAGATCGTCACCAGGGCGTGGCCGGGCACCGCGTGCTCGGCGATGTTGGTGTCGGCCCAGGCGCGGAACAGCGGATCGTTGGAATAGGCGGTCTCGAACCCGGCAAGCGAGCGTTCCTTCAGCGGCGGCCGGGCGAACTGCGCCTTGATCCCTTCCAGCAGCGCCTGGTCGGCGCCCGCGAACTCTGCCCGCAGTTCGGCGAAACGCGCCTCGATGCGGCTGCGCATTTCCTCGATCCCGTTCTCGTGCACGGTGATCTTGATGCGCGCCTTGTACTTGTTGTCGCGCCGGCCCAGCAGGTTGTAGACGCTGACGATCGCCTCGCAGTAGGGCAGCAGGTCGGCCTTTGGCAGGAACTCCCGCACCACGCGGCCCAGCATGGGCGTGCGGCCCAGCCCGCCGCCGATCAGCACGCGGAACCCTGTTTCGCCGGCCTCGTTCCGCACGATCTCCAGCCCGATGTCGTGGCTGCGCACCACCGCGCGGTCGTGGACCGAGCCGGAGACGCCAATCTTGAACTTGCGCGGCAGGAACTGGAACTCCGGGTGGTCGGTGGACCACTGGCGCAGCAGTTCGGCATAGGGGCGCGGGTCCTCGATCTCGTCGGCGGCGGCGCCGGCGAAATGGTCGGCGGTCACGTTGCGGATGGTGTTGCCCGAGGTCTGAATGGCGTGCATCCCCACGTCCGCCAGCGCGTCCAGCATGTCCGGCACGTCCCGCAGTGCGGGCCAGTTGTACTGGATGTTCTGGCGCGTGGTGAAGTGGCCATAGCCCTTGTCCCACCGCTGGGCGATCATCGCCAGCTGGCGCATCTGCCGGCTGTTCAGCGTGCCATAGGGGATCGCCACGCGCAGCATGTAGGCGTGCAGCTGCAGGTACAGCCCGTTCATCAGGCGCAGCGGCTTGAACTCGTCCTCGGTCAGGCTGCCGTCCACCCGCCGCTCCACCTGGCCGCGGAACTGCGCCACGCGCTCGCGCACGAAGGCCTCGTCGAATTCGGTGTAGCTGTACATGGTTACTGCTCCGCCTGCTTGCCGTGGTTGTGGTTGGACGGGCCGCGGGTGCGGAACACCTCGCGGAAGTGCACCGGCTCGGGCCCGCGGGCGCCGGGGCGGACGTCGGCGAGGTAGGGGCCGACCACCTCGGAGGCGCGGCCGCTGGCGTCCACCAGCCGCAGCTGCGCGTGGGCCTCGTCGTCGATCAGCTCGGCCTCTTCCAGCCGGCGCGACCAGCGGTCGTCGGCGGTCAGGTAGACGACGTCGCCCTCCAGCAGGGCGTTGGCGGTGACCACCTTGGGGGTGAACTGACGGCTCATAGTGCAATCTCCTGTGCGTGGTCGCGGACCATCGCCGCCGCCGCGGTGCGGGGGGCGAGGCCGAGGAAGGTCAGGACCGGGCCCGAGGGCGCGGCATCCGCCAGCACCTCGGCCATGTCCGAGAGGGTGGCGGCGAATATGCGCTGGTCGGGGCGCGAGGCGTTCTCGACGAAGCTGACCGGCATCGCCGGATCGGCGCCGTGCATCATCATCCGGCCCTGCACGAAGCGCGCGGCGCGCTTGCCCATGTAGACCGCCGCCACCTCGCCGCGCCGCGCCAGCGCGCGCCAGTCGTGGTCGGCGAAGCCCTGCATGTCGTGGCCGGTGAGAAACCGCACGCTGGCGTTGCGGCCGCGGCGGGTCAGGCTTTGTCCCAGCCCCGCCACGGCGGCGGAGGCGGCGGTGATGCCGGGCACGATGCGCCAGGACAGGCCCGCTTCCTCGACCGCCTCGATCTCCTCGTCCAGCCGGCCAAAGACGGTGGGGTCGCCCCCCTTCAGCCGCACCACGTGCGCGCCCTCGGCGGCATAGGCGACGATCAGCGCGTTGATGTCCGCCTGCGCGGCGGAGGGGCCGAAGCCCTCCTTGCCCACCTCGACCAGCACCGCCTCGCGCCGGGCCAGTTCCAGCACGCCGGGGCCGATCAGCCGGTCGTGGATCACCACGTCGGCCCGGTCCAGCGCCGCGCGGGCCTTGAGGGTCAGCAGTTCCGGATCGCCCGGGCCGCCGCCGACGAAGTCGACGTGGCCTGCGGCGCGGGTGCGGGCGAGGTGGCTGTCCAGCAGGTCCCGCAGCGCCGCGTCCGCGCCCTCCGCGCCCGCCGCCTCGGCCGCGCGGGGCCCGGCACCGAAGTAATAGTCGGCCCAGAAGTCGCGCCGCGCGCGGCCGAAGGGCAGCTTTTCCGCCATGGGCCGGAACGCCTTGCCCACCCTGGCCAGCAGGCCCAGCACCGGCGGCAGCCGTTCCTCGAGGTCGCGCTTGATGGCGCGGGCCAGCACCGGGGCCGCGCCCTCGGTGCCGATCGCCACGGTCACCGGGTCGCGGTCGACGATGGCGGGGGTGATGAAGGCGCTGTCCTCGAGGTTGTCGACGATGTTCACCAGCACACCCTCGGCGCGGGCGATGGCGGCGGTGCGCGCGTCCTCGGCGGCATCCTCGTCGGCGGCGTAGAACAGCGCGGCGCCCTGTGCGTCGCCGGTTGCCAGCGGGCGGGCGTGCAGCGTCAGCCGCCCCTCGGCCGCCAGCCGGGTCAGGTCGGGGCAGGGGGCGGGGGCGTAGACCTCCAGCGCCGCCTCGGTCTTCATCAGCAGGCGCAGCTTGGCCAAGGCCGCCTCGCCGCCGCCGGACAGGACCACGCGGGCGCCCCTGAGGTCGAGGAAGATGGGAAAGTGCTGCATGTGCTGCGCTCCGTTGCTTGCCATGAGATATAGGAAATTTTCCCTTGAGGGCGCCAGCCCGCCATGAGAATAAGGACATACGTTCCATGGCGCAGCCAACGAGGAACGGCTGTCGGTCTGTATGGGGGAAACTGAAATGGCTGTCCGTCTTGACGCGCTGGACCGGAAAATCCTTGCCGAACTGCAACGCGACGCGGGCCAGTCGCTGGACGAGATCGCCCGCGCGGTGGGGTCCTCGAAGACCCCGGTCTGGAACCGGATCCGCAAGATGCGCGAGGCCGGGGTGATCGGCCAGCAGACGGTTTTGCTGGACCCCGAGAAACTGGGGTTCGAGGCCTGTTTCTTCGTGCTGATCCGCACGTCCGAGCACGAGGCGGGCTGGCAGGACAAGTTCCTCGAGGTGCTGCGCGCCCGGCCCGAGGTGATGGAGGCGCACCGGCTGGCGGGGGAGATCGACTATATCCTGAAGGTCCGGGTGGCGAACGCGCGGGCCTACGACGTGTTCTACCAGGCGCTGATCTCGGAGGTGCGGATCTACAACGTGACCGCGCTGCTTTCGATGGAAGAGATCAAGTCGACGACGATGCTGCCGTTGTAGGGCGGGGCAGAAGCGCGAGCCGGGCCGGCGGCGGGCCGAACCCGCGCCCGGGCCCGAACAGCGGCGAAGCCGCCGGGCCAGCGGCGGCCCGTCCCGCGGGCTGCCGCTTCGTCACCGCCAGCGCGGGGCCGGGGGTCACGGCGAAACGATTGGATTAACGGGCGACCCCGGACGTTGCAGCGGCATCCCCCGGGCCGCCGCCGGCCCGGCTCGTGCTTAATCCACCCGCACCATCAACCGCTCCAGCCCATGGAAATGGTACACATCCCCAAACCGCGGCGCCTCCGCCAGCGCCAGCCGGGGGCAGCGGGCGAACAGCCGCTGCAGCGCGATCTGCATCTCCAGCCGGGCCAGCGGGGCGCCGACGCAGAAGTGGATGCCGGCCCCGAAGGCCGCGTGGGCCCGCGCCTCGCGCCCCGGATCGAAGCGGTGCGGGTCCGGATAGACCGCCGGTTCCCGATTGGCCCCCCCGATCAGGCAAAGCACCCGGTCGCCCCGCGCCAGAAGGTGGCCGCCGATCTCCAGCGGCTCGTAGACATGCCGGGTGAAGATGTGCAGCGGCGGGTCGTGGCGCAGGATCTCCTCGACCAAGGCGGGGGCGGCGGCGTCGGTCAGCCAGCCCGGCTCGACGCCCCGCTCCAGCATCGCCTTCACCCCGTTGCCCAGCGAATGCACCGTCGCCTCGTGCCCGGCGTTCAGCAGCAGGATGCAGGTGGAAACCAGCTCGTCCACCGACAGGGTCTCGCCCTCCGCCTCGGCCGCGATCAGGCGGGTGATCAGGTCCCCGGCCGGGCGCGCGCGCCGCTCGCGGACGTAGCCGCGCAGGAATTCCGAGAACTCCGCCGCCGCCCGCGCCGCGGCGTCCTCCGCGGGGCGGGCGCGGCCGGCCTGGTACATGCGGACCATGGCGTTCGACCAGTCCAGCAGCTGCGGCGCCATGTCCTCCGGCACCCCCAGCAGCCGGGCGATCACCCGCACGGGCAGAGGGGCGCAATAGGCGCGCAACAGGTCGAAATCGCCCGCGGGGAAGGCGTCGATCAGGCTGTCGCACAGCGCCGCGATCTCGCCCGCCATGCCGTTGATGCGGCGCGAGGTGAAGGCCCGCAGCACCAGCGCGCGCAGGCGGGTGTGGCGCGGCGGCTCTGCCTCCAGCATCGAGTGGTTCTCGACCGCGTAGAAGGGCGCGAGGTGCGGCGGCACCGGGTCCGGGTCCACCGGCTCGCGCCCCAGCCGGCGGTCGCGCATCAGCAGGTTGACCTCGGCGAAACCGGCGGCGGCGGGCAGGCCGTAGTCCTCCCACAGCACCAGCGGGCCGGCGGCGCGCATCCGGTCGTAGAAGGGGTAGGGGTCCTGCACGAAGGCGGGCTCGGTAGGCGGCTGGGACAGGCGGGGCAGGGTCATGGCGCGACTGTCGCCGCGGCCCGGCGGCTTGGCAAGACCCGCCCGCGACGGGCAGATCGTGAACGTCGCAACTAACTCTACGGTAAGAATAATCCGCCCGCCAAGATGCGGAAACCCGGCAAGTTTGTGCTTGCCGTGGCGCATCCCGCACTGTCTAATTCCGGCCGAGGCCCGTGCAACGGGTCCGGATATAAAAGATCTATGGGAGGATCGATCTGATGAAATTCCTTACTGGCGCAGCTGCGACCACTGCCCTGATGCTGGCCGCGCAGGCCGGCGTCGCCCAGGAGGCCGGCTGCGACGACGGCGAGATGGTGGTCAAGTTCGCCCACGTGGTGAACGAAGAGACCCACCCCAAGGGGATCGCCGCCAACATGCTGCGGGACCGCGTCAACGAAGAGATGAACGGCACCATGTGCATGGAGGTCTACCCGAACTCCACGCTCTACAACGACGACCAGGTGCTCGAGGCGATGCTGCAGGGCGACGTGCAGCTGGCGGCCCCCTCGCTGTCGAAGTTCGAGACCTTCACCAAGGTCTTCCGCATCTTCGACCTGCCGTTCATGTTCAAGGACATCGACGCGGTGGACCGGTTCCAGAACTCGGACACCGGTCAGGGCATGCTGGATTCCATGCAGCGCCGCGGCCTGCAGGGCCTGGCCTTCTGGCACAACGGGATGAAGCAGTTCTCGGCCAGCAAGGCGCTGGAGATGCCCGGCGACGCGGCGGGGCTGAAGTTCCGGGTGCAGCCCTCTGACGTGCTGGTGGCGCAGATGGAGGCGCTGAAGGCCAGCCCGCAGCCGATGGCCTTCTCGGAAGTCTACGGCGCGCTGCAGACCGGCGTTGTCGACGGGCAGGAGAACACCTGGTCCAACATCTACGGCCAGAAGTTCTTCGAGGTGCAGGACGGCATCACCGAGACCAACCACGGCATCATCGACTACCTCGTGGTCGCCTCGGTCGACTGGCTGGACAGCCTGGAGCCCGACGTGCGCGAGCAGTTCACCACCATCCTCGACGAAGTGACCGAAAGCCGCAACGCCGAGAGCTTCGCGGTGAACGAGGAAGCCAAGCAGCAGATCCTCGACGCCGGCGGCGTGGTGCGGCAACTGACGCCCGAGCAGCGCCAGGCCTGGGTCGACGCGATGAAGCCCGTCTGGGCACAGTTCGAAGGCGACGTGGGCGCCGAGAACATCGAGGCGGCGCAGAAGTTCAACGAAGCGATGTGAACTGACGCCGCAGGACGGACCGGGAAGGGAGGCCCGGTCCGTCCGCGTACTCCTGCCAACGCAGCATCAACGGGAGGAGCCCTCGCATGAGCGCAAGGGGGTATCGGCCGCGCAGCCGCATCGCGCGCGTGATCCACGAGATCGAGGAAACGGTTATCGCGGTCCTGCTGGGGCTGATGACCCTGGTGACATTCGTCAACGTGGTGCTGCGCTACGGCTTCAACACCTCGCTGATCTGGGGGCTGGAGGTCACGCTGATCCTCTTCGCCTGGCTGGTGCTGTTCGGGATCAGCTACGGCTTCAAGGTGACGGCCCACCTGGGGGTGGACGCCGTGACCAACCTGTTCCCGCCCGCCGGACGGCGCGCGCTGGCGCTGCTGTCCGCCTTCATCTGCATCGCCTACGCCCTGCTGCTGCTGAAGGGCGCCTGGGACTACTTCGCCCCCTTCGCGGCGCTGCAGCCCACCAACGGGCGCTGGTTTCCCACCGGCTTTACCGAGAACGTGCGCGACCGGGCCTTCTACGTTACCGACCAGGTGCCGATGCTGGGTATCTTCCGCTGGCTGGAGGACACGATCAACTACGGCGAGGCCTACGACAAGCTGCCCCGCGTGGTGCCCTACGCCATGCTGCCCTTCGCCGCCGCGCTGATCCTGTTCAGGATCCTGCAGGCGACGGTTGACCTATTCACCGGCCGGCGGGATTCCATGATCGTCAGCCACGAGGCGGAGGACGCGGTGGATGCCGCCGCCGCCGAGGCCCGGGCCGGGGAGCGCTGAGATGGATGTTGTCCTGCTGTTCGTGATGGTGATCGGCCTGCTGCTGCTGGGGGTGCCGATCGCGGTGTCGCTGGGGCTGTCCTCGATCATCTTCCTGCTGGCCTTCTCCAGCACCTCGCTCGCCTCAATCGCGCAGTCGATGTACCAGGCCATGGCCGGGCACTATACGCTGCTGGCGATCCCCTTCTTCATCCTGGCGTCGTCATTCATGTCCACGGGCGGCGTGGCGCGGCGGATCATCCGCTTTTCCATCGCCATCGTCGGGCACCTGCCGGGCGGGCTGGCGATCGCGGGGGTCTTTGCCTGCATGCTGTTCGCGGCGCTCTCGGGCTCGTCGCCCGCGACCGTGGTGGCCATCGGGTCCATCGTCATCGCCGGGATGCGGCAGGTGGGGTATTCGCGCGATTTCGCGGCCGGGGTGATCTGCAACGCCGGCACGCTGGGCATCCTGATCCCGCCCTCCATCGTCATGGTGGTCTATGCCTCGGCCACCGACGTCTCGGTGGGCCGGATGTTCCTGGCGGGGGTTATCCCGGGGCTGCTGGCGGGCTTCATGCTGATGGCCGCGATCTACATCATCGCCGTGACGCGCAACCTGCCCAAGGGCGAGTGGCAGGGCTGGGGCGAGGTCTGGGCCTCGGCGCGCGAGGCGGGCTGGGGCCTGTTCCTGATCGTCATCATCCTCGGCGGCATCTACGGCGGCATCTTCACCCCCACAGAGGCGGCGGCGGTGGCGGCGGTCTATGCCTTCCTGATCGCCAGCTTCGTCTACCGCGACATGGGACCCCTGGCCGCAAAGCCCGTGGCGCCGGCCTCGTCGGACTACCTCGAGCCGCAGAAGGGCGCGCTGAACGCCGCCGTGGCCCCGCCCGCGCCGCGCAACGCGACGCTGCTGCAGCGGCCCTGGGCGCTGGTCACGGTGTTCTTCCACCGCGACACCCGCGACACGCTGCTGGAGGCGGGCAAGCTGACCATCATGCTGATGTTCATCATCGCCAACGCGCTGATCCTCAAGCACGTGCTGACCGACGAGCAGATCCCCCAGCAGATCGCCCGCTCGATGATCTCGGCCGGGTTCGGCGCGGTGATGTTCCTGGTGATCGTCAACGTGATCCTGCTGATCGGCGGCCAGTTCATGGAGCCCTCGGGCCTGATCGTGATCGTCGCGCCGCTGGTCTTCCCGATCGCCATCCAGCTGGGGATCGACCCGATCCACCTGGGCATCATCATGGTGGTGAACATGGAGATCGGGATGATCACGCCGCCGGTGGGGCTGAACCTCTTCGTCACCTCCGGGGTGGCGGGGATGTCGATGATGCGGGTGGTGAAGGCGGCGCTGCCGTTCCTGGGGATCCTGTTCATCTTCCTGATCATGGTGACCTACATCCCCTGGCTGTCGACCTGGCTGCCGACGACCTTCATGGGGCCGGAGATCATTACCCGGTAGGGTTTTGTCCGGGGGCGCGCCTGCCTTGGGGCGCGCCCCCGGGCAGGCGCGGCGCCGTAGGTATTTTTGACAAGAAGAAGCTGGAAGAGGGGCGCGGGCGGTCAGCGGCCGCGCTTTTCGAAGCGGGGGAGCATGGCGGAGAAGTCCTTTCCGGCGCCATCCTCCTGCTCGACGAACTGCGCGTAAAGCTCGGCGGCGCGGGCGCCCATGGGGGTGTCGGCGTCCACCGCCTCGGCGGCCTGCTGGCTGAGGCGCAGGTCCTTGAGCATCAGTTCCGCCGCGAAGCCGGGCCTGTAGCCGTTGTCGGCGGGGGATTTCGGGCCGACGCCGGGGGCGGGGCAGTAGGCGTTCATCGACCACGAGTAGCCCGAGGAGGTCGAGACCACGTCGAACATCGCCTGCCGCTCCAGCCCCAGCTTGTCAGCCAGCGCGAAGGCCTCGCAGGTGGCGATCATGGTGGCGCCGAGGATCATGTTGTTGCAGATCTTCGCCGCCTGGCCATTGCCAGAGGGCCCGCAGAGAACCGCCTTCTGGCCCATGATGTCGAACAGCTCTGCCACCGCCGCGAAGGCGGTGTCGCTGCCGCCCACCATGAAGGTCAGCGTGCCCGCCGCGGCGCCGGTTATGCCGCCCGAGACCGGCGCGTCCAGTGGCTGAAGGCCCGCCGCCTCGGCCTCGGCGGCCACGGCGCGGGCGCTTTCCACGTCGACGGTGGAGCAGTCCAGCAGCACCGCGCCCCGGTCCATCGACGGGATTACCTGCCGCGCCACCTTCCGCAGGATCTCGCCGTTGGGCAGCATGGTGATGACCACCTGCGCGCCCCGCGCCGCCTCGGCGGCAGAGCCCGCGGCGGTGACGCCCTCGGGGCAGGGAGCGGCGAGGTCGAAGCCCGCCACCTGGTGCCCCGCCTTCGCGAGGTTGGCCGCCATGGGCGCGCCCATGTTTCCCAACCCGATGAACCCGATCTTCATGCCTCGTCCCTCCATGTCAGCTCGTCTTCTCCCAGCGGGACCAGCATCGCGCGGGCCTCGGCCTCTGTGACGCCGTCCAGCGCGTGGCGCCAGCGCGGCTGGCGGTCCTTGTCGATGATCGCGGCGCGGATGCCCTCGAGGAAATCGCCGTGGTCAAGCGCGCGGAAGGTGAAGCGGAACTCGCGCGTCAGGGCCAGGCGGATCGCCGGGTCCTCGCGCTGTTGCTCCAGCAGGATCTGCGTGGCGGCGAGCGACAGGGGAGAGCCCGCGCGCAGCGCCTTCAGGGCGGCGGCGGTAAGCTCGCTGCCGTCCCGGTCCAGCCGCGCGGCGAGGTCCGGCAGGGGAGCGGGGGCGAAGAGCCGGTCGATCGCCTCGCTTTGCGCGGCCAGCGGCGCCTCGGGCGGGCTCTGTCCCTCCGGCAGCGCGGCGTCGCGGCAGAGCGCCTCGATGGCGGCGGGCCAGTCGGCCTCGGGCAGGTAGGCATCGGCGAACCCCGCCGCCACCGCGTCCCCGGGCCCCATCCGCGCGCCGGTGAGGCCGAGGTATTCGCCCATCCGCCCCGGCGCCCGTGCCAGCAGCAGCGAGCCGCCCACGTCCGGCACGAGCCCGATGCCGCATTCCGGCATGGCGATGCGGCTGCTGTCGCCCACCACGCGGCAGGCGCAGTGACAGCCGACGCCGACGCCGCCCCCCATGGTGAAGCCCTGCAGGAAGGCGACGGTGGGCTTGGGGTAGTCCGCGATCAGCGCGTTCATGCGGTACTCGTCGCGCCAGAAGGCGCGGGGGTAGGCGAGGTCGCCGGCCTTGCCGCGCCGGTAGATCTCGGCGATGTCGCCGCCGGCGCAGAAGGCGCGCTCGCCCTCGGCGTCGATGACCACCACCTCGACCGCCGGATCCCCGCGCCAGTCCTGCAGCGCCGCCTCGATCGCCAGCGACATGTCCCAGGTCAGCGCGTTCAGCGCCTGCGGCCGGGCCAGGGTGATGCGCCCGGCGCGGCCCTCGGTGCGGATGCGGACCCCGGTCACGCCCGCTCTGCCAGCAGCTGGCGCGCCACGATCAGGCGCATGATCTCGTTGGTGCCCTCGAGGATCTGGTGCACCCGCAGGTCGCGCACGATCTTTTCGATCCCGTAGTCGGCAAGGTAGCCGTAGCCGCCGTGCAGCTGCAGGCACTGGTCGGCGACGCGGCTGCCGGCCTCGGTGACGAACTTCTTGGCCATGGCGCAGAAGCGGGTGGCGTCGGGGGCGCGCTGGTCCAGCTTCCACGCCGCCTGCCGCAGGAAGACGCGGGCGGCCTGCAACTCTGTCTCCATCTCCGCCACGCGGAACTGCAGCGCCTGGAACTGGTCCAGCGTCTGGCCGAAGGCGCGGCGTTCGGCCATGTAGTCCAGCGTCGCCTCCAGCGCCGCCTGCGCCGCGCCCAGCGAGCAGGCAGAGATGTTCAGCCGCCCGCCGTCGAGGCCCGCCATGGCGTACTTGAACCCTTCGCCCTCGCGCCCCACGAGGTTCTCCGGCAGGGTCACGCAGTCGTCGAACTGCACCTGCGCCGTGGGCTGCGAGCGCCAGCCCATCTTGTCCTCGGGCGCGCCGAAGCTGAGGCCGGGGGTGCCCGCGAAGGCGATCACCGCGGAGATGCCGCGGGGGCCGTCCTCGCCGGTGCGCACCATGGCGAGGTAGGCGTCGGAATAGCCGCCGCCGGAGATGAAGGCCTTGGTGCCGTTCAGGCGCCAGCCCTCGTTCGTCCGCTCGGCCCGGGTACGCAGCGCCGCGGCGTCGGAGCCGGAGCCGGGTTCGGTCAGGCAGTAGGAGAACACCGTCTTCATGGCGATGCCGTCCGGCAGCACCCGCGCCTTCATCTCGTCCGAGCCGTAGCGGTCGATCATCCCGAGGCACATGTTGTGGATCGACAGGAAGGCCGCCACCGAGGCGCAGGAGCGGCTGAGCGCCTCGAAGACCAGCGTGCCGTCCAGCCGGCTGAGCCCGGCGCCGCCGCTGTCCTCGCCCACGTAGAGCCCGCCGAAGCCAAGCTCGGCCAGCGACGTCCACAGATCGCGCGGCATGGTGCCCGCGGCCTCCCATTCCCGGGCGTGCGGGGCGATGCGTTCCTCGCCGAAGGCGCGCGCCATGTCGTGGATGGCGGTCTGTTCCTCGCTCAGCGCAAAATCCATCTGCCGTCCTCCCTGGCCGGTCTCAGGGTCGGGCAGGCGCGGCGGTTTTGCAAGCGGTCAGAGGTCGGCGGTGAACTCTTCGATCATCGCGTTCATCATCGCCCGCATGGCCTTGTCCTCGTCGCCCGACAGCTCCAACTCGGCGGCGTGGATGGTGCGCTGGCGGTCCGAGGCGTTGCCAGAGACGAAGATGTCCCGCGCGCCCGCCACCTCGGCGAGGCATCCCAGCGCCTCGGCGTCCTCGGCGACCATCTCGATCCATTCCTCCAGCAGCTCGTCGAAGGGCACGATCTCGCCGCGGCCGAAGTCGATCAGCCCCTCGGACATGCCGTAACGCTGCGCACGCCAGCGGTTCTCGGAGACGAGGAAGCTGTCGTAGATCCGCCAGCGCTGGTTCTTCTGGCGCAGCCGCCAGAGCATCCGCATGGTGGCCTGGGTCAGCGCCGCCAGCGTCAGCGCGTGTTCCATCCGGGGGGCGATGTCGCAGACCCGGGATTCCAGCGTCCTGAACCGGCCCGAGGGGCGCATGTCCCACCAGATCTTGGTGCTGTCCTCGATGACGCCGACGTCCACCAGCGCCTGCACCGACCGCTGGTATTCGCCGTAGCTGCCCAGCCGCGGCGGCAGGCCGGTGCGGGGCAGGTTGTGGATCACCGTCATCCGGTAGCTGGCCAGCCCGGTATCCTCGCCCTGCCAGTAGGGGGACGAGCAGCTGAGCGCCAGCAGGTGGGGCAGGAAGTAGCCGAACTGGTTCATCAGGTCGATGCGCAGGTCGTCCTCGCCGATGCCCACGTGGCAGTGCATCCCGCAGATCAGCAGCCGCCGCGCGACGCCGCCAAGGTCCTGGCGCAACCCATCGTAGCGTTCCTTGGGGGTGTGGTGCTGGTCCTGCCAGCGCGCCACCGGGTGGCAGGAGGTGCCCAGCACCGCCAGCCCGTGGCGTTCCGCCTGGCCGGCGATGCAGGCGCGGAGGCGCTTGAGGTCCTCGCGCGCCGCGCCGATGTCGCCGCAGACCTTGGTGCCGATCTCGATCTGGCAGTTCATGTATTCGTGCGAGACCTGGTCGCCCAGCTCTGCCTCGCAGGCCTGCATCATCTCCTCGGGGACGGCGGCCACGTCCAGCGTGTCCTTGTGGACGAGAAGGTATTCCTCCTCGATCCCGAGAGTGAAATCCGGCGTCTGCCCCATCTGGGTCTCCGTCTGCTCTTGCCACCTTGGCTGAAGGGTAGGCGGGGGCGCGGGACAATCAATGAAGGAAGGATTTTCGCCGGGAACCGGGCGCGACGGGTCCGATTGGGGCGAAACCGGGGCAGTGTGACGGGCAGGCGCGCGGGGCAGCGTGTTCAGGCAGAAGTCCGGGGGGTGAAAGGTGCCCCAGCGGCAATCCCCGCGAAATAAGGGGATCTGCCATGCGCGTTATGGTTGTGACGTGTGCCGGACAGTTGAACAACCTTAGGATGTAGGATCGGCGCGTGCACTCGCGCAATTTCCGAACATTCGCTCAGGTTGTGCCCCATTCAGGTCGCGATTCGGTAGCATCTTGTTAACTGTTGAAGACATGAAAGGGACATTGCGATGCACTCGCGGGTCAGACAGGAACGGCAGCCGGCCTCGGAATGGCGCAGCATCAGTCTGCGGACCACGGCCGTCGGTTACACCGTTCGCGAAGACGCCAGCCGCTTCCGCAAGGAGGTCTGCGCCGAGATCGCGCTGCGGTTCACCGGGATCGCCTCGATCCTCGCCGCCTACTTCCAGTGGTTCGCCCCGGCGCTGCTGCTGCTGACCCCACCCGTCTGGGCGCAGGCGATGCTGTCGGTGGTCTTCGGGGGCACCGGGCTGGTGCTGTACCTGCTGTCGGCGCGGGGCTTCCGGCGCGAGTTGCAGACCGACCTGAAGCGGCGCGAGCTGCGGGTGGTCAAGCTGAACGCCCGGGGCGCCGGGCTGATCCGGGCGCGAATTCCCATGGGGGCGATCGACAGCCTTTACCTGCGCCGCAGCGATACCGAGAACCTCGCGGCACTGATGCTGCGCGGCGCGGACGGCGAGACCTGCCTGATGCGCGGACCCGAGGAAGAGCTGGAGACGCTGCACCGCAAGCTGTGCCGCGACATCACCGTGGCGATGCAGGCCGAGAACGCCGCCCGCCAGGTGCAGCCCCGCCGCGTGGTGCCGCGCCGCCACTCGCGCCGGGCCCATGGCCTGCGCGGCGGCGCGCTGCCGGCCGGTTCCGTCACCGCCTGACCTTCAGGCAGACCGCTTGGCCAGCGCGTCAAAGCTGGTTTCCCGAACCCCCAGCAGGGCCAGCGCCTCGGCCTCGTCGTCCTGCACCACCTGCACCACGATGCTGGTGCCCTCCCAGGACCGGCGGATCAACTGCACCATGCTCTGGCCGATGGGGGTGGGGGCGTAGTAGACGAACAGGCTTTGCGGCGCCGAGACGAAGGCCTCTGCCTTCTGGGCCTGCAGCTCGAAGAACTTCATGAAATCCCGCTCGAACCCCGTCAGGCGCGACAGGTCCACCAGCTGCCGCTGGCCCGGCTTGAAGTTGGGATCCTGCATGTAGCGGCCGAAGGTCTCGACCGTGTCGGCAATCCAGGCGAAGCCCTCATAGCGGACGTAGACGACGCCCAGCTCGGGAAGAATGCGGTAGCTCAACGGCATAAAATTCGACGCACACCAACAAAAAAAGGCGCCCGGGCAGGCCGGACGCCTTCATTATGTCCGCTCGGGACCTTCGGATCAATCCATGGCCTTGAAGTTGAACTCTCCGCCCTGCTTGATCCCCGAGAACCAGCGCGCCGTGACGGTCTTGGTCCGCGTGTAGAAACGGAAGGCGTCGGGGCCGTACTGGTTGAGGTCGCCGAAGGCCGATTTCTTCCAGCCGCCGAAGGTGTGGTAGCTCAGCGGCACCGGGATCGGGAAGTTGATGCCCACCATGCCCACGTTGACCCGGTTGGCAAAATCGCGCGCGGTGTCGCCGTCGGCGGTGAAGATCGCGGTGCCGTTGCCGTACTCGTTGTCCATTGTCAGCTTCAGCGCCTCCTCGTAGCTGCCGGCGCGCACCTGGCTGAGCACCGGGCCGAAGATCTCCTCGCGGTAGATCTCCATGTCCGGGGTGACGTTGTCGAAGAACGAGGGGCCGACGAAAAAGCCGTTCTCGTAGCCCTGCATGGTGAAGCCGCGGCCGTCCACCAGCAGGTCCGCGCCGGCCTCGACGCCGCTGTCGATCAGCCTCAGGATACGCTCCTGCGCCTGCTTGGTGATTACGGGGCCGTAGTCCACGTCCTCGCCCGAGGTATAGGGGCCGACCTTCAGCTTCTCGATCCGCGGCACCAGCCGCTCGACCAGCGCGTCGGCGGTCTTCTCGCCCACCGGCACCGCCACCGAGATCGCCATGCAGCGTTCGCCCGCCGCGCCGAAACCGGCGCCCACCAGCGCGTCGGCGGCCTTGTCCATGTCCGCGTCGGGCATGACGATCATGTGGTTTTTGGCGCCGCCGAAGCACTGGGCGCGCTTGCCGTTGGCGGCGGCGCGGCCGTAGATGTACTGCGCGATCGGGGTCGAGCCGACGAAGCCAACCGCCTGCACCGTCTCGTTGTCGAGGATCGCGTCCACGGTTTCCTTGTCGCCGTTGACCACCTGCAGCACACCCTCGGGCAGCCCGGCCTCGATCAGCAGTTCCGCCAGCCGCAGCGAGGTGGAGGGGCAGCGTTCCGAGGGCTTGAGGATCATCGCGTTGCCGCAGGACAGCGCCGGCGCCATCTTCCACAGCGGGATCATGGCGGGGAAGTTGAACGGGGTGATGCCCGCCACCACGCCCAGCGGCTGGCGCATGGAATACAGGTCGATGCCCGGCCCGCCGCTGTCGGTGAACTCGCCCTTCAGCAGGCTGGGCGCGCCCATGCAGACCTCGACCACCTCGAGCCCGCGCTGCACGTCGCCCTTGGCGTCGGGTAGGGTCTTGCCGTGCTCGCGGCTGACCAGCTCGGCCAGCTCGTCCATGTGCTCGTTGATCAGAGCGCCGAACTTCATCATCACCCGCGCGCGGCGCTGCGGGTTGGTGGCGGCCCAGTCCACCTGCGCCTCGGCGGCCTTGGCGACGATGGCGTCCAGTTCCTCGCGGGTGGCCAGCGGCACCTTGGCCTGAACCTCGCCGGTGGCGGGGTTGTAGACGTCGGCGAAGCGGCCCGAGGTGCCCTTCACCCGCTGTCCGTTCACGAAATGGGTCAGTTCTTCCATGGTCGCGTGCTCCTCATGCTGGCGCACCGGGGCAGGGGGCCCGGCTTTGGCGCGACCATAGGCTTGCAGGATTGCCCGGAAAAGGGTGAGTTTGCCAAAAGCATTTTGCAGGAATGGGGGTGCGCGCGTGGATCTGAACTGGGACGACCTGAAAATCTTCCTTGCCGTGGCGCGCAGCGAAAGCCTGTCGGGGGCCGGACGGCTGCTGCGGCTGGACCCGGCCACCGTGGGCCGCCGCGTGCAGCGGCTGGAGCAGGCGGTCGCCGCGCCGCTGTTCGCCAAGTCGCCGCAGGGCTACGTCCTCAGCGTCGACGGCCAGCGCCTGCTGGACCATGCAGAGCGCGCCGAACAGGCGGTTACCGGCGCCGGCGAGGCGCTGGGGGGCGAGGCGGGCAAGCTGACCGGGCAGGTGCGCATCGGCGCCCCGGACGGCTGCGCCAACTACCTGCTGCCGCAGGTCTGCGCCCGCCTCTCCGCCGCCAACCCGGGGCTGGAGATCCAGGTGGTCGCGCTGCCCCGCGTGGTGAACCTGTCCAAGCGCGAGGCGGACATGGCCGTCACCGTCTCTGCCCCCGCCAGCGGCCGGCTGACGGTGCAGAAGATCACCGACTACCGGCTGCACCTGGCCGCCCACGCCGATTACCTGCGGGACGCGCCGCCGCTGGAGCGGCTGGAGCACCTGCCGCGCCACCGGGTGATCGGCTACATCCCCGACATGATCTACGACAAGGAGCTGGACTACCTCGCCGAGGCCGGGCTGGACCGGGTGGCGCTGGCCTCGAACTCCGTGGTGGTGCAGCTGCACATGATCCGGCAGGGCGCAGGGGTCGGCATCGTCCATGACTTTGCGCTGCCCGCCGCCCCGGGGGTGCGCCCGGTGCTGGCCGATGTCTTCTCGCTGACCCGCACCTTCTGGCTGCTGCGCCACCCCGACGACCGCCGGGTCGAACGGCTGAACCGGGTGGCAGAGGCGGTGGCGGCCGGCCTGCGCGCCGAGGTGACGCAACTGGAAGCCGAGGCCGCTTGACACGAGAGGGGCCAGCGGCAACGCTGCTCCGACCGACCTGCGGCAAATACGGGAGATTGCGCGCAATGCTCGTCCACCAGATCCTCAAGTCCAAGCCGAACCAGGCGATCATCACCGTGGCCCCCGGTGCGGCGGTCTCGGAAGCGGCAGAGACCATGTCGCAGAAACGCATCGGCGCGCTTGTGGTATCGGAGGATGGCGAGACCCCGCTGGGCATCCTGTCGGAACGCGACATCGTGCGCGAGCTGGGCAAGCGCGGCCCCGGCAGCCTGTCCGACCGGGTGGAACAGATGATGACCCGCGACCTCGTCACCTGCACCGCCGAGGAAGACGCGCAGTCGGTGCTGATCAAGATGACCGAGGGCCGTTTCCGCCACCTGCCGGTGCTGGCGGGCAAGCGAATGATCGGGCTGATCTCGATCGGCGACGTGGTCAAGGCGCGCCTGTCCGAGCTGGCGATGGAGAACGAGGCGCTGGAAGGGATGATCATGGGCCACTAGGCCCCTGTTTCTCCTTGCATCCGGCTGCGCAATATTGTTGCGTGCAGCCCAGTTCCGAAGGAGACCCTCATGCGCATCGGCCTCTACGCCGGCACCTTCGACCCGCTGACGCTGGGCCATATCGACATCATCCAGCGCGCCTCGAAGCTGGTGGACCGGCTGGTGATCGGCGTGGCGATCAACCGCGACAAGGGTCCGCTGTTCAGCCTGGACGAGCGGGTGGAGATGATCGAGGCCGAGAGGGACAGCTTCTTCCGCGACGGGGCCGAGATCCTCGTGCATCCCTTCGAGAACCTGCTGATCGACTGCGCCCGCGACGTCGGCGCCGGCGTCATCATCCGCGGCCTGCGGGCGGTGTCGGATTTCGAGTACGAGTTCCAGATGGTCGGTATGAACCGCGCCTTGGACGACAGTGTCGAGACGGTTTTCCTGATGGCCGACGCGGAATACCAGTCGATTGCCTCGAAGCTGGTGAAGGAAATCGCCCGGCTGAACGGCGACGTCTCGCAGTTCGTCACCCCGGCGGTGCGCGACCGGCTGTACCGCCAGCTGGGGCGGTAGGGCGAGGGCGCCAGGGGACGTTGTGCCCGCCCGAGGGGCTCAGGTCGGGATGGCGGTCAGGTGGATATGCGTTGCAGCTTCCGTCAAGGTGACGTTGGTGCGGCGAAAATCGCGAGACGGCGCAGAGCCGTCGAATAGCGGAATGCCCGTTTTCAACACGCGCGGAACCACGCGAAGGTAGATCTCGTCCAACTCCCCGCTGGCCATGGCGGCCTGCGCGGCGCTGGCCTCGCCGATGATCATGACGTCCCGCCCGCCGCAGGCAGTGCGCGCGGATGCCAGGGCCGTGGCGAAATCCGCAACGAAGGTGAAAGATAAGCGCCCGTTCCCGGCTGGTAGCGTCGCAGGGGCGGCGGCGCCGAACACGAAGACCGGCACCTGGTACTCGTAGTTGTTCGCGAACCAATCCGGGTCGTCCGCCATGTCGAAGGAGGTACGGCTCATCACCACCGCGCCGGTGCGCTGGACCAAGGGCGCGATCAGCCCGGCATCGTGCATCTCTTCCACGGGGAAGACGCTGTTGCCGTCCCTGTCGGCCCAGAAGCCGTCAATCGACATTCCTACGTCAAGTATGACTGCACCCATCGCGCGCTCTGCGGTTCAGGCCCCCTGCACGCGAAGGTTAGCAGCCGATTCACCCATGACAACCGGTATGGGCCGTCTCCCGCCTACCAGGCGGATACGCCCTGCGGGTGGCCCGCAAAGAAAAAGGGCCGGCGAAAGCCGACCCCTTGAGCGCCGCGGCGCCTGTCGAGGGGGCTGCCCTCAGCCGCCGTAGACAGCCTGACGGGCGATCGAGCGGGCGTTCTCGGGCTGGATGCCCAGGTCGGTGGCGACATCGCGCGGCAGGCTTTCGATCTCGGCGACGGTGCGGTTGTACAGGCGGCGCTTTTCGTAGCCGGAGCGGACACGTTCGAAGAAGTTCATGATGCGGTTCCTTGATCAGGTTGCGTTCGATGACCCCTAGATGGACCCGCGCAGCCCTTCGGACAACGACCGTTTCCGCAGCCCCGCCATGCGTTTTCTGCAACGCAGCAAAAGATGAACTTGCCCGGGCTTCCCCCTGCCATGGAACGAAAAAGGGCGCCTTCCGCGGAAGACGCCCCTGCCGGTCATGCCTGCGACGCAGCGTTACAGCAGCTTGCCCATGGCCACGGCGGTGTCGCTCATCCGGTTGGAAAAGCCCCACTCGTTGTCGTACCAGCTGAGGATCCGGCACATGGTGCCCTGCATCACCTTGGTCTGGTCCATGTGGAAGACCGAGGAATGCGGGTCGTGGTTGAAGTCCGACGAGACGAGGCTTTCCTCGGTGTATCCCAGGATGCCCTTCAGCCTGCCGTCGGCGGCCTCCTTGATGGCGGCGTTGATCTCCTCCACCGAGGTCTCGCGCGCGGCCACGAAGGTCAGGTCCACCACCGACACGTTCGGGGTGGGCACCCGGATCGCCACGCCGTCCAGCTTGCCGTTCAGCTCCGGCAGCACCAGCCCCACGGCCTTGGCGGCACCGGTGGAGGTGGGGATCATGCTCAGCGCCGCGGCGCGGGCGCGGTAGAGGTCCTTGTGCATGGTGTCCAGCGTCGGCTGGTCGCCGGTGTAGCTGTGGATCGTGGTCATGAAGCCGCGCTCGATCCCGATCGCGTCGTTCAGCACCTTGGCCACCGGCGCCAGGCAGTTGGTGGTGCAGGAGGCGTTGGACACGATCTTGTCCTCGGCGGTCAGCTGGTCGTGGTTGACCCCGTAGACGATGGTCTTCTCGCCCGCGACGGCGTTGGACAGCGGCGCCGAGACCAGAACCCGCGAGGCACCGTTCTCGAGGTGCGCCTTCGCCTTGTCCGGCGTAGTGAAGATGCCGGTGCATTCCAGCACGATGTCCACGTCGCCCCAGGGCAAGTCGGCCGGGTTGCGTTCGGCCGAGACCTTGATCGGCCCGCGGCCCACGTCGATGCTGCTGCCCGAGACCTTCACCTCGGCGGGGAAGCGGCCGTGCACGCTGTCGTAGCGCAGCAGGTGGGCGTTGGTCTCCACCGGGCCCAGGTCGTTGATCGCGACCACCTCGATGTCGGTGCGGCCCGACTCGATGATGGCGCGCAGCACGTTGCGTCCGATGCGTCCGAATCCGTTGATTGCGACTTTCACGGCCATGGAAACCTCCTCAGGGTCAGCGTGTCGGCATTGGGTGCGGTTGAAAGACGTTTCGCGCCGAAGGTCAACCGCTGCCTCAGCGCCAGAAGGCCAGGTATTCCACCAGGTCCAGCCCCTTGCGGCCCAGGAACAGCGTCCCGGCCCAGTCCTGCGCCAGCGCGTCCCAGGCCAGCGCGGCCGCCAGCAGCGCCGCCAGCGCGATTGCAAGCCCGTTGGTCATCCTTCGTCTCCGGCTGGTGCCCTCCGCCAACAGGCGATAGAGACTTGCGAAAGGGGAGACAAGCATGCGCAACGCCGTCGCCTTCACCGGCCGGGTCCTTCTGGCGGCGCTGTTCCTCGGCGGCGCGGTGCAGAAGCTCGGCGATCCCGCCCCCGCCCAGGCCCTGCTGGAGATGCGCGGCTGGCCGGTCTGGCTGATCTGGCCGGCGCTGGCCTTCAACCTCGCGGGCGGGCTGGCGCTGCTGGCCGGCTACCGGCTGGAGCCGGTGGCGCTGGCCCTCGCGGCCTATTGCGGGGTCACCAGCCTGTTCCACTTCCAGCCCGAGGATCCCTGGCAGATGACCATCTTCGTCAAGAACTGGGCCATCGCCGGGGGCCTCCTGTGCCTCGCCGCCGGCGGCGGCGGCACCTGGCGCTGGCCCCGCCGCTAGCCCCCGCTACCAGCTTCTTCTGGTCAAAAATATCCCGGGGGGAGTCCCGGCCGCAGGCCGGGACGGGGGGCAGCGCCCCCCTTCCGGTCGGACCGCCGCAGGCGGTCCGAACCCCTTACAGCAGCTCGCGGACCAGATCGGCCGTCCGCTCCGGCGTGATGCCGAAGTGGCGGAACAGCTCGTCCGCCGGCGCCGAGGCGCCGAAGCTGTCCATGCCGACGAAGCCCGCCTTGGCCTCTTTCCCGCGCTCGCCCATCAGCCAGCGGTCCCAGCCCTGGCGCACGCCGGCCTCGATCGCCACCCGCACCGCGCCGCCCGGCAGCACCTTGCGCCGGTAGGCCTCGTCCTGCGCCGCGAACAGCTCCATCGACGGGACAGAGACCACCCGGGTGCCGATCCCCTCGGCCTGCAGCGCCTCGCGCGCCGCCATGGCCACCGAGACCTCCGACCCGCTGGCCATCAGGATCGCCTGCCGCTTGCCCTCGGCATCGGCCAGTACGTAGGCGCCCTGCTGCGACAGGTTGCGCGGCCGGTGGGTGGTGCGCAGGGTCGGCACCCCCTGACGGGTCAGGGCCAGCACCGAGGGACGGTCGGTCTGGGTCAGCGCGATCTCCCAGGCCTCGGCGGTCTCGACCGCGTCGGCGGGGCGCAGCACCAGCAGGTTCGGCGTCGCGCGCAGCATCGCCAGATGCTCCACCGGCTGGTGGGTCGGCCCGTCCTCGCCCAGGCCGATGGAATCGTGGGTCATCACGTAAACCACCGGCAGCCGCGACAGGGCCGACAGGCGGATCGAGGGGCGGGCGTAGTCGGTGAAGCACATGAAGGTGCCGCCGTAGGGCTTGATGCCCCCGTGCAGCGCCATGCCGTTCATCGCCGCCGCCATGCCGTGCTCGCGGATGCCGTAGTGGATGTAGCGGCCCTTGCGGTTGTCGGGCCCGAAGATCCCCAGGTCCGGCGTCAGCGTGTTGTTCGACCCGGTCAGGTCGGCAGAGCCGCCCACGGTCTCGGGCACCACCGGGTTGATCACCCCCAGCGCCTTTTCGGATGCGGCGCGCGTGGCCAGTTTCGGCGCGCTCTCGGACATCTCCTTGCGGAACTTGCGCAGCGCCGGGGCAAAGCGCTTGGGCATCTCGCCCGACAGCTCGCGCTCGAAGGCGGCGCGGCGGTTCTCGGGCAGCGCCTCCAGCCGTTCCTTCCAGGCCATGTGGGCGGCCTGGCCGCGCTCGCCGATGGCCTCCCAGGCCTGTTTCACGTCAGCCGGGATTTCGAAGGGCCCGTGGTCCCAGCCATAGGTCTTCTTGGTGTCGGCGATCAGCTGCGCGTCGGTCAGCGCGCCGTGGCCCTTGGCGGTGTCCTGCGCCGAGGAGCCGAGCGCGATATGGGTGCGGCAGGCGATCATCGAGGGCAGGGGCGAGGCCTTGGCCGCCTCGATGGCGGCGTCGATGGCCGCGGGATCATGGCCGTCGATCTCCTCGACATGCCAGCCGGAGGCGCGGAAGCGGGCGGCCTGGTCGGTGATGTCGGCCAGCTCCACCTTGCCGTCGATGGTGATCTCGTTCTGGTCGAAGAACACGCAGAGCTTGCCCAGCTGGTTGCGCCCGGCCAGGCCGATGGCCTCGTGGCTGACGCCCTCCATCAGGCAGCCGTCGCCGGCGAAGACCCAGGTGTGGTGGTCCACCAGCTTGCGCCCGTAGCGCGCGCGCTGCAGCTCCTCGGCGATGGCGAAGCCGACGGCGTTGGAAATGCCCTGGCCCAGCGGCCCGGTGGTCACCTCGATGCCCCGGGCGAGGAAGTTCTCGGGATGCCCGGCGGTCTTGGCGCCCAGCTGGCGGAAGTTCTTCACCTGCTCCAGCGTGATGTCCGGGTTCCCGGTCAGGTAGAGCAGCGCGTAGAGCAGCATCGAGCCGTGGCCGTTCGACACGATGAAGCGGTCGCGGTCGGGCCATTCCGGCGCGGCGGCATCGAACTTCAGGTGTTTCTCGAACAGCACCGTGGCGATGTCGGCCATGCCCATGGGCATGCCGGAATGGCCGGAATTGGCGGCGGCCACGGCGTCCAGGGCGAGGGCGCGGATCGCGCAGGCCTTCATCCAGTGCTCCGGGTGCTCTTGCTGAAGCTGGTCGATGTCCATCGGGCGCGTCCTTTTGCTGCGGCAGGCGTTGGCGCGGGTCTTAGCAGCCCGGCGGGCAAGTTCAAGCGCGCCGCGTAAACCCTTGGGGCGGAAAGGGGGGGCGCAATTCCCCGGAGCCGGCGGTAAGATTGGCGCGGAAGAGGCCCCGGCTTGATTCGCCCGGGCGGACGGAACTTGCGCCGGGTGCGCGAAGGGTAGGAGTGGATGACCGAGATCGCAGACTTGCAGCGCCGGCTGGCCGAGGCGCTGGCACGGATCGACGCCGGCATCGCGGGGCTGGAGCCGCCGCGCGTTCCGGCACCGGCCGTGGATCCCGCCGAGCTGGAGGCCGCGCGCGAGGCGCTGTCGGCCGAGCAGGAGGCGAACGCCCAGCTGGAAGAGCGGGTGCGCGCGCTGAAGGGCCGGCTGGACAGCCGCGTCGCCGAGCTCACCGAGGAGGCAGAGCGCCGGGCCCGCGAGATGCGGGTCGAGATCGACCGGCTGAAGCAGGAGCTGGCGGACGGCGAGATCCACGCCCAGCGGATGCGCCGCACCAACACCCAGCTGCGCCAGTCGATCCAGGCCCTGCGCGAGGCCGCCCGCGAGGGGGTGACCGAGCCGCACCTGATCAACCAGGCCATGAGCTCGGAACTGGAGGGCCTGCGCGCCGCCCGCGACGGCGACCGCGCCGAGATGGACGCGATCCTGTCAGAGCTGCAGCCGCTGCTGGAGGAGGAGCGCACCGATGCCTGAGGTCACGATCACCATCGGCGGCCGCGACTACCAGGTCGCCTGCCAGGAGGGCGAGGAACAGTTCCTGCACGCCGCCGCGCGGCTGCTGGACACCGAGGCCGCGGCGCTGGCCGGGCAGGCGGGCCGCCTGCCGGAGTCGCGGGTGCTGCTGATGGCCGGACTGATGCTGGCGGACAAGTCCGCGGGGATGGAGGAACAGGTGCGCGCCGCCGAGGAACAGGTGGCGGTCAAGGAGGCCGAACTCGCCCGCCTGCGCGCCGCCGCCGACCGCCCCGCGCCGGAACCCGAGCGCGTCGAGGTGCCGGTGGTGCCGGAGGGTCTGGAAGAGGACCTGGAGCGTCTCGCCGCCGAGGCCGAGGCGCTGGCCGAGCGGGTGGAGGCGAAGGTCGCCTGACAGGGGCGGTGTGTTGGGGGAGTGGTGCAACGCCAGCCTGCCCGTGGGATGGCGCTGCCGCCCTCGGGCGTGGGCATCAGCGCATCAACCGTAAGAGAGGGTAGGGCGGGGTTCACCCCGCCAAGGCGCTTCGTCAGCCTGCCCGTGGGATGGCGCCGCCAACCTCCGGCTTGGGCACTTTATCCCGACCACATCCGCGCGAAGAATGAGCCTTGCACAAGGATGACACAGCGCCAGCCCGTGCGGACGGGCAGGCGGTCGCCCCGCGCCTTCGGCTTGTTCGGGGCGCATCAGCGCTTAGTTCGAAAGAAACGGTAGTTACGGTAGGGCGGGGTTCACCCCGCCACCCTTAGCCCAACGTGAGCCAGCCCGTGGGGTGGCGCTGCTGTTCTCGAAGGTAGGCGCTTTATCCCGCCAAATCCGCGCGCAGTATGAGCGTTGCCCTGCGGTCCCCAAAGCGCCAGCCCGCCGGGACGGGCAGGCGCTTGCCCCCGCGCCTCCGGCTTGTTCGGGGGCTGATCAGCGCTTCGTTCGGAAGAACCGGAAAAGCGGGTTTCACCTTGCCGACGCGCATCATCGACCCGCCGGCATGGCGCGCCGCTCGGCAGAAGCCGTAGGGCGGGGTTCACCCCGCCCCAACACCGACCCCTCAGCCGTTCGCTTCGCGGATCTTGTCCGCCGCCGCCTTGTCGTAGGTCACGCCCTTGTCGTCGAACAGCGTGTCCAGCTCGCCCGACAAAGTCATCTCGGTGATGATGTCGCAGCCGCCCACGAACTCGCCCTTCACGTAGAGCTGCGGGATCGTCGGCCAGTCGGAGTAGTCCTTGATCCCCTGGCGGATCTCCTCGTCGGCCAGCACGTTCACGTCGGTGTAATCCACCCCCATGAAGTTCAGCACCCCGGCCACGCGGCTGGAGAATCCGCATTGCGGCATGGTCTTGTTGCCCTTCATGTAGAGCACGACGTCGTGGCTGGTGACGGTTTCCTGAATGCGGTCCTTGGCGGTCATCGCGGTCTCCTCGGTCATTTCTGTCTCGTCCTGTAGCGCGCGGCGCCGTAGGAGGGGCGCGGCGGCATGGGGTTTGTCTTGTCTTCCGGCGTTTCCGGCGGATCGGTCTCGGTGTTTGCGGCGCGGGCCCTGCCGGCTTCCCGGTCCGCCTTGCCGCGCCGCCGGGCCAGCCAGCGCTGCTGCCAGCGGTAGGTAAGCCACAGGGCGAGGCCGACGATCAGGATTTCCAGGAGCAGGAACAGCCAGAGTTCCATGCCCCCGTGCCTAGGCCGGCGCCTTGGTGGTCAGCGCCAGCGCGTGCAGCTCTCCCTGCGCGCCGTCCATCTTGCCCTTGAGCGCGGCATAGACCGCGCGCTGCTGCTGCACCCGGTTCTGGCCGCGGAAGCTTTCGTCGATCACCTCGGCCGCGTAGTGGTTGCCGTCGCCCGCAAGGTCGGTGATCGTGATCTTCGCCTCCGGGAAGGTTTCCCGGATCAGATCCTCGATTTCCTGCGCCTGCATTGCCATTCGCCGTCTCTCCTGTCTGCGCCCCAGATGTAGGCGGGGTGCGCCCGGGCCGCAAGGTCAGACGTGGTGCGCGAGGCTGCGCAGGAAGGCGCGGACCTGGCCGGGCAGGGGGCCGGCGGCGATATCGCGGGCGTCTTCCGCCATCATCTCGGGCGGGCAGAGCGCGGCCAGCAGGGCGCGGCGGCGCGCTTCCTCGTCGTCCTCCAGCCCCAGCCGGCGCGCGGTTTCCAGCAGGCCGACCAGCCCGTGGATCACCCTGAGATGCGCGAAGGTCTCCTGCATCGGCGCCAGCTGCTCCAGGTCGTCCTGCCAGCTGACCCCGCCGTGCAGCGCCAGCGTGCGCTGGCCGGCGCCGGCGCAGTCGTAGACCGCGCAGCCGGCAAAGCCGCGCCGGTCGAGGTCGGCGTGGATGGTGCAGGCGTGGCGCGACAGGTGGGGGCAGGGCAGGCCGGCGGGCTTGTCGATGGCGAAGGCCTCGCCCTCGTCGAAGGCCAGCGCCACGCAGCACAGGGCGGCGCAGGCCTCGCAGTCCGCCTCGAGGTCGGGCAGCTCGGGCAGTTCGGGCAGGTCCGGCGCCACGGTCACGGGGTGCCGAAAACCCGCTCGAAGCTGCCGCGATAGAGCGCGGAAAGCTCCTCCATCGGGGCCGAGGACCCGCCGAAGCTGACGTCGCTGCCGGTGAAGCGGCCCACCGCCTCGACCGTCACCCCGGCGCGGCCGGCGGCGACCATCAGCGCCTCGGCGCTGTCGAAGTTGCAGGCCACGAGGTAGCGCGCCTGGTCCTCGCCGAACAGTGCGCCGGTGTCGGCGGTGTTCAGCTGCACGCCCACGCGCGCCGCCTCGGCCATTTCGAAAGCTGCCAGCGCCAGCCCGCCGTCCGACAGGTCGGTGCAGGCGCGGATATGCGCGCGGTTGTCGCGGATGAAGTCGCCGTTGCGCTTCTCGGCCTCCAGGTCCACGGGCGGCGCGTCGCCTTCCTCGCGGTTGAAGACCTCTGCCAGAAGCGCCGACTGGCCCAGGTGCCCGGCGCCCTGGCCCACCAGCAGCGCCACGTGACCCTCGCGCACCTCGCCGGCGATCAGGTCCTCCTCGGAGGCGATCAGCCCCACGGCGCCGATGGTCGGGGTGGGCAGGATGCCGGTGCCGTCGGTCTCGTTGTAAAGCGAGACGTTGCCCGAGACGATCGGCATGTCCAGCGCCGCGCAGGCCGCGCCGATGCCCTTGATGGCGCCGACGAACTGGCCCATGATCTCGGGCTTTTCCGGGTTGCCGAAGTTCAGATTGTCGGTGGTGGCCAGCGGCCGCGCGCCCACGGCGGTCAGGTTGCGGTAGGCCTCGGCCACGGCCTGGCGGCCGCCCTGTTCGGGGTTGGCCTTGACGTAGCGCGGGGTGACGTCCGAGGTGAAGGCCAGCATCTTGGGGGTGCCGTGCACCCGCACCACCCCGGCGCCAAGGCCGGGGGCGCGGACGGTGTCGGCCATGACCATGTGGTCGTATTGCTCGTAGACCCACTGCTTTGCGGCGTAGTTGGGGCTGGAGATCAGCGCGCGCAGCCCGTCCACCGGATCGATCTGCGGCACCTCGGCCAGCGGCGCGGGGGCCGGGGTTTCCTGCCACGGCCGGTCATATTCCGGCGCGGTGCTGGAGAGCTTGGACAGCGGCAGGTCGGCGACGGTCTCGTTGCCGTGGACGATGAGAAAGCGGTCCTCGGCGATGGTCTCTCCGACGATGGCGAAGTCCAGGTCCCACTTCTCGAAGATCGCCCGCGCCTCGGCCTCCTTTTCCGGCTTCAGCACCATGAGCATCCGCTCCTGGCTTTCGGACAGCATCATCTCGTAGGCCGTCATCGCCTGTTCGCGCTGCGGCACGTGGTCGAGCACCAGCTTGACGCCCAGCCCGCCCTTGTCGCCCATCTCGACGGCAGAGCAGGTCAGCCCCGCCGCGCCCATGTCCTGGATCGAGATCACCGCGCCCGAGGCCATCAGCTCAAGGCAGGCCTCCAGCAGGCGCTTCTCGGTGAAGGGATCGCCCACCTGCACAGTGGGGCGCTTTTCCTCGATGGTGTCGTCGAACTCGGCGCTGGCCATGGTGGCGCCGCCGACGCCGTCGCGGCCGGTCTTGGCGCCGAGATAGACCACCGGCATCCCAACGCCCGAGGCGGCGGAGTAGAAGATCGCGTCCGCGTCGGCGAGACCGGCGGCGAAGGCGTTGACGAGGCAGTTGCCGTTGTAGGCCGGGTGGAACCGTACCTCGCCGCCCACGGTGGGCACGCCGAAGGCGTTGCCGTAGCTGCCGATGCCCTCGACCACGCCGTGCACCAGCTGGCGCGTCTTGGGGTGGTCGGGCATGCCGAAGCTGAGCGCGTTCATCGCGGCGATGGGCCGCGCGCCCATGGTGAAGACGTCCCGCAGGATGCCGCCGACGCCGGTGGCGGCGCCCTGGTGCGGCTCGATGTAGGAGGGGTGGTTGTGGCTTTCCATCTTGAAGACCACCGCCTGGCCGTCGCCGATGTCCACCACGCCCGCGTTCTCGCCGGGCCCGCAGATCACCTGCGGCCCCTCGGTGGGCAGGGTGCGCAGCCACTTCTTCGAGGACTTGTAGGAACAATGCTCGTTCCACATGGCCGAGAAGATGCCCAGCTCGGTATAGCTGGGGGTGCGGCCGATGATCTCGAGGATCCGCTGGTACTCGTCGGCGCTCAGCCCGTGGGCCGCCACGATCTCGTCGGTAATCTGCGGTTCCTGCATCTTCACCCCCTGCACGCGTCCGTCGCGGGGGCTTCTAGTGCAGGGCGGCGGGGATGGGAAGCGGCGCGGGGGGCGATGGTGCGGGAATGCGGTGGGTGATGGTGTCGCGGAACGAAAAAGGGGAGGCCGCGCGGGGCGGCCTCCCTTCAGGTGTAAGTAAGTCCGGCTTAGTTGGCGCGGACGCTGCCGTTGCCCTGCAGCTGGGCGTTCACCGCGGCGATGAACTGCGCGCGGCTCAGCTTGATGCGGAACTCGCCGTCCGAGGCCTGCTCGGCGTCGACGGTGATGCGCTCGACCGGCAGGTCGAGGCTGTCGTCCACGTTGACGACGATCTTGGCGTTGCCGGCGGCGTCGGACTGAACCGATTCAACGGTGCCCAGCGAGGCCGCGTCAGCCGACAGAAGAACGCCGGCGTTGACGTTGCCCTTGGTCTTCAGGCGGGTGCCGTTGGCATTGACGTTGGTATTGGTGTTCGCCGTGGCCGAGACGTTTGCGTTCACGTTGGCATTGGCGTTGTCCACGGTGCGGCCGGTGTCGCCGATCGCATCGCCGACCGAACGGCTGGTGTCGGTCACGGCATCGCCAACGGAGGCGCCGGTGTCGGCGACGGCGTCGCCCACGTTGCCGGTGGTGTCGCCAAGGCCTTGGGCGGTCGCGGCCCCGGCGGCGAGCGAAGCGATCGCGGCGGTGGCCAGCAGAGTGTTACGAATAGTCATGGTGAAGTCTCCTTCAGTTTCTCTTTTCGCACCCGGCCCCGAGTGGCGGGGCGTCGGCGTGTGGGCAACAACTGTTCCTCCCTCACCCCTTTAGCAAGGGACCCCCCGGGGCTATTCGCGGTGGCGGCGGGAAGGCGCTGGAGATGGCTGCCGGCGCCTGCGGCTTTCCGCAAACGGGTCCCGGCTGGTAAACATGTGATGGAACCGGAGTGACATTGGCCGCCACTTTGCGCGGCCGCGGGACGGCAATCAAGCCCCGCCTCGGCGCGTGCGCGCGGGCGAAAAAAAAGGCCGGGCAAAAGCCCGGCCAAGTCCAACAGGGAGGTAAAGACGCTGGAGTGTTTCATCCGCTGCGCCTTCAATGGGCAAATATTCCGTGGGTGCCCATGGATCAAGCAATTTCGATACGCCGTGGTGCAAGGCCGATATGATCCCGGTGCATAAGTGACACAGCCCTCAGCCCCGTACCTCGTCCTTCCGGCGCTGGCGGTAGGCGAAGATTTCCTCGGTGACGAAGTCGCGGAATGCGGCGATGCGTTTGGAATTCCTCAACTCTTCCGGGTACGCGAGGAACACCGGAACCTCGTTCGATTCCACGTCCGGCAGCACCCGCACGAGATCGGGAAAATCCTCTGTCAAGTAATCCGGCAAAACGCCGATCCCGAGGTTGTTGAGCACCCCCTGCAGCACGCCGAAGTAGTTGTTGACCGTCAGCAGCGAGCGCACGTCGTGGGTCAGCAGCTCCTGCACCAGGCTGGCGCCGGCGCTGACCTGGTGCGAGGTGGGGTTCTGGCAGATCAGCCGGTGCCGCGACAGGTCGGCGAGGGTGGCGAGGGTGCCGGCAGATTCCAGGTACTGGGGCGAGGCGTAGAGGCGCATGCTGACGCTCATCAGCCGCTTCCGGATCAGGTCGGCCTGGCTGGGCTCTTTCATGCGGATGGCGACGTCGGCCTCGCGCATGGGTAGGTCCAGCACCCGTTCCTCCAGCATCAGGTCGATCTTGAGGTCGGGATACTTGACGTAAAGCGTCGGCAGGCGCGGCGCCAGCCAGAGCGTGCCGAAGCCGGTGGTGGAGGTGACGCGCAGCTCGCCGAAGACCTCTTCCTTGCTGTCGCGTATCCGCGCCTCGGCGGTGTCGAGGCGGCGCACCATGGCAGAGGTGGCGTCGAACAGCAGCTCGCCCTGCTCGGTGAGAATCAGCCCCCGGGCGTGGCGGTGGAAAAGCACCGCGTTCAGGCTTTCCTCCAGCGCGCGGATCTGGCGGGAGACCGCCGACTGGGACAGGTGCAGCGTGTCACCGGCATGGGTCAGGCTGCCCGCGTCCGCCACGGCGTGGAATATTCTTAGCTTGTCCCAGTCCATGACGGTCCTCGATTGCACGTGGTGGCGATAACGGCTTGCGGGTTCTTACCGGGCGGGGCGGTGCGATTGCAAACGCCAAGACCGCCCCGAATTCGTTTTGTAGGTCAGTTTTTATGACCTATAATCATGCTATATATTCGATGTGCGGAGGAGGCGCAGCGAGATGCGGCATGATGTAACGCTGAACGACCGCTACGACCTGGAAAAGTCGCCGGTCCTGATGAACGGCACTCAGGCGCTGGTGCGGCTGATGCTGATGCAGAAGGCGCGCGACCGGGCGGCGGGGTTGAACACCGCGGGCTACGTCACCGGCTACCGCGGCTCTCCGGTCGGGGCGGTGGACCAGACCATGGCCCGCGCGGGCAAGGTGCTGACCGCCAATGACATCCGCTTCGAGCCCGGTCTGAACGAGGATCTCGCCGCCACCGCCCTTTGGGGCAGCCAGCAGGCAGAGATGCGGGGCGAGGGGCGGTTCGACGGTGTCTTCGGGCTTTGGTACGGCAAGGGGCCCGGCGTTGACCGCTCCGGCGACGTGATGCGGCACGCCAACATGGCCGGCACCTCGCGCCACGGCGGCGTGCTGATGGCCATGGGCGACGACCACACCGGCGAAAGCTCCAGCGTATGTCACCAATCGGACTGGGCGCTGGTGGATGCCTACATGCCGGTGCTCTCGCCCGCGGGGGTGCAGGAGATCATGGACCTGGGGCTTTACGGCTTCGCCATGTCGCGCTTTGCCGGGGTCTGGGCCGGGCTCAAGCTGATGAAGGACACGATCGAGGTGACCTCGGTGGTGGACGGCCGCCCCGACCGCATGCAGTTCGTCACCCCCGACTTCCCGCTGCCCAAGGATGGGCTGAACATCCGCCCCGGCGATCACTGGATCCCGCAGGAAGCGCGGATGATCGACCACAAGCGTTTCGCGGCAGAGGCCTTCGCCCGCGCCAACGGCATCGACCGGCGGGTCTGGGGCAAGGCGGGGGCCAAGATCGGCTTTGTCGCGGCGGGCAAGAACTGGCTGGACCTGACCCACGCCATGGCGCTGCTGGGGCTGGACGAGGCCGAGGCGGAACGGCTGGGCATCACCACCTACAAGGTGGCGCAGACATGGCCGCTGGACATGGACAGCTTCCACGAATGGGCCGAGGGGCTGGCGCTGATCGTGGTGGTCGAGGAGAAGCGCAAGCTGATCGAGGTGCAGATCAAGGAGGCGATCTTCGACGACCGGCGCGGCCGGCGGGTCTACGGCTGGCACAAGGGCGATACATGGGAGCATGGCCGGCGGCTGGAGCTGTTCCCCACCCGCATGGCGCTGGACCCGGTGATGATTGCCGAGAAGCTGGGGGAGATCCTGCTGGAGGAAGGCCGCGGCACCGACCGGATGCAGGCCGCGCTGCGCCGGCTGGAAGAGACCCGCAAGGCGGACAATGCCGAGGAGATCGCGGTGCGCACGCCCTACTTCTGCTCGGGCTGCCCGCACAATACCTCGACCAAGGTGCCCGAGGGGTCGCGCGCCGGGGCGGGGATCGGCTGTCACATCATGGCTCTGTGGATGGACCGGGACACCGACGGCTTCACCCACATGGGCGGCGAGGGCGCGAACTGGATCGGCGAGGCGCCTTTCTCGAAGCGCGGGCACGTGTTCCAGAACCTCGGGGACGGCACCTACAACCACTCCGGCGTGCAGGCGATCCGGGCCGCTTTGGCTGCGGGCACCAACATCACCTACAAGATCCTCTACAATGATGCCGTGGCCATGACCGGCGGGCAGACCAACGAGGGCGGGCTGGACCCCTACCGCATCGTGGCGGAACTGCGCGCCATGGGCGTGGAACACGTGGCGGTGGTCTACGACGAGAAGGAAAAGCCCGACCTGTCGCGCTTCCCGCGCGAGGTGCCGACCCACGAGCGGGCCGAGCTGCCCGAGGTGCAGCGGCAGTTCCAGCGGATCGAGGGCGTGTCGGCCATCGTCTACATCCAGACCTGCGCCGCCGAGAAGCGCCGCCGCCGCAAGCGCGGCACCTTCCCGGACCCGGGCACCCGGGTGCTGATCAACACCGACGTCTGCGAGGGCTGCGGCGACTGCGGGGTGCAGTCCAACTGCGTCTCGGTGGTGCCGGTGGAGACCGAGCTGGGGCGCAAGCGGGCGATCGACCAGTCCACCTGCAACAAGGATTACTCCTGCGTGAAGGGCTTTTGCCCCTCGTTCCTGACGGTGGAGGGCGGCACCCCCCGCAAGGCGGCGACGGTGGATCTGGACGTGGGCCACCTGCCGCAGGCGGACCTGCCGGCGATAGAGGGCACCCACAACGTCATCATCACCGGCGTCGGCGGCACCGGGGTGGTGACCATCGGCGCGGTGCTGGCCATGGCCGCCTACCTCGACGGCAAGGGCGCGGGGATGATGGAGATGGCCGGGCTGGCGCAGAAGGGCGGGGCGGTGCACATCCACTGCCGCATCGCCGAGCGGCCCGAAGACATCAGCGCGATCCGCGTGGCCACCGGCGAGGCCGACGCGCTGATCGGCGGCGACCTGGTGGTCAGCGCCGGGTCCGCCACGCTGGGGCTGACGCGCACCGGGCGCACCGGCGCGGTGGTCAACAGCCACGAGATCATCACCGGCGCCTTCACCCGCGACCCGGAGTTCCGGCTGCCCACGGAGCGGCTGGAACTGGCGCTGCAGGCGCGGCTGCGCGAGCGGCTGGCGCTGTTCGACGCCTCGCTGCTGGCGGGGGCGGTGATGGGCGACACGATCTATTCCAACATGATGATCTTCGGGGCCTCCTGGCAGATGGGCCACCTGCCGATCTCGCACGAGGCGATCATGGCGGCGCTGGACCTGAACGGCGCCGCGCCCGAGCGCAACAAGCGCGCCTTCGAGATCGGGCGCTGGGCGGTGCTGAACCTCGAGCAGGCGGCGCGGCTGGGCCGGCCGCAGGTGACCCAGAAGCCGAAGACGCTGGAAGAGCGGATCGCTTTCCGCGAGCGGCACCTGGCGGCCTACCAGAACGCGCGGCTGGCACGCCGCTACCGCGCCATGGTGGACCGTTTCGCGGACCCCGCGCTGCGCGAGGCGGTGGCGCTGGGCTACCACAAGCTGCTGTCCTACAAGGACGAGTACGAGGTTGCCCGGCTGCACCTGGACAGCGCGGCGCGGGCGCGGGAGGCCTTCGAGGGCGACCTGACGCTGCGCTATCACCTGGCCCCGCCGATGCTCGCCCGTCCCGGCGCGGATGGCCGCCCGCAAAAGCGCGCCTTCGGCCAGTGGATGGGCGGCGCCTTCAAGGTGCTGGCGCGGCTGAAGGTCCTGCGCGGAACGCCGCTGGACCCCTTCGGCTACACCGCGGAGCGGAAGATGGAGCGGGCGCTGATCGCGCAGTACGAGGCGGACATGGAGATCGTGCAGGCGCGGGCGAGCGAGGCGCCGGAGGCGGGGGCGGCGCTGGCCGCGCTGCCGCTGTCGATCCGCGGCTTCGGCCCGGTGAAGGCTTTGAGCGAGGCGAAGGCGGCGAAGCGGCGCGAGGAGCTGCTGGCGGCGCTGGAGCGGGGAGAGGCGGTGCCGGCGGCGGCGGAGTAGTTGGTTTGGGATTTTGGTTTGGGTCGGACCGCCTGCGGCGGTCCGCCCGGCGGGGGCTCTGCCCCCGCACCCCCGAGGTATTTTGGACAAGAAGAATGGGGGGAGGGGCGTCTTGTGGCGGGGGAGTGCTGAAAATGGCGATGGATTTTCGGTGCGGGCGGCCGTAAGGCAGGCGGGCGCGGCAGCAGGTTGAACGGCGGAGCGGAACATTGGCAGTCGGGATTTTCGATTCGGGGCTGGGCGGGCTGACCGTCCTGGACGCGGTGACGCGGGCGCTGCCCGATGTGCCTTTCGTCTATTACGGTGACAACGCGAATGCGCCCTACGGCGTGCGCGAGCCCGGGGACATCTATGATCTGACCGTCACCGGCGTGCAGCGGTTGTTCGATGCCGGCTGCACCCTGGTGATCCTCGCCTGCAATACCGCCAGCGCCGCGGCGCTGCGGCGGATGCAGGAGGGCTGGGTGCCGGCGGACAAGCGGGTGCTGGGGGTCTTCGTGCCGCTGATCGAGTCGCTGACCGAGCGGCAGTGGGGCGACAATTCTCCGCCGCGCGAGGTCAAGGTGAAGCACGTCGCGCTGTTCGCCACACCCACCACGGTGCGCAGCCGCGCCTTCCAGCGCGAGCTGGCCTTCCGCGCCATCGGCGTCGACGTGGAGGCGCAGGCCTGCGGCGGCGTGGTGGACGCGATCGAAGACGGCGACATGATCCTGGCCGAGGCGCTGGTGCGCAGCCACGTGGACGCGCTGCTGCGCAAGATGCCGGACCCGGACGCGGCGGTGCTGGGCTGCACCCATTACCCGCTGGTCGAGGAGGTGTTCCGCGACGCGCTGGGCCCGGAGGTGGAGGTCTACAGCCAGCCGTCGCTGGTGGCCGCCAGCCTTGCCGACTACCTTGGACGGCATCCCGGCATGGTGGGCGAGGGCACCGAGTCGCTGTTCCTGACCACCGGCGATCCGCGCAAGGTGTCTAACCAGGCGACGCGGTTCCTGCGACGACAGATCGGCTTCCAGCCCGCCTGACCCGCCAGACCGCACGACCGACTTCAGACAGGAAGACCCATGACCCATCGCATCGCCATCCTCGGCGCCTCCGGCTACACCGGGGCCGAGCTTGTCCGGCTGATCGCCACCCACCCCTCGTTCCGCATCGCCGCGCTGTCGGGGGACCGCAAGGCGGGGATGTCCATGGCCGAGGTCTATCCGCACCTGCGGCACCTGGACCTGCCGGAGCTGGTGAAGATCGAGGACATCGATTTCGCCGGGATCGACCTGGTGTTCTGCGCGCTGCCCCATGCCACGTCGCAGAGCGTCATCAGGGACTTGCCGCGCAGTGTTAAGGTGGTGGACCTGTCCGCCGACTTCCGCCTGCGCGATGCCGAGGCCTACGAGAAATGGTACGGCAAGCCCCATGGCGCACTCGATTTGCAGCAAGAGGCGGTCTACGGGCTGACGGAATTCTACCGCGACGAGATCCGCGGGGCGCGGCTGGTGGCGGGCACCGGCTGCAACGCCGCCACCGGGCAGTTCGCGCTGCGGCCGCTGATCGAGGCGGGGGTGATCGACCTCGACGACATCGTGATGGACCTGAAGGCCGCGGCCTCTGGGGCGGGGCGGTCGCTGAAGGAGAACCTGCTGTTCGCCGAGCTGTTCGAGAACGCTGCCGGCTACTCGCTAGGGGGCAAGCACCGGCACCTCGGGGAGTTCGACCAGGAATTCTCGCGCATCGCCGGGCGGAAGGTGGAGGTGCAGTTCACCCCGCACCTGATCCCCGCGACCCGGGGCATCCTGCTGACCTGCTACGTCAAGGGCGCGCCCGAGGCGGTGCACGGGGCTTTGGCGCGGGCCTACGAAGACGAGCCCTTCCTGCAGGTGCTGCCAATGGGCAGCGCGCCGAGCTTGAAGGACGTGCGCGGCTCGAACTTCTGCCACCTGGGCGTGGTGGGGGACCGGCGGCCGGGGCGGGCGGTGGTGATCGCGGTGCTGGACAACCTGGCCAAGGGGTCTTCCGGCCAGGCGATCCAGAACGCCAACCTGATGCTGGGCGAGGAAGAGACCGCGGGGCTGATGATGGCGCCGCTGTTCCCGTGAACGTGAGGTGAGCCTTGCCGCCGTGGCGGTTAGGATGAACGCCGGGAGGACGAGATGGCCGGACTGAAGAACCTGAAGAAGCGCCGGCGGGTGCAGGTGATCGTGGTGGCGGTGGCGGCGTTGGTGCTGTCGACTGCTCTGATCGGCTATGCCATGCGCGACGGCATCAACTTCTTCCGCGCCCCCAGCCAGATCGCCGAGGCGCCCCCGGGCGAAGCCGAGGTGTTCCGGCTGGGCGGGCTGGTGGAGGAAGGAAGCCTGGTGCGGGGGCGGGGCGAGACCATCACCTTCCGCGTGACCGACGGCGGCGCCTCGGTGCCGGTGGCCTATACCGGCGTGCTGCCCGATCTCTTCGAGGAGGGACAGGGGATGATCGGCACCGGGCGCTACATCAACGGTGTCTTCGAAGCCTCTGAAATCCTTGCCAAACATGACGAGACCTACATGCCGAAAGAGGTGGTGGACGCGCTGAAGGCGCAGGGGGTCTACAAGGAGACGCCCGAGGGCACGGCGGCCGAACCGAACGGTTAGGTCGCGCGGTCTTAACCTTGCTGGCCCAGCTTTCCCCGGGTGTCACTTGAAGGGGACGGGCCGATGCAGACCATCGAAACCATCGCGGCGGAGATCCTGGAGCGCGAGGGCGGCTACGTGGACGACCCGGACGATCCGGGCGGGCCGACCAACCACGGCGTCACGCTGGCCACGCTGCGCCGCCTGGGGATGGACCTGAACGCCGACGGCGAGACCGACGTGGACGACCTGAAGCTGCTGCGGCCGGAACAGGCCAAGGCGATCTTCCTGCAGCACTATTATCGCCGGCCCGGGATCGACCGCCTGCCAGAGCCGCTGCGCGCCAGCGTCTTCGACATGTACGTGAACGCCGGGGCGGGCGCGGTGCGGATCCTGCAGAAGCTGCTGAACGAGATGGGCCAGAGCGTGGTTGTGGACGGCGCCATCGGGCCGCAGACGGTGGAGGCGGCCGAGATCGCCCTTGCCGCCGCGCCCCGGCATCTTGCCGATGCCTACGGGATCGCCCGGCGGAACTACTACTACGCGCTGGCGGACCGGCGCCCGGCCAGCCGCAAGTTCGCCCGCCGGCGGGACGGCGGCAAGGGCGGCTGGATCCTGCGCGCCGAGGAGTTCGTCTCGCCGCGCTACCGGCTGAGCGCGCAGGAGCACCGCCAGCGGGTGGCGGCATGGGACTGATCGCGGGGCTGCTGGAGCTGCTGTTCGGCGGCGGGCGCAACCTGCTGCGCGAGACGGCCGAGGTCTTCTCCGAGAACGCCGAGGGCGCCGGGGTGCGCGAGGCGGCGCTGCGCAGCGCCACCCTGGGCCAGTTCGCGGCGGAATTCGCGGCGCCCCGGCGCGGGCGGTTCGACCGGGTGATGGACGCGCTGAACCGGGTGCCCCGGCCGGCGCTGGCGCTGGGGACGCTGGGGCTGTTCGTGGCGGCGATGGTGGACCCGCTGTGGTTCGCCAGCCGGATGCAGGGCATCGCGCTGGTGCCGGAGCCGCTGTGGTGGCTGCTGGGGGCGATCGTGTCCTTCTACTTCGGCGCGCGCCACCAGGCGAAGGCGCAGGACTATCACCGGACGATCTCCGAGACCCTCGCGCGGGCCCCGCAGGTGAAGCGCAACCTGGCGGCGCTGGTGGCGCTGGAGTCGGGGGCCGGGGCAGGGGCGGAGCCCCCGGCGGGGCCGAACCCGGCGTTCGAGGACTGGAGGCGGGGCGATGACTGAGGAATGGCGGCGCAGCGTCGAGAAGCGGCTGCAGAGCCTGGAGCTGCGCGACGCGGTGGACGAGGTGCACCGGCTGAACGTCGAGGAGCGGCTGGGGGGGATCGAGGAGTCGCTGAAGTGGCTCAGCCGGGTGATCCTGGGGGCGCTGATCACGGGGGTGATGGCGTACCTGCTGGCGGGGGGGATTGCGCTGGGGGGGTAGGGTGCGGGCGGGGTTGGCCTGCCGTGGCGGGGTGAACCCCGCCCTACCGTTCCGGTCGAACGAAGCGCTGATGGGCCCCGAACAAGCCGAAGGCGCGGGGCGAGCGCCTGCCCGTCCCCACGGGCTGGCGCTGTGTCATCCGCGAGTAACGTTCATTCGGCGCGCGGATGTGGCTGGGATAAAGTGCCCATACCGAGGGTGAGATGCGCCACCCCACGGGCAGGCTGGCGTCGCGCCATAGCCCCTCCTTCCGAACGATGCGCTGATCAGCCCCCGAACAAGCCAAAGGCGCGGGGGCGAGCGCCTGCCCGTCCCGGCGGGCTGGCGCTTTGGTATCCGCGTGCAACGCTCGATCTGCGTACGAATGTGGCTGGGATAAAGCGCCTATGCTAACGGTGAGAAGCGCCAGCCCACGGGCAGGCTCACGTTGCACCATGGCGGGGTGAACCCCGCCCTACGGCCCCGCCGCCGTCTTCTGAAATCTTCGCGAGCCAGGCAGCCGGTGATTGGCGTGGGCGCAAGCCGCGCCTATAAGCGTCGGCATGATAAATGAACTCGGCCACTTCGCCCTCATCCTCGCCTTCGCCGTCGCCTTCGTGCAGACCGTGGTTCCCATCATCGGCGCCCAGAAGGGCTGGCGCGGCTGGATGGCCGTGGGAGAGCCCGCGGCCACTGCGCAGTTCCTGCTGCTGGCAGCCGCCTTCGCCGCGCTGACCCATGCCTTCGTCACCTCGGACTTCTCGCTGCGGCTGGTGGTGGCGAACTCGCATACCGACAAGCCGATGCTCTACAAGGTTAGCGGCGTCTGGGGGAACCACGAGGGCTCGATGCTGCTCTGGGTGCTGATCCTGGCGTTGTTTGGGGCCTGCGCCGCCTGGTTCGGGCAGAACCTGCCGCCGGCGCTGCGGGCGCGGGTGCTGTCGGTGCAGGGGGCGATCGGCCTGGCCTTCATCGCCTTCATCCTCTTCACCTCGAACCCGTTCGAGCGGATGGAGATCCCGCCGATGAACGGGCAGGACCTGAACCCGCTGCTGCAGGACCCCGGGCTCGCCTTCCACCCGCCGTTCCTCTACCTCGGCTACGTGGGCCTCAGCATGGCCTTCTCCTTCGCCGTCGCCGCCCTGATCGAGGGGCGGGTGGATGCCGCATGGGCGCGCTGGGTCCGGCCCTGGACGCTGGCGGCCTGGATGTTCCTGACCGTGGGCATCGCCCTGGGCTCCTGGTGGGCCTACTACGAGCTGGGCTGGGGCGGCTTCTGGTTCTGGGACCCGGTGGAGAACGCCAGTTTCATGCCCTGGCTGATCTCTGCGGCGCTGCTGCACTCGGCCATCGTGGTGGAAAAGCGCGAGGCGCTAAAGGCCTGGACGATCCTGCTGGCGATCCTCGCCTTCGGCTTCTCGCTGATCGGCACCTTCATCGTGCGCTCGGGCGTGCTGACCAGCGTGCACGCCTTCGCCACCGATCCCGAGCGGGGGGTCTTCATCCTGATGATCCTCGGCATCTTCACCGGCGGCGCGCTGACGCTTTACGCGGCGCGGGCAGGGGCGATGGAGGCCAAGGGCGTCTTCTCGCTGGTCAGCCGGGAATCGGCACTGGTGGCCAACAACATCCTGCTGGCGGTGGCGGCCTTCGTGGTCTTCACCGGCACGCTCTGGCCGCTGGTGGCCGAGCTGCTGTTCGACCGCAAGCTCTCGGTCGGGGCGCCCTTCTTCGACGCGGCCTTCACGCCGTTCTTCGTGGCGCTGGCGGTGATCCTGCCGGTGGGCGCGGTGCTGCCGTGGAAGCGGGCGCGGATCGGGCGCGCGATGGCGCAGCTCTGGGGCGTGCTGGCGCTGGCGATTGCCGCCGGGGCGCTGGCCTGGGCGATGCAGACCGGGCGCTCGGCGCTGGCGCCGCTGGGCGCGGTGCTGGCGGTCTGGCTGCTGGGCGGGGTGCTGGCGGACCTGGGGCTGCGCAGCGGTCGCGGGTACGGCATGGCGCGGCTGCGGCGGCTGGCCGGGTTGCCGCGCGCCGACTGGGGCCGGGCGCTGGCCCACGGCGGGCTGGGGGTGACGATCTTCGGCATCGCCGGGATGCTGGCCTGGCAGGTGGAGGACATCCGCGTGGCCCAGGAGGGCGAGACCTTCGAGGTGGGCGGCTACGAGGTGACCCTGGCCGGGGTCGAGCGGGTGCGCGGGCCGAACTACAACTCCATCATGGCCGAGCTGCGGCTGGCGCGGAACGGCGCCGAGGTGGCGGTGCTGCACCCCGAGAAACGGGTCTACCCGGTGGCGCAGATGCCCACCACCGAGGCGGCGATCGACAACGGCGTGTTCCGGGATCTCTATGTGGTGATCGGCGATGCGCAGGAGGGCGGCGGCTGGGCGGTGCGCACCTACATCAAGCCCTTCGCCAACTGGATCTGGGCCGGGGCGATCTTCATGGCGCTCGGCGGGCTGCTGTCGCTGACCGACCGGCGCTACCGCGTGGCGGCCGGGGCGCGGCGCGCGGCGTCCGCGCCGGTGCCGCCGGTGCCGGCGGAATGAGGCGGGCGCGGGCGGGGTTGCTGGCCCTGGGGCTGGCGTCGGGGCTGGCGCTGGCGGCAGGGCCGCTGGCGGCGGTGCAGCCCGGCGAGGTGCTGGACGACCCGGCGCTGGAGGCACGGGCGCGGGCCCTGTCGAAGGAGCTGCGCTGCCTCGTCTGCCGCAACGAGAACATCGACGAGAGCAACGCCGACCTCGCCCGCGACCTGCGCCTGCTGGTGCGCGAGCGGCTGTCGGCCGGGGACAGCGACGCCGAGGCGATGGACTTCATCGTCGCGCGCTATGGCGAGTACGTGCTGCTGAAGCCGACGGTGCGGGGCTCGAACCTGCTGCTTTGGATCGCCGGACCGGCGCTGCTGCTGGGCGCGCTGGGGGGCGCGGGGCTTTACCTGCGCCGCCGCGGGCAGGCGCCGGAGCCGGAGCGGCTGAGCGCGGAGGAAGAGGCGCGGCTGACGGATCTGCTGCGGGAGTAGGGTGCTTTGGCGGGGTGAGCCCGGTCCTACCGCCTCTCGCGGACGAAGCGCTGATGCGCCCCGAACAAGCCGAAGGCGCGGGGCGAGCGCCTGCCCGTCCGCACGGGCTGGCGCTGTGTCATCCACGAGCAACGCTCATTCTGTGCGCGAATGTGTTGGGATAAAGTGCCTATGCCAGAGGTCGGCAGCGCCAGCCCACGGGCAGGCTGGCGTTGCGTTATGGCGGGCTGAACCCCGCCCTACGACATTATCCATATGGCTCGCTGATTCCGCCCCGAACAAGCCGAAGGCGCGGGGCGAGCGCCTGCCCGTCCGGGCGGGCAGGCGCTGTGTCACCCGCAGGGCAAGGCTCATTCCGCGCGCGGATGTGGCTGGGATAAAGCGCCTATGCTTTAGGGCAGCCGCGCCACCCCACGGGCAGGCGGGTGTTGCGCCATGGCGGGGTGAACCCCGCCCTACGACATCATCCATATCATGCGCTGAACAGCCCCCGGACAAGCCGCAGGCACGGGGCGAGCGCCTGCCCGTTCCGGCGGGCTGGCGCTCTGTCACCCGCAGGGCGACGCTCATTCAGCGCGGGCGCTTGGCGGGGCAAAAGCTCCTATGCCCGAGGGCAGTAGCACCACCCCACAGGCAGGCTCACGTCGCGCCTCTCCACCCATCCCCCCGCATGACCAAGCGTTCCGCTTTCCTCCCGCGCCGTGGCGTCTATGCTGGCCGCCGACCCCAGGAGAGACACCCATGGACTACGACACCATCCGCCTGAGCATCGTCGAGAACGTCGCGGTGCTGAAGCTGAACCGCCCTGACGTGATGAACGCGCTGAACACCCAGATGCGGGCCGAGATCCTGCACGCGGTGAAGGAGGCGGAGAAGCAGGCCCGGGTGCTGGTGCTGACCGGGCAGGGGGAGCGGGCCTTCTGCTCGGGGCAGGACCTGGGCGACCGGGCCAACGCCGCCGACATCGACCTCGAGCGGGTGCTGCGCGACGAGTACGAGCCGATGTTGCGGGCGATCTTCGACTGCCCGATCCCCACCATCGCGGCGGTGAACGGCGCGGCGGCGGGGGCGGGGGCGAACCTCGCGCTGGCCTGCGACGTGGTGATCGCCACCGAGACGGCGGTCTTCCTGCAGGCCTTCACCCGGATCGGGCTGATCCCCGACGCCGGCGGCACCTACTGGCTGCCCCGGCAGGTCGGTTTCGCCCGGGCCATGGGGGCCGCCCTGTTCGCAGAGCCGGTGACGGCGCGGCAGGCGGCGGACTGGGGCATGATCTGGGAAGCGGTGCCGGACGAGGGCTTTGCCGCCCACTGGCAGGGGCGCGCGGCGAAGCTGGCGACCGGGCCGACGCTGGCCTACGCGGGGGTCAAGCGGGCGCTGCGGGACAGCTATTCCAACGGGCTGACGGCGCAGCTGGCGCTGGAGGCGGAGCTGCAGGGCGCCTGCGGGCGCAGCCGCGACTTCCAGGAGGGGGTGATGGCGTTCCTCGAGAAGCGTCCGCCGCATTACGAGGGGCGGTAAGCGGGGCGGTGGTGCGGCCGGGATGGGGGCGCGTGGTGGCGGGGTGAACCCCGCCGTACCTGTACCCATCGAACGAGGCGCTGATCAGCCCCCGAACAAGCCGAAGGCGCGGGGGCGAGCGCCTGCCCGTTCCGGCGGGCTGGCGCTATGGAGCTGCAGGGCAAGGCTCATTCGGAGCGCGGATGTGGCGGGGATAAAGTGCCCATGACGAAGGTCGTCTGCGCCATCCCACGGGCAGGCTGGCGTCGCACCATGGCGGGGTGAACCCCGCCCTACGCCTCCATTCAAGCGATGCGCTGATCCGCCCCGGACAAACCGAAGGCGCGGGGCGAGCGCCTGCCCGTTCCGGCGGGCTGGCGCTTTGTCATCCTCGTGCTCGGCTCGTTCTGCGTACGGATGTGGCTGGGATTAAGCGCTTATGCCTGAGGTGGGCGGCGCCACTCCACTGGCAGGCTGGTGTTGTGCCATGGCGGGGTGAACCCCGCCCTACTTAGGCCCCGCCGCAAACCCCCCGATCTGCCCCTGCGAGAACACCAGCGGCGCGCCGTCGCGCCATTCGGCGTGGCGCACCCGGCCCACCACGATCCGGTGATCGCCCCCCTCGTGCGTCGCCACCGCGTCGCACTCGAACCGCGCCAGGCAGCCCTCGATCAGCGGCACGCCGCGCGGGCTTTCCCGCCAGTCGCAGCCGTCGAAGGCGGTGCCGTTCCGGGCGAAGCGGTCCGAAATCCGCGCCTGCTCGGCCCCCATGACGTGCACCGCGAAATGCGGCGCCTCGGCGAAGGCGCGGAACCGGCGCGAGTGGCGGGCGGGGGACCACAGCACCAGCGGCGGGTCCAGCGACACGCTGGCGAAACTGTTGGCGGTGATCCCCAGCGGCCCGATCTCGCTGGCGGTGGTGATCACCGTGACGCCGGTGACGAAACGGCCAAGCGCCTCGCGGAAATCGCGCTGGTTCCCGGGGCCCGGAACGATCTGCGGCATGCGGCTCCTTTCGTCTGTCACCCGGACCCTCGGGGACCGGAGGGGCGGTGTAAAGCCTCCAGCGCCGGCCCGTGCAAGGCTTCGCGCGCCGGAAATGCCTTGAGACGTGCGCGCGCCGGCGCTAGCACCTAGTCCGGCAATCAGGGGAGGCGAGCAATGCGGATCGACAAGGCGACGGCGGCAGTGGTGACGGGCGGGGCCTCGGGCCTCGGGGCGGCGACGGCACAGGCGCTGGCGCAGGCGGGCGCCCATGTCACCGTGCTGGACATGAACGAGGAGGCCGGGCAGGCCAGGGCGAAGGAACTGGGCGGCGCCTTCCACCGCACCGACGTGTCGGACCCCGCCAGCGTGGCCGAGGCGGTGGCGGCGGTCAGGGAGGCCGGGCGCGGGCTGCACGTGGTGGTCAACTGCGCCGGCATCGCCACCGCCGCCAAGACCGTCTCGCGCGGCGAGGCCCACGACCCGGCGATGTTCGCCCGGACCATCGGCGTCAACCTGATCGGCACCTTCAATGTCTCCAGCCAGTGCGCCGCGCTGATGGCGCTGAACGATCCGGTGACCGAGAGCGGCGAGCGGGGGGTGATCGTGGCCACGGCCTCTGTGGCGGCCTACGACGGGCAGGTGGGGCAGATCGCCTATTCCGCCTCGAAGGGCGGCGTGGTGGGCATGACCCTGCCCATGGCGCGCGACCTGGCGCAGCACGGCATCCGCGTGGTCACCATCGCGCCGGGGATCTTCATGACCCCGATGATGGAGGGCATGTCCGAGGAGATCCAGCAATCGCTGGCCGGGCAGGTGCCCTTCCCCTCGCGGCTGGGGCGCACCGACGAATACGCGGCGCTGGCGCGGCACATCGTCGAGAACGAGATGCTGAACGGCGAGGTGATCCGGCTGGACGGCGCGATCCGCATGGCGCCGCGGTAGGATGTACCTCGGGCTGGACCTGGGCACCTCCGGCCTGAAGGGGGTGCTGGTGGACGAGCGGCAGGCGATCCTGGCCGAGGCCAGCGCGCCGCTTTCCGTCTCCCGCCCCCGGTCCGGCTGGGCGGAACAGGACCCGGCGGACTGGATCGCCGCCGCCGGGACGGTGCTGGACCGGCTGCAGGCGGCGCGCGGGCTGGCGGGGCTGCGGGGGATTGGCCTGTCGGGGCAGATGCACGGGGCGGTGCTGCTGGACGGCGCCGGCGAGGTGCTGCGCCCGGCGATCCTGTGGAACGACACCCGCGCCCATGCCGAGGCCGCCGCGCTGGACGCCGACCCCCGGTTTCGCGCCGTCACCGGCAACATCGTCTTCCCCGGCTTCACCGCGCCGAAACTGCCCTGGGTGCGGGCCCACGAGCCGGAGGTCTTCGGGCGGGTGGCCAAGGTGCTGCTGCCCAAGGACTACCTGCGGCTCTGGCTGACGGGCGAGACCTGCACCGACATGTCCGACGCCGCCGGCACCGGCTGGCTGGACACCGGCGCGCGGGAATGGTCCGCGCCGCTGCTGGAGGCTTGCGGGCTGCACGCCGGGCAGATGCCCCGGCTGGTGGAGGGCTCTGCGGTCTCGGGCCGGCTGCGGGCGGCGCTGGCCAGCCGCTACGGGACGGGGGCGGACGTGGTGGTGGCGGGGGGCGGCGGCGACAATGCCGCCTCGGCCGTTGGCGCGGGCGTGGTGCGGGCGGGGCAGGCCTTCGTGTCGCTGGGCACGTCCGGCGTGCTGTTTGCCGCGACCGAGGGGCACCGGCCGGACCCGGAGAGCGCGGTCCACGCCTTCTGCCACGCGCTGCCCGGGGCCTGGCACCAGATGGGGGTGATCCTCTCGGCCACCGACGCGCTGAACTGGTTCGCCGCGCTGGTGGGGCAGGCGCCGGCGGAGCTGACGTGCGCCCTCGGCCCCGCCCGCGCTCCGGGGCAGACGCTGTTCCTGCCGTACCTCGGGGGCGAGCGCACGCCGCTGAACGACGCGGCCCTGCGCGGCGCCTTCCTGGGGCTGGAACACGCCACCGACCGCGCCGCCGCCACCCGCGCGGTGCTGGAGGGGGTGGCCTTCGCCCTGCGCGACTGCCGCGACGCGCTGGCCGGCACCGGCACCCGGATCGAGCGGCTGCTGGCCCTTGGCGGCGGCGCGCGGTCCGAGGCCTGGCTGCAGATCATCGCCAACGCCCTTGGCTGCCCGGTGGACCTGCCCGAGGCGGGTGACCTTGGCGGCGCCTTCGGGGCGGCGCGGCTGGGGATGATGGCGGCGACCGGGGGCGGGGCGGGACTGGCGCCGCCGCCGGCGGTGGCGCGCAGCTTTGTTCCGGACCCGCGGCTGGCCCCGGCCTTCGACGCCGGCCACGCCCGCTACCGCGCCGCCCGGGACATGGCGCGCGCCCTGACCCCGGCCCCGGCGCAAACCCCGGCCTGACGCGGCGTCCGGTCGCGGCCATTGCGCCCCGGCAGACCTTCCAAAGCCGAACGTTTCAAGGCATGGTAGCGCAAACAGGATAGGCGGCACAGATGGCACCGGATCGCATTACTGCACAGGACCTGCGCGACGGGGTGCTGCGGCACCTGACCTTCACGCTGGCCCGGCAACAGGACACCGCCAGCCTTTACGACTGGCGCATGGCCATGTCCTTCGCCCTGCGCGACCGGATCGTCGAGCCCTGGCTCGCCTCGGTCCGGCGCACCTACGAGACCGGGGCCAAGCGGGTCTACTACCTGTCGCTGGAATTCCTGATCGGGCGCCTGCTGGAGGACGCGGCAATCAACCTCGGCCTTCGCGAGGTAGCGGAGGCGGCGCTGGACGGCGTCGGCCCCGACTTTGCCGCGCTGGTGGCGGACGAGCCCGACGCGGCGCTCGGCAACGGCGGACTGGGGCGGCTGGCGGCATGTTTCATGGAATCGCTGGCGACGCTGGGGGTGCCCGCCCACGGTTACGGCATCCGCTACGAACACGGGCTGTTCCGCCAGCGCTTCGAGGGCGGGCGGCAGGCGGAGGCGCCGGAGGACTGGCTGAACCAGAAGCATCCGTGGGAGTTCGAGCGCCCGGATTACCTTTACGAGATCCCGTTCAAGGGCCACCTCGAGGACGGCCGCTGGGTTCCCGGCGAGTCGGTGCTGGCCACCGCCTACGACATGCCGATCGTCGGCTGGCAGGGGCGGTGGGCCAATACCCTGCGGCTTTGGGGTGCGGCGCCCACCACGCTGTTCGACCTCGACCGCTTCAACGCGGGCGATCACACGGCGGCGGCAGAGCCGGAGGCGCTGGCGCGGACCATCAGCCGCGTTCTCTACCCCGACGACACCACCCACGCCGGGAAGGAGCTGCGTCTGAAGCAGGAATTCTTCCTGACATCAGCGGCTTTGCAAGACATCCTCAGGCGCTACATGAAGACGCAGGGCGACCTGCGCGCGCTGCCGCGCCACGTGGCGATCCAGCTGAACGACACCCATCCCGCCATCGCCGGGCCGGAACTGATCCGGCTGCTGATGGACAGGGGTCTGGAATTCGACGAGGCTGCGGACACCGCCGGGCAGGTGCTGAACTACACCAACCACACCCTGCTGCCCGAGGCGCTGGAGCGGTGGTCGACCTGGCTGATGGGTACCGTGCTGCCGCAGCACATGGAGCTGATCGAGCGGATCGACGCGCGCCACCGCGCCGCCCATCCGAACCGGCCCGCCAGCACCGGAATCGTGCACCACAACGAGGTGCACATGGGCCCGCTGGCCTTCATCATGGCGCGGCGGGTCAACGGCGTCTCGGCGCTGCATACCGAGCTGGTGAAGCAGACGGTCTTCGCCGACCTGCACGCGCTGCACCCGGAGCGGATCGTCAACCAGACCAACGGCGTCACCCCCCGGCGCTGGCTGAAACTGGCGAACCCGCGGCTCTCGAACCTCATCACCGAGACCATCGGCGCGGGCTGGGAGGCGGACCTCGACCGGCTGAAAGAGCTGGAGCCGCACGTGGAGGACGCCGGGTTCACCGAGGCCTTCGGCGCCGCGAAGCGGGCCAACAAGGCGGACCTCGCCAACTGGATCGCCGGGGAATGCGGGGTCGAGGTGGACCCCGACGCGATCTTCGACGTGCAGATCAAGCGCATCCACGAGTACAAGCGCCAGCTGCTGAACATTCTCGAGACCGTCAGCCTCTGGCACCGGATCCGCGCCAATCCCGGCGGGGACTGGGTGCCGCGGGTGAAGATCTTCGGCGGCAAGTCGGCGCCGGGCTATGCCGTTGCCAAGGAGATCATCCACCTGATCAACGACGTCGCCGCCACCATCAACAACGACCCCGAGGTGCGCGGGCTGCTGAAGGTGGTCTACCCGGCCAACTACAACGTCACCATGGCCGAGCGGCTGATCCCCGCCGCGGACCTGTCGGAGCAGATCTCGACCGCCGGCAAGGAGGCCTCGGGCACCGGCAACATGAAGTTCGCGTTGAACGGCGCGCCGACCATCGGCACCCTTGACGGCGCGAACGTCGAGATATGTGAACAGGTGGGCGCGGAGAACTTCTTTCTCTTCGGGCTCACGGCCGAACAGGTGGTGGCGAGGCGGCGGATACCGGACCATGCGAGACTGGCGATCGAGGACAGCCCGGCGCTGCGGGACGTGCTGCAGATCATCGCGGAGGGGCGTTTCTGCCCCTCGGACCCCGACCGTTACCACGGCATCGTCGACCGCATGTGGCACCACGACTATTTCCTCGTCGCCTCGGATTTCGACGCCTACGAGCAGGCCCAGCGCCGGGTCGAGGAGGCCTGGCGCGACCGGGACGGCTGGCACCGGATGGCGGCGCGAAACGTGGCGCGGGTCGGATTTTTCTCCTCTGACCGGACGATCCGGGGCTACATGAGGGACATCTGGGACGCGGCGCCGGTTCTGGGCAGCGCCGGGGCGACAGCGGAAAGGAGCGCGTGATGGCAGCAAGGAACGTCACCGACCTGGTCGATCCGGGTGCCGCGCAAGCCATTGTCGAGGGGCGGCACGGCGACCCCTTCGGCTGCCTTGGCCTGCAGGAGGTGGACGGCCAGCGCATCGTCACCGCCTTCGTGCCGGGGGCGGAGAGCGTGGTGCTGCTGACCGGCCGGAAGGCAGAGACGCCCATGCGCCCGGTGCCGGGGATGCCGGGGCTCTTCGCGGGCCGGCCGGGGCGGGCGAAAAGCTACCGCCTGCGCGCGGCCAACGCGGATGCCACCTGGCAGTTCGAGGATCCCTACCGCTTCGGCCCGGTGCTGGGCGAGATTGACGAGTACCTGCTGGGCGAGGGCACCCACCGGCGGATCTGGCAGGCGCTGGGAGCCCACGCCATGACCCACGAGGGGGTGGAGGGCGTGCACTTCGCCGTCTGGGCCCCGAACGCGCAGCGGGTGTCGGTGGTGGGAGACTTCAACCTGTGGGACGGCCGCCGCAACCCCATGCGCCAACGCGGCGCGACGGGGGTCTGGGAGATCTTCATGCCCGGCCTCGGCGAGGGCTCGGTCTACAAGTACGACATCCTTGGGCAGGGCGGCCAGCAGCTGCCGCTGAAGGCCGATCCCGTGGGCTTCGGGTCCGAACATCCGCCCGCCAACGCCTCGGTGGTGCGGCGGCTGGCAAAGCGCGACTGGGCCGACGGCGACTGGATGCGCGAGCGGCAGGCGCGGCAGGACATCGACGCGCCGATCTCTGTCTACGAGGTGCATCTTGGCAGCTGGCGCCGCTCCGGCGAGGGCGGGCGGCGGCTGAGCTACCTTGAGCTGGCCGAGGAACTGGTGGACTACGCCCACGACATGGGCTTCACCCACCTGGAGTTCATGCCGGTCTCGGAATTCCCCTTCGACGGCTCCTGGGGCTACCAGCCCATCGGCCTTTACGCCCCCACCATCCGCCACGGCACGCCGGAAGAGTTCCGCGTGCTGGTCGAGGCGGCGCACCGCAAGGGGCTGGGGGTGCTGCTGGACTGGGTGCCGGGGCACTTTCCCTCGGACCGCCACGGGCTGGGCCGCTTCGACGGCACCGCGCTTTACGAGCATTCCGATCCGAAGGAAGGCTTCCACCAGGACTGGAACACGCTGATCTACAACTACGGCCGCGCCGAGGTGGCCAACTACCTGATCTCGAACGCGCTTTTCTGGCTGGAAGAGTTCCACGCCGACGGGCTGCGGGTGGATGCCGTGGCCTCGATGCTGTACCGCGACTACAGCCGGAAGCACGGTGAATGGGTGCCCAACAAGTACGGCGGGCGCGAGAACCTCGAGGCGATCGAGCTGTTGCAGCGGATGAACACCGCCGCCTACGGCGAGGTGCCGGGGATCGTGACGGTGGCCGAGGAGAGCACCGCCTACGACGGCGTCTCGCGGCCGGTGGACAAGGGCGGGCTGGGCTTCGGTTTCAAGTGGAACATGGGGTGGATGAACGACACCCTGAGCTACATGGAAACCGACCCGATCCACCGCAAGCACCACCACCACCAGATGACCTTCGGCCTGCAGTACGCCTTTTCCGAGAACTACATCCTGCCGATCAGCCACGACGAGGTGGTGCACGGCAAGGGCAGCATGATCGCCAAGATGCCCGGCACGGGGTGGGAGAAGTTCGCCAACCTGCGGGCCTACTACGGGTTCATGTGGACCCACCCGGGCAAGAAGCTGCTGTTCATGGGCTGCGAGTTCGCGCAGTGGGACGAGTGGAACCACGATGTCTCGCTTGACTGGCACCTGCTGGAGGAGCCCGCGCACAAGGGCATCCAGTCGCTGGTGCGCGACCTCAACCGGCTGATGCGGGACATCCCGGCGCTGCACGTCAACGACACCCGCCGCGAGGGGTTCGGGTGGCTGGACGGCGGCGACGTGGACCAGTCGGTGCTGACCTACATGCGCCACGGCCGCGCGGGCGATCCGCGGGTGGTGGTGGCGGTGAACATGACCCCGGTGGAACGGCCGCGCTACCGCGTCGGCTTTCCCGGCGCCGGCCACTGGCGCGAGGCGCTGAACACCGACGCCGAGGCTTACGGCGGCGACAACCGGGGCAACATGGGCGGCATCGAGACCGAGCCGGTGGAATGGCACGGGCAGGCGCAGTCGGCGCTGGTGACTCTGCCGCCGCTGTCGGCGATCATATTCGTGGAAGGGGAGGGAGGAAGGTAATGGCGCAGACCTCAGGCAGGCTATCCAGCCGCACGATGGCCTTCGTGCTGGCCGGCGGGCGCGGCTCGCGGCTGAAGGAGCTGACGGACCGGCGGGCGAAACCCGCGGTGTTCTTCGGCGGCAAGGTGCGGATCATCGATTTCGCGCTGTCGAACGCCTTGAACAGCGGCATCCGCAAGATGGCGATCGCGACGCAGTACAAGGCGCACAGCCTGATCCGGCATTGCCAGCGCGGCTGGAACTTCTTTCGGGCCGAGCGCAACGAGTACCTCGACATCCTGCCCGCCAGCCAGCGCGTGGCCGAGGACAAGTGGTATCTCGGCACCGCCGACGCGGTGACCCAGAACATCGACATCGTCGACAGCTACGACGTGGATTACGTGATCATCCTCGCGGGCGACCACATCTACAAGATGGACTACGAGAAGATGATCGCCCAGCATGTCGAGCAGGGCGCGGACGTGACCATCGGCTGCCTGACCGTGCCGCGCGCCGAGGCCACGGCCTTCGGGGTGATGGACGTGGACAAGCAGATGCGCATCACCCGGTTCCTTGAAAAACCCAAGGACCCGCCGGGCATTCCGGGCGATCCGGACCACGCGCTGGCCTCCATGGGGATCTACGTGTTCGACTGGAAGTTCCTGCGCGAGCTGCTGATCGCCGACGCCGAGAACCGCGAGTCCAGCCACGACTTCGGCCACGACCTGATCCCCGGTATCGTGAAGGACGGCAAGGCGATGGCCCACCGTTTCGCCGACAGCTGCGTCATGAGCGGGATGGAGACGGAACCCTACTGGCGCGACGTGGGAACCATCGACGCCTTTCACGCGGCGAACATCGACCTGACCGACTTCGTCCCCGGGCTGGACCTTTACGACAACTCCTGGCCGATCTGGACCTACGCGGAGCTGACCCCGCCGGCCAAGTTCATCCACGACGACGAGGGCCGGCGCGGCAGCGCGGTCTCCTCGCTGGTCTCGGGGGGCTGCATCGTCTCGGGGTCCGAGATCCGCAACTCGCTGCTGTTCACCCGGGTGCACGCGCACAGCTACTCGTCCCTGTCAGAGGTGGTGGCGCTGCCCCACGTGGACATCGGCGAAAAGGCGGAACTGACCCGCTGCGTCATCGACCGCGGCGTGCAGATCCCGCAGGGGCTGGTGGTGGGCGAGGATCCCGAGGAAGACGCCCGCTGGTTCCGCCGGACCGAGGCGGGCGTGGTGCTGATCACCCAGGACATGCTGAACGCCCGCGCGGCGAAACTGGGCTGATGGACCGGCGCGTCCTCTCCGTCGCCTCGGAATGCGTGCCGCTGCTGAAAACCGGCGGGCTGGCCGACGTGGTGGGCGCGCTGCCCAAGGCGCTGGCGGGGCAGGGCTGGCAGATGCGGGTGCTGATGCCGGCCTACCCGGGCCTTGCCGAACGTCTGGGTCCGGCCGCGCAGGAGGTCTGGGCAGAGCCCGCGCTGTTCGGCGGGCCGGGCCGCGTGCTGGCGGGGCAGGTGGCGGGTCTGGACCTGCTGCTGCTGGACGCGCCGCACCTGTTCCACCGCGCGGGGGGCGCCTACGGGGCGCAGGGGGCGGACTACGACGACAACGCCGACCGCTTCGCCGCCCTGTCCTGGGCCGCCGCGCAGATCGCCGAGCATGGCCTGTCGGACGGTTGGCGGCCCGAGATCCTGCATTGCCACGACTGGCAGGCGGGGCTGGCGCCCGCCTACCTGCGCTTTGCCGGGGTGCAGGACGTGCGCAGCGTGATGACGGTGCACAACATCGCCTTCCAGGGCCTCGCGCCGGCGTGGAAGCTGAACGGGCTGCGGCTGCCCGAAAGCGCCTTCAACGCCGACGTGCTGGAATACTACGGCCAGATCGGCGCGCTGAAGGCGGGGCTGGTGCTGGCCGACGCCATCACCACCGTCAGCCCCAGCTACGCGCGAGAGCTGATGCGGCCGGAGTACGGCATGGGGCTGGAAGGCGTGATCGCCCGCCGCGCCGGGGTGGTGAGCGGCATCCTCAACGGCATCGACACCGAGGTCTGGTCGCCCGAGGCCGATCCCGCCATCCACCCCTATTCCCAGCGCCGCATGGCCGGGAAGGCGAAGAACCGCGCCGCGCTGATCGAGGAATTCGGGCTGGGCGAGGTGCCGGGCCCGCTGGCGGTGATCGTCAGCCGCCTGACCGGGCAGAAGGGGCTGGACCTGATCCCGGACGCGCTGGAGCCCTTCGTGCAGGCGGGCGGCGGGCTGGTGGTGCTGGGCTCCGGCGACACGGCGCTGGAGATGGCGCTGCTGCACCGGGCAGACCGCAACCCCGGCCGCATCGCGGTGCGCATCGGCTATGACGAGGCGCTGTCGCACCGCCTGTTCGCGGGCGGCGACGCGGTGCTGGTGCCCTCGCGGTTCGAGCCTTGCGGGCTGACCCAGATGTACGGGCTGCGCTACGGCACGGTGCCGCTGGTCTCTGCCACGGGCGGGCTGAACGACACGGTGGTCGACGCGAACCCCGCCGCGCTGGCCGCCGGGGTGGCCACGGGCGTCGTTTTTCACCCCGTTGACAACCTTGCACTGGAACAGGCGCTGCGCCGGCTCGTTACGCTTTACGAAGACCGCCCGGCGTGGCGGCAGATGCAACGCAACGGAATGAACGCAAGGCTGGACTGGGGCGCATCCTCGGCGGCATATGCGGCGCTTTACGAAAGCCTGATCACGTGAACCAGATGAACACCCGACTACCGTCGAAACTCTCCGGCCATTCGCTGTCCGCCGGGCAGCCGCACCCGCTTGGCGCGACCTTCGACGGCGAGGGGGTGAACTTCGCCGTCTTCTCGGCCCATGCCGAACAGGTGGAGCTGTGCCTGTTCACCGACGACGGCACCACCGAACGCGCCCGCATCCCTCTGCGCGAGCGGGACGGCGACATCTGGCACGTGCGGGTGGCGGGGCTGGGGCCGGGCACCAAGTACGGCTTTCGCGTGCACGGGCCCTACCAGCCCGAGGAGGGGCACCGCTTCAACCCCCACAAGCTGCTGCTGGACCCCTACGCCAAGAAGCTCCACGGCAAGCTGGTCTGGAAAGACGCGCTTTACGGCTACACCCCCGGCGCGCCGGAGCTGGACCTGGGCTTCGACACCCGCGACAGCGCGTCTTTCGTCCCGAAATCGGTGGTGGTCGATCCCAGCTTCGAGTGGGGCGACGACCGGCCGCCGCGGATCCCGCGGTCCGAGACGGTGTTCTACGAGGCGCACGTGAAAGGGCTGACCCAGACCCACCGGGACATCGACCCCGAGATCGCCGGCACCTACCGCGCCATGGCCAGCGAGCCGGTGCTGGAGCACCTGACCAAGCTGGGCGTCACCACCGTGGAACTGCTGCCGGTGCATGCCTTCCTCGACGACCGGTTCCTGGTGCAGAAGCGCCTGAGCAACTACTGGGGCTACCAGTCCATCGGCTTCTTCGCCCCCAGCCCGCGCTACATGGCGCGGGGCGAGCTGTGGGAATTCCAGACCATGGTGCGCCGGCTGCACGCCGCGGGGTTCGAAGTGATCCTCGACGTGGTCTACAATCACACCGCCGAGGGGGGAGAGATGGGGCCCACCCTGTCGTTCCGCGGCTTCGACAACGCCTCCTACTACCGGCTGATGGAGGGCGGGCGCTACTACGTGAACGAGACCGGCACCGGCAATACCCTGAACCTCAAGCACCCGGCGGTGCTGCGCATGGTGATGGATAGCCTGCGCTACTGGGTCGAGGTGATGCACGTGGACGGCTTCCGCTTCGACCTGGCGGCGACGCTGGGGCGCGAGGGGGACGAGGGCTTCGACCCCGACGGCAGTTTCCTCGGCGCGATCCGGCAGGACCCGGTGCTGAGCCGCGTCAAGCTGATCGCCGAGCCCTGGGACATCGGCCCCGGCGGCTACCAGCTGGGGGCCTTCCCGCATCCCTTCCAGGAATGGAACGACCGCTTCCGCGACGGCGTACGCCGGTTCTGGCGCGGCGACGACGGGATGGCGGCGGACCTTGCCAAGCGGATCACCGGCTCGGCCGAGCAGTTCGACCATTCGGGCCGCGCCGCCACGTCCTCGGTCAACTTCCTGACCGCGCACGACGGCTTCACGCTGGAGGACCTGGTGTCCTATGACGGCAAGCACAACGAGGCCAACGGCGAGGACAACCGCGACGGCCACGACGACAACCATTCCAGCAACATGGGCGTCGAGGGGCCGACCGACGACTCCGAGGTTCTGGCCGCCCGCGCCCTGCGCAAGCGCAACCTGCTGGCCACCATGTTCCTCAGCCAGGGCACCCCGATGCTGCTGGCGGGCGACGAGATCGGCAATACCCAGGGCGGCAACAACAACGCCTATGCCCAGGACAACCGGATCGGCTGGGTCGGCTGGGCGCAGGCGGACCGGGACCTCGTGCGTTTCGTCGCCAAGCTGACGGCGCTGCGGCGGGCGCACCCGGTGCTGCGCCAGAAGCTTTTCCTGCACTCGCGCCCGCGCCGTCAGGACGGGCTGGCGGACCTGTTCTGGCACCTGCCCGACGGGTCGGTGCCCAAGCCCGAGGACTGGCAGAACCCGCAGTGGAAGACGCTGTGCGTGGAGCTGCGCACCTCCTCCGAGACGCCGGACTACGCGGCCTCGGACGACGTGGTCTATGCCGTGTTCAACGCCGGCGACACCTGCGAGGTGACGCTGCCGCCGAACCCGGACGGGATGCTCTGGGAGGTGGTGCTGGACACCACCGACCCGGACGCCGGCCCGCAGAACCCGCTGGGCGAGACCCTGACCGCGCCGGCGCAGTCGGTGCTGGCGCTGTGCCGGGTGCCCAACAACAGCGCGCCCGCCCGGGCCGGACAGCAGGCCGGGGCCGATTAGTTCAGGAGGACAAGGTGACATGACCCTTCGCACCGTCGCGACCGAGCCGATCCAAGGACAGAAACCCGGCACCTCGGGGCTGCGCAAGAAGACCCAGGTCTTCATGCAGCGGCACTACCTTGAGAACTTCGTGCAGGCGATCCTGGACGCCACCGGCGGCGCGGCGGGCAAGACCTACGTCATCGGCGGCGACGGGCGGTACTTCAACGACCGGGCGGTGCAGGTGATCCTGCGGATGGCGGCGGCCAACGGCGCGGCGCGCTGCATCGTCGGGCGCGGCGGGCTGCTGTCCACCCCCGCCGCCAGCCACCTGATCCGGCTGAACCAGACCGACGGCGGCATCATCCTGTCCGCCAGCCACAACCCCGGCGGGCCGGACGAGGATTTCGGCATCAAGTTCAACATGCCCAACGGCGGCCCCGCCCCCGAGGCGGTGACGGCGGCGATGTTCGAGGCGGCGAACGGGATGTGCGAGTACCGCATCATCGAGGCCCACGACATCGACCTTGGCCAGGCCGGTGCCCACCGGATCGGAGAGATGGCGGTCGAGGTGGTGGACCCGGTGACGGACTACGCCGCGCTGATGGAGACGCTGTTCGACTTCGGCGCGATCCGGCGGATGATCGAGGGCGGCTTTCGCATCCGCTTCGACGCCATGTGCGCGATCACGGGGCCCTACGCGGTGGAGATCCTGGAAAACCGCCTCGGCGCGCCCCGCGGCACCGTGGTCAACCGCCAGCCGCTGCCCGACTTCGGCGGCATGCACCCCGACCCCAACCCGGTCTGGGCCAAGCTGCTGATGCAGGAGATGTGGAGCCACGACGCCCCCGACTTCGGCGCCGCCAGCGACGGCGACGGCGACCGCAACATGGTGCTGGGGCGCGAGACCTACGTCTCGCCCTCGGATTCGCTGGCGGTGATCGCGGCCAACGCCCACCTTGCGCCCGGCTATGCCGGCGGGCTGAAGGGGGTGGCGCGGTCGATGCCCACCTCTGGGGCGGTGGACCGGGTGGCGGCGGCGAAGGGGCTGGACTGCTACGAGACGCCCACGGGCTGGAAGTTCTTCGGAAACCTGATGGACGCGGCGCGGGTCTCGCTGTGCGGCGAGGAAAGCTTCGGCACCGGCTCGGACCACGTGCGCGAGAAGGACGGGCTTTGGGCGGTGCTGATGTGGCTGAACATTGTCGCCGCCCGGGGCGAGGGGGTGGCAGAGGTGCTGCGGGCGCATTTCGCGGAGTACGGGCGCAACTACTACTCGCGCCACGACTTCGAGGGGCTGGAGGTGGCGAAGGCCGAGGCGATGCTGGCCGATCTCGCGGGCCGGCTGGACGGGCTGCCGGGCACCGAGGTGGAGGGGCTGACGGTGGCGGCGGCGGACAACTTCGCCTACGCCGACCCGGTGGACGGGTCCGTGTCGCGCGGGCAGGGCTACCGCATCGGCTTCGAGGACGGGGCGCGGATCGTCATGCGCCTGTCCGGCACCGGCACCAGCGGCGCCACCCTGCGGGTCTACCTGGAGCGGTACGTCGAGGGGCCGGAGGGGCTGGACTTGGACCCGCAGGAGGCGCTGGCGCCGGTGATCTGCGCGGCCCACGCTCTGGCGGGGATCGAGGCGCACGTGGGTCGGCGGGAGCCGGACGTGGTGACCTGAGGGTTCGGTGGGTCGTTAGGTGAGATTGGATTGGGTCGGATCGCCTTCGGCGCTCCGACCGGCGAGGGGCGCTGCCCCTCGCGCTCCCCGGGATATTTTGAACCAGAAGAATGGGGGCGGGGCGTCTTTGCCGAAGGTCTGTGGCTAGCGGCGGACGGCGAGGGCGTTGGTTTCGGCGCTGACCTGCACGGTGCGGGTGGCGGCCAGCGTCTGGTCGGTGACGAAGAGGCCCACGATCACCTCGCGCGACTGGGGGGTGCCGGGGGGCGTCGTCTCGAACGGCGGCGAGACGCGGAACTGGTAGGCCAGCACCCCGTCCACCGGGGTTCCACCGTTCAGCGGCACCAGTTCGGCGTCGAAGTAGCCCTGCCGCGGCGGCAGCCCGGTGGCGCGGACGATGGCGCCGCCGGGCACCTTTTCCAGCCGCAGGTCCGTGAGCTGGCCGATCAGCGGGCGCGGGTCGGCGGCGACGTTGGTGGTGTCGGTCTCCACCGTGCGGGACCGGCCGAACCAGTTGACCGGGTTCAGCCGCGATTCCGATATCGCCCCGCAGCCCGCAAGGGTTGCCACCAGAACCACCGCGACGATCAACCTGCCTGCCATTCGAACCCCCTGAGACACTCAAGGGGAGGTAGCGCATGGCGCCGGCTTTGGAAAGATGCCTGCGCTGGCGCGTTGACGTTGTTCGGCAGGATGCTACACCGCGCGGGACTGGAAAGGACCCTGCGATGAACCTCTTCTCGGACATTCGTGACCTCGTGCTGGCGCGGCTCGAGGCGCTGGCGGCCTCGGGCGCGCTGCCGGCCGGGCTGGACATGGCGGCGGTGACGGTGGAGCCGCCCCGCGACGCCGCCCATGGCGACATGGCCACCAACGCCGCGATGGTGCTGGCCAAGCCCGCCGGACGCAAGCCGCGGGAGATCGCCGAGGCGCTGGCGGGCGAACTGGCCGGCGACGACCGCATCGCCGCCGCCGAGGTGGCGGGGCCGGGGTTCCTGAACCTGCGGCTGGCGCCCGGGGTCTGGTCCGGGCTGGTGACGCGTGTGCTGGAGGCCGGGGACGGTTATGGCCGCTCGGGCATGGGGCAGGGGCAGCGGGTCAACGTCGAGTATGTCTCTGCCAACCCCACCGGGCCGCTGCACGTGGGCCACACCCGGGGCGCGGTCTTCGGCGACGCGCTGGCGAGCCTGCTGGCCTATTCCGGCCACGAGGTGACGCGGGAATACTACATCAACGACGGCGGCGCCCAGGTGGACGTGCTGGCGCGGTCCGCCTACGAGCGCTACCGCGAGGCCTGCGGCGAGGCGCCCGAGATCGCCGAGGGGCTCTATCCCGGCGACTACCTGGTGCCGGTGGGCGAGGCGCTGAAGGAGAAGTACGGCACCGACCTGCTGGACAAGGCAGAGCAGTACTGGCTGGACGAGGTGCGCGAGTTCGCCACCCAGCGGATGATCGTGCTGATCCAGGAGGACCTGCTGTCGCTGGGCGTGCGGATGGACGAGTACTTTTCCGAGAAGTCGCTTTACGGCACCGGGCGGATCGAGGCGGCGCTGGCCGATCTCGAGGGCAAGGGGCTGATCTACGAGGGCGTGCTGGAGCCGCCGAAGGGCAAGGTGCCCGAGGACTGGGAGCCGCGCGAGCAGACGCTGTTCCGCTCCACCGTGCATGGCGACGACGTGGACCGGCCGGTGAAGAAGTCCGACGGGGCCTGGACCTACTTCGCCCCCGACATCGCCTATCACTACGACAAGGTGCAGCGCGGCTTCGACCAGTTGATCGACGTGTTCGGCGCCGACCACGGCGGCTACGTCAAGCGCATGAAGGCGGCGGTCAGCGCGCTGTCCGAGGGGCGGGTGCCGCTGGACATCAAGCTGACCCAGCTGGTGCGGCTGTTCAAGAACGGCGAGCCCTTCAAGATGTCCAAGCGGGCCGGCAACTTCGTCACCCTGCGCGACGTGGTGGAGCAGGTGGGTGCCGACGTGACCCGGTTCCACATGCTGACGCGCAAGAACGACGCGCCGCTGGATTTCGACTTTGCCAAGGTGACCGAGCAGTCCAAGGACAACCCGGTGTTCTACGTCCAGTACGCCCATGCCCGGGTGCGCAGCGTGCTGCGCAAGGCCGAGGCCGCGGGCGTGCCGCTGGATGCCGCGCCGGTGCTGGAGGACGAGGCCGAGTTCGCCGTCGCCCGCAAGCTGGCCGAGTGGCCGCGGCTGGTGGAGATCGCCGCCCGCACCCACGAGCCGCACCGCGTCGCCTTCTACCTTTACGACCTTGCCAGCGATTTCCACGCGCTCTGGAACAAGGGCAACGACCGGCCCGAGCTGCGATTCGTACAGGACGGCAAGGATGCAACGGCCGGGAAAATTGTTCTGCCGCGCGCCGTCGGCGTTGTGATTTCGGCCGGGCTTGGTATCTTGGGTGTGACCCCGGTGGAGGAAATGCGCTGAGATAACAGGCGCAATCCACCCGCGGACAGGGTCCGACGCAGGCAAGAAGAACCCGGACGTTTCGGCGATCCGACGGGCAATGAGGCAGACATGGCGGATATGTATCTGGGCGAAAGCGCGGATTCGGGCAGTGATTCCGGGTCCAGCGTCTTCGGCTTCATCTTCACTTGGATCGGCGCGCTGATGTCGGTCGCGCTGATCGCGGGACTGGGCATCTGGGGCTATCAGCTGGCGGTGCGGGACGTCTCCGGCGTGCCGGTTGTGCGGGCGCTGGAAGGCCCCATGCGGGTGGCGCCGGAGGATCCGGGCGGCACCCAGGCCGATCACCAGGGGCTGGCGGTGAACAGCGTCGCCTCCGACGGTGTGGCCGCGGGCCCGGCAGAGCGGCTGGTGCTGGCGCCGCCGCCGCTGAGCCTGACGGACGAGGATCGGCCCAGCCCGACCCTCGCCGCGGCCAAGCTGGGCGGCGATAATGCCGTCGCGGCCGCCGAGATGCCGGGGTCAGAGACCGACATCCTTGCCATGGCCGACAAGATCGCCTCCGGCGTGACGCCCCTGTCGGCGCCGCTGGACGCGCCGGAACTGGCGGAAGAGGCCCCGGAGTCCGCGCCGGCCGCCGCGCCGCTTCTGGCCGACGTGATCCCCGCCTCGGTCAAGGGCGTGTCGCTGTCGCCGCTGCCGGTGCTGCGCCCCGACGGGGACCTGCTGGCGCTGGCCGTGGCCAATTCCGTCGCCGGTGCCGTGACCCCGCCCAAGGCGGTGGAGCTGGACGTCTCCGAGGTGGCAGAGGGCGAGCGGCTGGTGCAGTTCGGCGCCTTCGCCTCTCCCGAGGAGGCGCGCACCGAATGGGCCCGCCTGGACGCGCGGTTCACCGATTTTCTCAGCACCAAGAAGCGGGTGATCGAAAAGGCCGTCTCTGGCGGCAAGACCTTCTACCGGCTGCGCGCCGTGGGCTTCGACGACATCGGCGATGCCCGGCGCTTCTGCTCGGCCTTCGTGGCAGAGCGGCAGGCCTGCATTCCCGTGGTCGCGCGGTGATGACCGGCACGGCGGCCGCGATCCTCGGTTGCGCGGGGGCGGTGCTGCCGCCCGACGAGGCGGCCTTCTTCGCCGAGGCGCAGCCCTGGGGCTTCATCCTGTTCGGCCGCAACGTCGAGGACCCCGAACAGCTGCGCCGCCTGACGGGCGATCTGCGCGCGGCGGTGGGGCGCGAGGCGCCGATCCTGATCGACCAGGAAGGCGGGCGCGTCCAGCGGATGCGCCGACCGCACTGGCGCGAATGGCTGCCGGCGCTGGAACACTGCACCCGCGCCTCGGACCCCGAGCGGGCGATGGAACTGCGGGCCCGGCTGATCGCCGAGGAGCTGCGCGGCGTCGGCATCGACGTGAACTGCCTGCCCAACTGCGACATCGCCGAACCAGGCACCCACCACATCCTGCGCAACCGCTGCTACGGCACCGACCCCGAGACGGTGGTGGCCATCGCCCGCGCCGCGGTGCGGGGGCTGGCGGGCGGCGGGGTGCTGCCGATCATGAAGCACATGCCTGGCCACGGCCGCGCCCGGGTGGACAGCCACCTTGCGCTGCCGCAGGTCACCGAGGACGCCGAGGCCTTGCACGACTGGGACTTCGCCCCGTTCCGGGCACTGAACGACCTGCCGCTGGCGATGACCGCGCATATCGTCTTTACCGCCATCGACCCGCTGCACCCGGCCACCACCTCGCCGGTGATGCAGCGGCTGATCCGCGAGGACATCGGGTTCGGCGGGCTGCTGATGACCGACGACATTTCCATGCAGGCGCTCAGCGGAGACATGGGCGCGCGCAGCCGGGCCGCGCTGGCCGCGGGCTGCGACATGGTCCTGCACTGCAACGGCGACCGGGCCGAGATGGCGCAGGTGCTGGAGGCCGCCGGCATCCTGCAGGGCGCCGCGCTGGCGCGGGCAGAGGCGGCGCTGGCGGCGCGGCCGAAGGTGCAGCCGATTGACATTGCCGATGCGGAAGCGGAACTTGAGGCGCTTCTGAACGGCAAGGCGGATGGCTGAGGATACCGACTTCGACAACGTCACCAGCGTCGAGGCGCGGCGCGCAGCCGAGGCCCTGATCGTCGACGTCGACGGTTTCGAGGGCCCGCTGGACCTGCTGCTGACGCTGTCGCGCACCCAGAAGGTGGACCTGCGGCGGGTCTCGATCCTGCAGCTGGCCGAACAGTACCTCGGCTTCGTCACCAAGGCGCGCGAGCTGCGGATCGAGCTGGCGGCAGACTACCTTGTCATGGCCGCCTGGCTGGCCTTCCTCAAATCGCGCCTGCTGTTGCCCCCCGACCCCGAGGAGGACGGCCCCTCGGGCGAGGAACTGGCCGCGCACCTCGCCTTCCAGCTGGAGCGTCTGCAGGCCATGCGCGAGGCCGCCGCGCGGCTGATGGGGCGCGACCAGAAGGGCCGCGACTTCTTCGTGCGCGGCCTGCCGGAGGACGTGGCGCAGGTGCGGCGCATCACCTGGACCGCAACGCTGCTGGACCTGATGCAGGGCTACGCGCGGATTCGCACCAAGGACGAGTTCCGCCCCTTCGTGATGGACCGCGACCGCATCCTGACGCTGGAACAGGCGCTGGAACGGATGCGCCCGCTGATCGGCTTCGCCGGCGACTGGACCGACCTGTCCAGCTACCTGCCCGACGGCTGGCACAGCGACCCGGCCCTGCGCCGCTCGGCCACCGCCGCCACCTTCGCCGCCTCGCTGCAGCTGGCCAAGGAGGGCCGGCTGGAGATCCGCCAGTCCGGCGCCTACGCCCCGATCCAGCTGCGCCGCCGGAGCGACCGGGATGGCTGACCGCTCGCACCCCGAGACCCGCGAGCGCAGCCTGTTCCAGGCCCCGCCCATGGCAGAGCAGGAGCGCATGGTCGAGGCGATCCTCTTTGCCTCGGCAGATCCCGTGGGGGTGGCGGAGCTGAACGCCCGCATGCCCCACGGCGCCGACGCCGCCGAGGCGCTGGTGCACCTGCGCCGCCGCTACGAGGGGCGCGGGGTGCACCTTGTGCGGGTGGGCGACGCCTGGGCGCTGCGCACCGCGCCGGACCTCGGTTTCCTGATGCAGAAGGAAACGGTCGAGACCCGCAAGCTCTCCCGCGCCGCGATCGAGACGCTGGCGATCATCGCCTACCACCAGCCCGTCACCCGCGCCGAGATCGAGGAGGTCCGCGGCGTCTCCGTCTCGCGCGGCACCGTCGACCAGCTGCTGGAGCTGGAGTGGATCCGCTTCGGCCGCCGCCGCATGACCCCGGGCCGGCCGGTGACCTACGTGGTGACCGAGGCTTTCCTGGACCACTTCGGCCTGGAAAGCGCCCGCGACCTGCCGGGGCTGAAGGACCTGCGCGAGGCCGGGCTGCTGGAAAGTCGGCCGGCGATGGGGCCGCTGGGCGGGCAGGGGCAGACCGACGCGGATGACGACGAGGGCGTCGATGACGGCGACCAGGGAGAGATGTTCTGAGGGAGGTTTCGTGATGAACGGACTGGTGCGGATGGCACTGCGGCTGCTGATGCGGCAGGCGATGACGCGCGGCCGGGGCGCGGGGCCGGCCGGCAAGAAGGGGCAGGGGCAACTGAATGCCCGCGAGGCAGGGCGCCGCGCGGGGCAGGCGATGCGGATCTTCAAGCGCTTCGGCCGGTTCTGAACCTGCGCTTCAGGCCGCGATTTGAAATGAATTGTTAGCAAGTTTCTTTTAACAAGGCAGGCACCGGGCGCTAAAGGTTGCCCGTGATTTACCAGTTATCGGGCTTGAGGGGCCCGGATTCCTGTTAAGGGACGGGTTGCCGCGAAAGTTTTCTCGAAGGCCTGCGATATTTTTCGATCTGCCCGGGCATCCCTTTCCGCCGTCCCCGGGCATCTTCACTCTTCCTTTACGGCCGCGGGCCTATTGCTGTGACAGGAAAGTCCGTTTCGGGCCTCCGTCACCATTAGGAACGGAATGCACAAATGGCTGCACTAACGGGAGCTGAACGCGCCGGAAGGACGATCGCCGGCCAGGCGACCGGCGGAATGGACTTCCGCTGGGTCCGTTCGGCGCATCGTGCGCGGGGGCGGCTCGTCTACATCGCCTCCGGCCTGTGCATGCTGGTGCTCATCGGCTACGGGCTGGGCGCCGACCGGATGTTCCAGCCCCAGCGCACCTCCGGCGGCACCCACCCGCTGACCTTCCTCGCCGCCGCCTGCATCGCCGGCGGGCTCGCCGGCTACCGCCCGCTGCGCAGCACCCACCCCGGCGACACGGCGCTGCCGCTTCTGGCCCTGTCCATCGCGGTGGTCCGCATTGCCGAGGCGCTGGTCGCCTATCCCGAACAGCCGCTCAGCGACCTGTTCCTGCCGGTGGAATACACCGAAGGGCTGGGCACCCAGATGGGCCTGAACACCGCCGCCACGGTGCTGTTCCTGTCGCTGGGCATCCTGCTGCGGCGCAGTCACCAGACCTGGGGCTTCGCCCTGGCCGGGGCCGCGCCCTTCGTGCCCATCGTCTCGGTCTTCGGCTATCTTTACGGCCAAAGCGGTTTTCACGGGGCGATGTCGCCCCTGTCGGCGCTGATCTTCCTGGTGCTCTCCATCGCCTCGCTCAGCTGCTATGCCCACCAGCGCAAGGTGCGGGTGCTGCTGCGCGGCGACGCCTTCGGCTTTCTCGCCCGCGCGCAGATCCTCGCCATCGTGATCTTTTTCGGCGCCGGGGGCGCGGTGCTGACCCGCGTTGGCCCGGGCGCGGCGCATCCCGACGTGGCGATCTTCGTCACCGCCACCATCTGGTTCCTGACGGCCATGGTGGTGCTGGCCAGCCAGGCCTACGAATCCGCCGACATCCGCCGCCGCCTTGTGGAACGGCGGCTGGCGGTGGAATCGATGACCGACCCGCTGACCGGCCTCACCAACCGCCGCGCCGCCGAAAGCGTCGGGCGCATGTTGTTCGAGCAATCCACCCGCACCGGCGAATCGCTGGCGGTGCTGCTGATCGACCTGGACCGCTTCAAGCGGGTGAACGACCGCTATGGCCACCCCGAGGGCGACGCGGTCCTGCGCCGCATGGCGGGGGTGCTGGAGGGACGGCTGCGCAAGTCCGACATCGTCACCCGCTGGGGGGGTGAGGAGTTCATGGTGATCCTGCCGGGGGCGGGCGAACGTGAGGCGCGGAACGTGGCCGAGGAACTGCGCCAGCGCATCGCGGGCAACCTGACGGCGGGACGGGGGGTGCGCACCATGTACGTGACCGCCTCCATCGGCTACGCGGCCCGGGGCAAGGACGACGACGACCTGGGCCGGCTGGTCGCCCGCGCCGACGCGGCGCTCTATGCCGCCAAGCACGGGGGCCGCAACCAGGTGGCGGCCTGCCCGGTGCTGGAGGAGGACGCGCCGGAAGCTCCGGCGCCCGTCGCCTCGCTCGCCGCCGGCCATGCCTGAGCCGGCTGCGCATCGTCTCGCCCTCAGGGCCGGACCTTGCCCGGCCGGTTCAGCGGAAGTGCTTGGACAGCTTCAGCCCCTGGCCTTGGTAGTTGGAGGCGATACCGGTCCCGTAAAGCTGGCGCGGCGGCTCTGTCATTCGTTCGTAGACCAGCCGCCCCACCACCTGCCCGTGCTCCAGCACGAAGGGCGCCTCGTGGCAGCGCATCTCCAGCACCCCGCGCGACCCCGCACCCCCCGCCGCGCCATGGCCGAAACCGGGATCGAAGAAGCCCGCGTAATGCACCCGGAACTCTCCCACCATCGCCATGTAGGGGACCATCTCGGCGGCGTATTCCGGCGGGATGTGCACCGCCTCGCGGCTGACGAGGATGTAGAAGGCGCCGGGGTCAAGGATGATGCGCCCCTCGGTGGTGCGGATCTCCTCCCAGTAATCCGCCGGGTCGTAGCCGCCGACCCGGTCCAGGTCCACCACCCCGGCATGGGGCTTGGCCCGGTAGCCCACGAGGTCGGTGTCCCGCGGCCGCAGGTCGACAGAGAACCCCAGCCCGCCGCTGATCACCGCGGTCCCGTCCACCAGTGTCTGCGCCTCGTGCAGCGCGCGCAGCTCGTCATCCTCCAGCACCGACTTGCCCGAACGGAACCGCAGCTGGTTCAGCCGCATGCCTGGCCGCACCAGCACCGAGAAGGAGCGCGGGCAGATCTCTGCGTACAGCGGCCCGTCATAGCCCGCGCCGATCCGGTCGAATTCCGTGCCGCCGTCGGTGATGGTGCGGGTCAGCAGGTCCAGCCGTCCGGTGGAACTTTTCGCGTTCGCCGCCGCCTCCAGCCCTTCCGGCAGGGCCAGCCGCTCCATCAGCGGCACCACGTAGACGCAGCCCTTTTCCAGCACCGCGCCGCCGGCCAGGTCGACTCGGTGCATCTCGAACTGCGCCAGCCGGTCCGAGACCTTGGCGCCGTGCCCGGCCAGGAACGAGGCGCGCACGCGGTAGGCCACGGTGCCAAGCCGCAGGTCGAGCGATGCAGGCTGGATCTGGGCGGGAAGGACGGGCGAATCGGCCTGGATTGCGCCCCCGGCGATCAGCGCCTCGATCTGCTGGCTCGCAAGAACGCCCCTGCCGGTCATCGCCCCGTCCGATACGACAACGCCCGCGGAAGGCCGCGGGCGGAGTGGTTTATGGTCGGGCTAGCAGGACTTGAACCTGCGACCTTCCGTCCCCCAGACGGACGCGCTACCAGACTGCGCCATAGCCCGACGCGAGGCCCTACATACCCATTCTGGCGCGCGGGGCAAGGGCCGAAAACGCCGATCAGCCGCCTGCGCCCCGCGCCGGCGCTTCCATCCGCTCTCGCAGCGCCGCCAGCCGCGCGTGCAGCGGCGCCAATGCGGCGGGATCGGCGGGCCGGGCGCCTTCGCGCAGGCGGCGCAGCACGATTTCGGCGGCGGTGGGACCCTCGGTGGCGGCCGCAGGCGACTGGCCGGCAGGTGCGGAGGGCTGCAGCCGTGCCGCGTCGTAGGGTTGTTGCGGCACGGGCTGGTCCGGCCGGGGCGACGGCTCTGCGGCGGGTTCTGGGTGGAACTGCGGTTCCGGCGTGGGTTCGGGGGCCGGTGAGTGGTCTTGCTGGGGGTCCTCGGTGGCGGCGGCCTCCGACGCGGGAGCGTCCTCTTCGACGAAGGCATTGGGAGCCTCAGGCGCATCCTGCGGGGCAGGGGCTGCCGGCGGGGCCGGTTGTTCGGACGTCTCCGGAGTGTCCTCGGACCACTTTTCATCCGCTTCAGCCGGCGCTTCCGCAGCCTCGTCGGAGAGTGCGTACTCTTCCCGCGACTCAATCTCTTCCACCGACGGCGCAGGCGGCTCGGGCGGGTCTTCGACGTCCGGGGGCGTGCTTCCGAGCCTGGCGAAGGGGTTGTAGATACCGGCGTGCTGGTCCGGCGGCAGGGGGCTGGGCGCGGATCGCGAGGAGGCGGGTGTGTCGGCGGCAGGCTGTTCCACCGCGGCGGGTTCGTCCTCGGTCTCGGCTTCAGCCGAAACATCCTGCGCTGCCGCATCCGGCCGGGGCGTCGCCGCAACGGCGTCCTCCGCCCCGCGTCCACCGTTCGACACCTGCGCCCGCAGCGGCTTGCGCCATTCCGGGCGCATGCTCACCACCTCGCCGGCCAGCGCCTCGGGTTCCACGTTCTGGGCAAAGCCCGCTTCCTGCGGGGCGCCGTCGATCGGCTGGGACAGGCCCGCCACGTGGCGCACGCCCTGTTCGCGCAGGATCTTCTGCACCCCCCGGATCGTCAGGCCATCATCATGCAACAGCTTCTTGATCCCGCCCAGCAGCTCCATGTCGGCCGGCCGGTAGTACCGCCGCCCGCCGGCGCGCTTAACCGGCTTGATCTGGGTAAAGCGGCTTTCCCAAAACCGCAGCACATGGGTGGGCGTGCCGAGCCAGTCGGCCACCTCGCTGATCGTGCGGAAGGCGTCGCGCGACTTGTCCATACCGAGGCGACCCTAGCGCTTGTTGCCCGCGGCCACACGGTCCTTCATCAGATGCGAGGGGCGGAAGGTCAGCACCCTGCGGGGCAGGATCGGCACTTCCTCGCCGGTCTTGGGATTGCGGCCGACGCGGGCCGCCTTCTCGCGGACCGAGAAGGTGCCGAAGGACGAGATCTTCACCGTCTCTCCCCGCACCAGCGCGTCGGACATGTGATTCAGCACCGATTCCACAAGCTGTGCGGACTCGTTCCGACTAAGACCGACTTCGCGGAAAACCGCCTCGCTCAGGTCCATGCGAGTCAATGTCGTGCTCATGCGCTTCCCCATCGCTTTCGCGTGAACCTTAAGGCGGGGGAAATTTCAAAGTCAACATCGCGACTTGCGCGATCACCTTGATACAGCGGTTTATTGGCTACCAGCGCAGGACCACGGCGCCCCAGGCGAGGCCGCCACCGATCGCCTCGGTGACGATCAGGTCGCCCGGCTTGATTTGTCCACGCGCCGCGCCCACCGACAGCGCCAGCGGGATCGAGGCGGCGGAGGTATTGCCGTGATCCTGCACCGTTACCACCACCCGGTCCATCGACAGGCCCAGCTTCTGCGCCGTGGCCTTGATGATCCGCAGGTTGGCCTGGTGGGGCACGATCCAGTCGATGTCGGCGTCGGTCAGCCCGGCGCGGGCCAGCGCGGCCTCGGCGGTGCTGGCCAGCTTTTCCACGGCGTGGCGGAAGACCTCCTTGCCCTGCATCCGCAGGTAGCCGGTCTCGCGGGTCGACACGCCCCCGTCGACGTAAAGCAGCTCCCGGTGCCGGCCGTCGGAATTGAGATCCACCGACAGGATGCCCCGGTCCTGGGGGGTGCCGTCGCTTTCCGTCGCCTCCAGCACCAGCGCGCCCGCGCCGTCGCCGAAGAGCACGCAGGTCGACCGGTCGGTCCAGTCCATGATGCGGCTGAAGGTCTCGGCCCCGATCACCAGCACCCGGTCGGCCTGGCCCGAGACGATCATCGAATGGGCGTTCGACAGCGCGTAGACGAAGCCCGCGCAGACCGCCTGCAGGTCGTAGGCGAAGCCGCGGGTCATGCCCAGTTCCGCCTGCACCATGGTGGCGGCGGAGGGAAAGGTGAAATCGGCGGTGGAGGTGGCCAGCACGATGGCGTCGATGTCGTCGGGCTGCATCCCCGCGTTGTCCAGCGCCGCGCGGGCCGCGCGCACCGCGAGGTCCGAGGTGGTCTGCCCCTCGGCGGCGAAGTGCCGCCGTTCGATGCCGGAACGGGCGCGGATCCACTCGTCGGTGGTCTCCAGCGTCTTTTCGAATTCCGAATTGGGGACCACGCGGTCGGGCAGGTAGTGCCCGACACCACGGACGACGGCGCGTTTTATCATTGTTGTTTACCGGGGCCGGCTTCCTTGCTCGGGCCAGCATGGCCCGGCAGGGCCGCGGATGCAACCCGCGCGGCAAGCCGCTCGTTGAAGTTGGAATCCGACAGCCGGAACGCCAGCTTGATCGCCGCCGAGACCCCGGTGTCATCGGCCGAACCGTGGCTTTTCACCACCGTGCCGTTCAGCCCCAGGAACACCCCGCCGTTGACCCGGCGCGGGTCGATCCGCTTGGACAGCCGCCGCAGCGAGGTCATGGACAGCAGCGCCGCCACCCGCGACAGGGGCGTGGCCCCGAAGGCCTGGCGCAGGAAATCGCGGGTCAGGGTCGCGGTGCCCTCGCCGGTCTTCAGCGCCACGTTGCCGGTGAACCCGTCGGTGACCACCACGTCCACCCGGTCCGAGGGGATGTCGCTGCCCTCGACGAAGCCGATGTAGGTATAGCCGCCCAGTTCCTCCGCCTCGGCCAGCATGTCGCCGGCCACCTTCAGCTCTGCGCGGCCCTTGTGGTCCTCGGTGCCGACGTTCAGCAGGCCGATGCGCGGCCGCTCCAGCCCCAGCCCGTTGCGGGCGTAGGAGGCGCCCATGAAGGCGTATTGCAGCAGGTCATGCTCGTCCGCGCGGATGTCCGCGCCCACGTCCAGCATCACGTTGAAGCCGCCGGGATTGCGCGAGGGCCAGAGGCAGGCGATGGCCGGGCGGTTCACGCCCTCCAGCTTGCGCAGCCGCACCATGGACAGGGCCATCAGCGCGCCGGTGTTGCCGCAGGACACGCAGGCCCCGGCCTCGCGCGCCCGCACCGCCTCGATCGCCGACCACATGGAGGTGCCCTTGCCGTGACGCATCACGTGGCTGGGCTTGTCCTTCATGGTGACGACGGCGTCGCAATCGCGGATCTCGCAGCGCGCCTTCAGCGCCGGCCGCTTGTCCAGCAGCGGCGCGAGTTCCGAGGCGCGGCCATGCAGCAGGAACCCGATCTGCGGGTTCTTGCGTGCCGAAAGGTCGCAGCCGGCCACCACCGTGGCCGGGCCAAGATCGCCGCCCATGGCGTCGACCGAAATCACGTGACGGGGGGCGTCTGCACCCCCGAGGGGCATCCGGGTATCGCTGGTTCCCATCCGCCCGCGCGCCGGATCAGGCCGCGTCTTCGTCCAGCTCGACGTCGTCGGCCTGTGCGACGACCTCGCGGTCAGCGTAATGACCGCAGGAGGGGCAGACGTGGTGCGGGCGCTTCAACTCGCCGCAGTTCGAACACTCGTTCGGGTTCGAACCCGACAGAGAGTCGTGGCTGCGACGCATGTTGCGGCGCGATTTCGTGACTTTGTTCTGAGGGACAGCCATGTCTCAACCTCGGATTTCGGAGGGCCTGTCGCCCAGGTGGATGTGATGCGGCACCGGGGGGCGCTGCCCCTTGGCCCGGAATGTCGGCGAGGGCCGGAACATACTGTGATTCCGTGCCCGTGCAAGCGCATTCTCTATGGCCTTTGCGCGCAGGCGGCAACCCCCGGGCGGCGGCTGCGCCAAACCCGGCCGGCGGCGAAAATTCTTGACGCGGCGGGGGGCTTGCCGCGAGCATGGCGGCGTGTCCCCCGGCGGCACAGCGGCGGCCAGCGCCGCGGCGCGCCGGTGGTCCAGGGCAGAACCGCAGGCAGGGATCTTGCCGATCCTTCGAATCCGGTCGGGCAGGGCGCGCGCAGCGCCGGTGCCGCAACTCGGACAGAAGGAGGAGACCCATGCGTTGCTTCACGGTCCTCGGACCCGCGCAATCGGGCAAGACCACATTGGTACAGGCGCTCGCGGGGCTGGAAGGGCGCTGCGACGAGACGCGGTTCTCGGACCGGCTTGCGGTCTGCGCCTTCGACTACCTCGGCGAGGCCTGGGGCGCCTTCGACATCGCGGGGGGCACCGACAACTTCGGTGCGGCGGGCCACGCGTTGGCCGCCTCGGACCACGCGGTGCTTTGCGTGCCGCCGGACCCGGAGGCCGCGCCGCAGGTGGCGCCCTACCTGCGGCTGGTGGAGGCCTCGGGCGTGCCCTGCACCCTGTTCGTCAACCGGATGGACGGGTTCACCGGCCGGGTGCGCGACACGGTGGCGGCGCTGCAGGGGTATGCCGCGCACCTTCTGGTGCTGCGGCAGGTGCCGATCCGCGAGGGCGGCGCGGTGCGCGGCGCCGTCGACCTGATATCCGAGCGGGCGTGGGAGTACCGCGAGGGCGCCGTGTCCGCGCTGGTGGAGATCCCCGAGGGGGTGCGCGGGCGCGAGCAGGAGGCCCGCACCGAATTGCTGGAGCATCTGGCGGACCACGACGACGCCCTGCTGGAGCAGCTGATCGAGGAACGGGTGCCGGCGCCGGAGCATGTCTTCTCGCTGCTGGCCGAGATGCACAAGCAGAACCAGGTGGTGCCGGTGCTGCTGGGCGCGGCCGAGCGGCGCAACGGCGTGAACCGCCTGATGAAGGAGCTGCGCCACGAATCGGCCGGGCCCGAGGCGGCGGCGATGCGGCTGAAGGCGCCGGCGGATGCGGTGGTGGCGGTCTACGGCGACAGCCGCAAGCACGTGGGCAAGTCGGTGCTGCTGCGGGCGCTGGGGGGCGGGCTGTCGCAGGGCCAGGCGCTTGGCGGCGGCGCGCTGGGGGCGCTGGCGGCGCCGGGGGGCAAGCCCTCGGGGCCGGTGGAGGCCGGCGGGCTGGCGGTGGCGGTCAAGTCGGATCACCTCGATCCCGGCGGGGTCTGCACCGCCGAGGCGGCCTCGCGGTTGCCAGACTGGGCCTTCGGCCTGCCGCCGGTCTACCGCCGCCTGCTGGTGCCGGTGCGCGAGCGCGACGACGCCCGCCTCTCGGCGGCGTTGGCGCGGCTGGCCGCCATCGACCCCGGCCTGTCGCTGGAGCAGGACGTGGAAAGCGGCCACACCCTTGCCTGCCTGCAGGGCCCGATGCACCTGCGCCGGCTGACACGGGCGCTGCGCGAGGACTTCGACATCGAGGTCGAGGACCGCGCCCCGCGCCCCAGCTACCGCGAGACCATCAGCACGGGCACCGAGGTGCGCTACCGCCACCGCAAGCAGTCGGGCGGCGCCGGGCAGTTCGCCGACATCCAGATCACCCTGCGCCCTCAGCCGCGCGGGGCCGGGTTCGCCTTTGACGAGGCGGTGAAGGGCGGGGCGGTGCCGCGCAACTACATCCCCGCGGTGCAGGCCGGCTGCGAGGAGGCGCTGAAGGCGGGGCCGCTGGGCTTTCCGGTGATCGACGTGGCGGTGACGCTGACCGACGGCAAGCACCACTCCGTGGACTCGTCGGACTTCGCCTTCCGCACCGCCGGGCTGATGGGAATGCGCGAGGCGCTGGCCGCCTGCCGCCCGGTGCTGCTGCAGCCGGTGGACGCGGTGCAGATCCATCTGCCCTCGGTCTACACGGGGGCGCTGGTGGCGCTGGTGTCCTCGCTGAAGGGCCAGGTCCTGGGATTCGACCCGCACCCCGGTTTCAAGGGCTGGGACCTGTTCCGCGCCCTGATCCCCGCGCCGGCGCACGAGGAGCTGTTCCAGTCGCTGGGCGGGCTGACCCACGGGACGGGGTGGTACGAGAGCGGGTTCGATCATTACGAGGAGATCCATGGGCGCGAGGCGGAGCGGGTTCGGAGCGAGCGGGCGGAGGCGGTGGTTTGAGGGGGGCGGTGAGCATGGGCCGCGGGGGGGTGGCGGGCTGAAGCCCGCCCTACGGCTTTTGGGGGCGGTCATTCCATTCGGACCGTCTGACGTAAGCGGATAGGGCAGCGCCGGCCCGCGGGGTGGCGCAATCGCGCCGCCCCGGGGGGGCGGGTCGGCGCGGGCCGGTGTTTCACACCGGGCGGGAGGCTTGATCGGCGTGGTGCCAGAATGTTCGGGTTGAAGCCGGCCTTACGGTGTTTGGGGCCGTCATTCCTTTTGGCTTACCGTCTGACGTAAGCTTGTAGGGCAGCGCCGGCCCGCGGGGTGGCGCAGAAGCGCCGGTCGCCATTGTCGCGCCATTGGTCCGAGAGACAATGGCGACGGGGGGCGGGTCGGCGCTGCCCGGCGTAGACGCCGGGCGGTACGTTTGATCGGCGTGGTGCCAATAAAATGGTTGGCGGGCTGAAGCCCGCGCTACGCCACCTTCAGCAGCTGCCGCAGCACCGGCTCTTTCTTGGGCTTCTTCTCCAGCCGCAGCAGCAGCTCGGCCAGTTCCGGCTCGTGCACCGCCTTGGCGGCGGATTTCGGCGTGAACCAGTGCCGCTTGCGCTGGCCGCGTTCCTTCCAGTTGCGCTTCAGCTTCTGGACCATCATCGGGTACAGCCGCACCCGGCAGCGCACCTTGGTGCCGTCGTCCAGCACCTTGTCGTAGTGGTAATCCCCCAGCGGCTCGCGCGACATGTGGCCCTTGGCGCCGGCTTCCTCCAGCGCCTCGATCTCGGCGGCGGCCCAGGGTTTCTTGCCGTCCATGGTCCAGCCCTTGGGCATCACCCAGCGCCCGCTGTCGCGGGAGGTGACCATCAGCACCGACAGCCGGCCCTTCTCGTCGCAGCGGATCGGCAGGGCGGCGATCTGTTTCAGGACCTCGCGCTTGCTCATGCGTCCGCCTTGCGCTTGCCGCGGCCGGGCAGGGGGCGGCGCGGGGCCTCGTCGGCCTCGGCGTCCACTAGGCGGCTGGCGCGCAGGTCGCCGGATTCCTCGGCGATCGGGTAGGCCACGAAGCACAGCGCGGTGTTCACGTGCTTGAGCGCGCGCACCGTCTCCTGATGCAGGTTGCTGGTCTCCACCGTGGCGGCGGTGCCCCGGCGCAGCCGTTCCAGGTGGCGCTGCTGCATGTCGCGCTCGTGCCGGCGCACGTTGTCCTTTTCCTCCAGCAGCTGGCGCGCGATGTCGGCGTCGTCGGACATCAGCAGGTCCGAGGCGAGCCGCGCGTTGGCCAGCACCATGTCGTGGAAATCGGTCAGGTCGCGCCAGCCCTCGGGCGAGAAGGCCAGCCCCCCCGCGTGCATCCGCCGCGCCATGCCCAGCATGTGGCTGGAGATCTGGTCGCCCGCGTCCTCGAGGTTGCTGGCCATGGCGGCAAGGTTGATCGCCCGGCGCGACTGGCGGGTGGTCAGCTCCTGCTCCTGCAGGCGGGCGAGGTAGAGCTTGGCGTCGAAGTGGATGCGGTCGATCTCTTCCTCGGCGCGCAGGATGGCGTCGGCGGCGCGGTCGTCCCAGACCTTGTAGAGGCTGAGCGCAGGGGTCAGCATCTCGGTCACCCGCTCGGTCATGCGCAGCAGTTCGCGCCCGGTGCGGGCGAGGGCGCGGTCGGGGGTTTCCAGCGCCTCGGGGTCCAGCGCGGTGGGGGTGGCGGCGCCCGGCGCGGCCTCGGGGATGGCGCGGGCGGCCAGCCGCACCAGCGGGCCGGCCAGCGGCAGCGACACCAGCACCAGCGCCGCGTTGAACAGCATGTGCAGGTTGATCACCTGCCGGTCAGCCCCGGCGCCCAGCAGCGTCATGTCCGGCGCCAGGAACATCAGCGCCAGCACCGCCAGCAGCGCGCCGCCGCCCCGCAGCACCAGATTGGCCGCCAGCACCCGGCGGGCGGGGGCCGGCATCTTCAACGTCAGCAGCAGCGGGATCGCCGCGCCGCCCAGGTTCGCCCCCAGCACCAGCGCCGCGCCCACCTGCGCCGAGGCCACGCCGCCGGCCACGAAGGTGACGAACAGCAGCACCGCCGCCAGGCTGGAGTGCACCGCCCATGCCAGCAGCGCCCCCAGCACGAAGGCCGACAGCAGGTCGCCGTCGAGGTAGGCCACCACGTCGCCCACCACGCGGTTGCCGGTCAGCGGCGCGGTGGCGGCGTGGATCATGTCGAGCGAGACGAAGACCAGCGCCAGCCCGATCAGCGCCCGGCCGCTCTGGCGCAGGCTGCGGCGGCGGGCCTTGAGGAACAGCACGGTGCCCGCCAGCAGCAGCAGCGGCAGCACCGCCGTGGGCCGCGCCAGCAGGATCTGCGCCGCCAGCGCGCTGCCAAGATCGGCGCCCAGCACCATCAGCAGCGCCGCGGCGGCGGCCATGCCGCCCGTCGCGGCGAAGCCCGCCACGATCAGCGCCACGGCGGTGGAGCTTTGCAGCAGCATCGCCGCCAGCGTGCCCGCGCCGGCGGTCAGCACCCGGTGACTGGCAGAGCGGCGCAGCAGCAGGCGCAGGCGGGCCATGAAGGCGCGCTCCACCCCCGTGCGGATCAGCCGGACCGCCCAGATCAGCAGCGCCGCGGCGCCCGCGAGATGCAGCAGGAACAGGATCACGGCCGCACCCCCGCGCCGGCATGGCCGGGCGCCGATCGCGCTGGCTGTGGGGTCCTGAGTGTCACGCCCGAAACCGTTCTATGGACTGCCCGTCCTGTTTTCATTGGACCAAATACAACATCAAAACCCTTCTATGACAACAAAATCTAACGTGTATGTTGGTGAAAGCCAAAAAACCGGGTTGCCCGGTGTGGTAAATGCCACCTATGAATTCGTGATGGGCAAGGTTTCCGTGATCACTGGCGACAGCGGCGGCGACAGCGGCGGCGCAGGCGACCGGCCCCGCGCCCGGCTGCGGAAATCCGAGCGGCGCGACCAGATCCTGCTGGAGCTTCGGCTGCGCCCCCACGTGCGCATCAACGAGATGGCCGAACGCTTCGGCGTCTCCACCGAGACGGTGCGCCGCGACATGGACAAGCTGTCGCGCGACGGGCTGATCGCGCGCGCCCACGGCGGCGCCTCGGCGGGGCGGGCGCATTACCCGGACTTCGGCGAGCGCAGCCGCGCCCGGCGCGCTGAACGCGAGGCGATCGGCCGGCGCGCGGCGCAGCTGGTGCGGCCCGGCGACGCGGTGATGATCGATTCCGGCGCCACCACGGTCGAGGCGGCGCGTTTCCTTGCCTACGACGGCACGCCCTGCACGGTGGTGACCAACTCGCTGACCGTGGCCATGACCCTCGGGCAAAGCGCGGCGGCCGAGGTGGTGCTGTGCCCCGGCGACTACCTGCCCTCCGAGGCGGCGGTGGTGGGGGTGGACACGGTGGAATTCCTGTCCCGGCTCAGCGTCGACCGCTGCCTGATCGGCGCCTCGGGCCTGACCGAGACGGGGGTGACGGAGACCGTGCGCGGCTTCGCGGCGGTCAAGCGGGCGATGCTGGCCCACAGCGCCCTGTCGCACCTGCTGATCGACAGCGACAAGTTCGGCACCAGCGGCCTGTCCGCCGTGGGCCGGCTGGAGGAGTTCCGTTCCATCGTCATGGACCGCCCCCCGCGCGGGGCGCTGGCAAAAGCCATGGCTGCGGCGGGAGTGGAAATGATAACGGCGTTGTGAGACCGTCATGAAACGCCGCTAGGCAAACGGGGCACCGGCCCCGGCAACACGGGCCACGACCCGCACGAAGACGCAAAAGGGAGAAGACCACATGAACACCATCCACCTTGCCGGCGCCACGCTGGCGCTGGCCGCCCTGGCCTGGAGCCCCGCGCTGGCGCAGGACTGCGAGCGCGGCGACCTGGACGCGCGCTACTGCGACGCCGACGGCGACCTGATCGCCGACATCCCCGAGGACGCAAGCCAGCTGATCGACCCCGACACCCTGGTCTTCGCCTACACCCCGGTCGAGGACCCGGCCGTCTACAAGACCGCCTGGGCCGACTTCCTCGAGTACCTCGAGGAGCAGACCGGCAAGGACGTACAGTTCTTCCCCGTCCAGTCGAACGCCGCCCAGATCGAGGCCATGCGCTCGGGCCGGCTGCACATCGCCGGCTTCAACACCGGATCCAACCCGCTGGCGGTCAACTGCGCCGGCTTCCGCCCCTTCACCATCATGGCGGGCGAGGATGGCAGCTTCGGCTACGAGATGGAGATCATCACCCACCCCGATTCCGGCATCACCAAGGTCGAGGACATCGCGGGCGGCCAGCTGGCCTTCACCTCGCCCACCTCGAACTCGGGCTTCAAGGCGCCCTCGGCGATCCTCAAGGCCGACTACGACATGCTGCCGGAGCGTGATTTCGAGCCGGTGTTCTCGGGCAAGCACGACAACTCGATCCTCGGCGTGGCCAACAAGGACTACCCGGCCGCCTCGATCGCCAACTCGGTCATGGCGCGGATGATGGAGCGTGGGGTGGTCAGCGCCGACCAGATCGTCTCGCTCTACAAGTCGCAGACCTTCCCGACCACCGGCTACGGGGTGGTGCACAACCTGACCCCCGAGCTGCAGCAGAAGATCCAGGACGCGTTCTTCAACTTCGAGTGGGAAGGCTCCAGCCTGAAGGAGGAGTTCGAGAAGAACGGCGAGGCCCAGTTCATCCCGATCACCTACAAGGAGCACTGGGACGTGATCCGCAAGATCGACGCGGCCAACGACGTCAGCTACGCCTGCGAGTGACGCGGCGGGGCGGGAACGCCCTCCGGGTTTGGCCGGCGTCCCCTGGCGGGGGCGCCGGCGCCTTCTGACGAAAGGAACAAGATGCTGCGGCTCGACAAGCTGGTGAAGACCTACAAGACCGGCGACCAGGCGGTGAAATCGGTGGAGCTGACGGTGCCGAAGGGCCAGGTGCTGGCGCTCATCGGCCCCTCGGGCGCGGGCAAGTCCACGCTGATCCGCTGCATCAACCGGCTGGTGGAACCCACCGGCGGCAAGGTCTGGCTGAACGACATGGAACTGACCGGCCTGTCCCAGGGCGGCCTGCGCCGGGCGCGGCGGCGGATCGGCATGATCTTCCAGGAATACGCCCTGGTGGAACGGCTGACGGTGATGGAGAACGTGCTGTCGGGCCGGCTTGGCTACGTGGGCTTCTGGCGCAGCTTCACCCGGCGCTACCCGCAGAAGGACGTGGACGAGGCCTTTCGCCTGCTGGACCGCGTCGGCCTGCTGGCCATGGCCGACAAGCGCGCCGACGAGCTGTCGGGCGGCCAGCGCCAGCGCGTCGGCATCGCCCGCGCGCTGATCCAGGACCCCGAGCTGCTGCTGGTGGACGAACCCACCGCCTCGCTCGACCCCAAGACCAGCCGCCAGATCATGCGGCTGATCTGCGAGCTTTGCGCGGAACGCGGGCTGGCGGCGATCATCAACATCCACGACGTGGCGCTGGCGCAGCGTTTCGTGCAGCGGGTCATCGGCCTGCGCGCCGGGGCCATCGAGTTCGACGGCCCGCCCGAGGCGCTGACCCCCGAGGTGCTGACCACCATCTACGGCGAGGAGGACTGGGAGGCGACGATCCGCAAGACCGACGACGCCGAGGACGCGGGCGAAGCGCCGGCCGGCGCAGGCGACGCCAAGGTCGCCGCGCTATGAGCGATGCCGCCACCCACCGCGAGCTGGACGACCTGATTGGCCGCCGCTGGCGCAAGCGCCCGCTGGTGCAGCGCGCCTGGCTGCGCTGGACGCTGTGGGCCGGGCTGGCCGTATACCTCGTCGCCGCCTTCCTGACCATCGAGGTCAACTGGTCCCGGGTCTACGAAGGGCTGGACCGGGGCTGGGCCTTCATCCTGGCCTTCACCTCGCCCGACTTCTTCTCGCGCGCCGGCGACATCCGCGACGGGATGATCGAGAGCATCGTGATGACCGTGGCGGCCTCTGTCGTCGGCATCGCCATCTCGATCCCCATCGGCCTCGGCGCCGCCCGCAACATCGCGCCGCTGCCGGTCTACATGATCTGCCGCGGCATCGTCGCGGTCAGCCGCGCGCTGCAGGAGATCATCGTCGCGATCCTGCTGGTGGCGATCTTCGGCTTCGGCCCACTGGCCGGTTTCCTGACTCTCAGCTTCGCCACCATCGGTTTCCTGTCGAAACTGCTGGCCGAGGACATCGAAAGCATGGACCGGGTGCAGGCAGAGGCGATCCGCGCCTCGGGGGCCAGCTGGATGCAATGGGTGAACTACGGGGTGCAACCGCAGGTGATGCCACGACTTATCGGCTTGTCGATGTACCGGCTCGACATCAACTTCCGCGAAAGCGCGATCCTCGGGCTAGTGGGCGCGGGCGGCATCGGCGCCACGCTGAACACCGCCTTCGACCGCTATGAGTACGACACCGCCGCGGCGATCCTGATCCTGATCATCGTGATCGTCATGGCGCTGGAATACCTGTCCGGCATCATCCGCGCGAGGGTCCAGTAATGCCGGTACTCGATACCGCGAATGGTCCGGTCTGGCGCCGCCGCACCCAGGGCGCGGCGCTGCTGCGCTGGGGCGGCTGGCTGGTGGGGGTGGCGGTGTTCCTCTACTGCTGGCAGCAGATCTCCGAGGCCACCACCTGGTTCTTCGTCTGGGACGCGCCGCGCATCGCCGGCGACATCTGGAGCCGCGCCACCCCGCCGCGCTGGGAATACCTGGCGCAGCTGGGCCGGCCGCTCTGGGACACGCTGAACATCGCCACGCTGGGCACCATGATCTCGCTGGTGCTGGCGGTGCCGGTGGCCTTCCTCGCGGCGCGCAACACCACGCCGTCGCGCTACTTCATCCGCCCCGTGGCGCTGCTGATCATCGTGGCGACCCGGTCGATCAACTCGCTGATCTGGGCGTTGCTGCTGATCGCGATCATCGGGCCGGGGGTCTTCGCCGGGGTGGTCGCCATCGCGATCCGGTCCATCGGCTTCTGCGCCAAACTTCTCTACGAGGCGATCGAGGAGATCGACGAGTCCCAGGTCGAGGCGATCACCGCCACCGGCGCCAGCCGCTGGCAGGTGATGGCCTACGGGATCGTGCCGCAGATCATGCCCGCCTTCGCCGGGGTCGCGGTGTTCCGCTGGGACATCAACATCCGCGAATCCACCGTGCTGGGGCTGGTGGGCGCGGGGGGCATAGGTTTGCAGCTGCAGGCCTCGCTGAACGTGCTGGCCTGGCCGCAGGTCTCGCTGATCCTGCTGGTGATCCTGTTCGCCGTTGTGATCTCGGAATGGGTCTCGGCCAAGGTGCGGGGCGCGATCATTTGAGGCAGATGACGGTCGAGGCGGCCTTCGCGGAGTACGAGGCCGTGCGCCACCGCCTGCCGCCGATCGCGGGGCGCGGCGAGATGCGCCCGGCAGCGGACCTGGATGCGCTGGCGGGGCAGTACGACGTGTTCCTGCTGGACGCCTTCGGCGTGCTCAACATCGGCGAGGCGGCGATCCCCGGGGTGCCGGAGCGGGTGGCCGGGCTGCAGGCGGCGGGCAAGCGGGTGATGGTGGTGACCAACGCCGCCTCGATGCCGCGCGCCGGGCTGGCGGCGAAATACGCGGCCCTGGGGTATCGGTTCGCCGACGAGGACATCGTGTCGAGCCGCGGCGCCCTGATGCAGGCGGTGCGCGCCGCGCCTGCGTGCCGCTGGGGGGTCATGGCGCAGCCGGAGCTGCAGGGCGACGACCTGGACGGGCTGGACGCGGCCTATCTACTGGACGCGCCCGCGCCTTACGAGGCTTCCGAGGCCTTCGCGCTGCTGGGCAGCGGCAGCTGGACCGAGGCGCGGCAGACCCGGCTTCAGACCGCGCTGCGTGCCCGCCCGCGCGAGGTATGGGTGGGCAACCCCGACGTGGTGGCGCCGCGGCTGGACGGCTTCTCGGTGGAGCCGGGGCACTACGCCCACCGCCTCGCCGCGCTGCCGGGGGTGACGGTGCGGTTCTTCGGCAAACCCTTCGGGAACGTCTACGACCTGGCCTTCGCGCGGCTGGGGGCGGTGGACCGGGGCCGGGTGGTGATGGTGGGCGACAGCCTGCACACCGACATCCTGGGCGCGCGGGCGGCGGGGATCGGCTCTGCGCTGGTGGCCGGGTACGGGTTCCTGGCGGGCCGGTCGGTGGAGGCAGCGGTGGCGCAAAGCGGCATCGCGCCGGACTGGGTGCTGGCGCGGCCTTGAGGGGGGGCGGGGCAACGCTCGTTCGGCGCGCGGATGTGACGGAGATGATGTGCCCATGCCGGGGTAGGCGGCGCCAGCCACGGGCAGGCTTGCGTTGCGCCTTGGCGGGGTGAACCCCGCCCTACCTCGTTCGAATGAAGCGCTGATGCGCCCCGAACAAGCCGAAGGCGCGGGGCGAGCGCCTGCCCGTCCGGGCGGGCTGGCGCTGTGTCATCCTTGTGCAAGGCTCATTCTGCGCGCGGATGTGGCGGGGATAAAGTGCCTATGCCGGAGGGCAGCAGCACCAGCCCACGGGCAGGCTTGCGTTGCGCCAAGGCGGGGTGAACCCCGCCCTACCACCTCCGAACGATGCGCTGATGCGCCCCGGACAAGCCGAAGGCGCGGGGCGAGCGCCTGCCCGTTCCGGCGGGCTGGCGCTTTGTCATCCTTGAGCGAGGCTCATTCTGCGCGCGGGTTTGGCCGGGATAAAGTGCCCCTGCCGGAACTCAGCAGCGCCACCCCACGGGCAGGCTCACGTCGCGCCGGCGGCGGGGTGAACCCCGCCCTACCGCTCCCGAGCACGCCCCCCCGCTACCGCCCCAGCGCCATCGCCAGCGGCGTCGCCGGGTCCTCCGGCAGCACGTCCCCCCGCCAGGCGACGTAGTGGTCCGGGCGCAGCAGGATCCAGCGGGCCTCGTAGTCCGGCAACTCCGCCGCCGCCGCTGCCGCCTCCACCCGCACCGGCATCCCGCTCAGCGCGCGGCGGGCGCGGGCGACGGCCTCGGCCTCGGCGCCGATGGCCAGCAGGGTGAACTCCGGCCCCAGCCGCTCGTCGCTGCGCCAGCCCTCGGCGGACATGCGGGGCGGCAGGTGGTGGCCCGGCCGGGCGCGCCACAGGTGGCCGCCGCGGGCGCTGCTTTCGCCGCCTGCCGGCCCGTCCACCACCGGCGAGCCCTCGTAGTGCGGCTCGAACATGTCGACGTCGCGGCTGGAGCCTTCGCGCCGCTGCTCCAGCGCCCGGGCAAACCCCTCGGGGTCCGCCTGCGGGTCGTGTTTCGCGGTGAAGGCGCGGTCCGCCTCGATGGCGCTTTCGATGAAGTCCCGCGCGGTCGAGGCGAAGACCGGCCGCCGCTCGGCGTCGTAGCTGTCCAGCAGCCCCTCCGGCGCCGCGCCCGACAGCACCATCGACAGCTTCCAGCCCAGGTTGCGGGCATCCTCGAAGCCGGTGTTGATGCCGTAGCCGCCGTAGGGCGGGTGCGAATGCGCGGCGTCGCCGGCGACGAAGACCCGGCCCGCGCGGTAGCGTTCGGCATAGGCGATGCGCAGGTCCCAGAAGCCGACGTGCTGCAGCTCGGCCTCCACCGGCCGGCCCACCGCCTGTTCCAGCAGCGCGTGGAAGTCGTAGTTGTCCTCGGTGGTGCCGGCGGGCACCGGCGCGTGGAAAAAGAACGTGTCGGCGGTGTCGACCCGGCCGAAGAACAGCCAGTAGCCCTCCAGCGCGCGCTGCAGCACGTTGAAGTAGGACTTCGCCGGGAACCGCTGCAGCACCTCGTTCAGCTTCGGAGAGCGGAACACCAGCAGCACCATCAGCTTGTCGTGCTCGCGCCGGATCTCGGGGATGCCGGCCGCCTCGCGCACGACCGACCGGCTGCCGTCGCAGCCCGCCAGCCAGCGGCCGGTAAGCCGCAGCGCTTCGCCGCCCTTGCGCGCCTCGGCGGTCAGGGTGACGCCGCCGGCGTCCTGCGTCACGTCCCGGGTCTCGTAGCCGTAGAAGACCCGCACGTTCTCCAGCTCCGCCACCCGGGCGCGCAGCACCGCCTCGGTGGCGTATTGCGGCAGGCGTTCGTTGCCGGCGTAGTAATAGGCCCCCACCTGGGCGCGGATCAGCCAGTCGTGGGCCGGCCCGTCCGCGAGGGTGCCGTAGGCGGTGACCCCGCCGATGCCGAAGTCGCGCGGGATCGGCGCGGCGCGGCGCATCTCGTCCTCGACGCCCCAGGCGCGCATGTGCTCCATCGTGCGCTGGGTGAGGTTCTGGCCCTTGGGGATCGGCTGCGGCGAGGGGTACTTTTCCACCACCGCGACGGAGTGGCCGCGCTGGCCCAGCTCGATCGCCAGTGCCATGCCCACCGGGCCGCCGCCGGAAATCAGCACGTCGTAGTCCTGCGCCGTCACCTCGCCCATGCCGATCCTCCCCCTGGCCGCCCTATTGCGCGGGGAGGGTATGGCGGGGCAGGGCGGGGTTCAAGGAAAATTACCTAGCCAGGCTAGCTTTCTTCAGAAGGTTACCCCGTTCTTCGACTGCTCGCGTATCATCTGCGCCAGCACCCGCTTGAACACGGCGTAGTCCGACGAGGCGATGCCCTTGGAGATGCGGCGGTCGCGGCCCAGCATCAGCTGGCGGATCGCGGCCAGCACCTCTTCGCCCTTGGCGGTCAGGTGCAGGTCGTAGGCGCGGCGGTCGCGCAGGTTGCGGGTCTTGGCGATCAGCCCGCGTTCGGTCAGGCGGGCCACCGACTTGGTCATGGTGGCCGATTCCACGTCGAGGGTTTCCAGCAGCCGCGCCTGGGTGACACCGGGGTTCTCGGAGATCAGGATCAGCAGGCCGGACTGCACCGGGGTGATGTGCACCGGGGCCTCCGACAGGTCCTCGGCCCAGCGCGCGGACATGATGTTGTGCAGCCGGCGCACGAGGTAGCCCGTGGTGCGCCCCAGTTCTCCCAGCGCGACCGTGCCGTCGCCATCCGATTCGCCCGTCACCGCCATATCCTGTCCCTTTAAGCGCGAAGCTAGCCGCCGGGGGCGCGGGGCGGCAACCCGAAGCTGCCGAAAAAAGCCTCGCCGTGCTCGCCGGACGCGCATTGTCTGTGGACAAGGGTGCGGGCGGACGAAACGGCGATTGACAGGCGGGGCGGGAGGGGCTTTTCTTGATTAATCGATTTATCAGCTCGCAGCCAGATCCCCGCAGCCAGACCGCCGCAGCCAGAGAGCCCCCCAGACCCCATGAAGCCGAAGATGAAGGACATCGCCAACGCTCTCGGGGTCTCGACCGCCACCGTGTCGAACGTGCTCTCGGGCAAGGGGCGGGTGTCCAAGCCGGTGGCAGAGAAGGTGCTGGCCGAGGCGATGCGCAAGGGCTACCTGCCGGGCGGTCCGGGCCGTGCATTGCGGACCGGGCGCTCGGGGGTGCTGGGGCTGGTGCTGCCGGACCTCGCGCACCCGCTGTTTCCGCGCATGGCGCAGGCGCTGCAGGACGCGGCAGAGGCGGCGGGCTACGGCATCCTGATCGCCGACAGCCGCGGCGACAGCGCGGCGCAGGCAGAGGCGATCCGGCGGCTGCGGCTGCGCGGCGCCGACGGGCTGATCCTGGTGCCCCGCCGCGGTACCGAGATCGGCGCGACCCCGGGCCCGGTGGTGGTGATCGACCGGCCCGCCGCGCCGGCCAATACCGTCAGCGCCGACCACAAGGGGGGCGGCGCGCTGATCGCACGGCACCTGCTGGTGCAGGGCCACCACCGCCTGATTTTCGCCGGCGAATCCCGTAGCTCGAACGTGCAGGGCGACCGGATCGCGGGGATGTTCGAGGCGCTGCCGGAGGCCGCCACGGCGCAGGAGGTCTGGCTGGAGGAAACCACGCTGAACGCCATCGTCGCCGAGGTGCGCGCCGGGGTGACCGCCATTGCGACCACCTCTGACACGCTGGCGCTGCGGGTGCTGACGGCGCTGCAGTCGGCGGGGCTGTCGGTGCCGGGGGACGTCTCGCTGACCGGCTTCGACGACCTGGTGTTCTCGGCCGCGCTGAACCCGCCGCTGACCACCGTCACCGCCGACCAGGCCGCCATCGCCCGCCACGCCATCGCCGCGCTGATCGCGCTGATCCACGACGGCCGGCACCTGCCGCGGGCGGTGGAGCCGATGCGGATCGTGGCCCGCGCCTCGACCGCGGCGCCCCGCCTTTCGACCCGAATCCAACCGACCCAACAGGAGAACGACCCATGCAGACCCGCCTGATCCTGGCCGGCGCCTCGGCGCTTGCCCTCAGCGCCTCCGGGGCCCTTGCCCAGGACAAGACGCTGACGATTTCCGTCTATTCCTTCGCCCAGGACGAGTTCAAGGAGATCGTCTACGACCCCTTCGAGGCCCAGTGCGGCTGCGAGCTGGTGGTCGAAACCGGCAACTCGGTCGAGCGCCTGGCGAAGATCGCCGAGAACCGCGCCGACCCGGTGATCGACATGGCGGTGCTGTCCACCCACGACGCGCTTGGCGCGGCGCGCGAGGGGCTGCTGCAGTCCATCGACGTCAGCAAGCTGGCCAACTACGACAAGCTGTATGACATCGCCAAGGACCCGCTGGGGGACAACCTGGCGGTAGGCTACACCTTCTACGCCACCTCGATCGTCTACCGTTCGGACAAGGTGACGGTGGAAAGCTGGAAGGACCTGCTGTCGGACGAGCTGGCCGGCAACGTGGCCTTCCCCGACGTGACCACCAACCAGGGCCCGCCGGCACTGTACATGCTGGGCAAGGCGCTTGGCGATGACGCCACCTCGCTCGAGGCGCCGATGAAGGCGCTTGGCGAACATGCCGACGACATCGTCACCTTCTACGTCCGCTCCTCGCAGCTGGCGCAGCTTATGGCACAGGAAGAGATCTGGGCCGCGCCCATCGGTCGCTTTGCCTGGGGCAGCTTCAAGGAACTCGGCTTCCCGATGGAATGGGCCACCCCGGCCGAGGGCCAGACCGGCGGCATGAACGTCATGGTCATGACCAAGGACAACGGCAACGAGGATCTGGCGCTGCAGTTCATGGACTTCTGGCTGTCGACCCCGGTGCAGACCGCGCTGGCCGAGGCGCTGGTGGACAGCCCCGCCAACAAGGAAGTCGAGGTCTCCGAGGAGATCGCTGGCAACCTGACCTACGGGGCCGAAACCGTGGAATCGCTGGAACTGCTGCCCGCCGAGGCCATCGTGGACAACCGCGACCAGTGGCTCGAGCAGTGGAACACGCTGGTCGTCCAGTAACCACCCCGGGCCCCGGCGCCGCGCGCGCCGGGGCCGTTTCGCGGTGCCCGCGCGCCGCGCTGCAAAGCAACCCGCCGCATAAGGCTGTTCTCCTTGTTCGATAACCGCAAGATCGGGCTGGCGCTGACGCTGCCCGCCGCCCTCTTCGCCGCCGCGCTGTTCCTGGTGCCGGTGGCGATCCTCCTGTCCGAGGCCTTTCGCACCGCCGAGGGCAACTGGACGCTGATGGCTTACGTCGACTTCTTCTCGGACCCGCGCTACCGGGTGGTGTTCTTCCGCACGCTCAAGCTGGGGATCTACGTCACGCTGGTCTCGGCGGTGCTGGGCTACGCCGCCGCCTTCGCCATCGTGCAGCTGGAGCCGAAGGCGCGGGGCCGGGTGTTCGGGCTGGTGATCCTGCCGCTGATGATCTCGCCGGTGGCGCGGACCTATGCCTGGCTGGTGATCCTGGGCCGCACCGGCATCGTCAACCAGACCCTCGGGCTGGTGGGGATAGAGCCGGTGCGCTTCCTGTTCACCGAGACGGCGGTGTTCATCGGCCTGCTGCAGCTGTTCATGCCGCTGATGATCGTCTCGCTGGTCTCGGCGATGGAGAACATGCCCTCGGACGCGATCCCGGCGGCGCGGATGCTGGGGGCGAACTGGCTGCAGGTGTTCTGGAAGGTGATCCTGCCGCTGACCCGCGAGGGGCTGGTGATCGGCGGCACGCTGGTCTTCACCGGCTCGCTCACGGCCTACATCACCCCCGCGATCCTGGGCGGCAGCAAGGTGCTGATGCTCGAGACGCTGCTGTACCAGCGCGTCACCGTGGCGCGCGATTTCACCTCCGCCAGCGTGATCGCGATGATCCTGATCCTGCTGTGCTTCGGGGCCAACCTGGCGCTGAAGCGGCTGGCGACGGTGCGCGGACAGAAAAGGGCCAAGGCATGATCTCCCGCTACGCGATCTGGACCATCCTGGGGCTGACGCTGGTCTTCCTGATCGGCCCCTTCTTCATCATCATCGGCGCCGCGCTCTCGGCCGGCCAGTCCATGGCCTTCCCGCCGCAGGGCCTGTCGCTGCAGTGGTTCGCCAAGGTCTTCACCGTGGAAAGCTTCCGCGCCTCCTTCGGGGTGTCGATGCTGCTGGCGATCTTCGGCACCCTCGCGGCGCTGGTGCTGGGGGTGCCTGCCTCCTACGCCATGGCGCGCTACAAGGTGCCGGGGGCCGAGACGGTGCGCCTGCTGGTGGCGGCGCCGATCATCGTGCCGGGGATCATCGTCGGCCTCGCGCTGCTGCGCTACCTGGTGATCCCCACCGGGGTCGGGCTGGGGCTGGCGCTGTTCTGCGCCCATACCGCGCTGGTGCTGCCCTACGCGGTGCGCGTGGTCTCCGCCTCGATGGACAACCTTCGCGCCGACATGGAGGAGGCGGCGGTGATGCTGGGCGCCTCGCGCGCCGGGGCGTTCTTCCGCGTGGTGCTGCCGAACATCCGCGGCGGCATCCTGGCGGCCTTCATCCTGGGCTTCATCACCTCGTTCAACGAGGTGCCGGTGGCGCTGTTCCTGTCGGGCCCCGGCCTGCGCACGCTGCCCATCGACATGATCGCCTACATGGAGATCACCTACGACCCCTCGGTCGCCGCGCTGGCCGCGCTGCTGGCCTTCCTGTCCATCGCGATCGTCTTCGCCGCCGAGAAATTCCTGGGGCTGTCCCGCTATGTCTGACTTTGTTTCGCTGAAGAACCTGACCCTGTCCTACGGCAATACCGTCGCCGTGCCGGACCTCGACCTCGACATCGCCGAGGGAGAACTGATCTGCCTGCTGGGCCCCTCGGGCTGCGGCAAGACCACCACCATGCGCGCCATCGCGGGGCTGCTGATGCCCACCTCGGGCAGCATCCACATCGACGGGCGCGACGTGACCCGGGTGCCGCCCTCGCGGCGCAACGTGGGGCTGGTGTTCCAAAGCTACGCGCTGTTCCCGCACCTGACGATCTACGAGAACGTCGCCTTCGGCCTGCGACTGCGGCGGGAAAAGGACCTGGACGCCAAGGTGCGCGCCGGCCTGGCGACGGTGGGGCTGCAGGACTTCGCCCACCGCCACCCGGCGAACCTGTCGGGGGGCCAGCAGCAGCGGGTGGCGCTGGCGCGCAGTCTCGTGATGCAGCCCAAGGTGCTGCTGCTGGACGAGCCGCTGTCGAACCTCGACGCCCGGCTGCGGCTGGAGATGCGGATGGAACTGCAGCGCGTGCAGAAGGAGACCGGGGTTACCATGGTCTTCGTGACCCACGACCAGGCAGAGGCGCTGGCGCTGGCCGACCGCATCGCCGTCATGCGCGGCGGCAAGATCGAGCAGCTGGGCACGCCGGAGGAGATCTACAACAACCCCGTCTCCGGCTTTGTCGCCGATTTCGTGGGTTTCGAGACGATCCTGCCGCAGCAGGACGGCAGCGCGCTGGCCTGGCGTCCCGGCGCGGTGCGGCTGGGGCAGGGGCCGCATACCGGCCGGGTTCTGGGCGTATCCTTCGCCGGCGAGCAGCGCGCCTACGTGCTGGACAGCGCGTTCGGGCCGGTCAAGGCCGACGTGCCCGCCACCGCCCCGCGCCACGAGGTGAACGACACCGTCGCCTTCGACCTGCCGCGCGAGGCGGCGGTGCTGCTGGCGCGGGCGGGCTGACCGGCTTGGCGCTCTGGATCGACACCGACATGGGGGCGGACGACCTGTTCGCCATCCTGCTGGCCGCGCGCGAGGGCGGCGTCGCGGGCCTGTCGCTGAGCTTCGGCTGCACCCGGCTGGAACAGGTGGCCCGCAACGCCGCCGGCGCGGCGCAAGCCTTCGGCTGGGATTTCCCGGTGACGCTGGGCGCCGCGCGCCCGGTGCTGGGGCCCGTGGAGACCGCCGAACGCATCCTCGGCCCCACCGGCATCCGCAGCCGCGGCGCCACGCTGCCGGCGGCAAAGGGTGACTTCCCCCCGGCGCTGGGGCCGCTGGCGGAATGGTGCGGGCAGGGCGGCGCGGTGCTGGCGCTGGGGCCGCTGACCAACCTCGCGGTGCTGGCGCTGGCCCGGCCGGAGGCGCTGCCGGAGCGGATCACCTGGATGGGCGGCAGCCTTGGGCGCGGCAACCACACGCCCCACGCCGAGTACAACGCGCTGGCCGATCCCGAGGCGCTGGCGATCCTGCTGGAGCGGGGGGTGACGGTGCGGATGATCGACCTCGAGGCCTGCCGCCGCGTGCTGATCGACGAGACCGACATGGCGGCGCCGCGCCCGCCGTTGCTGGCGGACCTGCTGGGCGGCTACCTCGACATCGCGCTGGAACGGGGGCGGCCCGCCATGGCGCTATACGATCCCGTGGCGGCGGCGGCGGCGGTGCGGCCGGAGCTGTTCACCTTCGCCGCCGCGCGTCTTGGCGTCGACCTTGCCGGCGAGACCCGCGGCCGCA
>JBLXFD010000015.1:0-99365 GCA_048262455.1 Rhodobacter sp.
CATAGCCGAGACAGGCCGCCTCGGGCCGGGTCCGGTGCGGCGGCGTCCAGGAAAAGGCCGAGCCGAGCAAGGGCCGGACGAGGGAGATCTGGCGGGCGTCCGGCGCGCCCGGCCCCGGCGCGACGGTGTCCTCGTAGCGCTCGTGCATCGCGCCCTGGTCGGGCACGGTCTGCGACGGCTCGTCCGCCGGCAGCATCCCGGTGGAGGCGGCAGAGGCCCCTGCCCCGGTCGGCCCGGGCGCTTCCACCGCCCGCTCGGACGAGGTGGCGCCGCTGACCACGCCGGCGCCGCTGCCGGTGTGGCCGGGCGCCGCGACATGGGGCGCCGCGCCGTCGGCGGTGGCGCCGGGGTGCATCCCGCCGAAGCCGTAGAACAGGATCGCGTAGACCACGCCGCCCAGCAGCAGCCCGATCAGGAAGGCCCCGATGAAGCCGTATCCCGCCGCCAGCCACAGTGCCAGCAGCACAAGCACGCCGACGCCGGCGGCCACCGCCAGCATCGTGTTACCCGTCATTCCCGTCCGGTGATCGGCCATGATAGCTTTCCCTTCTCCGCCAGTTAACGCGTGATGCGTTCCTACTTAGCGCCTTTCGGGGAATCTGTCTCGCCCTGCGACAGCTGCCGCGCCTGCTCGACCCAGTTGTCGCGGGTCACGCGGCCGCGGAAACCCTGGAGGTTCTCGTCGACCCAGGCCACTTCCTCGGCGCTCCAGGCCGCCAGCTGGTCGAAGTGGTAATAGCCCATGCCGTTCAACTGCCGCTCCAGCGCCGGGCCGACGCCGGAGATCCGTTTCAGATCATCCGCGCCGGTGTCGCGCGGGCCTTCCAGCCCGGCGGGGCGGGCGCCGATCTGCACGGTCTCGGAGCTTCCCAGCGCACCCTCGGGCGCCTCGGCGGTGCCGGCGCCGAGGCCGCTGGCCTTGTCCGGCCCCTCGTCGCCCTCGGGCGCGCCGCCGGCGCCGTCCGAAACCTGGCCGTCGGGCGCCACGTCGGCGCCGGTGCCGCCCTGCCCGCCCTCGTCGGGCGCGACGGGCTGGTTCGGCTGGTTCGCGCGCACATCCTCGTCGGGACGCCCGGTGCCCTTGGCCTGCGCCTCGCGCCGGTCAATGCCGGTGTCGTCAGCCGGCGCGCCCTCGGAGGGATGCGGGCTGCGGGCGTGTTCCGAGGCCTCGGCCAGTTCCTCCGACGTGGTCTCGCTGCGGTGCCAGGGGGTGCGCAGCGGCACCTCGGTGCCGTCGATCCGGCGCACGGTGTCGCCGAGATCCGCCGCCAGCCCGACAGAGGCGTTGTGCGCCGGCCGTCCCTCGGCATGGTCCTGCAGCGAGGTCAGGCCCGACAGCGGCTCGGCCGCGTAACGGCCGTTCTGCGGGCCCGGCAGCGGCACCCGGCCCGCCGCCAGCTCGTCGATGATCTCGGCCAGCCGCCCGGTGGTCAGGTCCTCGTAATAATCCTTGCCGATCTGGGCCATGGGCGCGTTGGCGCAGGCGCCGAGGCACTCCACCTCTTCCCAGCTGAAGCGGCCGTCAGCCGACAAAGCGTGGGGCTGCGCCGCGATCTTCTCGCGGCAGACCGCCATCAGGTCCTCGGCGCCGCAGATCATGCAGGAGGTGGTGCCGCAGACCTGGATATGCGCGACGCTGCCCACCGGCTGCAGCTGGAACATGAAGTAGAAGGTCGCCACCTCCAGCCCGCGGATATAGGCCATGCCCAGCATCTCGCAGACATGCTCGATCGCAGGACGGGACAGCCAGCCCTCCTGCTCCTGCGCGCGCCAAAGCAGCGGGATGATCGCGCTGGCCTGCCGCCCCTCGGGGTACTTGGTGACCTGCGCCTCGGCCCAGCGGCGGTTTTCCTCGGTGAAGGCGAAGCTGGCGGGCTGTTCAGGGTGAAGACGGCGAAGCATGGCGGTCCTATTCGGTCGGTTGGCAGGCGGCGTCGGACAGCGTGGCGCTGCGGCCGCGGACGGTCAGCGCGCCGCCGTCGTGGTAGGGATAGAGCACCGCGCGCAGGGCGGCGTCCGAGAGATCGGGCAGCGAGTCGCGCAGGGCGCGCTCTTCGAGGGTGCAGCCGTTCTCGGCGAACAGCGCAAGCACGCTGGCCTTGGGGCTGGGCTGCGGCTGCGCCGGCGGGCAGAATTCGGCCGGCACGTGCAGCCGCCCCTGCGCGTCGGTGGAGGCGGTGCCGTCCACCAGCATCCGCGTCAGGGTCTCGCTGACGAAGGCGAAGTCGAAGCCCTCGGGGCCAAGAAGGTCCGGCATCTCGCGCTCTGACACGGTGCAGCCCTGACGGGCCAGCACGGTGAACAGCGCCTCCTGCGAGGTCTCCTGCGCCGCCAGCGGTGCGCCGGTCAGCACCAGCGCCGCGGCGAGGGCGGCCTGCCCTGCCCGGGCGATCACCTGTCCACCTCGCCGAACACGATGTCCATGGTGCCGATGATCGCCGCCACGTCGGCCAGCTGGTGGCCGGTGGCGACATAGTCCATGGCCTGCAGGTGCAGGTAGCCGGGGGCGCGCAGCTTGACCTTGTAGGGCTTGTTGGTGCCGTCGGCGACGAGATAGACGCCGAACTCGCCCTTGGGCGCCTCGACCGCGGCGTAGACCTCGCCGGCGGGGACGTGGAAGCCCTCGGTGTACAGCTTGAAGTGGTGGATCAGCGCCTCCATCGAGCGCTTCATCTCGCCGCGCGCGGGCGGGGTCATCTTGCCGCGCGCCATGACCTCGCCGGGTTCGGCCCGCAGCTTGGTGATTGCCTGCCGGATGATCTTCACGCTTTCGCGCATCTCCTGCATCCGCACGAGGTAGCGGTCGTAGCAGTCGCCGTTCTTGCCGACCGGGATGCCGAACTCGAACTCGTCGTAGCACTCGTAGGGCTGGCTGCGGCGCAGGTCCCATGCCAGGCCCGAGCCGCGCACCATCACGCCGGAAAAGCCCCAGTCGAGGATGTCCTGCTCGGTCACCACGCCGATGTCGGCGTTGCGCTGCTTGAAGATCCGGTTCTCGGTCAGCAGCTCGTCGATGTCATCCAGCACCTTGGGAAAGGCGTCCGACCAGGTCTCGATGTCGTCCAGCAGCGCCGGCGGCAGGTCCTGGTGCACGCCCCCGGGGCGGAAATAGGCGGCGTGCAGCCGCGCGCCCGAGGCCCGCTCGTAGAAGACCATCAGCTTCTCGCGCTCCTCGAAGCCCCAGAGCGGCGGCGTCAGCGCGCCCACGTCCATGGCCTGGGTGGTCACGTTCAGCAGGTGGTTCAGCACGCGCCCGATCTCGGAATACAGCACCCGGATCAGGCTGGCCCGGCGCGGGATCACGGTGCCGGTCAGCTTCTCGATGGCGAGGCACCAGGCGTGTTCCTGGTTCATCGGCGCGACGTAGTCCAGCCGGTCGAGGTAGGGCAGGTTCTGCAGGTAGGTGCGGCTTTCCATCAGCTTCTCGGTGCCGCGGTGCAGCAGGCCGATGTGCGGGTCGCACCGTTCGACGATCTCGCCGTCCAGTTCCAGCACCAGCCGCAGAACGCCGTGGGCGGCGGGGTGCTGGGGGCCGAAGTTGATGTTGAAATTGCGGATCTTCTGCTCACCCGTGCGGGTGTCGGCAAAGCCGCGCCTGGTCGGCATCTCGTTCATTTCGCCGCCTCCTTCTCGTCGCCCGGAAGGATATACTCGGCCCCTTCCCAGGGAGACATGAAATCGAACTGCCGGTATTCCTGCACCAGCTTCACCGGCTCGTAGACCACGCGTTTCTCGGCCTCGTCGTAGCGCACCTCGACGTAGCCGGTGGTGGGGAAGTCCTTGCGCAGCGGGTAGCCGCGAAAGCCGTAGTCGGTCAGGATCCGCCGCAGGTCCGGGTGACCCGAGAACAGGATCCCGTACATGTCGAAGACCTCGCGCTCGAACCAGTTGGCGGCGGGGAAGACATCGGTGACCGAGGCGACGCTTTCGTCCTCGCGCACGGCGCAGCGCACGCGGACGCGGTGGTTCTGGTACATCGACAGGAAATGGTAGACCAGGTCGAACCGCGCCTCGCGCTCGGGAAAGTCGATGGCGGTGATGTCGATCAGGGTCGAGAACTTGCAGGTCTGGTCGGCCTTCAGGAACTCGCAGAAGGCGACGACGGAACTGGGCGCCACCTCGACCGTCAGCTCGCCATGGGCGACGTCCCATCCGACCACGCAGTCGGGCCGCTTCAGCTCGATGTGCGCGCCTAGCTCCCTGAGGCCCTCGGACATGTGCTTTCCTCACTATTCGGGCAGCAGCGGAACCGGGTCCTGGCCGCAGGTGGCCCGCTCTCGATCCGGCCGGCCCGCAGCGGACGTCCCGCGCCGTGCGTGTGCCCGGTTGCTACAGCCAACCAAGGCGATGATCCAGCCCTCTTTTTGCCGCGCAGGGCGCTTGGCGGGCGCACGCGGGGCGCTTGGGGGCCCGGTTACGGCACGTCGCGCCAGCCGCCGGGCAGCGCGGTGCCGAAGCGCTGGCGCATGGCGCGGTAGACCGGGGCGAGATCGCGCCGCAGCGCCTGCTCCACGTCCGGGCGGATCGCGCCGCCCGCGCCGCCCGCGTGCACCCGCCGGTCATAGCGGCCCGGGCGCGGCGCGATCCCGGCGAAACGGCAGAGCCGCGCCATGGCGGCGTCCTCGAACAGGCCCTCGTAGAACAGCACCAGCCTGCGCGGCTCCGGCACCGCCGCCTCCAGATCCGCCAGCACCCGCTGGTACTGGGTCCGCCGCAGCACGTGGCGCAGGCCGCCGGCGACGAATTCGTCCAGCAGCGCGTCCAGCGGCGCGCCCGGCGCGTGCATGCGGTGGTGCATCAGCAGGTTCGACCAGGCCCGCGCCACCGGGTCGCGCAGGATGAAGAGGAACCGCGCGGCGGGAATCGTCTGCGCCAACTCGGCGAACTGCGCCCGGCCCATCTGGTCGTAATCCGGGGTCAGGTCGGCGAGGCAGCGCTGCCCGCGCCAGCCCCGCAGCATCATCCGCCAGTAGGCGCGGTGGTCCGGGTCCCGTTCCGCGTGCATCGCCACCAGCCCGCGCAGGAAGCCCGGGCTGACCTTCGGCATGTTCACCCCCGGCAGGTGGCGCCCGACCGCCGCCGCCGTCTCGGCCAGCCGCAGCATCGGCGCGCCGTCCAGCTGCGCCAGCCGCCCGCGCCGCACCCGCACCGCCGGGGCGCGGGGGTCGAAGTAGGCGTTGAAGTAGTGCATTTCCTTGCACTGCGGCACATGCGCCTCGGGGTGGCGGCGCAGGTAGTCATACAGCCAGGTGGTGCCCGCCTTCTGCGCGCCAAGCCCGATCAGCAGGGTGGTGCCGGGCGGGCATTCCGCCCGCCGCGGGCGCAGGAACGCCATGGTGGCCCCGCCCTCCGGGACGGATCAGCGGACGATGGTGCCGGTGCGCCGGATCTTCCGCTGCAGCGCGAGGATGCCGTACAGCAGCGCCTCGGCCGTCGGCGGGCAGCCGGGCACGTAGATGTCCACCGGCACGATCCGGTCGCAGCCGCGCACCACAGAGTAGCTGTAGTGGTAGTAGCCGCCGCCGTTGGCGCAGCTGCCCATGGAGATGACGTAGCGCGGCTCGGGCATCTGGTCGTAGACCTTGCGCAGCGCCGGGGCCATCTTGTTGGTCAGCGTGCCGGCGATGATCATCAGGTCCGACTGGCGCGGGCTGGCGCGGGGGGCGATGCCGAAGCGTTCCGCGTCGTAGCGGGGCATCGAGGTGTGCATCATCTCGACCGCGCAGCAGGCCAGTCCGAAGGTCATCCAGTGCAGGCTGCCGGTCCGGGCCCAGTTGATCACGTCCTCTGTGGAGGTGACGAGAAAACCCTTGTCCTGCAGTTCCCGGTTCAGGTGCGTGGTCACCGCCGCGTCGGCGGTCTGGCCGCTGGACTGGTCGAAGGCGGCCAGCGCCGAGGGGCCGGACTTGATCCGGTCGGACTGCATCCCGTCGCCCTGCACCTCGGTGACGCGGGCGCTGTCGTCGGTCACTCCCATTCCAGGGCTCCCTTCTTCCATTCGTAGGCGAAGCCGATGGTCAGCACCCCGAGGAACACCATCATCGACCAGAACCCGACGTCGCCCACACCCTGGAAGGCCACGGCCCAGGGGAAGAGGAAGGCGATCTCGAGGTCGAAGATGATGAACAGGATCGACACCAGGTAGAACCGCACGTCGAACTTCATCCGGGCGTCATCGAAGGCGTTGAAGCCGCATTCGTAGGCGCTGACCTTCTCGGGGTCGGGACGGCGCACGGCCAGCACCGCGGCGGCCAGCATCAGCACCAGGCCCAGACCGCCGGCGATGCCGAGGAAGATCAGGATCGGAAGGTATTGGGCGGCGAGGGTTTGCACGGGGCGGCTCCTGCAAAGATGGCGCTTGGGCGCAGCTGTCGGACCGGACATAAACCCCGGCCCCGGAAGGGTCAACCGAGGCCGGAGCGGCACATCACCGCCCCGCGGTCTTCTCGATCCCGTGGCGCTGGAACAGCCGGCCCTGCAGCATGAAGAAGACGAACAGCGCGAAGGTCAGCCCGAAGGTCTTGAAGTTGACCCAGGCGTCGGTGGACATCGTGCGCCAGACCACCTCGTTGGCCACTGCCAGCAGCACGAAGAAGCCGGTGACGCGGCGGGTCAGGATCATCCAGCCCTCGTGGTCCATCGGCAGCACCTCGTTCATCACCAGCTGCATGTAGGACTTGCCCCGCAGCAGCCCGAACCCGAGGATCGCGGCGAAGAGCGCGTAGATGATGGTGGGCTTCATCTTGAAGAACCGCTCGTCGTTCAGCCAGACGGTCAGGCCGCCGAAGACCACCACCAGCACCAGCGTGACCACCTGCATCTTCGACAGGGTGCCGGTCAGCCACCACAGCAGGAAGGTGGTCAGCGCCAGTAGCGGCACGAAGGCGGCGGTGACGACGATGAAGCCGCTGTACTCTGTCCCGCCGATCATGAAGCTGCGGTCGCGCAGCAGCAGGTAGCCGATGAAGAAGGCCACCACCGGGCCCAGGTCCAGCGCCAGCTTCAATCCGCCGGATATCTTCTTTTCCGCCTGTTCGGTCATCTTGCCATCCTCCTGCGGGCCGGGCGTTACAGCCTCAGCCTCCGAATTCCACTATCACGGCACCCAGCGCGATCAAGGCCATCAGCGCCAGCCGGCGCGGTCCCACCGTCTCTTTCAACACCAGCCAGCCAATCAGCGCGGCGAAGACCGTCGAGGTCTCTCGCAGCACCGCCGCCTCGCCCACCTTGTCCAGCCGCGTGGCCAGCATCACCGAGCCGAAGCTGAAGAAGGCCAGCACCCCGCCGATCAGCCCCCGCACCGCCAGCGGCCCCGGAGGCGGCCGGTCCGCCATCGCGCGCCAGCGGCGCAGGGCGATCAGCGGCATCAGCAACCCGTCGATGAAGAAGAACCAGGCGAGGAAGGTGAAGGGGTTTGCCGTCGCGCGGATGCCGTAGGCGTCGTAGGTGGTGTAGAGCGCCACGAAGAGCCCGGTGATGAAGGCCAGCACCAGCGCCATGCGCAGGGTGTCCCGCGCCGCGGTCAGGAAGATCAGGTTGTAGATCGCCAGCCCGAAGATCCCCGACAGCAGCACCGCCACCCCCAGCCACTGCACCGGGGTGAAGACCTCTCCGAACAGCAGGTAGGCGCCGATCACCGTGAACAGCGGCCCGGTGCCGCGCACCACCGGGTAGACCACCGTGTAGGCGCCCCGGGAGTAGGCCGAGGCCTGGGCCAGCTTGTAGCCGGTGTGCAGGATGAAGACGCCCACGAAGATCGGCCACATGTGCGGCTCGGGCCAGGGCACCACGAACAGCGCGAAGGGCGCGGCCATCAGCCCGTAGCTGAGGTCGATCGCCCCACGCGACAGCCAGGGATCGTGCCGACCCTTCTGCAGCGCCCCGAAGACCGCGTGCAGGAAGGCCGCCAGCAGCGCCAGCCACAGTGCCAGGGTATGGCCGGCGGGCGTGCCCTCCAGCGAGACCAGCCAGTCGCTCATGCCGCCGCGCCCGCTTGGAACCCGCCGCGCCCTGCCCTAGTTTCAGGGCGGTAACCCAGATGGAGCCTCGCAATGCTGTCCCAGATCCTCGACGAGCTGAACGGCAGCTTCACCTCTGTCTCCTGGGACGTCGCGGCGATCCGCATGGTCTCGGCGGTGGTGCTGGGCGGGGTGGTCGGTTTCGAGCGCGAGTTGCGCGACAAGCCCGCCGGGCTGCGCACCCACATGCTGATCTCGCTGGCCGCCTGCCTGTTCATCGTGGTCAGCCAGCAGCTGGCCGGCCTGCCCTTCGGCACCCCCGACATGGACCAGAAGGACCTGCTGCGGATCGACCCGCTGCGCCTGGTCGAGGCGGTGACCGCCGGCGTCGCCTTCCTGGCGGCCGGGATCATCTTCACCTCGGGCGGCAAGGTGCACCACGTCACCACCGGCGCCTCGATGTGGCTGGCGGGCGCCATCGGGCTGGCCTGCGGGTCGGGACAGGTGCCGCTGGCGGCCATGGCCGCGGGGCTGGTGGTGGGCGTGCTGCTGCTGCTGCGCCTGTTCGAGCGGATGATCGGCACCCACGCCGACGAATAAGGATTCACGCGCGGGTCACCGGCCCAGCCCGGCCCAGCCCGGTCAGCGCCTCGGCAAACTCGCGCGGATCGAAGGGCGCGAGGTCGTCGATCTGCTCGCCCACCCCGATGGCGTGGATCGGCAGCCCGAACTTGTCGGCCAGCGCCACCAGCACGCCGCCCTTGGCGGTGCCGTCCAGCTTGGTCATCACCAGCCCGCTGACATTCGACATCTTCTGGAACTCCTCCACCTGCCGCAGCGCGTTCTGACCGGTGGTGGCATCCAGCACCAGCAGCGTGTTGTGCGGCGCCTCGGGGTCCTTCTTGCGGATCACCCGGACGATCTTGGCCAGTTCCTCCATCAGGTCGGCGCGGTTCTGCAGCCGGCCGGCGGTGTCGATCAGCAGCAGGTCGGCGCCCTCGGCCTCGGCCCGGGTCATGGCGTCGAAGGCCAGGCTGGCGGGGTCGGAGCCCTGCGGCGCGGTCATCACCGGCACGCCCGCCCGCTCGCCCCAGACCTGCAGCTGTTCCACCGCGGCGGCGCGGAAGGTGTCGCCGGCAGCGATCACCACCTGCTTGCCGGCGGCGCGGAACTGGCTGGCCAGCTTGCCGATCGTCGTGGTCTTGCCGGAGCCGTTGACCCCCACCACCAGCACCACCTGCGGCTTCTTGGCGTAAAGCGGCAGCGGGCGGGCCACGGGCTCCATCACCCGGGTCACCTCGGCCGCCAGCAGTTCCTTGATTTCCTGCGTGGAAACCTTCCGGCCATAGCGCCCCTCGGCCATGTTCGCGGTGACCCGCAGCGCGGTGTCGACGCCCATGTCGGCGGCGATCAGCAGCTCCTCGAGGCTTTCCAGCATGTCGTCGTCCAGCGCCCGGCGCACCACCGGGGCGGGACGGCCCATCAGCCGGCCCAGCAGGCCAGGGCCGCGCGCGGGGGTCTCCTGCGGCGGGTCGGCGGGCATGGGGCTGGGCGGCGGGGGCGCCTCGGCGGGGGGGGCCTGCGGGCGCTCGGCGGGCGCGGGCGGGACCTCGGCCGGCGGTGCGGGCTGCTCGGGCCGGCCCGGCTCCGGCGGGCGCTGCGGCTCCGGCGAGGCGGGGGGCGCGGGCTCCGGCTGCGGCGCCGGGTCAGGCTCGGGCGGAGTTTCCGGCGGGGTCTCCGGCTGGCGCTCCGGCGGCGGCGCGGGCGTTGTTTCAGGCGTGGTTTCAGGCGGGCTTGCCGGTTCCGCGGGCTCGGGCGCGCCGCCTTCCTCGACGATCGCGTCCAGCCCCTCCTCCAGCTTCGAGGAGGACCGCAGCAGCCGGTCCTTGAGCTTTCCGAAAAAGGACATCGCCCTCTCCTCGCACTGTTCCTCGCACCATTCCCCGCCGAACTAATCCCTTCCGCCGGGTATGAAAAGCCCGCGCCGCGCCGAATTGTGGCAATGTCGCCCCAGGCGAAACGCTTTGTCCCGCACAATTTCAACGCTTTGCCACGCATTCCCCACGATTCGCGGCTAATCTGCCCGGCAACGAGCGGAGTCGCCATGAAACAGGCCCTGACATTCACCATCGCCAGCTTCGCGCCGGTGCCCCTGATCCTCGCCTCGGTCTTCTGGGGCGGCGGCTGGTCGCTGGCGGCGGCGCTGTACCTGACGGTCTTCGCCTTCGCCTTGGACGAACTGGTGGCCATGGCCTCCGAGCCCGGCGACGGGCGCGAGTTTCCCGCCGCCACCGCGCTGCTGGTGGCGCTGGCGCTGGGGCATTTCGCGGTGTTCGGCACCGTGGTCTGGGCGCTTTCGGGCGGGGTGGAGATGAGCCGGGGCGAATGGATCGCCACCTTCTCGGCCACCATGGTATTCTTCTCGCAGGTCAGCAATTCCAACGCGCACGAGCTGATCCACCGCCAGCAGAAGTGGCTGTTCTGGCTGGGCACCTGGGTCTACATCACCCAGCTCTGCGGCCACCATTCCTCGGCGCACCCGAAGATCCACCACCGCTACGTCGGTAGCCAGCAGGACCCGAACACGCCGCGCATGGGCGAAAGCTACTACCGCTTCGCCGGCCGCGCCTGCCGGCGGTCCTTCCTGGCCGGGCTGCGGCTGGAGACCGAGCTGCGGCGCACCCGGCGGCGGGGCCTGCATCCCTATGCCTGGTACGTCGGCGGCGGTCTGGCCTGCATGGCCGCGGCGCTTGCGGTGGGCGGGCTGAAGGGGCTGGCGATCTACGTGTCCCTGGCGCTGCTGGCGCAGTTCGGGCTGCTGATGTCGGACTACATCCAGCACTACGGGCTGTACCGCGCGCGGCTGGACAACGGCAAGCTGGAGCCGGTGGGCCCGCAGCACTCGTGGAACGCGCCGCAGTGGTTCTCCTCGGCGGCGATGCTGAACGGCACCCGGCACTCGGACCACCACGCCCACCCGATGAAGCCCTTCTACCTGCTCGAGGCCGCGCCGGACCCGGACCTGTCGCCGATGCTGCCCTATTCCGCCCCCGCCATGGCCGCCATCGCGATGGTGCCGCGGCTGTGGTACCGCAAGATGAACCACCGTGCCGCCTTCTGGCAGCGGCGTACCAACGGGCTGAAGGTGGCGGCGGAATAGCCGGGCTATCGCGGCGATCCGCTTCGGCGTAGGCTGCGCCCATGCAGCCGCTGCGCGCCCTCCTCCTCGGCCTCGCCTTCGCCTCTCCCGCCGCCGCGCAGGAGGCGATGACGGGGGCCGAGTTCCAGTCCCACGTCGAGGGCCGCACCCTCACCTACCACTCGGCCGGCCGCGCCTACGGGGTGGAGCAATACCTGCCCGGCCGCCGGGTCCGCTGGGCCTTCCTCGGGGACGAATGCTGGGACGGGCACTGGTACGAGGAGGCGGGGCAGATCTGCTTCGTCTACGACCGGGACCCCACGCCGAAATGCTGGCAGTTCCGCCGGGAGGACGGGCGTTTGTCTGCGCGGTTCATGGGGCTGGGCGAAAGCCAGGAGCTCTACGAGGTACGCGGAACGGACGAGCCGCTGTCCTGCCCGGGGCCGGAGGTGGGGGTTTAGGGGGCGGGCGCGAGGCTGGCCTGCTTGGGGGAACCGGCAGGCGCTCGGCTTCGCGTCGGGGGCTGATCAGCGCCCCGATCCAAAGAACTGGTAGGGCGGGGTTCACCCCGCCATGGCGCAACACCAGCCTGCCCGTGGGCTGGCGCCACCCACCTCGGGTATGGGCACTTTATCCACGCCACATCCGCGCACAGAATGAGCGTTTCCCAGCAGATGACACAGCGCCAGCCCGCCGGAACGGGCAGGCGCTCGCCCCCGCGCCTCCGGCTTGTTCGGGGGCTGGTCAGCGCTTCGTTCGGATGGAGCGGTAGGGCGGGGTTCACCCCGCCAAAGCGCAACGCCAGCCTGCCCGTGGGGTGGCGCTGCTGACCGCTGGCATGGGCGTTTTATCCCAACCACATCCGCGCGCAGAATGAGCGTTCCTCTGCGGACGACACAGCGCCAGCCCGCCGGGACGGGCAGGCGCTCGCCCCCGCGCCTACGGCTTGTTCGGGGGCTTACCAGCGCTTCATCCAGAAGCCGTAGGGCGGGGTACACCCCGCCGCTGCGCAACGCAAGCCTGCCCGTGGGATGGCGCTGCCGACATCTGCCATAGGCGCCTTATCCCAGCCAAGTCCGCGCTTCGAATGAGCCGTGCACGAAGATGACACAGCGCCAGCCCGCCGAGACGGGCAGGCGCTCGCCCCGCGCCTTCGGCTTGTTCGGGGCGCATCAGCGCTCCGTCCGAACGAGGTAGCGCGGCCCCTCCCCCGCCCTCAAATCCCGCTCGCCAGATACCCCCCGTCCACCGCCACATCCGTCCCCGTCACGAACCGCGCGTTGTCCGATGCCAGGTACAGCGCCGCGCTCACCAGTTCTTCCACCTCGCCGAACCGGCCCATCGGCGTGCGTCCCAGCGCCGCGCGCTTGCGGGCCTCCGGCATCCGCTCGCGGTTGAGGTCGGTCAGGAAGAACCCCGGCGAGATCGAGTTCACCCGAACCCCCTCCCTGCCCCACTCGGCGGCGAGCGAGCGGGTCAGGCCCAGCACCCCGTGCTTGCTCATCGCGTAGACCGCGGCGTTGGGCCAGCCGCGGTGGGCGGCGAGCGAGGCGATGTTGATGATCGAGCCGCTGCCCCGCGCCCGCATCGCCTCGCCGAAGCGGGTGCAGCTGAAGAAGACGCTGCGCAGGTTGGTGTCCATCACCAGGTCGTAGTCGGCGGCGGTGATGTCGGTGGTGGGGCCGATGACGGTGGTGCCATGGCAGTTGACCAGGATGTCCGGAAGCCCGCGTGCCTCGGTTACCGCCTGCAGCAGCGCCTCGATCCCGCCCTCGGCGGTCACGTCGGCCACGATCCCCCGCGCGTCCGCATCGTCCCGGCGCAGCGCCTCGAGGGCTTGCGCCACCTTCGCCTCGGACCGCGCGGCGACGGTCACGCCCACCCCGGCCCGCGCCAGCCCGGCGGCCAGCGCCAGCCCGATCCCGCCCGAGCCGCCGATCAGCAGCGCGGTCTTTACCTGTAGTCCGTCCATGTCAGCCTCTCCCCCGTCAGCCCCTGCCCCGTCAGCCCCCGCCCCGTCAACCCCTGCCCCGGGTCCAGGGCTCGGCCCCCTTGATGTCCACGAAGACCCGGTAGACCGCCGTGGTCGCGGTGATGAACATCCGCTGCCCATCCGCGCCGCCGAAGCACAGGTTGGAGACCACCTGCGGCACCAGGATCTTGCCCAGCAGCGTGCCGTCCGGGGCGAAGCAATGCACCCCGTCCGCCGCCGAGGACCACAGGTTCCCCGCCACGTCGCAGCGGATGCCGTCGGGCAGGCCGCAGTCCACCTCGGCGAAGGTGCCAAGGTCCCGCAGCCCCGCCCCCTCGACGGCGAAGCGGCGGATCACGGACGGCACGGTGTTATCGTGGCTGGACCCGCTTTCGGCGATGTAGAGCAGGCTTTCGTCCGGGCTGAAGCACAGGCCGTTCGGCTGCACGAAATCCGAGACCACCGCCCGCAGCTCGCCCTCCGGCGACAGGCGGAAGACGTGGTGCGCCTCCTGCTCCGGGGCGCTGCGGTAGCCCTCGAAGTTCGACAGGATGCCATAGCTGGGATCGGTGAACCAAACGGCACCGTCCGAGCTGACCACCACGTCGTTGGGCGAATTCAGCCGCCGCCCCCCGTGCCGGTCCGCAAGCACTGTCAGGCTGCCGTCGATCTCGGTGCGCACCACGTCGCGCATCCCGTGCCGGCAGCCCACCAGCCGCCCCTGCCGGTCGCGGGTGTTGCCGTTGTTGAAACCCGAGGGGGCGCGGTAGACCGACAGCCCCTCGCGCTCCGACCAGCGCAGGATCCGCTGGCTGGGGATGTCCGAGAACAGCAGGCAGTCGCGGTCGCCGAACCAGACCGGGCCCTCGGTCCAGGTGAAGCCCTCGGCGATCGTCTCGAGCCCCGAGACCGGGTGCACCAGCTGCGCGAAGCGGTCGTCGCGGATCTCCAGGTGCGGCGGAACGGTGATCATGCGCGGGTCCTTCTGGTGCTGGCGGCGATGACAATGGCGATGATGATGGTCCCGGTCAGCACGTTGCGCACGCCCGCCCCGGCGCCGTAGCTGTTCAGCATCGAGACCACGAGGAACATGAACAGCGCCGCGCCCCAGACGCCCGGAACGTTGGAATTGCCCCCGGCGATGGAACTGCCGCCGATCACCACCACGGCGATGGACATCAGCAGGTACTCGGCCCCCATGTTCAGCGCGGCGCCGCCCGAGAAGCTGGCCAGCAGGTAGCCCGCCAGGGCGGCGAAGACCGCGACGGTCACGTAGGTGGCGGCGCGCACCATCTCCACCGGAACGCCGGCCAGCCGCGCCACGCGCAGGTTCTGCCCGGTGGCCAGCAGCCAGCGGCCCCAGACCGTCCGCTCCAGCACCACCCAGACGGCGATGGCCAGCGCCAGCCCCACCCAGGCGACGTTGGGCAGGCCCAGGAAGCGGCCGGTGGCGAAGTCCGCGAGCCCGGCGGGCGGCTTGATCCGCAGGCCCCGGTTCGACCAGATCGCCAGCGACTGGTAGATCAGCGAGGCCGCCAGCGTGGCGATGATCGGCGGCAGCCGCAGCACCAGGATCAGCGCGTAGTTCGCCAGCCCCGCGCCAAGACCCACCGCCAGGGCGATGGCCAGCCCCAGCGCGGCGGTGCCGGGGTCCGACCCCATGGCCTTCAGCGACAGGGTGGCGGCGAGGGTCATGGTGGCGGGGATCGACAGGTCGACGTTGCCGGGGCCGAGGGTGATGACCAGCATCTGCCCCATCCCGACGATGGCCGCGAAGGCGCCGAAGGACAGGGCGGCGTAGCCCAGCTCGCCCGCCCCGCGCCCCGAGGTCAGCCCGAGAGTAAGAGAAAAGGCCGCCGCGGCCGCCAGCCAGGCCCAGAGCCAGGGTTTGCCCAGCAGGTTCATGCCTCGGCCCCCCTGCGGCCAAAGACCAGCCGCGCGGTCAGCACCAGGATCAGGATCGCCCCCTGCGCGCCGATCTGCCAGTCCGGCGACAGGCGCATGAAGGACAGGAAGCTGGCCGCCAGCGTCAGCGTCAGCGCGCCGATCACCGCGCCGGTGGGGCTGACCTTGCCGCCGGTGAACTGGCCGCCGCCAAGGATTACACCGGCGATGGACAGCAGCGTGTAGCGCAGGGCGATGTTGGCGTCGGCGGCGGTGGTCAGACCCACCAGCGTCATCCCCGCCAGCACGCCGAACAGCCCGGCCAGCCCGTAGGCCAGCGCCTTCAGCCGGATCACCGGCCAGCCCGCCCGTGCCACGGAGCGGGCGTTGCCGCCCACCCCGCGCAGCACCGTTCCGATGCCCGAGCGGATGATCAGCAGGTGCGTGACCGCGGCGATGATCACCGCCGCCACCACCGCCATCGGCGCGAAGGGCGGCTTGACCGTCATCAGCGCGCGCAGCCACTCGGGGCTGGCGCCGCCCGGCGAGGGCAGGATGAACAGCGCCAGCCCGCCCCAGACGAAGGACATGCCCAGCGTCACCACGATGGCCGGCAGCTCCAGCGCGTGGATCACGGCGCCGAGGCAGGCGTAGGCGGCGATCAGCGCCGCCAGGATCAGCAGGCCCAGCAGCGGCGTGTCGTTCAGGAAGGTGGCGGTGACGCAGGCGGCGAGGCTGACGAAGGCGCCCAGCGACAGGTCGATGTCGTTGACCATGATGATCATCATCTGGGCGATGGTGGCCAGCGCGATGGGCACCGCGAGGTTGAACAGCAGGTTCAGCCCGAAATAGCTCATGGTGCGCGGCTGCATCCAGAAGGTCGCCGCCAGCAGCACGGCCAGGGAGACCACCGGCAGGATGATCCGGTGGCGGGCGAGAAAGGTCATGATGCCTCCTGCATCTCGAACGAGGCCTCGAGGATCCGTTCCTCGGTGATCTCGGCGCCGGTCAGCTCGGCGCTGATCTCGCCGTCGCGGAAGACGAAGACGCGGTCGCACTGGCAGACTTCCTCGGTCTCGGTGGAATACCACAGGAAGGTGCGGCCCCGGGCGGCCTCGGCGCGGATCATGGCGTAGACGTCCTGCTTGGTGCCCACGTCGACGCCGCGCATGGGGTCGTCCATCACCACCACCTCGGCCGAGGAAGCCAGCGCGCGGGCGAACAGCACCTTCTGCTGGTTGCCGCCCGAGAGCGACAGGATGGGGTTGCGGGTGTTCTCGGTGCGGATGCCGATGCGGCGCTTCCAGTCGGCCGCGGTCTCGGCCTCTGCCTTGCGGTTCACCAGCCCGCGGCGGGCATCGCGGTGCAGCACGGAAATGGAGATGTTGCGCAGGATCGACCACAGCGGCAGCACCCCGTCGCGGGTGCGGTCGCCGGCGACAAAGACCATCTCGGGGGTCTTGCTGGACCGCCAGGCCGAGGTCCGCGACAGGTAGAGCCGCGCCAGCGCCGCCGCCTGCCCGTGCCCGGCCAGGCCTGACAGGCCCACGATCTCGCCCCGCCGCGCGGCCAGCCCCTGGTCGGTCCGCACCACCTCTTCCCCCAGCTGCGACGCGGCGCCGGTGGCGGCGGCGGCCTCCTCGGTGGCGACGTGACCCATGGCGTCCACCAGCCCCTGCCGGGTGAACTGCCCGGCGCCGCGTTCGGCCACCACCTTGCCGTCCTTCAGCACCACGATACGGTTCGCCACCTCGAAGATCTCGCGCAGCATGTGGGAAATGAAAATCACCGCCCCGCCCGACGCGCAGAAGCGGCGGACGTGGGCCAGCAGCTGGTCGGCGATAGAGGCGTCCAGCGACGAGGTCGGCTCGTCCAGGATCACCAGCCGCGCCTGCGTGCCGCGGGGGGCGAAGCCGATGGCGATCTCGACCATCTGGCGTTCCGCGATGGAAAGGGTGTCCACCTCGGCCACCGGATCAATGCCGTGGCCGGGGAACACCTCGTCCAGCGCCTGCGCGATCTCGGCTCGGGCGCGGCGGCGCCAGCCCGGTCCCGTCAGCGCGGCGTGGGAGATGCGCAGGTTCTCGGCCACCGTCAGGTTGGGGCAGAGCGACAGTTCCTGGAACACCGACCGCACCCCCGCCGCGGCGGCACTGTCGCCGCCGGAAAAGCGGATCTCGCCCCCCGAGGGCGCGAGGCCGCCGTTGACCAGGTTGACCAGCGTGGACTTGCCGGCGCCGTTGTGGCCGACAAGGCCGATGCAATCGCCGGGCGCGACCGACAGGCTGACCCCGTCCAGCGCGCGGACGGGGCCGAAATGCCGGGCCGCATCGGTCAGCGTCACGATCGGGACGCTCGGAGAGGCGGTCATGGACGCTCCGTGTCTGTTCAGGAATTGCCGGAAGGCAGGCCGCCGCGCGGGCGGCCTGCCTTGCGCAGGTTACTGGGCGCCCGCGATGACCTGCTGGGCGTCTTCCAGCGTGTAGGTCACGTTGGCCACCGACCCCTCGGGGGTGTCGGCCAGCGACTGGTCCAGCGTGTCCTGGGTGATCTTCAGGAACGGCACGGTCAGGTCCTTCGGCACCTCCTGCCCCGCCAGCACCTGCTGCGCCACCCAGAAGGCCAGCGAGGCGACGCCGGGCGCGATCGACAGCGACAGCGTCTCGTAGCCGTTGGCGTCGCGCTGCTCGGCCCACCACAGCAGCTCGTCCTGGCGGTTGCCCAGCACGATCAGCGGGGTCGGACGGCCGGCGGCCTCGAAGGCCTGCGCGGCGCCGTAGCCGTCACCGCCCTGGGTCACGACACCCACCACCTCGGGCAGCGAGGGCAGCACCCCGGCCACCGCCTTCTGCGCCACGTCCTGCGCCCAGTCGCCGTGCACAGAGCCCACGATCTTGAACTGGTCATGCTCGGCCACGCCCTCGTGGATGCCCTTGCTGATCTCGTCGTCGACGAAGACGCCGGCGAGGCCGCGGATCTCCAGCAGGTTGCCGCCGTCGGGCAGGCGCGAGGCGATGTAGTCCACCTCTTCGCGGCCCATCGCCGCGAAATCCACCGCGATGCGCCAGGCGCAGGGCTCGGTCACTATGCCGTCGAAGCTGACCACCACCAGCCCGGCGTCGCAGGCCTCCTTGACCGCGCCGTTCAGCGCCGTGGGCGAGGCCGCGTTCAGCACGATGGCGTCATAGCCCTGCAGGATCATGTTCTGGATCTGGGCGGCCTGCTCGGTCGCCTGGTTCTCGGACGTGGTATAGGCGTCGGCGGCGGCGACCACGCCGTCCTCCACGGCCTTGGACCCGATTTCCTCGTAGGTCTCCAGCATCGCCTGCCGCCACGAGTTGCCGGCGTAGTTGTTGGACAGCGCGATCCGCTTTTCCGAGGTGTCGGCCATGTGGGCCGCGCCCTGCGCCATGCCGGCAGCCATGGCAAGTCCTGCCGCGCCGAGCAGCATCTTCGAAATCGTCATGTCTTTCCTCCCTGTCGCGCGCCGCTTGCGCGCCGTGTTCCGGCCCGCACCGGGCCAAGGACAGCGCGATGATGTGCAGCGGCCCTGCCCCTGTAAAGGGATTCCCCCGCAGACCTCTTGCGGGTTCCCGCAATGACTTTGCGGCCAAAGGTGTTTCATTTCCCGCTGCGCCTTGCGAATATTGCGGGAAAGCGCAGCGCGCGACGGGAGGAGACCATGCCGAGCACCCTTGCGGCCCCTGCCAGGGGGAACGTGTTCCTGCGGATCTCCACCCACCTGGCGGAGCGGACCGACATCGCCTCGGCGCTGGAGGCGGTGGCCGACGAGATCGCCGAGGTCATCCCCTTCACCCACGCCGACCTGTGCCTGATCGACCAGCCCGGCTGGCTGTCGAGCTACGAGGTGGGGATCCAGACCCGCTGGTCCCGGGCGCGCACGCGGGTCGACGTCTCTCCCATCCGGGACCTGATCGAGGGGCGGTGCGACCACATGCTGTGCCGCGACGCCATGCAGGACGCGCGCCAGACCTACCCCGGCGCCTGCTCGGAACCGATCTTCAACCACGAGCTGCGCTCGCGCGTGCACGTGCTGATGAAGGTCATGGGTCAGCCCATCGGCACGCTGAACATTTCACACTCCACCCCCGCGCTCTACGACCGCGAGACGGTGCAGCGCGCGCAGCACGTGGCGGACGTGCTGTCGCCCTACTTCCACGCGCTGCACACCGCGAAACTGGCCGAGCGCGCCGCGCAGGTGGGACAGGAGGCGCAGGCGCGCGAGGAAGGGCTGCGCCGCGGCGCGCTGCGGTTGACCCAGACGCTGGAGCAGGAGCGCCAGCGCATCGGCATGGACCTGCACGACCAGACCCTCGCCGACCTCACCCGCCTGCTGCGCGAGGTGGACGCCGGAACGCCGCTGGACCGCGAGGCGCTGGCGGAACGGATTTCCGAGACCATCGGCGACCTGCGCCGCATCATCGACACCGCCGTGCCGACCCTGCTGGAGCTGTTCGGCTTCATCCACGCCGTGCGGGTCCACCTGGAACGGGCCGTGGGCTCGCAGCCGATCCAGGTGGAGGTGACGGACCGGACCGGCGGCGCCGCCGACCGGCTGGACCCCACCGTCCGCACCGCCCTGTTCCGCATCGCGCAGGAGGCCATCAACAATGCCGCCCGCCATTCCGGCGCCCGCCGCATCGCGGTGGGGCTGGAGCCGATGCCGCAGGGCGGGCTGGCGATGACGGTGCGCGACGACGGCCGCGGCGTGCCGGCACTGCCGGCGCGGGATTCCGGGCTGGCGCACATGCGCACCCGGGCGCGGCTGATCGCGGCCGAGCTGGACATCTCGAACGACGCGGGCTGCACCCTGCGGGTCCTGCTGGGGGGCCGGCCGTGAAGGTGCTCATCGTCGAGGACGACCAGTTCCACGCCAGCTATCTGCAGGACGCGCTGGCCGAGGCGCTGCCGGAGGTGACCGAGATCTTCCACGCCGCCAGCGGCGACGCCGGCGAGAAGGAGGCGCGCGAGGGGGGCATCGAGGCGGTGGTGATGGACCTGCAGATGAACCGCCGCAACGGGATCGAGGCCGCCCGCACCATCTGGGCCGAGCGGGGCCACAGCCGCATCCTGTTCTGGTCGAACTACGCCGACGAGGCCTACCTGCGCGGCATCGCCGAGATCGTGCCCGAGGACAGCGCCTATGGCTACGTGCTGAAGACCGCCACCCGCGAGCGGCTGAAGCTGGCTTTGCGGGCGGTGCTGGTGGAAGGCCAGATCATCGTCGACCGAGAGATCCACCGCCTGCAGAAACGCGGCGCCTCGCCCCGCCGGCGGCTGGATGACAGCGAGTACACGGTGCTGCTGGACCTCGCGCTCGGCCTGCAGGACAAGCAGATCGCCGAACGGCAGGGAATGTCGCTGCGCACCGTGCAGAACCGGCTGCTGTCGCTGTACGAGAAGCTGGAGGTCGGGCTGGAGCCCGAGGGACAAACCGCGCTGAACAAGCGCGTGCGGGCCCTGAACCGGGCGCTGGTGACCCGCACCATCAACGTCGAGACGCTGGAGACCGCGCAGCGCGAGCTGGAGCGGTGGATCGCCGCACGCGGCGGACGCGGCGCGGCTTGATCTGGATCAAGGCGCGGGGGGCGGCGCGGCGGTAGCCTGCAGGGGTCAACGAAAGGAGTGACCCGATGCTGGATGGAACCATCGCCGTTCTCGCCACCGACGCCGGCCTCGACCGCGGCGCGATTGGCACCGCGCTCGCCCTCACCGCGGCCAGCCGCGCCCACCTCGACATCCACTGCCTGGTGATCGAGCAGAGCCCGCCCGAGACCTACGCCGCCGGCTCGGTGGTGCCGCTGGTCTGGCCAGAGGACGAGGCCATCGACCTGCGCCTCACCGAGCTGGAGATCGAGCTGCGCGCGCAGATCCCCCGCCACCGCCACGACGTGCAGCTGCACCGCCTGTCGTTGCGCGACGATCAGATCGGCCGGATTCTCGCGCCGACGCTGCGCTTCGCCGACTGGATCGTCGCCGCCGCCCCCTACGGGCCGCAGGACCGGCCGGCTCAGGTGGCGGTGCTGGAACTGGCGCTGCTTCGCGAGCGGACGCCGGTGATCGTCGCCCCCGATGCCGGCGCCGACCTCGGTCTTGCGCCGGGGCGCGTCGCGGTCGCCTGGGACGGCAGCCACGAGGCGATGGCGGCGGTGCGCGCCGCGATGCCGCTGCTGCGGCGGGCGGATCTGGTGGACGTGGTGCTGGTGGATCCCGGCGTGCGCCACGGCGACCGCGCCGATCCCGGCGGCGACCTGGCCCTGTTCCTGGCCCGCAACGGGGTGCAGGCGGAGGTCAGCGTGCTGTCGCGCAGCCGGCCGCGCATCTCCGAGGTGCTGCGGCGCCACGCCTTCGACACCGGCGCCGAGGCGCTGGTGATGGGTGCCTACGGCCATTCGCGGCTGCGCGAGGCGATCTTCGGCGGCACCACCCGCGAGATGCTCGACGCCCCGGGCCTGCCGCTGATCCTGGCGCGCTGAACGGCTAGGCGCCCGCCGCCTGTTCACCGGCCTCGCCCTCCAGCAGGGCGAGGTCCTGGATCGTCACGCGCCGCCGGTCCTGCAGCCCGATCACCCCGTCCCGCGCCAGCCCGTTGATCTGGCGGCTCACCGTCTCCAGCGTCAGGCCGAGGTAGTCGGCCATGGCCTCGCGCGTGAGCGGCAGGTCGATCTCCCCCGCCCCGCCCCGCTGCCGCCGCGCCACGGACAGCAGCAGGCTGGCGATCCGCTCGCGCGCGGTCTTTCGCCCCAGCACCATCATCCAGTGGCGCGCGGCGTCCAGCTCGTCCAGCGTCATCTCCAGCAGCCGGTCGGCCAGCCGGGGGGTGTCGCGCAGCAGCTGCTCGAAGGGCGCGCGGCGAAAGCAGCACAGGGTGACGTCGCCGGCGGCGGTGACGTCGGAGGGGCTGCTGTCGCGCCCCGGCCGGCCGAGGAAGTCGGAGGGCAGCAGCAGCCCCACCATCTGCCCCCGCCCGTCCGCCAGCGTCTGCGACAGCGTCGCAACCCCCGCCACCACCGTGCCGACGAAGCCCAGGGGCTCGTCCGCCCGCGCCAGCACCTGCCCCGCCTCGTAACGGCGGTAAAGCTTCATGCTGTCCAGCCGCGCCAGTTCCGCCGGCCCGCAACGGGCGCAGACCGCCCGGGGGCGGATCCGGCAGTCGGCGCAGTGCAGGTTCAGCCGGTGTGGCATGGCGGGCCTCGGCGCAGGGAACGGCGGGCCCAGCATAGCACAGGCGGACCGCCGGGGGGCCGCGCCGTGGCGTCACGGGCGGGATCAGTCCACGAAGGTGCAGCCCCGCGCCTTCAGCGTCTCGTCGATCCAGCTGCGGTCGAGGGTGCCGGCGCGCACCGCCGCGATCTCGCGCTGTTCGGCGGCCTGCTTGGCCTCGGTGGCGGCCAGCACGGCCTCGGCCTCTCCCGCCGGGATGCACAGCACCCCGTCCGCGTCCCCCAGCACCAGATCGCCGGGGCGGATCACCATGCCGTCGATGGCGATCTCGACGTTGATCTCGCCGGGGCCGTCCTTGTAGGGCCCGCGGTGGGTGACGCCCGCGGCGAAGACCGGCATCCCGCAGCCGCGCAGCTCGTCCACATCGCGGATCGCGCCGTCGATGACGATGCCCGCCACGCCCTTGCCCTGCGCGATGTAGACGAGGATCTCGCCCACCAGCGCGTTGGTCAGGTCGCCGCCCGCGTCCACCACCAGCACGTCCCCCGGCTCTGCCATCTCCAGCGCCTTGTGCACCATCAGGTTGTCGCCCGGCCGGGTCTTCACCGTCAGCGCCGGGCCGGCCATCCGCTGGCCGCCCTCGTGGAACGGCCGCAGCCGCGCGCCGGCGGCCGACATGCGGGACATGGAATCAGAGGCATTGGCGACGGGAAGCTCCAGGAACCGCCGCGCGATGGCGGGGTCGACGGCGGATTTTCGGCGGTGGACGGTGAAGCCGATGGTCATGTCAAAGTCTCCTGTATGGCTCGGACCAGCCGCGCCTTGCGGCCGTCGTTCGGATGGATGGATTGCAGGCGAAGGCCGTCAGGCGCCGTCCCTCGCGCCCCGCCCCTTGCGGCCGGTACGGGCCGGTGCGGCGGGACCGAGATCCTCGGTCACCCGCGCCAGGTGTTCCAGCAGCGTCTGCGCCAGCCCCTCCACCGCCTCCGGCTGGAACCGCGCGGCGGGGCCGGCGACGCTGACCGAGGCGACGGCCTTGCCGGTCATGTCGAATATCGGCGCGGCGATGCAGGCGCTGCCGGTCTCGTTCTCCTCCACCTCCAGCGTCCAGCCGCGGGTGCGGCAGCGTTCCAGCAGTTGTTCCAGCTCGTCCGGGTCGATGATGGTCTTGTCCGTCAGCCGCGCGAGGGTGCCGGTGGAATAGACCATCTGGCGGAAGCTTTCCGGCTGGTAGGCCAGCAGCGCGCGGCCGCAGGCGGTGGCGTGGTAACTGGCGGCGGTGCCGGAATAGGAGGTGACCCGCAGGTTGTGGCTGCCCTCGAGGCTTTCCACGATCGTCGCCTCGCCCGGCCCCGGCAGCGCCAGGTTCACCGTCTCGCGGGTCGCGGTGCACAGCTGCACAAGGTGCGGCTTGGCGATGGACAGGATGTCCAGCCGCCGCTCCACCGCGCGGCCGTAGACGATGTGGTGCAGCCCCAGCCGGTAGGCACCCACCTCGGCGTCCCGCTCCACCAGCCCCACGTCGGCAAGGGCGTTCACGAGGTTGAAGGCGGTGGTCTTGACCAGTCCCGTCGCGGCGGCAAGATCGCGCAGGCCGATCCAGTCGCCGTCGCCCATGGCGTCCATCAGCGCCTTGGCGCGCCCGATGGACTGGATCCGCGCCTCGGCGGGGGCGTGTTCGGCGGTCTTGGGGGCGGTTTCGGGCATGGGGGTGTCTCTTACGGTGCCTGTTGTTCCACATTATACGATGTGAGACTTCGGGCGCAACCGTGCAACGGCCTCCTGCTGCACCTGCGGGATTGACTTCACCGTATACCCGCGCTTTCGTTAAAGCCGGTCGATCCGCCGCCTCCGGTCTGCATTGTTGAACGGATCGCGCCGCCCCTGCTGGAAGGACACCCGATGAACCTCGCCCCGATCCGCGCCACCATGATCGACGCCCGCACCAAGGGCATTCCGGGCACCACCCGGCCCTTCCCGCTGTCCGAGATCGGCGCCAAGCGCTGGAACCTGCTGGCCGAGGACCTGCCCTTCCCCCAGCTGATCCTGAAGCGCAGCCACCTCGACCACAACAAGGCGGCCTTTGCCGACTACCTTGCGCAGCACGGGCTGTCGCTGGCGCCCCATGGCAAGACGACCATGGCGCCGCAGCTGTTCGCCGAACAGCTGGAGGCGGGCGCCTGGGCAATCACCGCGGCGAACGTGCCGCAGGTGCAGGTGATGCGCCACTACGGGGTGCCGCGCATCGTGCTGGCCAACCAGCTGATCGGCAAGGCGCACATGGCCATCGTCGCGGCGCTGCTGAACGCGGACCCGGAGTTCGAGCTGTACTGCTTCGTCGATTCCGCCGCGCAGCTGGACAACATGGCCCGCCACCTGGCGGATGCCGGACTGGCGCGGCCGATCCGGCTGTTGCTGGAGGTGGGCGTGGAGGGCGGCCGCACCGGCGTGCGCGGGCAAGAGGCGGCGCTGGCGCTGGCGCAGGCCATCGCGGAGGCCGACCCGGCGCTGTTCCGCTTCGCGGGCGTCGCGGGGTTCGAGGGGGTGGTGCCGGGCATCGCCGAGGGACCGCAGCCGGTGATCGACTACGCCCAGTCCATGGTGGACATCGCCGCCGCCCTGCCCGCCTCGCTGCTGGAGGGGCTGGAGGAGTTCATCCTAAGCGGCGGCGGCTCTTCGCACTTCGACCTGATGGCAGAGCGTTTCGCCACCCTGTCGCTGGACCTGCCGGTGCGGATATTGCTGCGCTCCGGCTGCTACATCACCACCGATGACGGCGGCTACCGCACCACGCAGGAGGCGGCCCGCCGCGACCCGCACCGCGCGTGGAAGGGCGAACTGAAGCCGGCGCTGGAGGCGTGGACCTACGTGCAGTCGCGGCCGGAGCCGGGGCTGGCGCTGCTGGCCATGGGCAAGCGCGACGTGCCCTACGACGCGGGCCTGCCCCGGCCGCTGCGCCTGTTCCGCCCCGGCGAGGGGTTCCGCGAGATCGGCAAGGCCGAGATCTACGCGCTCAACGACCAGCACGCCTACGTCCGGCTGGACCCGGCCTCGGACTGGCAGGTGGGCGACCTCGTCTCCTCGGGCATCAGCCACCCCTGCACCGCCTTCGACAAGTGGCGGCTGCTGCCGGTGGTGGACGACGAGTATACCGTGATCGACGGGGTGCTGACGTTCTTCTAGCTCGCCTCCAGCCGGTCACTCCATCCGCTCGGCCTGCTGGCGGGTGGCGGGCAGGTAGGCGATGGCGTCCAATTCGTACTTCAGCCGCTTGCCCAGCACGCCGGAGATGGTCGAGCGGACCGGGCGCGGCTCGGGGAAATACTCCGCGAAGATCTCGTTGTGGCGGGCGCCGTCGGCGGAATCGCCAAGGTAGCAGCGCACGCTGAACACGTGGTCCAGCGTCAGCCCGGCCGCCTCAACGATGGCCGCGAGATTCTCGATCGAGCGGCGCATCTCCTCCTCGAAGGTGCCGCTGATGATCGCCCCGTCCTCGCGCGAGACCGAGGCCTGCCCCGAGACGTGCAGGCAGTCGCCGACGATGAACCCCGGGCTGAAGGGCAGGTGGGACCGGGCGCCCTTGTTGACGAGCTTGTACATGGTGTCGTTCCTCAGGTTTCGGGGGTGGGTCAGATCCGGCCGGTGATGCCGCCGTCCACCAGCAGCACGCTGCCGGTGGTATAGGCAGTGGCCGGTGATGCGAGGTAAAGCGCGGTGGTGGCAAGGTCTTCCGGCGCGCCCCAGCGGCCCAGCGCGGTGCGGCCGGCGATGCGGGCCTGGAACTCCGGCCGTTCACGGCGCAAGGGGGCGTTGCCGTCGGTCAGGAAGTAGCCGGGGGCGATGGCGTTGGCGGTGATCCCGTCGGGGCCCAGTTCCACCGCGAGGGCGCGCACCAGCCCCTCCAGCGCCGCCTTGCCGGCGGCATAGGCGGCCATCTCGTCGCGCACGATGCGCGCGTTGATGGACGACACGAAGATCATCCGCCCCGCCCCCGCCTGCCGCATGGGCGCCGCCGCCGCCTGCGCCAGCCGCCAGCCCACCGTCACGCCGAGGGTCAGCACGTGCTGCCACTCGTCCTCGGCCAGCTCCGCGAAGGGCTTGCGGACGCTGGCGGCCACGTTGCTCAGCAGGATGTCCAGCCGCCCGGTCTGCGCCAGCGCGAAATCCACCGCCTGCGCCGCCGCCCCCGGGGCCGCGATGTCCAGCGCCAGCGCGTGGGCCTTCAGCCCCGCCCCGCGCAGGTCCGCCGCCCGCGCCTCCACCGCCACGGCGCCGCGCGCCACCAGCACCACCTCGGCCCCCGCCCCCGCCAGCGCGCCGGCCATCGCCCAGCCCAGCCCGCGCGAGCCGCCGGTGACCAGCGCGGTGCGGCCCGTCAGGTCGAACAGCCGCGCCGGCGGCGGGAAGGAGCCGGTCATCAGCGGTACTCGATGCGCGGGTCGACGTAGGCGTAGATCACGTCCACCGTCAGGTTGATCATCACGTAGATCACCAGGATCACGACGATGCAGCCCTGGATCAGCGGGTAGTCGCGGGTGTTGATCGCCTGGATCAGCAGCCGCCCGAGACCGGGGTAGGTGAACACCGCCTCTGTCACCACCGCGCCGCCGATGAAGGCCGCCATCTGCAGGCCGACAATCGTGATGAAGGGCAGCAGCGCGTTGCGAATGATGTGGGCGCGCATGATCTGCCGTTCCGGCAGGCCCTTGGAGCGGGCGGTGCGCACGTAGTCCATGTTCATCTCGCTGACCAGCGAGGCGCGCAGGAACCGCGCCAGCACGCCCGAGACGTAGACCCCCAGCGTCAGCGCCGGCAGCGCGAGGCTTTTCAGCGCCGTGACGGGATCGCTCCAAAGCGGCGCGTAGACCGAGGCGGAGGGCAGCAGCCGCAGGTTCACCGCGAACAGCAGGATCAGCAGGATGCCCAGCCAGAAGGTCGGCACCCCCAGGGCCAGCGCGCTCCAGGCGCTGAGCACGCGGTCCAGCCAGGACCCGGGGCGCATGGCGCTGACGATCGCCACCGGCACCCCCAGCAGCATCGCCACGATGGTGGCGGCGAAGGCCAGCTGCAGCGTGGCGGGAAGGCGGTGCATGATCAGCTGCAGCACCGGCTCGCGGCTGTGGATCGACAGGCCGAGGTCGCCGCGGAAGACGCTGGCCAGCCAGTCGAGGTACTGGATCACCACGGGCCGGTCGAGCCCCAGTTCCGCCCGCAGCGCCGCGATCTGCTCTGGCGTGGCGTTCTCGCCGAGGATCATCCCCACGGGTCCGCCGGGCACGGCGTAGAGCATGGCCCAGATGCCGACCGAGGCCAGCAGCAGCACCGGCAGCAGCTGCAGCACCCGGCGCAGGACATAGCCGATCATGCCGGGCCTCCCGCCGCCGCGACGTCGCGGGGGTTCTCGAGGATCCGGGCAAGGCCGCGGCCGATGGTGTCGAAGGACAGGATCGTCAGGGTCAGCGCGATGCCGGGCAGCACCGCGTAATAGGGCGCCTCGTAAAGATAGGACTTGCCGGTCCGCAGCATCTCGCCCCAGCTTGGCGTGGGCGGCGGCACCCCGACCCCCAGGAAGGCCAGTGCCGCCTCCAGCAGGATCGCAACTGAGGACAGCACCACCACCTGCACCAGGATCTGGCTCCAGCTGTTGGGCAGGATGGTGCGGAACATGTTGTAGCCGGAGGTGCCGCCGAAGGCCTCGACCGCGACGACGAAGTCGCGCCGGCGCAGGGTCAGCACCTGCGCGCGCACGATCCGGGCGAAACCGGGCACCCCGGTCAGCCCCACCGCCAGCAGCGCCGCGCCCTGGCTGCGGCCGAACACGGCGATCAGCGCCATGGCGAACAGGATCGCGGGCAGCGCCATCATCACGTCGACGATCCGCATCAGGACCGCGTCCCGCCAGCCGCCGAAGAAGCCGGCCACCAGGCCCATGGGCACCCCGATCACCGCCGCGATGGCCACCGCGCCCGCCGCCGTCACCAGCGAGGTGCGCGCGCCGTAGATTACCCGGGCAAGGATGTCGCGCCCCAGTTCGTCCGCGCCGAACCAATGGGCGGCCGAGGGGCCTTCGAGCATCATCACGAAGTCCTGTTTGAACGGGTCGATGGGCAGGAAATCGGCCAGCGCGGCGGCCAGCGCCACCACCGCCAGGTACAGCAGGCTGAGCGCCGGGCCGGGCCGGGACATCAGCCCCCCGGCGGTGCGCCACATGAATCGCAGGCTGTTCACGGGATCGCCTCCATCTTCAGCCGCTCGGGCGGCAGGGGCTCTGCCACCTCGGGGGGGCCCGCGTGGAAACAGGCGGCGCCGCTGGGCAGGCCGGGATAGGGGGTGAAGGGCGGCGGCTCTGTCCGGCAGCGCGCGGTGGCGCGGAAACAGCGGGGGCTGAAGGCGCAGCCCGGCGGCGGGTTGGCGGGGTCGGGCACCTCGCCCTGCAGCATGATGCGCCGGCGCAGGCGGCCCTCGACCGGGTCGGGGATCGGCGCGGCGGAAAGCAGGCTTTGGGTATAGGGGTGGACCGGACTGTCGTAGAGCGCGTCGCGGGTGCTCTCCTCGACGATCCGGCCGAGGTACATCACCGCCACCCGGTCCGAGATGTGGCGCACCACGGACAGGTTGTGCGCGATGAACAGGTAGGTCAGCCCCAGTTCACGCTGCAGGTCCTCCAGCAGGTTCAGCACCTGCGCCTGGATCGACACGTCCAGAGCCGCCACCGGCTCGTCCAGGATCAGCAGGCGCGGCTTCAGCGCCAGCGCCCGGGCGATGCCGATGCGCTGCTTCTGGCCGCCCGAGAACTCGTTGGGAAAGCGCCCGAACATCTGCCGCGACAGGCCGACCATGTCGAACAGCTCCTCGATATACCGTGCGCCGCCGCTCTGCTCTAAGAGCCCGTGGATCTGCAGCGGCTCGGCCACGATGTCCTCGACCGTCTTGACCGGGTTGAGCGAGGAGAACGGGTCCTGGAAGACGTACTGAAGGTTGCGGCGGGTGCGGCGCATGCCCTTGAAGGACAGCCCGCGCATGGACTCGCCGTCGAACAGGATGTCGCCCCCGGTGGGCGGGATCAGCCCCATCACGGCGCGGCCGGTGGTGGTCTTGCCGCAGCCGGACTCGCCCACCAGGCTGACGGTCTCGCCGGGGTAGAGCGTCAGGCTGACGCCGTCCACCGCGCGCACGTGGCCGTGGACCCGTTGCAGGATGCCCCGGCGGATCGGGAAGTGGACCTTGAGGTCGCGCACCTCCAGCAGCGGCGCCTGCCCCGCGACCCGCGCGGCGGTCTCTGGCCGCGGCCGGGCCGGCAGCGCGCCGGTGGGGGTTTCGCGCCAGTAGTGGCAGGCGGCGCAGGTGGCGGCGCCGGTGTCTGCCAGCGGCGGCTCTTCGGCCCGGCACAGGGGCCGGCCGTTGCCGACGCTGCAGCGCGGCTCGAACGAGCAGCCGGGGGGCAGGTTCGTGGGCGTCACCGGATGGCCCGGGATCGGGTCCAGCCGCCGGTCGGTGGTGTTCAGCCGCGGGATGCTTTTCAGCAGCGCGGCGGTATAGGGGTGGCGGGGGGCGCGGAAGATTTCCTCGACGGGCCCGGTTTCGACGATCCGGCCGCCGTACATCACGGCCACGCGGTCGGCGGTCTCGGCCACCACGCCGAGGTCGTGGGTGATCAGGATGATCGGCGCGCCGGTCTCGCGCTTGCGGCGGGCCAGCAGGTCCAGCACCTGCGCCTGCACCGTGACGTCCAGCGCGGTGGTGGGCTCGTCGGCGAGGATCAGGGCGGGGCGGCCGGCCATGGCCATGCCGATCACCGCGCGCTGACGCATGCCGCCGGAAAACTGGTGGGGGTACTGGGTGGCGCGCACCTCGGGGTTGGCCACCTCGACCTCGCGCAGCAACTCGACCGCACGGGCCTGCGCCGCGCGGCGCGGCAGGGCGCCGTGCCAGACTTGTCCCTCGGTCATCTGCCGGCCCACAGGCACCACCGGGTTCAGCGTGGTCGAGGGGTCCTGGAAGACAAAGCCCACGTCCCTGCCCCGCATCCGGCGCAGCGCCTCTGGGTCGGCGCCGATCACCTCGGTGCTCTTGAGGTTGACCGAGCCGGTCACCCGCGCGGTATCCGGCAGCAGCCCGGCGATGGCCAGCGCGGTGACGCTTTTGCCCGACCCGGATTCGCCGACGATGCACAAGACCTCGTCGGGATAGACCTCGAAGCTAACACCGCGAACCACCGACACCCGTTTCCGGGTGCCGGCGAAGAAGTCCACTTCGAGATCGCGGACGCTCAGGACGGGTTCGCTCATTTGAACCCGATGGTACGGCCTACAAGCAGGTTGTCGATGTCGAGGGTGAACCCCTCCAGGTCCGGCGAGGCGACGATCAGACCGGTCTCGTAGGAGTTGGTGGGGATCGCGAAGGCCTCGTCCACCAGGACCGCGTTCAGGTTGTCGTAGGCCGGCTGCACGTCCTCGCCAAAGCTGCTGTCCACCGTGGCGATCGCCTCGACATAGGCCGGGTGCGGGTGCGGGTCGCCGAAGACCGGGTTGTTCACCGTGCGGTAGATGCTGTTGGTGGCGACGCGCGACGGGAACTTCTGCACGTTGCCGACGCCGCCGAACACCGCGTGGAAGCCGCCGGTCAGCAGCGCGTCGATGAACTCGGCCCCCTGGCGCACGTCCAACTCGATGTTGATGCCCGCCTCGGCCAGCGAGCCCTGCACCACCTGGCTGATCGCCACCGAGGCCTCGTCGGACCCGTTGACCAGCAGTTTCCAGTCGCTCATCTCGGCCTCGGACAGTCCCGATTCCGCCAGCAGCGCCTTGGCCTTGTCGATGTCATAGCCGTACTGGTCGTTGTAGCTGCCGTCGAAGGCCGGGTTCGCCGGCGCCCAGGGCAGCGCGGTGGTCTCGCCCAGCCCGGCATAGCCCACCTTCAGGATCGCGGCGCGGTTCATCAGGTGGTTGAAGGCCTGGCGGTACTTCTGGTTGTCGAAGGGCGCCTTGGTGGAGTTGATGCGGAACACCTGCACCAGCTTGCCGGGGCCCTGCAGCACCTGGAAGCCGGCGTCGCGCAGGCGCACGGCGCTGCGGGACTGGCCGCCGTAGATCAGGTCGACCGACCCGGATTCCAGCGCCGAGGCCGCGGCGGCGTCCTCGCTGAAGATGGTGAAGACCAGCTCGTCCAGCTTCGGCTCGCCCTCGCGCCAGTAGTCGGGGTTGCGCACCAGAGTCACGCTCTGGCCCACCTGCCGCTCGCCCAGCATGTAGGCGCCGGTGCCGCCCTCGGCGGTCTCCAGCGTGTCCATGACGCCCGGGTCGATCGGCAGCAGGAACTGCAGCAGGTCGGTAATCTGGCGTTCCGGGATCGGGCCGTTGAAGTTGATGGTCAGCGCGTGCGGCCCGTCGACTGACCAGTCCTTGACGATGGACATGGTGGAATAAACGTTCTTGCCCCGCTCGGGGTCAGAGGCCTTTTCCAGCGTCGCGGTCAGCGCCTCGGCGTCGAAGGGGGTGCCGGAGTGGAAGGTCACGTCGTCGCGCAGGGTCAGCGAGACTGAGGTGTTGTCGTCCGAGATCGTCCAGTCGGTGGCAAGGCTGGGCATCGCCTCGCCGGCGTCGGAATACTCGATCAGGCTGTCGTAGAGGTTCTTGATCAGGAAGAAGTTCACCGTCGAGAACTGCTGCGGGTCGTAGTTGGTCATGTCGTTGGTGATCGCCACCCGCAGGGCGCCGCCCCCGGATTCCTGCGCCGTGGCCGCGCCGGGCTGGCCGAGGCTGCCAAGCCCCAGCAGGGCCACCGCCGCGGCGGTCATGAACAACCGTCTTGTCACCTTGTAATGGATCATCGCTTTGTCTCCCTTGGAATGGACCGGCCGGTTGCACCCGTGCCGCTGCTTGTGGTTGGAGAACCGCCGCTCAGCCGGCCCTCAGTGAATCGCTCTGGTTGACGGAATGCGCCGCGCGCCAGTCGGTGACCGGGTCCAGCGGGTGGACCGGACGCGGCAGGCGCTTCCACGGCAGCGAGTAGACGTCCGACTGGCCCGGCCCCCGGGTATCCGCCCGGATCAGGCGCGAGCCGAGGTCGGCGAAGAACTGGAAGTTCGAGGCGGTCTTGAGCACCGCCATCTTGTAGTCCGCCGGCTCTATCCCGAAGGCGCGGTAGGCGTCGGGCACGTTGCCCGCGACGCCGCGCAGTTCCGAGATCATCAGCGTCACCGGCCCGGTCTCGAAGATCACCACCCGGCCCATGTCCACCGAGGTCTGGTGGAAGTAGTTGCTCAGCCGCACGTCGCTGCCGTCCGCCACCTTGCGCACCGTGCCGGTGACCTCCAGCGGCGTGAAGAATTCGGGCGCCGTGCAGCCGCCCAGCGGCAGCGTCACCTCGGCGCCCTCGCCCGCCTCGGCCAGCACCGCCACGGCCTGGCGCGAGATCATCGGGATCAGCACCGGCCCCTTCAGCCCCAGCCGCAGCGCCGCCTCGAGGATGACGTTGCTGTCCCCCGCCGCGCCGCCGAAGACCGTGTCGCCGGTGTCGCTGACCAGCACCAGCCCCTCGGGGTGGGCGTCGGCGGCGCGCAGGGCGTCGTCCACCGACACCGCCTCGCGCTCGAGGAACTCGTCGCGCATCCGCCAGACCATCTCGGCCATCTCGTCGGCCAGCTTCTCGGCCAGCGCAGGGTCGTTGTCGGTGACCACCACGGTGGACCAGCCGCCCTCGTCCACGTCCAGCCAGGGCTGCATGGGAAAGTTGGCCACCTGCAGCACCTTCGGATCGCTCTCCAGCGCCCGGGCGCGGTCGAACCACTTCTTCATCGGGCCCTGCGCGGTCAGGAACTGTTCCTGGTGGGTGACCAGCGGGATCTTGCGCCAGGCCATCACCGGCCAGGCCCGGTCCACCAGCAGCTTCAGCAGCATCTCGGCGCCGATGCGCCCGGTGTCCTTCAGGTCGTGCGGCTGGGTGCGGTGGCCCACCAGCGCGTCGACGCTGTCGATGATCTGGCTGGTGATGTTGGCGTGGTGGTCCAGCGCCAGCACGATGGGGATGTTGCGCCCGAGGATCTGCCGGCACAGCGCCGCCTGCGCCCCCTCGACATCGTCCGTCACCTCCGACGCGCAGGCGCCGTGCAGTTGCAGCATCAGCCCGTCGATGGCGCCGGCGGCGGCCAGCCCGTCACGGATCTTGGTCTCGAACAGCTCGAAGCACTCGCGGTCGATGCGGCCGCCGGCGACGGTGAAGGCGCGGATGATCGGCACGATCTCGATGTCGGGGGCGTCGCGGGCCATCACCTCCATGAACCCGCCCACCTCGCCGTGGCCGGCCAGCTTCGTCAGGATCTCTTCGCCCTCGAGGATTCCGAAGGACCGGTAGTCCGCCAGCCGGGTCGGCGCCGGGTTGAAGTCGTTGGTTTCCTGGGAAATGTGGATCAGGGCGATACGCATTGCGTTTCCTTGGCTTGCAGCAGCGGGTTCGGGTCCAGCGGCGCGATGGGCCGGCGGAGCTTGCGGAACGGCAGGCGGGTGATGTCGCCCGGGTAGGGGCCGCCGGTGTCGAGGTAGAGAACCTCGGCCGCGATGGGCGCGAAGGCGGCGTGGAAGTGGTTGGACGACTTGACCACCACGATCTTCTTGGCGCCGAGGTCTATCCCGAGGTCGGTGAAGACCGGCGGGCTGAAGGTCTGCGCCCGGCCCGAGGCCAGCACCACGTCCAGCGCGCCGATGCTGATGGCGGCGGCGGGGCCCAGCGAGACGAGGCTTTGCTCGAAGGGGATCAGCAGGTCCTCGGTCACCGCGCGCACCGTCACCTCGGCGTCCACCGGCGCCCCCGAGGTGGCGGCCGCCTTGCCGCCGAAGCGCAGGGAGATGCGGTTTCCGGCACCCGCCGCGCGGCAGAAGGACACCGCGACGGGGTCCCACATCGCGCCGATCGCTGCCGGGATCTCGGGCCGTTCCAGCAGCGCGCGCACCATCACGGTGGAATCTCCCGCCACGCCGCCGCCGGGGTTGTCCCAGCGGTCGGCCAGCACCACCGGGCCGCCCTGTATCGCCAGCGCCGCCGCGATCGCCTCGTCCGGTTTCAGCAGCGGGGCAGAGCCGCCGCCCTCCCACGACAGGATCTCGCGCCCCAGTTCCTCGGCCAGCGCCGCCCCGCGCGGGGTCTCGCCGTCGGTGATGACCAGCACCTTGGTGCCCATGTCGTAGACGTCCGCCGCCTGGAACCCGTGGGCGATGCTGATGCTGAGGATCCCGTCACGGCCCTCCATCGCCAGCAGCCGGTCGACGAAGTCCCGCCCCGGCTGGCGGCTGGTCATGAAGCCGCTGACCGCGCGGCAGTCGAACACCGTCATCACCGGCGCCACCGCGCCCCGCGCGGCGCGCAGGCACAGGTCGGTCAGGTCATGGGCGCGGGCGAGGAAATCCGTGTGGGGGAATTCCTTGAAGGCGACGATCACGTCCCCCGCCTCGACCATCTGCGGGGTCAGGTGGCAGTGCATGTCCAGTTCCGCCCCGATCACGCAGTCGGGCCCGGTCACCTGCCGGATGCGGGCCATCAAGTCGCCCTCGCAGTCGTCGTAGCCGACGGCCACCATGGACCCGTGCAGCCCCAGCAGCACCACGTCCAGCGGCAGCGCGGCGCGGACCTGTCCGAGGATCTCGTCCCGCAGGCTCTCGTACCCCTCGCGCGACACGGGACCGGCGGGCTCGGCCCAGGTGGCGGTGCCCTCGATCAGCGTGAAGCCGTCCTGCCTGGCCCGCTCGCGCGCCGCGACCACGGGGCCGGAGCACAGGGTAGGCGTGGCGGGATGGGTGCCGGGCGGGCAGTAGAAGGCCTGCTCGAACGCGGACCGGTCGACGTAGAGCGGCGAGAAGGTGTTGGTCTCGGTCGCCAGCGACGCAACGAACATGCGCGTGCGTCTCGATCCGGTCTCGATGGCCCTGATCATCGTTCTACATTACCAAACATATGGTTTTCATCCTGCCGTCATTTGGCAACCTGAGTTGACGTTGTGTCAAGTGATTTCAGCGGTTAAAGCCTGAAAAGCCTGTACCGCACTTGCGAACGGCGCCGATCCAGTGCTTAAATCCTCGGAGTTGTCGCGAGTCCGCGATCCACATTATGGAACATGGTTGATCAGATGACAGTCAAACCCTCGGCAACCCGGCGCCCCGGCGCCGCCTTTCGCCGGATCGCGGAGCCCTTTCATGGATAGGCCGCGCAGGATCCTGCTTGCCGGAATCTTCCACGAGACCAACACCTTCGTGCGCCAGACGACCCGGCTGGAAGATTTCACCATCCGCCGCGGCGAGGCGCTGCTGGCGCGGGCCGGGGACGGGTCGACCGTGGACGGCTTCCTCGAGGTCGCGGCGCAGGAGGGCTGGTCGGTGCTGCCGGTCTGCGAATACACCGCCCTGCCCGCCGGCCCCATCGAGCACGCGGTGTTCGAGACCTTCTGGCAGGAGCTGGAGAAAGGCCTGAAAGAGGCGCTGGAGCGCACCCCGCCCGACGCAGTCTGGCTGGCCCTGCACGGCGCCGGCGTCACCACCGAGTGCGAGGACATCGAGGGCGAATTGCTTCGCCGTATCAGGGAGGTGCCGGGCGCCGGGGCGCTGCCGCTTTTCGCCGTGTTCGACCTGCACGCCAACTTCACCGAGGCCATGGCCCGCCACGCCACCGGCCTTGTCGGCTACCGCGAGAACCCGCACATCGACGCCCGCGCGGCCGCCGTGGATTCCGCCCGGCTGCTGGCCCGCGCCTTGCGCGGATCGGCCACCCCCCGCACCCTCTGCCGCCGCCTGCCGCTGATCTGGCCGCCCACCGGCACCGCCACCGGCGCCACCCCGATGAAGGATCTCGAGGCGCTGGCCCGGCAGATCGAGGCGGACCACCCCGAGATCTGGTCGGTCAGCGTCACCGGCGGCTTCGCCTTCTCGGACGTGGACGCGGCCGGGGTGGCCTTCAACCTCGTCACCACCGGTGACACGGCGCAGGCCGAGGCGGCGCTGCAATCGCTCTGCGACATGGCCTGGCGGCTGCGGGACGAAGGCCAGCCGGATGAATGGGACCTCGACGCCGCGCTGAAGGACATCGCGGGCAAGAAGGGCGGCCCCTGGATCGTGGTGGAGCCCGCGGACAACATCGGCGGCGGCGGCCCCGGCGATTGCACCAGCGTGCTGCGCGCCCTGCTGCGGCACGAAACCCCCGGCGCGCTGGTGGTGATCGCCGACGCCGAGGCCGTCGCGGCCTTCGACGGCGCCGCACCCGGCGACACCCGCAGCATCGACGTGGGCGGCAAGGGCAGCCACCTCGACCCCGGGCCCGTGGCGCTGGAGGCGACGCTCGTCAGCACCAGCGACGGCGAGTTCGACCTGGAGGACCGGCAAAGCCACATGGTCGCCGCGCAGGGCACGCATTTCAGCATGGGGCCCACGGCGGTGGTGACGGCGCAGGGGGTGACGATCATGCTCACCAGCCGCAAGACCCCGCCCAACGACCTGGCGCAGCTGCGCTCGCAGGGGCTGGAGCCGGCGGATTTCCGTGTCATCGGCGTCAAGGCGGCGGTCGCCCACCGGCGCGCCTACGACAAGATCGCCGCCGGCAGCTACACCGTGACCACCCCCGGCCCCTGCAGCAGCGACCTGCACGGCCTGCCCTACCGAAACCTCCGCCGCCCGATCCACCCGCTTGACGCGGTGCGCTACCCGGCGCCCGGAACTTCCTCGACGACACAAGGAGAAGGCCGATGAGCCTCGACAAGAGCGATGTCTCCCCCACCGAAACGCGCCGCCTGTCCTTCGACCGCTCGCGCGCCGCGATCGCGCGCAACAAACAGTGGCTGCCCGGCGGGGTGAACAGCAATTTCCGGCTGAACATCTCTCCCACCCCGCTGGTGTTCGAGCGCGGCGAGGGCGCCACGCTGACCGATCTCGATGGCAACCGGCTGATCGACTATTACCTCGGGATGGGCCCGATGATCCTGGGCCACAAGCCTCCCGCGCTGGTCGAGGCGGTGACGCAGCAGATCCAGAAGGGCATCCTGTTCGCCGGCACCACCGAGGTCGAGGCCGATGCCGCGCGGATGATCTGCGACATGGTGCCCAGCGCCCAGCTGATGCGCTTTGCCTGCTCCGGCTCCGAGGCGATCCAGGCGGCGCTGCGGATCGCCCGCGCCCACACCGGGCGCGACCAGATCGTCAAGTTCGAGGGCCACTACCACGGCTGGTTCGACAACGTGCTGTGGTCCGTCGCGCCGCCCGCCGACTGGCTGGATTCGCACAACGACCCCGCCCCCTACCCCGGCAGCGCGGGCCAGCTGGCCAGCGCCGGCGACGCCATCACCGCCCTGCCCTGGAACGATCTCGAGGCGCTGGAGGCAAGGCTGTCCAAGGGCGACGTGGCCGCGGTCATCATGGAGCCGGCGATGTGCAACGCCGGGGCGATCCACCCCGCCGAGGGTTACCTGGAGGGGGTGCGCGAGCTGTGCACCCGCACCGGCACCATCCTGATCTTCGACGAGGTGATCACCGGCTTCCGTCTCGCCCCCGGCGGCGCGCAGCAGGTCTTCGGCGTCACGCCCGACCTTTCGACCTTCGGCAAGGCCATCGCCAACGGCTTTCCGGTGGCCGCCGTGGTGGGCCGCGCCGACCTGATGGAGCTTTGCGCGGGCAAGGTGCTGCACGGCGGCACCTACAACTCGCAGCCCATCGCCATGGCCGCCACCGCCGCCACCCTGCGGCAGCTGACCCCGGCGCTTTACGACGGGATCGCGGTGAACGGCACCCGGCTGATGGAGGGGCTGCGGAAGATCCTCGCCGACGCGGGCGTCACCGCCACCATCGTCGGCTTCCCGCAGGTCTTTCACGTGGCGCTTGGCCTCGACGCCCCCGCCCGCAGCTACCGCGACCTGCTGAAGATGAACCGCACCGGCTATGTCGCGCTGGCGGACGAGCTGGTGCACCGCGGCGTGCGGGTGCTGGAACGCGGCGCGTGGTTCATGTCGGCAGAGCACGGGCCGGAGATCGTGGACGAGACGCTGGAGATCGCGCGCGGCGCGGTCGCCGCCGTGAAGGAGACAGGGAAGATCTGACGCGCCCGGCGCTCGGCCCTCCCTCGCGGGGGCGGCGGGACAACCTCCCCCCGCCGCCCCAGTTTTCGGCCGCGTATCGGGCCGGCCGGTTTCTTGACACCGATTTCCCCGCGTGAGAAGAATCATATAGCTGACTTTTTGACACTAACGCGCAAGGGGCAGCCTAAACGCTACAGGAGAGGCCGCCCGTGTCGAAGAAGTCCGAATCTATCGCCTTGCTTACCGCCCTTCCCGCTGACCTGCGCGCAGCGCTGGAAGAACGGTTCGACCTGCTGCCCCCCGACGCCGAGGTGCCCGCGGGCACCCGCATCGCCGTCACCACCGCCATGCGCGGCCTGTCGAAGGACGACCTGGAGCGGCTTTCGGACGTGAAACTGGTGCTGTCGCAGGGCGTGGGGCTGGAAAAGCTCGACCTCGAGGCGGCAAGCGCCCGGGGCGTCGCGGTCTCCGTCACGCCGAACATCCTTACCGAGGACGTGGCCGACTTCGCCATCGGCCTGACCTACGCCACCTGCCGCCGCATCGCCGAGGCCGACCGTTTCGTGCGGGCCGGGCGCTGGGGGCCCGAACGCATCCGCCCCTCCACCAGCCTGCGCGGCAAGCGCATGGGCGTCGTCGGCATGGGCCGCATCGGCCAGGCCATCGCGCGGCGGGCCGCGGGGCTGGACATGACGGTCAGCTACACCGGTCCGTCGAAGAAGGACGGGGTGCCCCACGCCTACGTCGCCGGCACCCGCGAGCTGGCGGCGCAAAGCGACGTGCTGGTGCTCGCCTGCCCCGGCGGCGCGGCGACCCACCACCTGTGCAACCGCGAGGTGCTGGAGGCCCTGGGCGAGGACGGCTTCCTCGTGAACGTGGCGCGCGGGTCCGTGGTGGACGAGGCGGCGCTGCTGGAGGCGCTGACTGAGGGACGAATCGCCGGGGCCGGGCTGGACGTCTTCGCGCAGGAACCGGGGCTGGACCCGGCCTTCCTGTCGCTGGAAAACGTGGTGCTGACCCCCCACTCCGCCTCGATCACCAAGGAGGTCCGCGCCGAACTGATCGGCGCCATGCTGGCGGATGCCGAGGCTTTCGTGACCGGCAAGCCCTTGCAGAACGTGGCAAACCCGTCTGGGTGAGGTTCTTGCTGCGGTCGCGGACCCGTCACGGCTCGATCGCCGTTGTGTGAATCTATAAGCTATAGTATAGAACAATAGCCTTTTTAAGGGCCGGGAGGGATGGAGCGAGGCCACCTTTGCCCTCGACTGACGCCCCCGCACCCGACCAAGGAGGTCATCGACCCATCATGGCACCCCTGCCCCAGCCCCAGACCCTGCGCGTGGACCGCGACGGCTATGCGCTGCACGCCGAGGCGACCGCGCCGCGGCAGGAGGGGGCGCCTTGGGTGGTGTTCTCGAACTCGCTGGTCACCGACCTGACGCTCTGGGACGCCCAGGCGGCGGCGCTGGCGGGAGACTATGGCGTGCTGCGCTATGACCAGGCGGGGCACGGGCGGTCGGACCTGCCGCCGGGGGCGGTGGACTTCGACGGGCTGGGGGCGGACCTGCTGGCGGTGATGGACGCGGCGGGGGTGGAGCGCGCGGTCTACACCGGAGTCTCCATGGGGGTGCCCACCGGGCTTGCCGCCCACCGCGCGGCGCCTGAGCGGTTCTCGGCGCTGGTGTTCTCCGACGGCCAGGCGAAAACCGCAGCCGGCGGCGCGGCGGGCTGGGCAGAGCGGATCGCCGGCGCCGAGGCCTCTGGCATGGCGGCCTTCGCCGAGGCCACCGCCGACCGCTGGCTGACCGATAGCGCCGGGGCGGAAACCCGCGCCCGCCTTGCCGCGATGATCGCCGCCACCCGTTTTGAAGGCTTCCGCGCCTGCGCCACGGCGCTGATGGATTACGACTATGCCGATCAACTCCCCCGCATCGCCTGCCCCGTCCTGCTGGTGGCCGGCGCCGAGGACGGCGCGATGCCGGTGGGCATGGCCGCGAACCTGCAGCCGGCCATCGCGGGCGCCGAGATGCGGGTGATCGAACAGGCCGGGCACGTGCCCTGCTTCGAACAACCCCGGGCCTTCACCGCGATCCTGCGGGGATTCCTGGAAACCCTCGGCCAAAGGAACGCCCGATGAAACTGCACTGGTCCCCCCGTTCGCCCTTCGTGCGCAAGGTGAACATCGTGCTCGAGGAATGCGGGCTGACGGACGCGGTGGAGCGCATGCGCTCGGTCGCCGCCTTCGCCGCGCCGCCCAACCCCGAGATCCTGCGCGACAACCCGCTGGGCAAGATCCCGGCGCTGATCACCGAGGACGGCACCCGCCTGTTCGACAGCCGGGTCATCTGCGAATACCTGATCCAGCGCGCCGGCCGGACGGACCTGCTGCCCGACGAGCCCGAGGCCCGGTTCCGGCACCTGCGCTGGCAGGCGCTGGCGGACGGGCTGAGCGACATCCTGCTGCTCTGGCGCACCGAGCGCGGGCGCGGGGACAAGGCGGACGCGGTGATCCTGGCCGCGCTTGAGACCAAGACCCGCGCCGCGCTGGACGTGCTGGAGACGGAAAGCGCCGAACTGGCCAAGACCCCCTTCGGCCTCGGCCACGTGGCGGTGGTCTGCACCCTTGGCCAGCTCGACTTCCGCTTCGCCGGCTGCGGGTGGCGCGGGGCGCTGCCCGGCCTTGCCGCCTGGCACGCCGAGGTCTCCACCCGCCCCTCCGTCGCCGCCACCGCCATCGTCGATGACGGCGGCGGGCCGGCGGGCGCCGCCGACGGCACCCCCCCCTTCACCTACGGGACACGCACATGACCGGACCGCTCAGCCACATCCGCATTCTCGATCTGTCCCGGATCATGGCGGGCCCCTGGGCCGGGCAGATCCTGGCCGACCTGGGCGCCGAGGTCATCAAGGTCGAGCGCGCCGGCGTCGGCGACGACACCCGCAAGTGGGGCCCGCCCTACCTAAAGGATGCCGAGGGCGCCGACACCGCGGAGTCGGGCTATTACCTGTCGGTCAACCGCGGCAAGAAATCGGTGGAGATCGACCTCGCCTCGCCCGAGGGGCAGGAGACGATCCGCGCGCTGGCGGCGCGGTCCGACATCCTGCTGGAGAACTTCAAGGTCGGCACGCTGGACCGCTACGGCCTTGGCCCCGAGGCGCTGCGGAAGGCGAACCCCAGGCTGATCTTCTGCTCGATCACCGGCTTCGGCCAGGACGGCCCGCGCGCCGATGACGTGGCCTATGACTTCATGATCCAGGCCATGGGCGGGCTGATGAGCGTCACCGGCGCCCCCGACGACACCCCCGGCGGCGGGCCGCAGAAGGTGGGCGTGCCGATCGTCGACATCATGACCGGCATGTACGCCGCCATCGCCGTGCTTGCCGCGCTGGCCGACCGCAGCCAGAGCGACAAGGGCGACACCATCGACATCGCCATGCTGGACGTGGCCACGGCGATGCTGGCCAACCAGGCGATGAACCACCTTGTGTCCGGCGAGACGCCGGTGCGGCGGGGCAACAAGCACCCGAACATCCAGCCGCAGGACGTCTACCCGGTGCGCGACGGGCACATCGTGCTGGCGGTGGGCAACGACGAGCAGTTCGCCCGCTTCGCCCGCGCCATCGGCGCGCCGGAGCTGGCGGAGGACCCGCGCTTTGCCACCAACCGCGAAAGGGTGCGCAACCTTGGCGCGCTGAACCCGGTGATCGGCGAAAGGCTGGGGGAACGCGACCTGTCCGAGTGGATCGAGATCCTCGGGCGGGAGAAGGTGCCCTGCGGGCCGATCAACTCCGTCCCCATGGTGCTGGCCGACGCGCAGGTGCGCCACCGGCAGATGCTGCGCGAGCTACCGCACCCGCTGTCGGGCAAGGTGGCCAGCGTGGTCAGCCCCATGCGCTTCGACCGCGCCGCGCTGAGTTTCGAGCGGCCGCCGCCGCTGCTGGGACAGCACACCGCCGAGGTGCTGGCCTCGCTGGACCTCGCCGGGACGGAGGCCGGACAATGAGCGCCCGCATCCCCCTGCCCGGCCCCGAAGAAATGAACCCGGCGCAGAAGGCGGTGTTCGACAAGATCGTCAACGGCCCCCGCGGCATGCTGGTGGGCCCGCTGCGCGCGGCGCTGCACAACCCGGCGCTGGCAGATCACTGGCAGGCACTGGGACAGGTGCTGCGCTACGAGACCTGCCTGTCGCAGGACCTCAGCGAACTGGCGATCCTCGTCGCCGCCCGGCACTGGAACAGCGAACTGGAATGGACCATCCACGCCGGCATCGCCCGCCGCTCGGGGCTGGACGAGGGGGTGGTGGCGGCCCTGCGCGAGGGCCGGCTGCCCGACTTCGCCCGCGAGGAGGAGCGCGAGGTCTACGAGTTCAGCCGCCAGCTGCTGGAGGACGGCCAGACCTGCGACGCCGCCTATGCCGCGGTGCTGGACCGCTGGGGCGTGCTGGGGCCGGTGGAGCTGACGGCGCTGGTGGGCTATTATTCCATGGTGGCCATGACCCTGAACGCGCACCGTATCCCCCTGCCCGCCGATACGCCGACGGAGCTGAACAGCGCCGCCGCCACCCTGACCGCGCTGCCCCCGGCCCCGCCGCGCGGCGCGGGCGCCTAGGGCGTGTTCTACGACCCGCGCGGCGGGGACCACGGGCTTGCGCGCAATCCATGGACCGCGCTGGTGGTGCCGCGCCCAATCGGCTGGATTTCCAGCCTCTCGGCCGCGGGGGTGGCGAACCTTGCGCCCTACAGCTTCTTCAACGCGGTCTCGGGCGCGCCGCCCTTCGTCATGTTCTCCTCCGCCGGCCGCAAGGACAGCCAGACGAACATCGAGGCGACGGGAGAGTTCGTGGTGAACATGGCCGTGGCGGCGCTGACCGAGGCGCTGAACCTGTCCTCCGCCACCTATCCGCCCGAGGTGGACGAGTTCGAACGCAGCGGGCTGGACAAGGCGCCCTGCCGCAACGTGGCTGTGCCCCGGGTCGCGGCCTCGCCCGTGGCGCTGGAATGCGTGCTGAACAAGGTGGTGACGCTGACCGCGCGGGACGGCACCCGGGTCGGCTCTCAGGTGATCTTCGGCGAGGTGGTGGGCATCCACATCGCGGACGAGGTGATCGTGGACGGGATGCTGGATATCACCCGCATTCGCCCCCTCGCCCGGCTGGGATACATGGACTACGCGATCACCGAGGATTTCTTTGCCATGGCCCGCCCCGAAATCACGTGACGCCGGGGCATGCGCGGACTTGCGCGACCCGACCTACAAGTAATAAGCTAGCACAACTAGCCCTTCAGCGTTCCAGCCCCGGGGCTGGCGGGTTTTCAGAGTGTGGAGAGGCCAATGCAAGACGCCGGCAAGAGATCGCAGACCGCAACCGCCCTGCGCAAGAGCGCGGTGGCCCGCTACCTGCAGCTGGCCGCCCTGTTCCGCCGCCGCATCGAGACCAACGAGTGGCCGGTGGATTCCCGCATTCCCACGGTCGAGGAGCTGTCGCAGGAATGCGGCGTGGCCAACATGACCATCCGGCAGGCGCTGAACCTGCTGGAACAGGAGGGGCTGATAGAGCGGTTCCGCGCCAAGGGCACCTTCGTGCGCAAGCGCAACCGCCGCGATTTGTGGTGCGAGGTGCAGACCGACTGGAACGGGCTGCTGCTGTCGCGCGACAACGCCGAGATCGAGCTGCTTAGCACCGAGGCCGGCACCCGCCCCACCGACTACCCCGCCGATGTCTGCGAACTGGCGCCGTCCTACATGCACCTGCGCCGCCGCCACAGCCGCAAGGGAGAGGCCTTCCTGCTGGCCGATGTCTTCATCGACGAACGGATCTGCGCCAAGATCGACGCGGCCGACTTCACCAGCAAGACCTCGATGCGGCTGATCAACGACGTGCCGGGGCTGAAGATCGTCGACGCGCGGCAGATCCTGACCATCGGCGCCGCGGACCCCGAGGTCAGCGAGCTGCTGGGCGTGTCTATGGGCGATTCCATCGCCTACGTGCAGCGGATCGCGGTGGCCGAGGACGGCACCATGGCGCTGGTGGCCAACGGGATCTACCGGGGCGACATGGTGCGGGTCGAGATCAAGCTGACCTGAGGCCCGCCTACCCCGCCGCCGCCTCGCGCGCCGCGCGCAAATCCGCCAGGATCGCCTCGCGCAGGCCTTCGGCCGCGGCGGCGGTCTCGTCGTAGATGCTGTTGCCGTGGGCATCGATCCCCACGGTCAGGGGACCCAACCGTTCCACCTCGATCCGCGCGATCCGGTAGTGAGAGATCATCTCGGGCCAGCCGATGCCGGTGACCTCGCGGATGCCCGCCGTGATGATCTCGGCGCCGCCGCCGAGAAACGACAGGTAGACGCAGCCGGTCTCGGCCATCGCCCGCGCGCTGGGGGCGCTCAGCCCGCCCTTGCCGCCGGTGGCCCGCAGCCCCAGCCCCGGGATCAGCCGCGGCATGTGGCCGTTGAAGCGGGTGCTGGTGGTGGGGTTCATGTAGAGGATCCGCAGGTTCCCGTCCTCGTCCTCCTCGTTCAGGCTGCCAAGGTGGAAAAGCGCGCCGCCGGCCATGTCGAATGGCAGCGGCTCCGCCCCCTCGAGGCAGGACAGCAGGCGGTCGTGGGTCGGGATGCCGGCGGTGGTGAAGATCTCGCCGGTCAGGTAGACCACGTCCCCCACCTTCAGCGCGCGCACCGCGTCCTCGGTCAGCGGCAGGGTCAGTTCGTGCTCGGTGACGGTCATTCGCCCCACTCCATCCGCCCGTCACCCCAGATCTTCACGCTGGTGCGCCGGTTGATCCAGCAGTTGAAGCAGACCGCGACGGGGGTGAAGCCGTGGCCGCTGGAGTAATCCACGTGCACCCCCAGCACCGTGGTGTCGCCGCCGGTGCCCATGGGTCCGAAGCCCAGCGCGTTGACCGCCTTCGCCAGCCGTTCCTCCATCGCCGCCAATGCCGGTTCTGGGTTGGTCTGGCCCAGCGCGCGCAGGGTCTGCTTCTTGGCCATGGACGCGCAGTGGTCGAAGGTGCCGCCGATGCCGACCCCCATCACCACCGGCGGGCAATGCTGCGCGCCGGCCTTGATCGCCACGTCGAGGATGTAGGTCTCGATCTCCTCCAGCGTGGGAAAGGTGAACAGCTCCAGCGCCGCCCAGCGGCCGGACCCCAGCGCCTTGGGCGAGCAGATCATCTCGACGTAGTCCGCGCCGCTTTCGAAGTCGTAGCTGACGATCGGCATGTCCTTGCCGTGATAGCCGCGCTCCAGCGTCAGGGGGTTGGTCACGTGCTTCAGCAGCGGCGGCTGGATCGTTTCCACCAGTTCCTCGTACCCGGCGCGGATCGCCTGCTTGAAATCGCAGTCCAGCGGCGCCTTGCTGCCCACCTTGACGAAGTAGACCGGCACCCCGCTGTCGGAGCAGACGAAGCGGTCCTTGCGCTCTGCCAGCTCGGCGCTGCGCAGCTGCAGTTCCAGCGTGCGGCGGGCGGTCTCGTTGGTCTCGGTCACCATGGCGTCCGCCAGCGCCTTCTTGGCGTCCTCGGGCACCTTGCGCAGCGAGCGGGAGTACAGCTCCCGCGTGGCGGTGTGGATCATCTCGTCGGTGATGGCCATGGCCGTCCCTTTCCTGTCCGCCGCGCCCGCCCTTCAGGGCTTGAACACCGGCGATCGCTTTTCCCGGAAGGCCGCCATGGCCTCGGCGCTGTCCTCGGAGGTCGAGAGCGCCTTGGTCTGGCTCTGCTCGAACCTGTAGCCCTCGTAGACCGACAGGTTCTCGGTCACCTGGAACGAGGCCTTCGCCGCCCGCACCGCCGAGGGGCTGGCCTTCGCGATGTCGCGGGCGATGCCCATGGCGGTGTCCATCAGCTCCTCCGGCGCGGTGCAGGCAGAGGCGACGCCCATGCGCAGCAGCTCCGGCCCGTAGACGCGGCGGGCGGTGAACAGCATCAGCCGCGCGTCGGATTCGCCGAGATGCCGGCGCACGTGCGCCACGCCGCCGGCGAGGCCGACGTTCACCTCGGTCATCTGCAGGAAACCCTTCTCCGAGAACACGAGGATGTCGCAGCACAGCGCCGTCACGCAGCCCGCGCCCACCGCGGCGCCGTTGACGGCGGCGATCACCGGCTTGGGGCATTCGAGGATGCAGTCGAAACTGGCCCGGACCCGGCGGTTGTGGGCGGTGTAGTTGCCCGGCTCCTGCGTCGGCCGTTCCGACAGGTCGGCCCCGGCGGAGAACGCCCGCCCCTCCCCCGTCAGCACGATGGCGCGGACGTCGTCGCGGTCGCCGAGGCTGTCCATCACCAGCTGCATCTCGCCCCGCAGGGCGTTGTTCTGGGCGTTGACGGGCGGGTTCGAGATCGTGACGCGGGCGACGTGGTCTGCGACGGCGACGTCCAGGGTCTGAAGCTCTGTCATGGCCTCTCTGGCCTCTCTGGGCGGGTCGGTGAAACTGCGGTTTCCGATCCCTCGCACAGGGGGCGGCGCCTCACAAGCGCTAAAAGCTACCTTTATCATTTTTAGAGGAGAGGCAGGACCGCGGCCGTCACTCTTCCCGCTGCTGCCGGTCCTGCTCGCGCAGGGCGCGGGCAAGGCGGCGGATGCGGATGGCGCGGTTCAGCTCTCCGCCGAAGATCAGCACCAGCGCGGCGAGGTACATGAAGTACAGCGCCGCCACGATCCCGGCCAGACCGGCGTAGTAGCTGGCGTAATTGGCGAAACGGCCGAGGTAGTAGGAAAATCCCGCCGCCAGCGCGAACCAGGCGGCGGCGGTGAACAGGATGCCGGGCCAGATGTTGGCAAAGCGGGTGCGCCGCGCCGGCAGCAGCACGTGCACCGAGAACAGGGCCGTCAGCAGCAGAGCCCCCGCCGCCGGGTAGCGCACCGCGCTCATGGTCACCGCGGCGGGGCGGAACTCCGGCACGATGTCGTGCAGCCAGGACCCGGCGCGCGGGGCCAGCACCAGCAGGTAGCCGATCAGCACCAGCACCAGGCTGGCCAGCAGCACCATCCCCGCCTGCACCGCGAAAAGCACCAGCGTGGATCGCGTCTCGCGGATGCCGTAGGCCCGGTTGATCCCCACGCGCACGCCGTCCACCCCGCCCACGGCGAACCAGACGGTCAGCAGGATACCAAGGCTCAGAACCCCGCCGCGCGGCACGGTCATCACCCGCTCCACCTCGGACACGATGGGCTCGATCAGCGCCGGGGGGACGATGGCGATCAGGAACTCGATCAGGTCGGTGGCCATGGTCGAGTCGCCGATGAAGGCGGTGAGCGAACTGGTGAAGATCAGGAAGGGAAAGGCCGCCAGCAGGGCCCGGAAGGCGACGTTGCCGGCCAGGCCGAAGGCGTCGTCGTTCCACAACCGCAGGATCGCCTCGCGGAAGATCGCCACCAGCACGCGCCAGCCGATGCCGTGCAGCAGCACCTCCGGGTTCTCGGTGACGACGCCGTGGGTCAGGATGACGTCACGGCCTGATTCGTGAGCCGGGTTCGCGCTCATGCTGCCTGCCCTGGACGCTGCGGGTGGCCGCGCCGGCGTGGCGCGGGCGATGCCTTCCCATAGCGTTCCTGCAGCCGACAGGCCAGCACCCAGACCAGCACCCCGCCGCGGGCGGCGCTGTTCGCCGCCGCGCCCCGGGGTGCGTCGCCGTCCGTCTTAGATCACCTTGACCTGGGTGCCCACCGGCGCCCGGACGTAGACGTCCTCGATCTGCTCGTTGTACAGGCCGATGCAGCCGCTGGAGGACCGGCGGCCGATCTTGCGCGTGTCGGCGGTGCCATGGATCCGGTAGTACTGCCAGCTGAGGTACAGCGCGCGGCTGCCCAGCGGGTTCTTCGGATCGCCGCCCGGAACATGCGCCGGCAGCGAGGGGTCGCGCTTGCGCATCGAGGGGGTCGGAGTCCAGCCCGGAAACTCGCGCTTCTCGGTGACGCGGGTATAGCCGCGGCGGGTCATGTCGTCGGTCATGGGAACCGAGGTGGGGTAGATCCGCACCTGCCCGTCCGGCGTCCAGTGCTGCATCATCCGCGAGTTGGTGTCGCAGATGATGATGCCCAGCCCGATGCTGTCGAAGTGGTCTTCCCAGCGGTGGGTCCGGAAGGAGGACATGTTGCGGTTCGTCACGCCCTGCGCCCGCACGAGCGACGGCGCCGCGATCAGCGCGCCCGCGCCAAGCAGAAGCTTCCTGCGTCCGAAGTCGGGGTTGTGTGCCATGAAACGAATCCCTCGTGCCGGTTGTCGGTGCTTTCGCCGCCAAGTCTCACCGCGCGGGGTAGAAGATCAACCCTTCGTGACATGACGATTGGGTGAGCATGGTGTCGCAGGAAATATTCCGCCTGCCCGTGAATGGCACCGGCCGTCACGCGCCGTGTCGGCCCCCTTGCCGCACCCGCAGGCTGTTCTAATTGAACCGCCATGACCGAGAAAGTTGACACCGGACGTCGTTCCATGCTGTTCGGCGCGCTCACCACCGGCGCCGCCGCGACCGTTGCCGGAAAGGCCGACGCGGCGCCGGAACCGGCGCAGCCCGAGGACGTGCGCGCGGTGCGGTTCGAGCAGACGGAGCACGTGCGCGCCTATTACCGCGCGGCGCGCGGCTGACGAAGGCGCCCGGATCAGGCCAGGCGGGGAGAGGCTGACGAGTATGTTGAGACGGCGCAGTGCGGGCATCACCACCACCCACGAACTTTCCCGCCGCGGCTTCCTGCAGGCCAGCGGCCTGACCGCCGCCGCCCTCGCCATCGGCCCCGCCTCGGCCGGGCTGGTGCAGGCGGCCCCCGCGCTGGCGGACGGCGACGTGGTGCGGCGCAAGACCATCTGCCCCTTCTGTTCCGTCGGCTGCTCGATCTGGGCCGAGGTGAAGAACGACGTCTGGATCGGCCAGGAGCCTGCCTTTGAAAGCCCGATCAACCAGGGCACCCACTGCGCCAAGGGCGCGGCGGCGCGCGAGACGGTGATCGGCGAGCGGCGGCTGAAGTACCCGATGAAGAAGGTCGGCGGCGAGTGGCAGCGCATCTCGTGGGAGCAGGCGATCGCCGAGATCGGCGACGAGCTGCTGCGGCTGCGAGAAGCCCACGGGCCCGATACCGTCGGCTGGATGGGCTCGGCCAAGTTCTCGAACGAGCAGGCCTACCTGTTCCGCAAGCTCGCCGCGCTCTGGGGCACCAACAACGTCGACCACCAGGCGCGCATCTGCCATTCGACGACCGTTGCGGGGGTGGCCAATACCTTCGGCTACGGCGCGATGACCAATACCTACAACGACATCCGCAATTCCAAGTCGATCATCATCATCGGCGGCAACCCCGCCGAGGCGCACCCCGTTTCCATGCTGCACGTGCTGAACGGCAAGGAGAACGGCGCGCCGCTGATCGTGGTGGACCCCCGCTTCACCCGCACCGCCGCCCACGCGGACGAGTTCGTGCGCATCCGCCCCGGCGCCGACGTCGGGTTTCTCTGGGGGCTGGCGCGGATCATCCTCGAGAACGGGTGGGAAGACCGTGAATACATGCGCCAGCGGGTCTTCGGCTTCGACAAGGTGCGCGAGGAGATCGACCGCTGGACCCCCGAGGAGGTGGAGCGCGTCTCGGGCATTCCGCCCGAGCAGCTGCAGCGGGTGGCGCGCACGCTGGCGGAGAACCGGCCGGGCACGCTGATCTGGTGCATGGGGCTGACGCAATCCACCATCGGCAACAACAAGACCCGCGCCGCCTCGGTGCTGCAGCTGATCCTCGGCAACATCGGCAAGGTGGGCGGCGGCACCAACATCTTCCGCGGCCATGACAACGTTCAGGGCGCCACCGACCTGGGCGTCGCCTGCGACACGCTGCCGGCCTACTACGGGCTGGGCGAAGGCGCCTGGAACCACTGGGGCCGGGTCTGGGACCTGGAATACGACTGGCTGCGAAGCCGCTTCGCCTCGAAGGAGATGATGGAGAAAGAGGGCATTCCCGTCAGCCGCTGGGCGGACGGGATCCTGGAGCCTGCCGAGAACCTCGACCAGCCCGGGCCGCTGACCGCGATGATCTTCTGGGGTCATGCCACCAACAGCCAGACCCGGGGCGAGGACCGCAAGGCGGCGCTGGACGCGGCGGAACTGGTGGTGGTGATCGACCCCTTCCCCACCCAGACCGCCATCGAGACCGAGCGCGCCGACGGCATGTACCTGCTGCCCGCCTCCTCGACCATGGAGATGCACGGCTCGGTCACCAACTCCAACCGTTCGCTGCAGTGGCGCGACAAGGTGGTGGAGCCGCCGTTCGAGGCGAAAAGCGACTACGAGATCACCTACCTGCTGTCCCGCGCCCTGGGCTTCGAGGCCGAGATGTTCAAGCACATCGAGGTGAAGGACGACCAGCCGGTGGCCGAGGACGTGCTGCGCGAGATCAACCGCGGCTGCTGGACCATCGGCTACACCGGCCAGTCGCCGGAGCGGCTGAAGCAGCACATGGACGAACAGCACCGGTTCGATTCCATCACCCTGCAGGGGGCCTCGGGGCCGGTGAAAGGCGAGTACTACTGCCTGCCATGGCCCACATGGGGCCAGCCCGAACAGGGCCACCCCGGCACCCCGATCCTCTACGACACCAGCAAGCCCGTGGCCGAGGGCGGCCTGCCCTTCCGCGCCCGCTGGGGGGTAGAGCACGAGGGCGAGATCCTGCTGGCCGAGGACAGTTTCACCCAAGGCTCCGAGATCCGCGACGGCTATCCCGAGTTGTCTCTGGCGATGATCGAGGCGCTGGGGTGGGTGGACGAGCTGACCGACCGCGAGAAGCTGATCATCATGTCGATCGGCGCCGGCGTCTTCCGCTGGGACCTGTTCCAGGCGTCAGAGGCAGAGGGCAGCGCCGCCTTCGCCGAGGTCGAGGCCGAGATCGCGCGGATGCTGCGCACCGGCGACCGGGGCGAAGGCTCTCCCACCATCTCGGAATCCTGGCAGGGCGGCGACGGCAACGGCAGGGGCGGCGACACGGCGCCGGTGGAGCAGCGCTTTCCCAACTACTCCGACGAGGCGCTGGACGCGATCCGCGCCTACCTCAAGGCCGATCCGGCAAATGGCGCCGACGTGCCCCTGCGCAAAAAGATCCGCCGTGTGAACTGGAAGACGGACCTGTCCGGCGGCATCCAGCGCGTCGCCATCGCGCACGGCCTCGCACCCTACGGCAACGGCAAGGCCCGGGCCTGGGTCTGGTCCTTCCCCGACCCCGTGCCGCTGCACCGCGAGCCGCTGTACACCGCGCGCCGCGACCTGCTGCCGGAGTACCAGACCTTCGACGACATGAAGAAGTGGCGCCTGCCGGTGCTTTTCCGCTCGATCCAGGATGTCGACTACAGCGCCGAGTACCCGATGCAGCTGACCTCGGGCCGGCTGGTGGAGTTCGAGGGCGGCGGCGACGAGACCCGGTCGAACAAGTGGCTGGCCGAGTTCCAGCAGCAGATGTTCGCAGAGATAAACCCGGCCGACGCCGCCGCCGCGGGCATCGAGAACGGCGCCGACTGCTGGGTGGCGATGCCGCTGGGCCGGATCCGCGTGAAGGCGCTGGTCACCCGGCGGGTGGGGCCGGGCACGGTCTTCGTGCCCTTCCACTTCGCCGGGATGTGGCAGGGCGAGGACATCTCGCACCGTTACCCCGAGGGCGCGGCGCCCTTCGTCATCGGCGAGGCCAGCAACACGGTGCAGACCTATGGCTACGACCCGGTGACGCAGATGCAGGAAACCAAGGCGACGCTCTGCCGGATCGAGCCGGCGTGAGGAGAGACGGATGGCACGGCTGAAATTCCTTTGCGATACAGAGCGCTGCATCGAGTGCAACGCCTGCGCGACGGTCTGCAAGAACGAGCACGAGGTGCCCTGGGGCATGGTCCGCCGCCGGGTGGTGACGATCAACGACGGCGAACCGGGGGAGAAATCCATCGCCGTCTCCTGCATGCATTGCACCGACGCCCCCTGCGTTGCGGTCTGCCCCACCTCGACGCTCTACCAGACCGACATCGGCGTGGTGCTGCATGACAAGGACCGCTGCATCGGCTGCGGCTATTGCTTCTACGCCTGCCCCTTCGGCGCGCCGCAGTACCCCAAGCAGTCGCTCTTCGGCTCGCGCGGGGTGATGGATAAGTGCACCTTCTGCGCCGGCGGCCCCGAGGAGAACGGCAGCGAGGAGGAATTCCGCAAGTACGGCCGCAACCGCATCGCCGAGGGCAAGCTGCCGCTCTGCGCCGAGGTCTGTTCCACCCGCGCGCTGCTGGCCGGGGACGGCGAGGTGATCGGCGAGATCTACCGCGAACGCACCATCGCCCGCGGCTTCGGCTCCGGCGCATGGGGGTGGAAGACGGCCTATTACCCGGAGGCCGAGAGATGAGCGAGGACGAGATCCGGGTGCGCGGCCGCGATTTCACCGGCTACCGCATTGCCGGGGCGGTGGCGGCGCTGCTGCTGCTGGTGGCGCTGGCGGTGCAGACCTACGAGCTGTTCGACGGCGACCACCTGACCCGCCCGGAAAGCAGCTGGTCCGCACGGATCGCGGGCACCGACGGCAACGACATGCCCGAGGGCAGCCGCACCATCGCCGCCGAGGTGCTGGCCGCCCGCACCCGCCTGCAGGACGAACGCTGGCGCACCGGCCCGTCGCCGGAGGCCATGCCCTCGCCGCTGGCCGTGGGCGCGGGCGAGTTCCTGATCGAACGGCCGCTGGACGACCCCGACGACCTGCCCACCCGCAACTGGTCGGTGGCGGACGGCGATACCCTTGCGATGCTGCGCGAAAGCGCACCGGTGGCCGGGCTGTCCTCCCTGCCCTACAACGGCGCCGCGCTGTTCGAGCGCCCGGCGGCCCGCGACTGGCGCTGGGGCATGGCGGACATCGTCACCCATCTCGGCGCCATCGTCATCCTCGGCTTCAGCCTGCTGCTGGCGCTGCTGCTGGCGATCCGCGGCCGGGTGCCCATCGCCCGGGGAAAGTCCCTCGAGAAGGTCAAGCGGTTCAACTGGTTCGAACGCGCCAACCACTGGCTGACCGCCACCAGCTTCATCGGCCTTGCCCTGACCGGGATCGTCATCGGCTACGGCGACACCCTGATCCGCCCCTTCGGCGAGCCGCTGCTGGGCACCCTCGGCTGGTGGTCCACCTGGGGCCACGCGATGTTCGCGCCCGGCTTCGCGCTGGGGGTGACGGCGATGCTGGTGCTCTGGGTGCGGCGCAACCTGCCCAGCCGCCTCGACCTCAACTGGCTGGCCCGCGCCGGCGGCTTCTTCAGCGACGACCCCGACAACCCGCCGGCCCGCAAGTTCAATGCCGGGCAGAAGCTGATCTTCTGGAGCGCGGTCCTGGGCGGCTGGCTGATGGTGGCCAGCGGCGTGACGCTGATGTTCCCCGGCTTCTGGCTGGGCCTCGACGCCATGGGCTGGGTGATGCTGACCCACGCGGTCTTTGCCACCTTCCTGATCGCGATCTTCATCGGCCACATCTACATCGGCACGGTGGGAATGCAGGGCGCCTTCGACGCCATGTGGTCCGGCTGGGTCGACCGCAACTGGGCCGAGGAACACCACGACCTCTGGCTCGCCGAGATCGAGCGCAAGCACCCGGAGCGCAGCACATGACCAGCTTCGCCATCGGCCTGGCGGCGGCCGCCTTCCTCGCCGCCGGGGCCCTGTTCGTCTACCAGGCCGCCGAGATCACGGTGATCGAAAAGACCGCCGACCGCTCTGTCCTGATCGAGGAGCACGAGCGCTAGGCAGGCGGCCCTCGCCACGGCGGATCGCGCTTGTCGAAGAAGGCGGCGATGCCGTCCTGGGTCTCGTCCGTCTCCCAGCAGTCGGCCAGTGCATTCGCCGTCATCTCCGCCGCCTGCGCCGGATCGGCCGCGCCCAGCCTGCGGCACAGCGCCTTGGCGGCGGCCACCGCGCCCGGGGCGCAGGTCAGCGCGTGTACCAGCTCCTCCTCCACCGCCGCGTCGAGATCTTCGGCGGGGCAGCTGCGCGCCACCAGTCCTGCGCGCATCAGGAAAGCGGTGTCGAAGGGGCGGCCGGTGAAGAACACCTGCCGCGCGAAGGCCTGCCCCATGCGTCCGACGACGAAGGGGCCGATGGTGGCGGGGATCAGCCCCAGCCGCGTCTCGGTCAGGGCAAAGCGGGTGTCCTCGGCCGCCACCACCAGATCGCAGACCGCCACCAGCCCCAGCCCGCCGCCGTAGGCCGCGCCGTGGACCCGGCCGATCAAGGGCTTGGGCAGCGCGTCCCACAGGCCCAGCATCCCCGCCAGCTTGCGCGCCTCGGCGATCTTGCCTGCCCGGTCCGCATCGGCCTGCGCGCGCATCCAGTTGAGGTCCCCCCCGGCGCAGAAGGTCCGGCCCTCCGCCGACAGCACCACCGCGCGCACCGCGTCGTCCACGGCCAGCGCCCGCGCCGCGTCTGTCAGCTCTGCGATCATCGCCGCGTTCATCGCGTTGTGCTTGTCCGGGCGCGACAGCACCAGCCGCGCCACGCCGCCCCCGGTCGTCAGCCTGATGGTCTCGTAGGTCATGTCGCCTCCCGCTGCCCCGCGCCTAGCCCCGCCAGCAGCGCCTCGGCCTCCGCCAGCACCGCGCGGTCGATGCCGGTGACGAACCCCCGCGCCTCCAGCATCTCCACCAGCGCGCCGGTGGCAAGGTTGCCCTTGGCGCCCGGCGCGTAGGGGCAGCCGCCAAGGCCGCCCACGGCGCTGTCGAAGGTACGCAGCCCCAGGTCCAGCGCCACCGCCACGTTGTCCAGCGCCTGCCCGCCGGTGTCGTGGAAATGCCCGGCGAGGCGCTCCACCGGCACCGCTTCCGCCACCGCCTCCAACATGCGGCCCGTGGCCTCGGGGGTGGCGCGGCCGATGGTGTCGCCCAGCGAGACCTGCACGCAGCCCATGCGGTCCAGCGCCTCTGCCACCCGGCGCACCGCCCCGGGCGCCACCGCGCCGGTGTAAGGGCAGTCGACGACGCAGGAGACATAGCCGCGCACCGGGATGCCCCGGTCCCGCGCCGCCGCCATGACGGGCACGAAACGCTCGATGCTTTCGGCGATGGAGCAGTTGATGTTCTTCTGGCTGAAGGCCTCGGAGGCCGCGGCAAAGACCGCCACTTCGTCCGCCCCCGCCGCCGCCGCGGCCTCGAACCCGCGCATGTTGGGGGTCAGGACCGCGTAATCCGTGCCGGGCGCGCGGGTGATGCCGGCCATCACCTCGGCCGCGTCGGCCAGCTGCGGCACCCACTTGGGCGAGACAAAGCTGGTGGCCTCGATCTTGCGGAAACCGGCGCGCGACAGGGTGTCGATCAAGGCGATCTTGGTGGCGGTGGGCACCTCGGCCTTCTCGTTCTGCAGCCCGTCGCGGGGGCCCACCTCGTAGATGCAGACGCTGGCCGTCATGCGCGGACGCTCCTTCCGGCAGGCGCACGGCGCCCGGGTTCCGGCGAGGCTAGACGCCGCCGGGCCTTGCGGCAAGCCGGGGCGGTTCAGGCAAGCGGATCCAGTTCGAACCCATGCCCTGAGACGCAAGTGACTGAAACCGCTCAATTATCATCCATGAGAAGTCATGGTACCGCCTCCCTGGCTTGAACAGGGGACCTCTGGATCCACAATCCAGCGCTCTAACCAACTGAGCTAAGGCGGCACTCAGGGGCGCGAAGTAGCCAAGGCGCGGCGTGAATGCAAGAGGGTAGCACCCGCGCCCGGCCAAAAAACCGCCCGCCCCGCGCCGCAGCGCCTCCCTGCCCCTTGCCCGGCGCGCAAGGCTGCGCTACCGGCGGGCACGATCACTCAGCGAGGCCTGTCATGGGAATCAACAAGCAAAGCGATATCGAGGCGAACCTGCAGATCGGACCCACCTCTGAGGGGATGGTTCGGCTGTACATCGAGGGCGAGGGAATCGAGATCCCGCTCGACTTCGAACCCGAGGAAGCCGAGGAAATCGCCGAGGAAATCCGCGCCGCCGCCGCCCGCGCCCGGAAGGCCGCGCCGCGCCGCAAGTAGGCGGAACGTTTCGCCTTTATCCAAAATCCGCCACAAATCCGGCGAATTATCAACTCACCCGCCCCGTACATCCAAGGGATCAGCGCCGCCGACATTTCATGGCGCGGAGTGATTTGGAGCACGGGTTTTGGCACAGGTCGAACAGACCGATACCGGCGTTGTGAAAGGTGGCCCCGCCACGCTTTCGTCGAGGGTTTCGGAAGAGACCGGCGAAACGCTGGACTTCTCGTTCGACGTCACCACCAACGGCATCATGTCCCCGGTGGACATCAACATCGCGCTGGTGATCGACGCCTCCGGCTCTACCGGCAACGATTCCGGCAGCGACCTGGACGGCGACGGCATCAACGAGACGGTGCTGGAGGCCGAGTTCATGGCCGCCAAGGCGCTGTTCCAGTCGATGCTGGACGCGGGCTATACCGGCGACGAGGTCGAGATCACGCTGATCGGCTACAGCGGCGGCGCCATGACCGTGGGCACCTACAACCTAGACCAGCAGGACGAGTTCAACGCTGTCTTCGAGCAGGCGATCACGCCCCAGGGCGCCACGAACTACGACATCGCCCTCGACGAGGTGATTTCTGCCTGGAACGGCATCAACACCGATGCCAACCCGGACAACAACATCGACGCGACCGACAGCAACCACGTCATCTTCCTGTCGGACGGCGAGGTGACCGAGGGCGGCACCGATTTCTCCGACGAGCGGGCGATCCTGGAGGGCACCTACAACGCCTCGATCTCGGCCGTCGGCGTCGGGTCCGCTAGCAGCCTGCCGACGCTGAACATGATCGACAACACCAACGGCGCGGTGAAGGTCACGGACCTGTCGCAGCTGGTGGACGCGGTGTCGGCCCCGCCGCAGTCGCTTTCGGGCCTGCAGTCGGTCGAGGTGCTGATCGACGGCGTCAGCTACGGCACCTATTCCCCCGGCGACGGCGTGCTGACCCAGACGCCGCTGGGCTATCACATGAGCACCGGCCGGATCGCGGACTTTCCCTACAAGGCGGGGGAGTTCATGGACATCGACTTCATCGCGCGGTTCGACACGGGCGAGCAGCTGGCCACCCAGCACACGGTCTTCATGCCCGCCATGGTCTGTTTCGCCGCAGGCACGCTGATCCAGACGCCCGAGGGCCCGCGCGCCATCGAGACGCTGCGGCCCGGCGATACCGTCTGCCTTGCCGGTGGCGGCACCGCCCCGCTGCGCTGGCTGGGGCGGCGGCACATCAGCGCCGGGATGCTGCGCGGCAGCCCCTCGCTGCGCCCGGTCCGCATCGCCGCAAACGCCTTCGGCCCCGGCAGCCCGGCGCGGGACCTCGTGGTCTCTCCGCAGCATCGCATCCAGTTGGACGGCTGGCGGGTGGAGCTGCTGTTCGGCGAGGACGCGGGCGTGCTGGTGCCGGCGGAAACGCTGCTGAACGACCGCACCGTCACCCGGGCGCGGGACCTCAAGGACGTGACCTACTGCCACATGATGTTCGACCGGCACGAGATCGTGCTGGCCGAGGGTCTGGCCGCGGAAAGCCTGCACGCCGGCCCCGCGCTCTGGTCCATGCCAGAGGCCGCCCGGCAGGAGCTGTTCGCGATCTTCCCCGAGCTGCAGGCAGGCCCCGGCGCCGCGCGCCAATGCACCGCCCGCCCGGTGCTGAAACGCCACGAGGCGCGGGTGCTGGCCGAGGCCTTCGCCTGAGCCCTCAGAACCGCGCCAGCGGCAGCTCCGGGTCCCGCGCCGCCTGCCAGCGCAGCGCGGCGTGGCGGGCGAACTTCTGCACCACCGCCTTGCGCCGCGCCCCCGCCAGCCGGGTCTCGGGCCCCATCCGCACGATCTCGGCGTCGTAGGCGTCGGCGACGATCAGCCCGGTGCCCTCCGGCAGCAGTTCCGTGGGAAAGCTCTCGTCCACCGCCCAGAAATAGCGGTCGCACCATTCCAGGTAGCCCTGCCACTTGCGGTCTGTCTGGAAGTCCGTGCGCGACGACTTGCACTCCACCACCCAGACCTCGCCCTTGGGCCCCAGCGCCATCACGTCCACCCGCAGGCCGGGCGCGGGCACCAGTTCCTCGACCGTCACGAAGTCGTGGCTGAGAAGGTGCCGGCAGACGCCGCGGGCAAGCATCTGGCCGGGTCGGGGCTGCGGGGGGGCAAGATCCTCTGGCATGGCGATCATCATGAACAATGGGTGAACAAAAATCAAGCGCCCCGCGCGCGGCGCCCCCTTGTCGAACCGGGGTGCGCGCCTTATCTCGGGGATCAGGCGGTCTGCCCTTCCCGTGCCGAGGTCATATTCCGGTGGCCTTAATCACTTCCGAGGGAGCTGGCTCTGTCGAGGCCCTGGCTTCGTTACCTGGCGCCCACCTGTTCATACAGGCTCTCGGGAATTCCAATCCTCCACGTTTGTGGTGGTCCCGCCCGTTACCAAGCCCCCGCCGGCCCCGCCGGCGGGGGTTTGTCGTTCCGGCCCCGCGGTTCAGACCTGCCGTTCAGACCCGTGCGCTCTTGGGCTGTTACGCGCCGCGCGCTATGTTACCGGGAACGAAGGCGCCGAGGGGGAAGGTAGATGAGCGACAGCGACAGGGGCCTGACCCCCGCCGAGACGCAGGGGCTGCGCTATGCGCAGGAGCTGGAGGGCCACCTTGGCTGGCTGGACAGCTTCACCTCGGCCGCGCTGGCGGTGCTGGCGGTGGCCTCGGGAATCTACACCTACCTCGGCGTGTCCTCGCTGCTGGACGACAACGGCGCGCTCTCTTTCTTCGCGGCCATGGCCTATTCGATCGCGGTCTCGGTCGGCATCTTCGTCTTCTGGTCCTACATGATGCGCCTGCTGCCGGCGGTGCGGTCCACCTCCTCTCGGATAGGGCTGTTCGCCTCGATGCTGCTGGGCTGCGCGGCCATCGTCGCCATGTCCAGCTGGCTCAACGCGGCGGCGCTGGCCGGTGCGGCGGCCGTGGAACAGCACCTTGCCACCACGGTGCAGCAATACCAGGGCTCGCTGGAACGCGCCCATTCCATCGCCATCTCCGGGCAGGCGCTGGAACGGGACGTGGCGCGGGTGCGCCAGAGCTTCGAGGACCTGTCCGAGCAGGAGGCGTCGGGCCAGCTGTCCGGCCTCGCCGGGCGCGGCGCGGTCTTCCGGGTGCTGCGGCAGAAGTCAGAGGAACTGGCGGCGCTGGAGGCGCAGATCGGCAGCCAGGCCGCCGCCATCGCCCAGGCCTTCGCCGAGGGCAACGCGATCCTCAGCCGGATGCGCGCCCTGACGGTGGAACCGGGGCCCGTGGAACAACGCTCCGTCGCCTTCTCGGAAGAGGCGGTGCGGCTGGCCGGCGTCATCACCACGCTCCGGCAGCTGTCGGTGGCGCCGCTGGTGGTGCGCTCGGCCAACGACCTGTCCGCCTCGGTGGTGCTGCCGGAGGTGGCGGAGATCCGCAACGAGCAGTCCACCACCATCGAATCGGTGCTGACCGTGCTGGCGCAGCGGGCAGAGACCCTGCGGCAGGCGGCAGAGGCGGTGATCTCGCTGCCGCAGCCGGCCGACATCACCTATACCCCGGTCTCCGCCGCCGACGCGGTGATCCTTTACGCCGGCAACTTCATCCCCTCCTGGGCCGGCGCCGTGGCCATCGACCTGCTGCCGGCGGTGCTGGTGTTCATCGTCATGGTCACCCAGGCCGCCATCCGCCAGGGGCGCGGGCGCGCGGGGGTGGAGGATACGCTGACCCTGTCGGAATTCCGCGCCGCCCTGGGGGCCGTACGCGAGGTGGAACTGGCGCTGGCGCGCAACGCCGATCCCGCGCCGCCAAAGCCCGCGCCCGCCGCGGAACCCATCGGCCCGGTCCTGCCGGAGCCCAAGGTGCAGCGGTTCAAGGCCGCGGGGGATGACTAGGCCCGGCACCGCCGCCCGGGCGATCAAGGCGATCCTGCTGGTGCAGGTGGGCATCGCCGCGATCCTCTTCGGGCGCGACCTTGCCGGCACCCTGCCCCAGCTTGGCATGACCTCGCCCGCCCCGCAGATCGACCGCCCGATCCGCCCCGGCGACCAGACCCGGCAGTACGACCCCGCGCAGCTGCCCGCCCGTCCGCCGCGCCCCGGCACCGATGTGCCTGCCTCGGGCGACCTGCCCAGCCGCCTGCAGTTCGAGCGGGACCGGGCCGAGCCGTCGTTGCTGAAGATGACCGGCACCATCGCCGCCGGCGACGCCGCGCGCTTCGCCGACTGGCTGGCCACCAGCGGCAACGGGGTCGAGCAGGTGCGGCTGAACAGCCCCGGCGGCTCGGTCACCGACGCGCTGGAGATCGGTCGCACCCTGCGCGGGCTGGAGGTGGCGACCGAGGTGGCGGCGGGCGAGATCTGCCTGTCCGCCTGCCCCTACCTGCTGGCCGCCGGGACCACCCGCAGCACCGGCGAGGACGCCTTTGTCGGGGTGCACCAGCACTACTTTGACGAGAACACGGTGCTGCCGGCCTTCCTCGCCGTCGAGGACATCCAGCGCGGCCAGGGCGAGGTTCTGCGCTACTTGGTGGAGATGGGGGTGGACCCCATGCTGATGTCCCACGCGCTGGTCACGCCGCCGGAAGAGATCTACCTGCTGATCCGCGAGGAGCTGGAGGAGTACCGGCTGGTCACCACCGAAGGCTGAAGCGATTGTCGTAATCGTGCTATTCCACGCACAATTCCATCGCAAAACACCGCCGGATTGCCTGATCAGAACGCTTCCGGCTGCGCCTCTCGCGCCATGTGATCCAGCACTGCGTTGACGAACTTCGGCTCCCGCCCCTCGGGGAAGAACGCCTTGGCCACGTCCACGTATTCCGTGATCACCACCTTCGGAGGCGCCGCCTTTTTGGCCAGTTCGGCCCCGGCCGCCCGGAACAGCGCGCGCAACGTGGGGTCGATCCGCTTGATCGGCCATTTTTCCACCAGCGCCCGATCGGTCAGTTGGTCGATCCAGGCCTGACGCTCCACCGCCGTCTCCAGCACCATGCGGAAATGGTCGATGTCGCCCTCGACCATGTCGCCGGACCCGTCCGCCGCCTCGGCGCCGAAGCGGAAGTCCTCGAACTCCCGGCGGACCTTGTCGATGCTGACGTTGATCGCCTCCATCTGGAACAGCGCCTGCACCGCGTAAAGCCGCGAGGCGCTTTTCATCTGGCGTTTGCTGGGCGCGCTCATGCGATGTCCGATCCCTCGCCCGAGCCCGCCAGCCGGTACTCTCCGCCCGCCGGCTTGAAGCCCAGCCCGCCCTTGGGACGGCCCCAGCGCCGGGCCAGCGCGACCAGGTGCAGCGCCGCCGCCGCCGCGCCGCCGCCCTTGTCCTGCCCCGCCGCCTCGGCGCGGACCTCGGCCTGGGCGCGGTTTTCCACCGTCAGGATGCCGTTGCCGATGTTGCAGCCCTGCAGGTTCAGCAGCGTCAGCGCGCGCGAGCTGTCGTTGCAGACCGTGTCGTAATGGGTGGTCTCGCCGCGGATCACGCAGCCCAGCGCCACGTAGCCGTCGAAGTTCGACAGCCGGTGCGCGCTGGCGATCGCCGCGGGCACTTCCAGCGCGCCGGGCACCTCGACCAGATCGACCTCGGCGCCGGCCTCCTTGGCCATGGCGCGGGCGCCGGCGACCAGTTGGTCGGCGATGTCGCGGTAGTAGGGCGCGACGACGATCAGCAGCTTCACCGGGTCCTCGAAAGAGGGCAGCGGCAGCGTGTAGTGGGTTTCCGAACCGGCCATCGTCTACTCCTTCGGGATCGCGCGGGTGCCTTCGATCGACAGTCCGTAACCGTCTAGCCCCACCACCTTCGGCAGCGGCGAGTTGGTCAGCAGGATCAGCTTCGTCAGCCCCAGCGCGGTGAGGATCTGCGCCCCCAGCCCGTACTGCCGCAGGATCTGCGGCGAGACCTGGCCGTCCGTCACCAGCTTCATCGAGGGATCGCGCAGCAGCACCACCAGCCCCCGCCCCTCGCGGGCGATCTCCTGCATCGCGTGGCGCAGCTCGTCCGCCGGGTGCGGCCCGAGGCCCAGCGCATCCTCCAGCGGGTTCAGCGCGTGCATCCGCACCAGCACCGGGTCATCGCCCGAAATGTCGCCCTTGGACAGCACGATATGCTCGGCGCCCTGGGTCTCGTCGGTGAAGACGCGCATCATCCAGTCGCCGCCGAACTCGGACTGCACCGACTTCACCGCGCTTTCCTTGACCAGGTTGTCGTGGCGGTGGCGGTAGGCGATCAGGTCGGAGATCGTGCCGACCTTCAGGTTGTGCTTCTGCGCGAAGGCGATCAGGTCGGGAAGGCGGGCCATGGTGCCGTCTTCCTTCATGATCTCGCAGATCACCCCCGACGCGTTCAGCCCCGCCAGCCGCGCGATGTCCACCGCCGCCTCGGTATGGCCGGCGCGCACCAGCACGCCGCCGTCGCGGGCGCGCAGGGGGAAGACGTGGCCCGGCGTGGCGATGTCGGCGGCGCCCCGGGTGGGGTCGATGGCGACGGAAACGGTGCGGGCGCGGTCCTGGGCCGAGATGCCCGTGGTCACCCCCTCGCGCGCCTCGATCGAGATGGTGAAGGCCGTCTCGTGCCGGGAGGAGTTGTAGGAAGACATCAGCGGCAGCCCCAGCGCGTCGATCCGCGCCGCCGGCAGCGCCAGGCAGATCAGACCGCGCCCGTGGGTGGCCATGAAGTTGATCGCCTCGGGCGTGGCCATCTGCGCCGGGATCACAAGGTCGCCCTCGTTCTCGCGGTCCTCGTGGTCCACCAGGATGAACATGCGCCCGTTGCGCGCGTCCTCGATGATCTCCTCGACCTTCGAGATGGCGTCGGACCAGTCGCGTTCCACCGGTCCCGAAGTTTCATATTGCTTGGTCATCGCCGCCCCCGGGCTGCTTCTGCGGCGCGGGATAGACCATGGCGCAGGGCTTGGCCAGACCCGCCGCGGCGCAGCGCCAATCAGTCGCGATAGCCGGCGTTCCAGAGCGCATAGAGGAAGCTGGCGGACCAGGTGAGCACCATGAAGCCGCCCAGCGACTGCATCATGCTGACCATGCGGATCGCGCCGTCGCTGACGAGGTGCGGGTAGCCGAGGGTCGAAAAGGCGGTGCCGGAGAAATAGACCAGTTCCGATATGTCGCCCGGCACCACCCCCTCGATCTGCCCCATGCCGTCCCAGATCAGCAGCCCGCGATAGGCATAGGCGAAGCCGATGATCTCCAGCGTGTGGACCGCGAGCAGGCCGATGAAGGCGCCGAACAGGGTGCGGCGGGTGCGGGTCTCGCCCAGCACGGTGGACAGAAGGTGCAGGCCCAGGTGGTGGAACGCGCCCAGCAGCGCGACCAGCAGGAAACCGACCGTCAAGCCTGTCATCCAAGGTTCCTCAAGGGGCGAAGAACCTTTCCGCCGCGACCAGTCCCCCGAGCTTGGCCGCCGCGCACCATTCCCGTTCGACGGAGGTGGCAGAGACCAGAACGACCCGGTCCGCCGGCAGGTTCCCTTCCCGCAGCGCCTCCAGCAACCGGGCGCGGGTGGCGGACCAGCCGGCGTCGAAGCCGGGCGCGGGGGCGGCGTGGTCCAGCAGGTCGGGGTTCAGTTGCGCCACCGCCGCGGGATCGGCGGGCGCATAGATGGCCGCTAGCCGCCCTGCCCTGCCCGACAGCGCGGCAAGTCGCGCCGCCTCGCCCCTCTCGATCCGCAGCCGGCGCGGGGTCAGTGCCAGCGCGTTGCCGGAGAACAGGAAGGCCAGCACGTCATGCCCCGAGGCCGCGCGGATCGATGCATAGGTGGTGTAGTCGAGCCCCAGTTCCTTCGCCCGCGCCACCCGGCGGCGCACCACCTCCAGCGGCATCCGGTCCCCCAGCAGCGCCGCCCGCGCCTTGCCCCAGGCCCGCCGCCGGCCGCGATACCCGGGCTCCATCGAGGGGCCGCCGTTGTGGCCGATGCCCTGCACGGGGCTAGTCATGACATTTCCTGCAGGCGTGCGACGTAGCGGGCCAGCGTGTCGATCTCCAGGTTGACCGTATCGCCCTGGGCGACGCTGCCCCAGGTGGTGACCTGGCAGGTATGGGGGATCAGGTTCACGCCGAAGACCCGCCCGTCCACCTCGTTCACCGTCAGCGAGGTGCCGTTCAGCGCCACCGAGCCCTTGGGCGCGATGAAGCGGGCCAGCGCCTCTGGCGCGCGCATGGTGACGCGGGTGCTGTCGCCCTCGGCGGTCAGCGATAGCACCTCGGCCACCCCGTCCACGTGGCCCGAGACGATGTGCCCGCCCAGCTCGTCCCCCACCTTCAGCGCGCGTTCCAGGTTGATCCGCCGGCCCGGCGCCCAGGCGTTGCGGCCGATGTTGGTCTTCGACACCGTCTCGGCGCTGATCTCGACATCGAACCAGGAGCGCGGGGCGAGGCCCTTGGCGATGACGGTCAGGCAGACGCCGTCGCAGGCGACCGAGGCGCCGATGTCGATCCGCTCGACATCATAGGAGGTCCCGATCCGCGCGCGCAGGTCGCCGCGCTGCTCTGCCTCCAGCAGCTCTCCGACGTCGGTGATGATCCCGGTAAACATGGGCGCTCCTCGTGGTTTCGCGGCAGGGTGCCCCCCCGGCGCGGCAAGGGCAAGAGGCGGCGCCGGGGTGCGGCGGAAGGACACCGGAGCGGGACAAAGGGGCACGGGCACGAAAATTGTTCGCGATTGACATAACTTCGCCCGAATAAACCGGCAATTCGATGCAAATCCCGACGTTCCCGTTCATAAATGGGAGCCAAGCAGAGGGGCATTCGAATGATCGTCGGCGAGAACCGGAATTTCCTGTTCCTGCAGGGCCCGCACGGGCCGTTCTTTCACCGTCTGGGAAAGATGTTGCGGGCGGCCGGGGCCGAGGTCTGGCGCGTGGGGTTCAACGCGGGCGACAAGTTCTTCTGGCGCGACCGTGCCAGCTACATCGCCTATACCCGCCCCTCCGAGGACTGGCCCGCCGCCTTCCGCGCCATCGTGGCAGAGCGCGGGATCACCGACATCGTCCTGTACGGCGACACCCGCCCGGTCCACGCCGCGGCGGTCGAGGCGGCGCGCGAGATGGGGCTGTGCATCCACGTCTTCGAGGAAGGCTACCTGCGCCCCTACTGGGTCACCTACGAACGCGGCGGATCAAACGGCAACTCGGTGCTGATGGACCTGGACGTGGCCGACATGCAGGCGACGCTGGCCGAGGCCGACCTCGACATCCCCGAGGCGCCCGCCCACTGGGGCGACATGCGCCACCACATCTTCTACGGCGCCGTCTACCACGGCTTCCTGCTGCTGGCGAACCGCGCCTACCGCAACTTCCGCGCCCACCGCACGCTGTCGGTGATGCAGGAATTCCGGCTGTACCTGAAGCGGCTGATGTTCATGCCCTGGCTCTGGGCCGACCGGGTGCAGGCCACCTGGCGGATCAAGTACGGCGGCTTTCCCTACCACCTGACGCTACTGCAGCTGGCCCATGACGCCAGCTTCACCAGCCACAGCCGCTTCGGGTCGATGACCGAGTTCCTCGAGGCGGTGATCAAGGGCTTCTCCGAGGGCGCGCCCCGGCACCACCACATGGTGTTCAAGGCGCATCCGCTGGAAGACGGGCGCGCGCCGATCCGGGGAGAGATCCGGCGGCTGGCGATACAGTACGGTGTGGCGGACCGGGTGCACTTCGTGCGCGGCGGCAAGCTGGCGCAGCTGCTGGACCACGCGCGCGGGGCGGTGACGGTGAATTCCACCGCCGCCCAGCAGGTGCTGTGGCGCGGGCTGCCGCTGATGGTCTTCGGCGACGCGGTCTATGCCAAGCCGGAATTCGTCTCTGTCCAGCCGGTGCCGGAGTTCTTCGCCCGGCCCCAGCGCCCGGACAACCGCGCCTACCGCGACTACCGGCACTTCCTGCTGGAGACCTCGCAGATTGCCGGGGGCTTCTATTCCGCCGGCGGGCGGCGTCAGTTGCTGCGCCAGGTGGTGGACATGATGCTGGCGCCGGAGTGTCCCTACGAGGCCCTGCGCCACGGCACAGCGGCTCCTAGGCAACAGTTGCGCGTCATCAAGTAGCCCGCCCGGCCACCACCCGTGGCTAATACGGCCTGTTTCCGATAGTTTATAAAAAAAACTTGAGGCAGAAATACAGGTCGAGGAGACCGGGCAGTGAAAATCAGTGCATCGCGATGGGCGAAGGCCGTCGCCCTTCTGGCGTTGGTCAGCTTCACGGCAGGCTGCGGCCTGCCTCGCGTGGGGCCGAACAAGCGTGAAATCTATTCCGGATCCGTCCAGCGCGAAGGCGATGCCTTCATCGTTTCCGTCAACGACCGGGTGACCCGGGCCACCGCCGTGGTCCCGACCCTCGGCTTTTCAGGCAGCTTCGCCAACGCGGGTGTCATCGGCTCCGACACCATCCGCCCCGGCGACACGCTGGGGCTGACGATCTACGAGAACGTCGACGACGGCCTGCTGGCCGGCCCGCAGGCAAACGCCGCGGTACTGGAGGAAGTGCAGGTCGACGGCGCCGGCTTCATCTTCATCCCCTACGCCGGCCGCATCCGCGCCGCCGGCAATACCCCCGAGACGATCCGCCGCCTGATCACAGAGCGGCTGGCCGACCAGACCCCGGACCCGCAGGTGCTGGTGCGCCGGGTGGCCGGTGACGGGGCGACCGTCTCCGTGACCGGGGCGGTGACCTCGCAGGGGGTCTTCCCGATCGAGCGGCCGACCCGCACCCTCGCCACCATGCTGGCGCAGGCCGGCGGCGTGACCGTGGCGCCCGAAACCGCCGTGGTGCGGCTGATCCGCGGCGGGCAGACCGGCCGGGTCTGGTACGAGGACCTGTTCGAGGACCCCCGCGCCGACATCGCCCTGCGCGGCGGCGACCGGATCCTGGTGGAGGCCGACAGCCGGACCTTCACCGCCCTCGGCGCCACCGGGCAGCAAAGCCAGGTGCGTTTCGAGACCCGCAATATCACCGCGATCGAGGCCATCGCCCAGGTGGGCGGCCTGCAAAGCACCACCGCCGATCCTACCGGCGTCTTCGTGTTCCGCAACGAGCCGGTGGAGATCGCCGCGCAGGTGCTGGGCCGCACCGACCTGATCGGCACCCAGCGCATGGTCTACGTGCTGGACCTGACCGAACCGAACGGGCTGTTCCTGGCGCGGGACTTCGTGATCCGCGACGGCGACACCGTCTACGTCACCGAGGCGCCCTTCGTGCAGTGGTCCAAGACGCTCTCGGCGATCACCGGCACGCTGACCGCGGCCAACAACATCTCGAACATCGCGAACTAGCCTTGCGGGGCAACACGCCTTCGGACAGCGCCGCCGGGAGGGAAACCTCCCGGCGGCTTTTCGTTTACAACGGCGGCTTCCTGACCCAGCGCCGGGTGCGGCGGATCCTGCAGCTGGCCGGCTGGGACATCCGGCTGGGCCGTCCCGGCCCCGGCGACACGGTGGGCGTCTGGGGCCGCAGCCCCACCGCCCGGCGCGGAGAGGCGGTGGCGGCGCGCACCGGCGCGGGGCTGCTGCGGGTGGAGGACGCGCTGCTGCGCTCGGTCCATCCCGGGCGCGCGGGCAGCCCGCCGCTGGGGCTGCACCTGGACCGGCGGGGGGTGCATTTCGACGCCGCTCAGCCCTCGGACCTCGAGCACCTGCTGGCCACCCACCCGCTGGACGACACCGCCCTGCTGGACCGGGCCCGCACCTGCACCGACTGGCTGCGGGACGCGCACCTGTCGAAGTACAACGCCTTCGACCCCGCCGCCCCGCTGCCCGCCGCGCCCTACGTGGTGGTGATCGACCAGACCCGCGGCGACGCCTCGATCCGCCACGGCGGGGCCAGCGCCGCCACCTTCCGCGAGATGCTGGTCTTCGCGCAGGAGGAAAACCCCGGCGCGCGGGTCATCATCAAGACCCACCCCGAGACCCGCGCCGGCCACCGCCCCGGCCATTTCGGCCCCGAGGACGCGCGCGGCAAGGTCACGCTGCTGACCGACGCGGTCAGCCCATGGGCGCTGTTCGAGGGGGCCACCTCGGTCTACGCCGTCACCTCGCAGATGGGGTTCGAGGCGATCCTGGCAGGCCACCGTCCGCGGATTTTCGGCCAGCCCTTCTATGCCGGCTGGGGGCTGACCCAGGACGAGACCCCGGTGCCCCGCCGCGAGCGCCGCCTGACCCGGGCGCAGCTGTTCGCGGCGGCGATGATCCTCTATCCCACCTGGTACGACCCCTTCACCGACCGCCTCTGCCCGCTGGAGGACGCCATCGCCGCGCTGGAGGCGCAGGCGGCCGCATGGCGCGCCGACCGGCAGGGTCACGTGGCGGTGGGGATGCGGCTGTGGAAGCGGCGGCCGCTGCAGAAGGTCTTCGGGGCCGAGCGGCGGATGCGGTTCGAGGACGACCCCGCCCGCGCAAGGGCGCTTGCCGGGGCCGAGGGCCGGCGGCTGATGGTCTGGGCGGGCAAGGAGACCCCGGAGCTGGCCGAGGGGCCGCTGCTGCGGCCACTGCTGCGGGTCGAGGACGGCTTCCTGCGCTCGCGCGGGCTGGGGGCGGAGCTGGTCCCGCCGCTGTCGCTGGTGACCGACGACCTGGGGATCTACTACGATCCCACGCGCCCCAGCCGGCTGGAGCATCTGATCGCCGAGGCCGCCGCCCTGCCCCCCGCCCGCCTGCACCGCGCCGAGGCGCTGGTGGCCCGGCTGACGCGGGCGCGCCTGTCGAAGTACAACCTGACGGCGGGGGATCTGCCGGACCTGCCCCCGGGCCACCGCATCCTGGTGCCCGGGCAGGTGGAGGACGACGCCTCGATCCGCCTCGGCTGCGGCGAGATCCGCGGCAACCGCGCCCTGCTGGAGGCGGCGCGCGCGGCCAATCCCGGGGCGGTGATCCTCTACAAGCCGCACCCCGACGTGGAGGCGGGCCTGCGCGCTGGTGCGCTGGACGCAGGGGCCACCGCCGCGGCGGACATGGTGCTGCGCCGGTCCGACCCGATCCGGCTGATCGAGGAATGCGACGAGATCTGGACCCTCACCTCCCTGACAGGCTTCGAGGCGCTGCTGCGCGGCGTGCCCGTCACCTGCCTCGGCGCGCCCTTCTACGCCGGCTGGGGCTTGACCCGCGACCGAGGCCCGGTGCCGGAACGCCGGCAGGCCCGCCCCTCGTTGGCGGCGCTGGCCCACGCGGTGCTGATCGCCTACCCGCGCTACTTCGACCCGGTCACCGGCCTGCCCTGCCCCGCCGAGGCAGTGGCCCACCGGCTGGAATCCGGGGGACTGCCCCGCCCGGGGCCGTTCAACCGGACGCTGGCCAAGGCGCAGGGTCTGCTGGCGAGCCGGGCGTGGCTGTGGCGGTAGGGGGGCGCTGCGGCGCGACGTGAGCCTGCCCGTGGGGTGGCGCATCGGACTTCTGGCATGGTCGCTTTATCCCGGCCACATCCGCGCTCTGAATGAGCCGCGCACGAGGATGACACAGCGCCAGCCCGTGGGGACGGGCAGGCGCTCGCCCCGCGCCTTCGGCTTATTCGGGGCGGATCAGCGCTTCATCCGTAGGGAGTGGTAGGGCGGGGTTCACCCCGCCATGGCGCAACGCCAGCCCGCCCGTGGGATGGCGCATCTGTCCTCCGGCATAGTCGCTTAATCCCGGCCACATCCGCGCACAGAATGAGCCGTGCACGCGGATGACACAGTGCCAGCCCGCCGGGACGGGCAGGCGCTCGCCCCGCGCCTTCGGCTTGATCGGGGCGGATCAGCGCTTCATCCGTAGGGAGTGGTAGGGTGGGGTTCAACCCCGCCATGGCGCAACGCCAGCCTGCCCGTGGGGTGGCGCATCTGGCCCGACATAGTCGCTTTATCCCAGCCACATCCGCCCTCCGAATAAGCCGCGCACGAGGATGACACAGCGCCAGCCCGCCGGAACGGGCAGGCGCTCGCCCCGCGCCTTCGGCTTGTTCGGGGGCTGGTCAGCACACCGCTCGTACGAAGCCGTAGGGCGGGGTTCACCCCGCCACGCCCCCCACAACCTCACCGCGCCCGCCAGCGGTCCAGCGCGCTCACCACCAGCACCGCCACGACGATCCGCAGCAGGTGGTGGGCCGTCACGATCACCGGGCTTGCCTCGAGGCTCAGCGCGATCAGGGCCATCTCGGTCATGCCCCCCGGCGCGAAGCTGATGAACATCGTCTCGAACCCGCCGCGCACCAGCCCGTCCAGCACCACCGCCCACAGCCCGGCCATAGCCAGCATCCCGGCGACGCAGACCGCCCCCAGCCACAGCCCGCGCAGCAGCGTGCGCCCATCGATCCCGGCGAACTGCGCCCCGAGACCCGCGCCGATCGCCAGCTGCGCCACGTTCAGCAGCCAGCCGGGGCTGTGCAGTTCCACCAGCCCCGTCACCTGCCCCAGCGCGCAGAGCACCAGCGGGCCCATCAGCATCCCCGCCGGCAGGCGCAGCATCTCGCCCAGCACCGCACCGGCCAGCGACAGCGCCCCGATCAGCGCCAGGTCCGACCAGGCGGAGGGGCCGTTCTCCATGCTCACCCCGGCAGAGCTGCCCACGTTCTCGCCCCCCAGCACCCGGAACAGCAGCGGCACGGTGACCACCACCACGATGATCCGCAGGAAATGCTGGATCGTCATCAGCCGCACGTCCGCGCCGCGCTGCTCGCCCAGCGCCAGCGCCTCCATCAGGCCCCCCGGCAGGGCGCCGTAGGTGGCGGTGGGCCGGTCGTAGCCCCCCAGCCGCCGCAGCACCGCGTAGCCGTAGCCGTAGGCCAGCAGCACGAAGGGCACCACCGCCAGGAACGAGGGCCAGGAGGCGAGGATCAGCGCCGGCAGCTCCGGGGTAAAGCGACTGCCGATCATCGTGCCGATGGTGGCGATGAAGAAGTGCCGGATCCGGCGCGGGTACTGCACCACGCGGCCGCGCCGGTTCCAGGCGATGGTATAGGCGGCGGACGCTGTCAGGCTGCCCAGCATCCAGGGCATCGGCAGCCCCGCCGCCGCGGCGCCAAGAGCGCCCAGCAGACCCAGCCCCAAGAGGGCGACAAGGTCCGCGACCTGTAGCTTGTTTACCATGTGTCGCAGTAACGCCATCCCGCGCCGATGGTCCAGAGCGATTGCGCGCCCCGATCGCGCGACCCGCAGGCTCAGGCGTAAGGCGCGCCCTGCACCTTGACGTACAGCCCGTAAAGCGACCGGCTGGCGGCCATGAACAGCCGGGTGCGGTGCGGGCCGCCGAAACACAGGTTGGCGCAGCGCTCAGGCAGGTGGATCTGGCCGATGGCGGTGCCGTCGGGCGCGAAGACCCGCACCCCGTCCAGCCCCTCGCCCATGCCCCAGCCGGCCCAGAGGTTGCCCTGCATGTCACAGCGGAACCCGTCCGGCGTGCCCTTGGGCCCGGCATCCACGAACAGCCGCTTGTTCTCGACCCCGCGGCCGTCGGCGGTCACGTCGTAGACGTGGATCGCCCGCGGCTCTGACCGGGATTCCACGAGGTACAGCAGCCGCTCGTCCGGCGAGAAGGCCAGGCCGTTGGGCTGGTTGATCCCCTCCACCAGCACGGTCATCTCGCCCGTCTCGCTGTCGACGCGGTAGACATTGGTGGGCAGCTCCTGCTCGGCCTTGCCGCCCTCGTAATGCGACAGGATGCCGAAGGAGGGGTCGGTGAACCAGATGCTGCCGTCGGACTTCACCACCACGTCGTTGGGAGAGTTCAGGCGCTTGCCCTGGTAGCGGTCGGCCAGCACCGTCAGGCTGCCGTCAAGCTCGGTCCGCACCACGTCGCGCGCGCCGTGCCGGCACGAGACCATGCGCCCCTGCCGGTCGCGGGTGCTGCCGTTGGTGAAGCCGCCGCGCCGCCAGACGCTGGTGGCTCCTGTCTCCTCGTCCCAGCGCATCACCCGGTCGTTGGGGATGTCGGACCACAGAACGCAGCGGTGATCGCCGAACCAGACCGGCCCCTCGGACCAGCGGCAGCCCTCGGCCAGCCGCTCGACGCTGGCGTTCCAGACCACGAGGTCCGCGAAGCGCGGGTCGAGGATCTCGATCGAGGGGTCGGGATAGCGTTCGGAGGGGGTCCACATGGCAGGCGCCTTCAGCTGTTTGCAAGGTGCCGCGACCCTACCGGCACCGGCGGCGAAGGCAATGCCCTCAGCCGCCGAAGTGCCGCGCCAGCCAGTCCCGCATCGCCGCCGCCACCGCGCCCGGCCGTTCCAGCGGCAGGAAGTGCCCGGCCCCCGGCACCGTCACCAAGGTGCTCTCGCCCCCCGCCGCCAGCGCCGCGATCTGCTCGTGCTGCGAGGGCGGGCTCCAGCGGTCGGTCTCGCCCACCAGCAGCAGCAGCGGGCAGCGCAGGTCGCCAAGGTGCGCGCCGGCGTCCGGCCGGCCCATCAGCGCCCGGATCTGCGTCTCGTGCAGTTCCGGCCCCGCCGCCAGCACCATGTCCCGCAGGTCGTCCATCAGCGCCGCGTCCTCGTGGCGCGAGGCATCCACCATGGGCGGCAGCCAGTCCTCCACCAGCCCCGCCATGTCCCGGTGCCCCAGCGCGATCTTCGCCTCGCGCTTTTCCGCCTCGCCGGGCGCCAGCGGGTGGTGCCCGGTATCCGCCAGCACCAGCCCGGCGATCCGCTGCGGCGCCTGCCGCGCCATCTCCATCGCCACGCGCCCGCCCATGGAATGGCCCACCGGCACCAGCGGCCCTTCGGCCAGCGCCAGCGCCTCCCGCGCCATCGCCTCGATGCTCGGGGCGCGCATGCCCTCCGCCAGCACGTGATCGCCCCCCAGCGCCCCGGCCACCGGCCGCCAGACCCGCGCGTCCGAGACCAGCCCGGGGATGTAGACCAGCGTGCTCATCGGTCCCAGTAAAGCCGCATGGGGTTGTCCACCAGCAGCTTGCGCTGCAGCTCCGGCGTCGTCGCGATGCGCGGGATGTAATCCACCAGCGCGCCGTCGTCGGGCATGTGCGACTTCATGTTGGGATGCGGCCAGTCGGTGCCCCAGAGCACCCGGTCCGGAAACCGCTCCACCAGGTGGCGGGCGAAGGGCACCACGTCGTCGTAGGGGGGTCCTTGCGTGCTCAGCCGCTCGGGGCAGGTCACCTTGGTCCAGATGTTCGGCGTGCTCTCCATCAGCGCCACGAAGCGGGCGAAGTCGGGATGGTCCACCCCCTTGTCCACGTCGGGCCGCCCCATGTGATCGACCACGATGATGCCGGGCAGCTGCTTCAGGAAAGGCTCCAGCTCACCCAGGTCCTGCGCTTCGAAGTAGACCACGGTGGACCAGCCGAATTCGCGGATCTTCTCGCCGATCCCCAGGAAGACCTCCTTCGGAGTCGCGTCCACCAGCCGCTTGACGAAGTTGAAGCGCACGCCGCGCACCCCGGCCTCGTGCATTTCGGCCAGTTCCTCGCGGGTGATGTCCGGCCCCACGCTCGCCACGCCCCGCGCCAGGTCCCCGGCGGCGCGGCAGGCATCCACCAGCGCGCGGTTGTCGCGGCCATGGCAGGTGGCCTGCACGATCACGCTGCGGCTGAAGCCAAGGAAGTCGCGCAGCGCGAACAGCTTGTCCTTGCCCGCGTCGCAGGGAGTGTACTTGCGCTCCGGCGCGAAGGGAAAGACGTCGCGCGGGCCGAAGACGTGGCAATGCGCGTCCACCGCCCCCTCGGGCAGCACAAAGTCGGGCTTCTTCGGATCCGGGTGGAAGTCCAGCCAGTCGGGGTCCGTCACCTGCTCGTTCATGGGAATACCTCTCCGTCCATCAGTTTGCGCGCGGTGCGCAGGATCGCGGCAGAGATGACCTCGCCCGCCTCGTCCAGCCGCGCCACCACCGTCATCTCGCCCGAGGGATGCTCCACCGCCAGCGCCCGCTCGCGCCCCTCGCCGCGCGCGGCAAGGCCGTGGGCGGGGGTGCCCGCGATCAGGCAGGCGGTCGCGACAGAGACCGCCCCCAGCACCCCGATCGTCTTGTGGCAGCGGTGCGGGATGAAGGTGCGCGTGCCGATCGCGCCGCCGCCGCGCGGGGCGCTGACCATGGTCATCTTGGGCACCGACTTGTCAGCCACGTCCCCGAGGTTCATCAGCGGCCCGCAGGCCAGCCGGATCGCCTCCAGCCGCGCCCGCAGGGCCGCGTCCGCCTCCAGCGCCTCGGGGCTTTCCTCGCCGGTGATCCCCATGTCCGAGGCCCGCAGCACCACGCAGGGCATGCCGTTGTCGATCATGCAGACCTCGATGCCCTCGACCACGTCGCAGGCGTTCCCGGTGGGCAGCAGCGCCCCGCAGGAGGATCCGGCGGTGTCCTTGAACTCGCAGGGCACCGGCGCCGCGCCCCCCGGCACGCCGTCGATCCGCGCGGTCCCGTCGTAGCTGACCCGACCGCCGGGGGTCTGCACCCGCTCGACCGCCACCTGCCCGGTGTTCTCCATGTAGACCGCCACCTCGGTCTCGCCGTCCCGCGCCGTCACCAGCCCGCGCTCGATCGCGAAGGGGCCGACCCCGGCCAGCATGTTGCCGCAGTTCTGCGCGTCGGTGACGATGGGCCGGTCCACGAAGACCTGCAGGAACAGGTAGTCCACGTCCACGCCCGGCCGCTCCGACCGCTTCACCACCGCCACCTTCGAGGTCAGCGGGTCCGCGCCCCCCATCCCGTCGATCTGCCGCAGGTCGGGCGAGCCCATCACCCGCAACAGCAGCGCATCCCGCGCCGCCGGGTCCGCCGGCAGGTCACCGGCAAGGAAATACCCCCCCTTCGAGGTCCCGCCGCGCATCCACATGCACCGAACGCCATCCGTCATCGCGCAGCCCCCTGCCCCTTCTTCTGGTTCCAAATATCCCGGGGAGGTCCGGAGGGGCAGCGCCCCTCCGGCGGATCGCCGCGCCGCAGGCGCGGCGAGACCTCAGAGATACTTCAACCCCTTCTCCGCCAGCCGCTCGCGCATGCCGTAGATGTCCAGCCCCAGCTCGCCGGCCTCGAAGCGCGCCCGCTTGTCGCCCTCGTTCGCCTCGCGCGCCCGGGCCTTCTCCAGCACGGCCGCCGCCTCGGCCCGGCGCACAACGCAGACGCCGTCGTCATCGGCCACCACCACGTCGCCGGGGTTCACCAGCTCGCCCGCGCAGACCACCGGCACGTTGACCGAGCCCAGCGTCTCCTTGATCGTGCCCTGGGCGCAGACCGCCTTGGACCAGACCGGGAAACCCATCTCGGTCAGGTCGCGCACATCGCGCACCCCGGCGTCGATCACCAGCCCGCGGCAGCCGCGCACCTTGGCGGAAGTGGCCAGCAGGTCGCCGAAATAGCCGGCTTCCGAGGGGGTGGTGGTGCCCAGCAGCAGGATGTCCCCCTCCTGCAACTGCTCGATCGCCACGTGGATCATCCAGTTGTCGCAGGGCGGCGCGAGGATCGTGACCGCCGATCCCGCCACCCGCGCGCCGGGGTAGATCGGGCGCATGTAGCTGGCCAGCAGCCCCTTGCGCCCCTGCGCCTCGTGAACGGTGGCCACGCCGCAGGCGGCCAGCCCCTCGATCACATCCGCATCCGCGCGCTCCACCTCCCGGACGACGACGCCCGCGGTTCCCGGCTGATGGGTCATGACAGTTCGTCCACCGTGCGCGGGAACACCGTCTGGAAGCCCTCGGCATAGCGGCAATCGCGCCCGCCCGCCTGGCCGCCGGAGTTGCGGCGGAAGTGGTTGCCGCGGTTTTGCGCGACGTTCTCGTAGAAGTGCCACAGGTGCTCCTGCCCCTGCATGCACTGGATCGCCGCCCACTTCTTGTCCCACACCGGGGTGATGTCGAGGAAGACGTCGGGCTTCCATTCCATCTGCTCGGTCTGGTGCGGCTCAAACAGGTAGAGCTGCGGCGCGCCCAGCACCTTCTGGCCGGGGTTGTGGCCCCAGGCCTGCGCCACCATCCGCGCCTCCAGCGCGAAGTCCGTGGTGCGCATGTGGTCGGTGTTGTAGGGGTCCCACTTGGAGTGGCTCATCATCCAGCCGGGCTGCACCTCGCGCAGAATGTCGACCATCTGCTCCATGGTCTCGCGGCCGAGGTCCAGCGGGTAATCGCCCCGGTCGAGGAAACGGATGTCCTTCACCCCCAGCGCGGCGGCGGCGTTCTCTGCCTCCTCGCGGCGGCCGGCCTTCACCCGCTCCAGCGTCATGCCCTCCTGCTTCCACAGCTTGGCGCTTTCGCCGCGCTCGCCGTAGGACAGGCAGACCACGGTCACCTCCCATCCCATCTGCTGGTGCAGCGCGATGGCGCCGCCGGCGCGCCAGACGAAGTCGGCGGAATGGGCGCTGATCACCAGCGCTGTCTTGTTCTGGGCCATGGAGAGTCCTCCCCGGATCTGCTGGTTACGCGGCATCCATGGCGCAGCCCCCGCCGATTGCCTATTCCGAATGTCGTCCCTACGATAAGTTTTGTCTATACCCCTGCCGGAAGCTCCACCGGAAGCCTCACCGAAAGCCCCCTCTCCCGTGACCGCCGACTTCCCCAACATCCGCCACATGCGCGTCTTCGCCGAGGCGCTGCGCGCCGGCTCCGTCTCGATCGCGGCGGCGCGCTGCCACCTGTCGCAGCCGGCGGCGACGCAGGGCATCTCGGGGCTGGAGCGCAGCCTCGGCACCCCCCTGCTGGTGCGCCGCACGCGCGAGCTGGCGCCGACCCCCGCAGGCGCGCTCTTCGCCCGGCGGGTCGAGGCGGCGCTGGAGCACCTGGCCCGCGGCGCCCGGGCGGCGGCGCGGGCGGGCCGGGCCGAGGCGCGGCACGGCGGGTTCGAGCGGCTGCTGACGGCGGCGCAGCTGCGGGCGCTGATCGCGGTGGCCAACAGCGGCAGCTTCACCCTTGCGGCGCGGGAGCTGGGGGTGGCGCAGCCCACCGTCCACCGCGCCGCCCGCACGCTGGAGGCGCTGGCGGGCACGGCGCTGTTCACCGCCACCGCGGTGGGGGTGGAGCTGACGGGGGCCGCGCAGGGGCTGGGGCTGGGGGCCAAGCTGGCGCAGGCCGAGATCCGCCAAGGCATGGACGAGATCGCCCGCGCCACCGGCGCCGGCGACGGCAGCTTCACCCTCGGCAGCCTGCCGCTGGCCCGCACCGCCATCGTTCCGCGCGCGGTGGACGCGGCGGTGCGGGCGCGGCCGGGGATGCAGATCCGGGTGCTGGACGGGCGCTACCCGCTGCTGCTGCGGGCCCTGCGCGAGGGGGACATCGACTGCCTGATCGGCGCCCTGCGCGACCCGGTGCCCGCCGAGGACGTGGTGCAGGAGCCGCTGTTCAACGACGAGCTGGCGATCGTCGCCCACCCCTCGCACCCGCTGTTCGGCCGCCCCGCCCCTACGGTCGAGGACACCTTGGCCTACCCCTGGGTCGCCCCGCCCCGCGACACCCCCGCCGGCAGCTACCTTTACGAGACGCTGCGCATCCACGAGCGGCCGGTGACGCCGGTGCGCGTGGTCTCCTCCTCGCTGGTGTTCCTGCGCGGGCTGCTGGCCGAGGGGCCCTACGTGTCGATCATCTCGCGCCTGCAGATCGCGCGCGAGCAGGCCACCGGCGCCATCGCGCCGCTGCCGATCCCGCTGGAAGGCTCGGCCCGCAGCATCGGGCTGACCTACCGCCGGGGCTGGCGGCCCACCGGCGGGCAGGCCGAGGTGATGGACCGCCTGCGCCGGGTCTGCGGCGCCGTCGCGCGCGGCGGCAAAGCGGGCGTCTAGCCAAAACCAATATCGCCCGGCGCATTCCAATTCCCCATTTGCACGCTCCGGTGCTAGAGCCGGGGCAAGTGACCGGCAGGGCCGCCGCGCTTGTATGGCGGCCCGATTGCGACACATAAGGTTCATCGGCCCCGGCCCGGCGCATCGCCGCCCGGCGCCACCGGCCAAACCATGGGAGGCACCGATGCCCGAGAAGGATTACGAAGACATCCCCGGCACCTTCGTGTTCGACGCGGACCGCTCGCGCGAAGGTTATCATCTGAACATGTTCTGCATCTCGCTGGGCAAGCAGACCGGCCGCGACGGCTATACCGCGGACCCCGAGGCCTACCTGTCGAAGTACCCGATGACCGAGGAACAGAAGCAGGCGGTGCGCGACCAGGACTGGAACCGCATGCTCGAGCTGGGCGGCAACATCTACTACACCGCCAAGCTGGCCGCCTACCACGGCATCAACTTCCAGGAACTGGCCGGGCTGATGACCGGGATGGGCCGCGACGAATACCGCAAGATGATGCTGGAAGGCGGCCGCTCGATCGAGGGCAACCGCTACGCATCCGAATGGAAGGACAAGAACTGATGGCCCGTATCACCGCAGGCGTGGGGGTTTCCCACGTGCCCGCCATCGGCGTGGCGATGGACACCAAGATCACCGACCAGCCCTACTGGCAGCCGGTGTTCAAGGGCTTCGAATTCTCCCGCCAGTGGATGAAGGAGAACAAGCCCGACGTGATCTTCCTGGTCTACAACGACCACTGCACCGCCTTCGACGCCTCGTGCATCCCCACCTTCGCCCTGGGCGCGGCGGCGGAATTCGCGCCGGCCGACGAGGGCTGGGGCGCGCGCCCGGTGCCGGTGGTCAAGAACCACCCCAAGCTGGCCAGCCACATCGCCCAGTCGCTGATCCTGGACGAGTTCGACCTGACCATCATGAACGACATGGACGTGGACCACGGCCTGACCGTGCCGCTGTCGGTGATGTTCGGCGATGTCGGGCCCGACGAGGAATGGCCCTGCCAGGTGATCCCGCTGGCGGTGAACGTGGTGCAGTACCCCGCCCCCACCGGCAACCGCTGCTTCCAGCTGGGCAAGGCGGTGCGCCGCGCCGTGGAAAGCTACCCCGAGGACCTGAACGTCATGATCTTCGGCACCGGCGGCATGAGCCACCAGCTGCAGTACAAGCGCGCCGGCCTGATCAATGCCGAGTGGGACAAGCGATTCCTCGACCTGATGACCGAGGACCCGGTCTTCGCCAGCAAGATCCCGCACGTGGAATACCTGCGCGAGGCTGGATCGGAAGGGGTCGAGATGGTGATGTGGCACGTGATGCGCGGCGCCCTGAACGACAAGGTGCGCGAGGTGCACCGGCACTACCACGTGCCCGCCTCGAACACCGCCGTGGGGCACATCATCCTCGAGAACGAAGCAGCCTGAACCGGGAGAGAACGACATGCGGATCTGCGTAGCCGGGGCCTACGGCGCCTTCGGAATGAAGCACATGGACGCGCTGAAGGCGATCGACGGGGTCAAGGTGACCTCGGTCATGGGCCCCAAGCAGGACAAGATCGAGGCCTTTGCAAAGGAGCGCGGCGTCGGCCACGCCGCCACCTCGCTGGACGAATGCCTGGCGCGGGACGACGTGGACGCGGTGATCCTGGCGACGCCCACCCAGCTGCACGCAGAGCAGGCGATCGCCTGCATGCGGGCCGGAAAGCCGGTGCTGATCGAGATCCCGATGGCGGATTCGCTTGAGGACTCCGAGAAGATCTGCGCTGTGCAGAAGGAGACCGGGGTGCTGGCCATGGCCGGTCAGGTCCGCCGCTTCAACCCTTCGCACCAGTGGATCCACGACCGGATCGAGAAGGGCGAGCTGAAGATCCTGCAGATGGACGTTCAGACCTACTTCATGCGCCGGTCCAACCTGAACGCCAAGGGCGAGCCGCGCAGCTGGACCGACCACCTGCTGTGGCACCACGCCTGCCACACGGTGGACCTGTTCCAGTACCAGACCGGCGAGCACGTGGAGAAGGCCTTTGGCCTCGAGGGCCCGCACCACCCCGAGCTGGGCATCGCCATGGACATGTCGATCGGCATGAAGACCGCCGGCGGCGCGCTGTGCACGCTGTCGCTGTCGTTCAACAACGACGGCCCCTTCGGCACCTTCTTCCGCTACATCTGCGACAACGGCACGTACCTGGCGCGCTATGACGACCTGTACGACGGCAACGAGACCCCCATTGACCTGTCGGACGTGGCGGTGTCGAACAACGGCATCGAGCTGATCGACCGGGAGTTCATCGCGGCAATCCAGGAAGGGCGGGAGCCGAACGGCTCGGTCCATGACGTGCTGGCGGCGATGCAGACGCTGGACCGGATCGAGAAGTCCTTCGGGTAAGGGGATGGGGAGCGGCGCCGGGGGCGCCGCTTTCGTTTCGGGCTGTAGACGCAGAGGACCCGGGCGCGGAGACGCGACAGTGCCGGCGCGCGCGGCGGCGCTCCGACGGTAGAGCGGCGCACTTAATCCCGGCCACGTCAGGAAGACCTCTGAGCTTCGCGCCCACGGCACCCATAGCGCCGCCGCGGAGGGGCGCGCCGGCGCTGGCGCGGCGGCCTTCGGCCTTGTTCCGCGCCGACAGGGGAAAGCCCGTAGCGAAAGGCGGCGGCACCCGTAAGGCCCCGCGGCCCCTTGATCAAACCGCCTTCTTCAGCGCCTCGACCAGGTCCGTCGCTTCCCAGGAGAACCCGCCGTCCGAGTCCGGGGCGCGGCCGAAGTGGCCGTAGGCCGCGGTACGCTGGAAGATCGGGCGGTTCAGCTTCAGGTGCTCGCGGATGCCGCGGGGCGTCAGGTCCATGGCCTTGCCCACGGCCTTCTCGATCTCGGCGTCGGGCACCTCGCCGGTGCCGTGGGTGTCGACGTAGATCGACAGCGGCCGCGCCACGCCGATGGCGTAGGACAGCTGCAGCGTGCAGCGCCGGGCCAGGCCCGAGGCGACCACGTTCTTGGCCAGGTAGCGCGCGGCGTAGGCGGCCGAGCGGTCCACCTTGGTCGGGTCCTTGCCGGAGAACGCCCCGCCCCCGTGCGGCGCGGCGCCGCCGTAGGTGTCGACGATGATCTTGCGGCCCGTGAGGCCCGCGTCGCCGTCCGGCCCGCCGATCACGAACTTGCCGGTGGGGTTCACGTGCCAGACCGAGTCCGGCAGGATCCAGCCCTCGGGCACCACTTCGCGGATGTAGGGAGAGACGATCTCCTTCACCTGCTCGGAGGTCAGCGAGGGGTCGAGGTGCTGGGTCGACAGCACGATGTTGTCCACGCCCACCGGCTTGCCGTCCTCGTAGCGCACGGTCAGCTGCGACTTGGCGTCGGGGCCCAGCTTGGGCTCGGTGCCGTTCTTGCGGACCTCGGCCAGCCGCTTCAGGATCGCGTGGGCATAGAGGATCGGCGCCGGCATCAGTTCCGGGGTCTCGTCCACGGCGTAGCCGAACATGATCCCCTGGTCGCCCGCGCCCTCGTCCTTCTCGCCGGCGGCGTCGACGCCTTGGGCGATGTCGGCGGACTGGGCGTGCAGGTAGCTGTCGACCTTCAGGTTGGCCCAGTGAAAGCCCTCCTGCTCGTAGCCGATGTCGCGCACGCAGTCCCGCGCGATCTCCTCGACCCGCTGGATCACCTCGGCGGGGCCACGGACCTCGCCTCCGATGACCACGCGGTCGGTGGTGGCGAAGGTTTCGCAGGCGACGCGGCTGACCGGGTCGGCGGCGAGGAAGGCGTCGAGCACGGCGTCGGAGATCCGGTCGCAGACCTTGTCGGGGTGGCCCTCCGAGACGGACTCGGAAGTGAAGAAGTAGCTTTTACGGGACATGAACGCTCCATTGGAAAAGTGCCAGCCACGCCAGGAAGCCGTTGTGGCGGCAATGCGCCCCTGCGTTAGCCCGCCGCCCCGGCGCCGTCAATCCCGCGCCGCCGCAGGGCGGTCAGCCCCAGCCCCAGCGCCAGCGCCGCCAGCAGCAGCGCCACCGGAACATCGCCGGTGCGGGCGTAAAGCGTGCGCGGCAGCTTGGCGGGAAGCGGCGCGTCCAGCCAGCCCGCCTCGTTCAGCGGCAGGCTGTGCAGCACCTCGCCGTGGGCGTCGATCACCGCCGAAACCCCGGTATTGGCCGCCCGCACCAGCGGCAGCCCCTGCTCCACCGCCCGCAGCCGCGCCTGCGCCAGGTGCTGGTAGGGGCCAGAGAGGTTGCCGAACCAGCCGTCGTTGGTGATCTGCAGCAGCCAGTCGGGCCGCTCCGGCGCGGCGTTCACGTCGTGGGGGAAGATCGCCTCGTAGCAGATCAGGGGCAGCGCCCGGCCGAAGGGCCCGAGGTCCAGCAGCTGCGGGCCCGGCCCGGGGGTGTAGCCAAAGCCGTTCTTGGCCGTCAGCGCCGAGAGGCCGATCTTCGACAGCAGGCCGCCGGCGGGCAGGTATTCGCCGAAGGGGACAAGGTGGTACTTGTCGTAGAGGTCCGCCACCCGCCCCTGGTCGTTCAGCACGATCAGGCTGTTGTAGGCCTGCCAGCCCTCGACCCGCTGGATGCCCAGCACCACCGGCACCCCCGCCGCCGCCTCGGCGGTCTGGGCCAGCGCCTCCTCGGCGTTGTGCAGCAGGTAGGGCAGCGCGGTCTCGGGCCAGATGACCAGCCGCGGCCGCCCCTCGGCGCCCTCGGCGGCAGTGAAGGCCATCAGCCGGTCCATGAAGACCTGGTGCCAGTCGGGATCCCACTTCAGGTGCTGCGCCGCGTTGGGCTGCACCAGCCGCAGCACCGGCCCCTCGGCATCGGGCAACGGCTGCGCCGCGCGCCAGGCCCCTGCTCCGTAAAGCGCGGCGGCGACCGCAAGCACCCCCGCCAGCGCCAGCCGCCGGGGCCAGAGCGCCACCGCCAGCGCCGGGATCAGCAGCGTCAGCAGGCTGAGGCCCACCGGGCCGACCCAGGCCGCCAGCTGCATCGGCGCCCAGTCCACCCAGACATGGCCCACCAGTGCCCAGGGAAAGCCGGTCAGCAGGTAGGACCGGGTCAGCTCCGCCAGCGTCAGCGCCCCGGTCCAGGCCAGCGCCCGCGCCAGCCGTCCCCGCGCGCCCCAAGCGGCCAGCGCGAAGGCCCCGGCCCAGAAACCCGCGAAGCCGCCCGCGGTGAAGATCAGCGCGAAGGGCGCCATCCAGCCGTGGCGGGGGATGTCGATCAGGAAGGGCTCCACGATCCAGAACAGCGTGGCGGCGAAGTAGCCCCAGCCGAAGGCCCAGCCCAGCCAGGCCGCCTTGCCGGTGCGCGGGGTGTCGAGGAACAGCCCGAAGGCCAGCGCCAGCGCCAGCAGCGTCGCCCATGGCAGGCTGACCGGCGCCTGCCCCGTCGCCGCCAGCACGCCGGTCAGCGCCGCCAGCGGCAGACGCCAGCGCGCCCGGACCCGCAGGACCGGGGCGGCCATGGACAGGCCGTCACTCACCGGCGGCGATAAGTTCTGGCAGACGGACGCGCAGGCGTTTCAGACGCCGGGGATCGGCGTCCACCACCACGAATTCCACGCCGGCGGGGTGCGGGATCATCTCTCCGCGTGCCGGAACGCGGCCGGCAAGCATGACCACGAGGCCGCCGAGGGTGTCAATCTCCTCCTGCTCCTCGTCGTCGGCGAGCTTGAGGCCGATCTCCTCCTCGAACTCCTCCAGCGGGGTCTTGGCCTGCAGGATGTAGCTGCCGGGCTTTTCCAGCGCCCAGTACTTGCCCTCGTCGATATCGTGCTCGTCCTCGATCTCGCCGATCACCTGCTCGATCAGGTCCTCGATAGAGACCAGTCCGTCGACGCCGCCGTACTCGTCGATCACCAGCGCAAGGTGCATCCGCTGGGTCTGCATCTTCTGCAGCAGCACGCCGATGGGCATCGAGGGCGGCGCGAACAGCAGCGGGCGCAGCATCTTGCGCAGGCTGAAGCGTCCGCCGCCGCCGTTGAAGCCGTACTTCAGCGCGAAATCCTTCAGGTGGACCATGCCGAGGGGGGTGTCCAGCGTCCCCTTGAACACCGGCAGCCGGGTCAGGCCGCTTTCGCGGAAGACCTTGACCAGTTCCTCCTTGGTGATCTCCACCGGGACAGAGACGATTTCCGCCTTGGGGATCGCCACGTCCTCGACCCGCATCCGGCGCAGGTTCAAAAGCCCCAGCACGGCGCCCGCCGAAGCGGCCCCGTAGGAAGGCTTGTGACTTTCCGATTCATCCTCGGGCTCGGCCTCGGCCGACCCGTTCAGGGCAGTCTTCAGCCAGCTTATCAGCCCGCGCTGCCCGTTCTCCGATTGATCCTGCGCGCTTTGCGCTGCGCTAGAGGACCCGCTGTCAGCGTCGCCCATCTGTCCTTTCCAACAACCGCACGGCCCCTGGCCCCGCGGCCTCAATATGGGTCGGCAACCCCGAGAGTTGCAAGTATCTCGACCTCAAGACCTTCCATCAGGGCGGCATCCCGCCCGTCTTCGTGGTCATAGCCCAACAAATGCAGTGTGCCATGCACAACGAGGTGCGTCACATGGTCCCGCAGCGGCCGCCCCGCCGCCTCGGCCTCGCGGGCACATGTCTCGTAGGCAATGGCGATGTCGCCCAGTTCCTCGCCGGCGGCGGGCGGCAGGGGCGCGTCGCCGGCGGTCTCGGCGCCGCGTTCCTCCGAGGGCCAGCTGAGCACGTTGGTGGGCTGCGGCTTGCCGCGGAAATCGGCGTTCAGGACGGCGATGCGGGCGTCGTCGCAGCCCAGCAGCGCGATCTCGTGGTCCGCCTCCAGCCCCAGGTGCGCCAGCGTCGCGGCGGCGGCGGCCTCTGCCAGGGGCTCCAGCCCCAGCGCCTCCCAGTCCGGGCATTCGATCAGCACGTCCACGCTCATGGCGCCATCCACCCCAGCGCGGCGGCTTTGTCCAGCCCCCTCAACCGTGCCCGATCTCCCGCGCGCCGGTGCAGGCGTGGCGGGTGCATTCCAGCTCCAGCGTCGTATGACCGATGCCGAGGCTCTCCAGCCGCGCCTTCAGCCGTGCCTTCACCGCGTCCGCCTGGTCCCAGCGGCCCGGGTCGATCACCACGTGCGCCTCCAGCGCCGGCTGGTGTTCCTGCATCTGCCAGAGGTGCGCGTGGTGCACCCCGGCCACCCCCTCCTCGGCGCACATCTCCGCCACCACCTTGCGCGGATCGAGCCCCGGAGGCGTGCCCAGCATCAGCACCCGGAGCACGCCGCCGATCTCGGTCAGCGCCATCCACAGGATGTAGCCGGCGATCAGCAGCGTCACCGCCGGGTCCACCAGCCGCCAGTCGTAGAGCAGGATCAGCGTCCCCGCGACGATCACCGCCACCGACCCCGCCGCGTCGGCGAGGTTGTGCAGGAAGGCGGCGCGGATGTTCATGCTGTCCTTGGCCATGGCGTAGGTCAGCATCGCCGTCACGAGGTCCACCACCAGGGCGACGCCGGCGATGATGACCACGGTCCAGCCTTCCACGGGCTGCGGGTCGAGCACGCGCAGCACCGCCTCGTAGATCAGGTAGAAGGACAGCAGGATCAGCGTGGTGTAGTTGATCAACGCCGCCACCACCTCGGCGCGGCCGTAGCCGAAGGTCATGCCCGCGTCTGCCGGACGCCGGGCGATCTTGCGGGCGGCCATGGCGATCACCAGCGAGACCGCGTCCGACAGGTTGTGCAGCGCGTCGGCGATCAGCGCGAGCGAGCCGGCAAGGATCCCCCCGACGATCTGCGCGCCGCTGAGGCCGAAGTTGACGGCGATGGCGGCATACATGCGCCGGTCGCCTGAGTCGGGGTCCATGTGGTGGTGGTCGTGGGGCATGATCCGGTTGAGGTAGGGCGGCAAGGGCGGGAGGCGAGGTGGGGCGGTGCGGCGGGATGCTAGGGGCTAATGCGCGACGTGAGCCTGCCCGTGGGGTGGCGCTGCTGACCTCTGAGGTATGCGCTTTATCCCAGCCAAACCCGCGCGCAGAATGAGCGTGCCGTGCAGATGACACAGCGCCAGCCCGCCGGGACGGGCAGGCGCTCGCCCCGCGCCTTCGGCTTGTTCGGGGCGGATTAGCGCTCCGCACGAACGAAGCGGTAGGGCGGGGTTCACCCCACCGCCCCGCCACGCCCCTACCCCGCGCTGTCCGCGTCGTAGGCCTCGATGATCCGCGCCACCAGCGGGTGGCGTACCACGTCGCGGGCGGTGAAGTAGCTGAAGGAGATGCCCTTGACCCCCGCCAGAAGCCGCTCGGCGTCCTGCAGGCCGGATTGCACCCCGCGCGGCAGGTCCACCTGGGTGCGGTCGCCGGTGATCACCATGCGGCTGCCCTCGCCGAGGCGGGTCAGGAACATCTTCATCTGCATCGATGTCGCGTTCTGCGCCTCGTCCAGCACCACGAAGGCGTTGGCCAGCGTCCGGCCACGCATGAAGGCCAGCGGGGCGATCTCGATCTTCTTCTCCTCGATCAGCTTGGCCAGCTGCTTGCCCGGAAGGAAGTCGTTCAGCGCGTCGTAGAGCGGCTGCATGTAGGGGTCGACCTTCTCCTTCATGTCTCCGGGCAGGAAGCCCAGCCGCTCGCCCGCCTCGACGGCGGGGCGGCTGAGGATGATCTTGTCCACGTGGCCGCCGATGAACATCGACACCCCCACCGCGACGGCAAGGTAGGTCTTGCCGGTGCCGGCGGGGCCAATGCCGAAGGACATCTCGTTGGAGAACAGCGCGCGCACGTAGGCCTTCTGCGCCTCGGTGCGCGGCTCCACCGTCTTCTTGCGGGTGCGGATCTCGACCTTGCCGCCGGGGGCGTTGAACAGCTCCATCTGGTCGCCGTCGCGGCTGCCGTCGTCCTCGGTGGATTCGCGCAGGCGGATCATGCCGTCGATGTCGCCGGTCTCGACACTGCGCCCCGACTCGAGCCGGGCGTAGAGCTGCCGCAGCACCCGTTCCGCCTGTTCGCGGGCCTCGGTCTCGCCGATCACCGCAAGGTGGTTGCCCTTTCGGAAGATCTGCACCTCGAGCCCCTGCTCGATCTGTGCAAGGTTGCGGTCGAACTCGCCGCAAAGGTCGATCAGCAGCCGGTTGTCCGGAAATTCCAGCAGGGTCTCGTGCGTTTCATGGTCGGTGGGCGGGGTGAGCGTGCCGATGGCCAATAATGTCTCCGTTCCCAGGTGCCTGTCGTTACTGTGCGTAGCCGCCCCGCAGGGCGCAAGTCACAATATCATGTAGGTGCCCCGCGCCGGCTGTCGCCCCGCGGCGGGGCGAAACAGGCGGCGGCAGGCACGAAAAGGCCGCCGGGGGAAACCGGCGGCCCTGTCATTCCTCACGGCGCGGCCGCTCAGATCGAGTCGGGAATGAAGGAGCCCTTCTTGTAGGGTCCCACCGCCGTGTTGGGCGGCGCGATGCCCGAGCAGACCGGCTTGCCGTAGGGATCGAGCCGCTGCGACAGGTAGCCCTCGGCGCCGTCGTCGATGATCCAGTGGTCGCAGCCGGTGGGGTCCACCCAGATCCCGGCCTTCAGCTGGCTCAGGTGCTTGCTGTCGATGCCGCGGTCCACGGTCTTGTCGACCTTGTTGTCCACGCAGCCGGCCAGGGTGGCGACGGCGGCGATCAGCGCGGCGGTCTTGAGAATGGTCATGGTACTGTTCCTCTTGGCCTGCTCAGCGGAGGCAGATGATTTCCACGCGGCGGTTCTTCTGCATGCCTGCGGCGCTGCGGTTCGAGGCCACCGGCATCCGCTCGCCATAGCCGCGCACATCGGCGATGCGCGCACCCACCGAGGCGGCGATCGAGGCGACCGCGTTGGCGCGGTTCATCGACAGGCGCATGTTGTAGTCGTCGCTGGCCCGGCTGTCGGTATGGCCGGCGATGATGTAGGAGGTCGCCCCGGCCTTGCTGAAGAATTCCGCCAGCCAGGCCTGCCCGCGGCGGTTGATCGCGTAGCTGCCGCTGGAGAACAGGGTGTCGGAGTTCATCACCGCGCAGGTATTGCCGCGGTTGCAGACCGGGATGCCCTGGCGCGTGACGTGGGGGGTCATGAAGCCTTCGAGGCCGTCATCCATCACCCAGTGCTCGCACCCGTCGGGATCCACCCAGATCGTCGGCACGTAGGCCTCGCCCACGTATTGCCGCGGGTCTCCCTGGGCCGCCGCCGCCGTTCCCAGCGCCAGCACTGCCGCCATCGCGATCGCGCAGGTCCGCGCCGCGCCCCATGCTGTCCGAATGCCCATCGCCACCTGTCCGTACCTCTGCAATTCCATTCCATTCCGCCCTCTCCCGCCCACGGGACGTCGCCGCCCGGCAGAAGAGCACCCCTTATCTGGTCCAGCCTAGCAATTCTGGGGGTCATGTGAAGGCGCAATGCCACATCTGGTGTAATTTCACCGCCGGCGCCGCGTGGAAAACCTGCGCTGGCGCGGCTAAACCTTAACGAGTCCTGAACAAACCGTGGTTGTCCACAGTGGCGCGGCTGCCGCAGGATAAATTGTTGGGAAATGTCGGTGGCGCGGGTGAATCGGGCGCGCCGGGGCCGCCTTGCGGCGGAAGGGCGGCGTGCGGGCCGGGCCCGCCGCCGCCGTTCGTCTCAGTAGCCGTACTTGCCGTGCTTGCCGTGCTTGTGGCCGGAGTCGAAGCCCGGCGGCAGCTGGTAGTAGCTGGGCGACTGGTAGTAGATCTGCGTCATCGTCGCGCGGATCCCGTGCGGGTTGCCCACCAGCGACTGGTCGCGGCAGACGCGGGTACCGATGGCCTCGGCGCTGGCGCGGTCATAGCCGACGGTCATCAGGCTGCTGATGAACGCGGGGTTGGCCTTGTCCCAGATCACCTTCTTGTAGGGGCCGCGGTAGCAGCTGACCACGATCACCTGCCCGGTCGGGCACTTGTAATGGTAGGTTTGGCCGCCCGCGAAGGCCGGCGTCACCAGCGCGGCGCCAAGCGCGGCAGCGAGTGCGAGTAGTTTCATGACAGATCCCCCGGAAAAGTCGGTTTACGCCGGGCACCGCCTTGCACGCCGGGGCGTGCCCGCACGGAGCCGGACTGCCAAGCAGCCTACCCTTCCGTCAGCCGGGGTCGAAATTTTCGCCGGGATTGATCCGCCAGCGCGGCCAATGGGACCGCCGCGCCCGGACTGTTTGCGCGGCGCCGACGCGGTGCGTCAGACCAGCGTGCCGGCCAGCGAGTTCGGCCCGCTCGCGGTGATCCGCACGCGCCGCAGGTCGCCCACCGCGACATCGCCGGTGACGTGGACCGCGTGCAGGTGGTCGGACTTGCCGGTCATCTGCCCCGCCATCCGGCCGGGCCGTTCGAACAGCACGCCCACCTCGCGCCCGATCATCGCGTCTTGGATTTCACGCTGCTGGCGGGTCAGCAGCGCCTGCAGCCGCGCCAGCCGGTCGCTGGCTTCCTCGGGATCCACCAGCGCCCGCTCGGCCGCCGGGGTGCCGGGGCGGGCGGAGTACTTGAACGAATAGCACTGGCCGTAGCGGACCGCCTTGACCAACGCGAGGGTGGCTTCGAAGTCCGCCTCGGTCTCGCCGGGGAAGCCCACGATGAAGTCGCCGGACATCAGGATGTCGGGGCGCGCGGCGCGGATACGCTCCACCAGCCGCAGGTAGTCCTCGGCGGTGTGCTTGCGGTTCATCGCCTTCAGCACCCGGTCGCTGCCCGACTGCACGGGCAGGTGCAGGTAGGGCATCAGCTTGGCGCAGTCGCCGTGGGCGGCGATCAGGTCCTCGTCCATGTCGTTGGGGTGCGAGGTGGTGAAGCGGATCCGTTCCAGCCCGTCGATGCGCGCCAGCTCGCGGATCAGCCGCGCCAGCGACCAGGCGCCGTCCGGGCCCTCGCCGTGGTAGGCGTTGACGTTCTGGCCCAGCAGGGTGAGCTCGCGCACCCCGCGATCCACCAGCCCGCGCGCCTCGTCCAGCACCTGCGCCACCGGGCGGCTGACCTCGGCGCCGCGGGTGTAGGGGACCACGCAGAAGGCGCAGAACTTGTCGCAGCCCTCCTGCACCGTCAGGAAGGCCGCCGGGGCGCGCCGCGCCTTGGGGCGGCTGGCGAGGCGGGTGAACTTGTCTTCCTCGGGAAAGTCGGTGTCCAGCGCCCGCGCCCCGCCCCGCGCCTTCGCCTCCAGCTCCGGCAGGCGGTGGTAGCTTTGCGGGCCGACCACCAGGTCCACCAGCGGCTGGCGGCGCATGATCTCGGCGCCCTCGGCCTGCGCCACGCAGCCGGCGACACCGATCTTCAGGTCCGGCCGCGCCGCCTTCAGGTCCTTGAAACGTCCCAGTTCGGAATAGACCTTCTCCGCCGCCTTCTCGCGGATGTGGCAGGTGTTGAGCAGGATCATGTCGGCGTCGTCGGGGCTGGCGGTCTCGACATACCCCGCGCCGCCCATGGCCTCTGCCATGCGCTCGCTGTCGTAGACGTTCATCTGGCACCCGTAGGTCTTGATGAACAGCTTCTTGGGATCGGCCATGCCCCGGCTCCAGTCCTGGAAATCAAGCGCGGCTGTTACACGAGCCCCGGCGATCTTGCAAATCCGCCGGGTTTCAGACGATGTTAACATCCATCGAGCAAAACGGACACGGCATGCGCTACGCGAGCCTGAAGGATTTCCTGAACAAGGGTGAGGCGGTGCTGGCCAAGGGGCCGGTGGCGATGATCTTCATCGAGGACCTGGTGGAGGTGGAAAGCACCTTGCGCCACCACATGCGGCTGAAGTTCGCCGCGCTGCTGGTCTTCGCCCCGCGCGAGCTGCGGCTGCCGCCGGACCTGGAGGCGGCGGTGCACCGGGTGCATTACCCGATGCAGCATCCCGGCGCGCTGGAAAGCGCGGTCACCGCAGTCACCGCCGCGGCGCCGCAGGGCACGTGGCTGTATTACTGCTTCAACGCGGAATACCTGTTCTTTCCCTTCTGCGAGACGCGGTCGGCCCCCGAGGTGCTGGCCTTCCACGCCGAGGAACGGCGCGACGCCATGCTGGCCTACGTGGTGGACCTCTACGCCGCCGACCTGTCCGCCCATCCCGACGCGGTCTGCCTGGAGGATGCCTGGCTGGACCGCTCCGGCTACTACGCGCTGGCGCGGCAGGACGAGCATGGGCACCCGCGCGAGCGGCAGCTGAACTTCTTCGGCGGGCTGCGCTGGCGCTTCGAGGAACACGTGCCCCCCTCTTCGCGCAAGATCGACCGGATCGCCCTGTTCCGCGCCCGCCGGGGGCTGAGCCTGCGCTACGACCACACCTTCACCGAGGAAGAGTACAACACCTACGCCTGCCCCTGGCACAACAACGTGACCGCGGCGATCTGTTCGTTCCGGGCGGCCAAGGCGCTGAAGACCAACGCGGGATCGACCTTCGAGATCGACCGGTTCGCCTGGCACAATTCCATCCCCTTCGCCTGGCATTCGCAGCAGCTGCTGGACCTGGGGCTGATGGAGCCGGGGCAGTGGTTCTGAGGGAACGGCTGGCCGGGGCGGCCGGTTCTGCGGGACGCCGCGAGCGGCCGGCAAGCGGGGAACCGCCGGGCCGCGCGGCGCCCGAAAGCCGACATATTTCCGCCCTATTCGGCACCTACCCATAGTTGCAAAAGCAGGCACAATCGAGCAGGAGCCGGCGCATTGACACGGCTTTACCAGATCGGGTTCAACAGGTGCGGCACCGCCGCGCTCTTCGCGCTGTTCCAGGGCAGCGGGGTGATGTCGCTGCATGGCTCCGGCCACTACTGGCGCCGCCGCGGCCATCCCGGCGTGACCGGGCGCAATGTGCAACTGGAGATCCACCGCAACATCCGCGCGGGGCGGCCCGCCATCGAGGGGTTCGAGGAATTCCGCGCCTTCTTCGACATGGAACTGTCGCTGTCCGGCGCGCCGATCGAGACCTTCCGCCACTTCGCCCTTCTCGCGCAGGAGGACCCGGAGGCGAAGTTCCTGCTGAACACCCGCGAGAAGGCCGACTGGCTGCTGGCCCGCGCCCGCCACGGCGAGGGCCGCGACCTGCGCGCGGCGATGGAGCGGACGGGCATGTCCTGCAACGGCATCCTGCGGATGTGGTCGGACGACTTCGACCGGCATCACGAGATGGTGCTGGATCATTTCGCGGACGCGCCGGGCCGGCTGATGGTCTTCGACATCGACCGCACCCCGCCCGCCGCGCTGGCGCGTTTCGTGGGGCCGGAGCTGGCGATCGACCCGTCGCTATGGCGCCGCGATGCGGCGGAGGAGCTGGGGGCGAAGGCGGGGTAAGGTGCGGCCCGTTCCGGGCCTTTGTTGCGCGCCTGCGGCGCAAGCCTTTACTGGGGATGAGGGGCGCTGCCCCTCAAGCTCCCCGAGGTACTTTGGACAAGAAGAAATGGATCAGGGTTTTCTGGCCCGGCGCAGGCGGATGACCACGTCGACGTTGGCGATTTCCGCGCCCTCGGGGGCCTGCGGCAGGCGGGCGATCTGCAGTTGCTCGGCCGGGGCGTCGGTAAGCGTGGCGCTGTCTTCCCAGTAGAAGTGCGGGTGGTTCGAGGTATTGGTGTCGAAGTAGCTTTTCGACCCGTCCACCGTGATCTCGCGCATCAGCCCCGCCTCGCAGAAGGCACGCAGGGTGTTGTAGACCGTGGCCAGCGAGACCTTGTCGTCGCTTTCGCAGCTGGCGGCAAAGAGGCTTTCGGCGGTGACGTGCCGATCCTCGCCGTCGCCCATCAGCAGCGCGGCCAGCGCCAGGCGCTGGCGCGTAGGCCGCAGCCCCGCGCCCGCCAGCCAGTCGGCCCCGCGTTTCAGGTGAAGCTCGCTGCCTTGTGTCATTGTCCTGTCCTGCACGAGACCCAATATAGGGGGCGCACGGGTCGAGTTTCAAACGCTTTTCCCCCGCCGGGCGACTTGCACGCCGCGGCGGGGCGATGATAGAGACCCCGGCAGAGCGACGCCCGCAGACCGACCGCCCTCAGCAGGAGCCCCTTCCATGGCGCAAAATCCGACGTCCTTCGACAAGGAAGACCTGTTGCGATGCGCGCGGGGCGAGATGTTCGGCCCCGGCAATGCGCAGCTTCCCGAGCCGCCGATGCTGATGATGGACCGCATCACCGATGTCAGCGCCGACGGCGGCGCCCACGGCAAGGGGCACATCGAAGCGGAGCTGGATATCACCCCGGACCTGTGGTTCTTCCCCTGCCATTTTCCCGGCAACCCGGTGATGCCCGGCTGCCTGATGCTGGACGGGCTGTGGCAGCTGACCGGCTTCAACCTCGGCTGGCGCGGCTGGCAGGGACAGGGCTTCGCGCTGGGTGCCGGGGACGTGAAGTTCTCGGGGATGGTGCGCCCGGACCGCAAGCTGGTGACCTACCACATCGACTTTACCCGGGTGATCGACCGCAAACTCAAGCTCGGTGTTGCCGACGGCCGCGTCATGGCCGATGGTGAACTGGTCTGCGAGGCGACCGGGATGAAGGTCGGCCTTACCGCCGCCAACGCCGCCTGATCGGGGCAAAGGGAGGTCCGCGCATGCGCCGTGTCGCCATCACCGGCCTGGGAATCGTCTCGTCCATCGGCAACGATGCCGCCGAGGTCACCGCCTCGCTTACGGCGGGCCGTTCCGGCATCGTCGCCGCGCCGGATTACACCGAGCGCGGGTTCCGCAGCCAGGTAAAGGGGGCGATCGATCTTGACGTCACCGAGCACGTGGACAAGCGGCTGCTGCGCTTCATGGGGCCCGGCTCGGCCTACAGCTACATCGCCATGCGCCAGGCGATCGAGGACGCGGGCCTGTCCGAGGGGGACATTTCCAACCCCGCCACCGGGCTGATCGCCGGCTCCGGCGGCCCCTCCACCAGCGCGATGTTCGCGGCGCACCAGACGGTGCTGGAAAAGGGCGCGCCGAAACGGATCGGGCCCTTCGCGGTGCCCAAGTGCATGTCCTCCACGGTCTCGGCCAACCTGTCGACGGCCTACAGCATCAAGGGCATGAATTTCTCCATCACCTCGGCCTGCTCCACCTCGCTGCACTGCATCGGCATGGCGGCGCAGCAGATCATGCTGGGACACCAGGATGTGATGTTCGCCGGCGGCGGCGAGGAACTGGACTGGACGCTCAGTTGCCTGTTCGACGCCATGGGCGCCATGTCGTCGAAGTTCAACGACAGCCCCGCCCGCGCCAGCCGCGCCTTCGACGCGGCGCGCGACGGCTTCGTGATCTCCGGCGGCGGCGGCATGGTGGTGCTGGAGGACCTTGAGCGCGCGAAGGCGCGGGGCGCGAAGATCTACGCCGAGGTCACCGGCTTCGGCGCCACCTCGGACGGGCACGACATGGTCGCCCCCTCCGGCGAGGGCGGCGAGCGGGCGATGCGCATCGCGCTGAAGACGCTGCCCCAGGGGCGCGCGGTCAGCTACATCAACGCCCACGGCACCTCGACCCCGGTGGGCGACGTGGGCGAGATCGAGGCGGTGCGGCGGGTGTTCGAGGGCAGCGCGCAGCCGCCGGTCTCCTCGACCAAGTCGATGACCGGCCATGCCCAGGGCGCGGCGGGCGCGCTGGAGGCGATCTTCTGCCTGCTGATGCTCAAGCACGACTTCATCGCCCCCTCGATCAACGTCGAGACGCTGGACCCGGCTTTGAAGCCCGAGGAGATCGCCACGCGGCTGGTGACGGACGCGGGGCTCGACACGGTAATGACCAATTCCTTTGGCTTCGGCGGCACGAACGGCTCGATGCTGCTGAGCAGATATGACGGGTGATGCAAGATGGCTGACCTGATGCGCGGCAAGCGCGGACTGATCATGGGCGTGGCGAACGAACGCTCCATCGCCTGGGGCATCGCCAAGGCCATGGCCGCCGAGGGCGCAGAGCTGGCCTTCACCTACCAGGGCGAGAATTTCGGCAAGCGGGTGCGCCCGCTGGTGGAAACGCTGGGCTCGAGCATCATGATCGACTGCGACGTGATGAACGAGGCCAAGATGGACGCCGCCTTCGACGAGCTGAAACAGACCTGGGGCACGCTGGACTTCGTGGTGCACGCCATCGCCTATTCCGACCGGGCAGAGCTGACGGGGCGGTTCATCGACACGACACTCATGAACTTCACCAACTCCATGGCGATCTCCTGCTATTCCTTCATCGACATCGCCCGCCGCGCCCGTGCCCTGATGCCCGAGGGCGGCACGCTGCTGACCATGACCTACCAGGGCGCCAACCGCGTGACGCCCTATTACAACGTGATGGGCGTGGCCAAGGCGGCGCTGGAATCGACGGTGCGCTACCTCGCCAACGACCTCGGCCCGGAAGGCATCCGCGTCAACGCCATCTCGCCTGGCCCGATGAAGACCCTGGCCGGCGCCGCGATCGGCGGCGCGCGCAAGACCTTCAAACACACCGAGGTCAACGCCCCCCTGCGCCGCAACGCGACGCTTCACTCCGTGGGCGGCACGGCGGTCTACCTCGCCTCGGACTACGGCGCGTCGACCACCGGCGAGATCGTGCGGGTGGACGGCGGCTTCCACGTTCTCGGCATGCCCCAGACCGACCACCTGTAATCCGCGCCCCTTCCTGCCAGTTTTTCTGGTTTCGAAATATCCCGGGGGAGTCGCGGCCGCAGGCCGCGGCGGGGGCAGCGCCCCCTGCCACTCAGGGCAGCCGCGCCACAGACCCGATCCTACGCAAACAGCCACCTTGGCCGCCGCGCCCGCGCCGCGCTAGAACCCTGCCATGCGCCGCACCGCCCTGCCCCGCCGCGCCGTTCTGGCCGGGCTGACCGCCCTGCCCGCGCTTGCGCGCGGGGCCGGTGCGGCGCCGGGTCCATGGCGCCGGTCGGAGGCGGCGGCGGGAGACCTGCCGCAGCTGCGCTGTCTCGCCATCGCCCAGTCCGGCCGCATCCGCAGCGTTCGCGCCTTTCGCGGGCCGGGGCCGGAGCGGCCGGCCAACATCAAGTCCGTCTCCAAGGCGCTGGTCTCTGCCCTCGCCGGCATCGCCATCGACCGGGGCCACCTGCGCGGCATCGGCCAGCCGGTGCTGCCCTTCCTGCGCGACTACCTGCCCCCCGATCCCGACCCGCGCCTGCGCGAGCTGACCCTTGCCGACCTGCTGACCATGCGCAGCGGGCTGCGGGACCTGTCGGGCGAGGACTACGCGGAATGGGCCACCTCGGACGACTGGCTGCGCAAGGCGCTGGCGCAGCCTCTGGTGGCGGTGCCGGGCACGCGGATGCTCTATTCCACCGCCACCTACCATGTCCTCGGCCACGTGCTGGCGCGGATCACCGGGCGCGACCTGCACGCGCTGGCGACCGACTGGCTGGCCCGGCCGCTGGGGATCGAGCTGCCGGAATGGCAGCGCGACCCGCAGGGCAACTTCCTTGGCGGCAACGACATGCGGATGTCGCCGCTGGCGATGCTGCGCTTTGGCGAGATGTTCCGGCGCGGCGGGCGCTGGCATGACCGGGTGGTGCCCGAGGCCTGGGTCCGCGCCTCCTGGACCCCGCGCACCACCTCGGCCGAGACCGGGCACGACTACGGCTACGGCTGGTACGGCTGGTCGCCCGGCGGCACCCGCGTCCACTACGCGCGCGGCTACGGCGGGCAGCTTATCGCGGTGGTGCCGACGCTGGAACTGGTGGTGGCGATTACCTCTGACCCGCGCCGCCCGGCGCCGCTGGATGGCCACCTCGGGGCGCTGTTCACCTTGCTGGAGGAGGTGATCCTGCCCGAGGCCGCGGAACAGGGCTGATCCCCCCGCCACACCGGCCCCCTGCGCGGCTTCGCCCGCTTTCCCTGCGGCGCAAAATCTGGTCTACTCCGGGTCCAAACACACAAGCAGAGCAGCCCCCATGTCCGCCGATGACCTCCTGAGCGGCACCCTCGCCGAACAATCCTACGACGCCTCCTCGATCGAAGTGCTGGAGGGGCTCGAACCCGTCCGCAAACGCCCCGGCATGTACATCGGCGGCACCGACGAACGGGCCCTGCACCACCTTGTGGCCGAGGTGCTGGACAACTCGATGGACGAGGCCGTCGCCGGCCACGCCAACCGCATCGAGGTGGAGCTGAACGCCGACTACTCCGTCACCATTCGCGACAACGGCCGCGGCATCCCGGTGGACCCGCACCCGAAGTTCCCCGGCAAGTCGGCGCTGGAGGTGATCCTGTGCACGCTGCACGCGGGGGGCAAATTCTCCGGCAAGGCCTACCAGACCTCGGGCGGCCTGCACGGGGTGGGCATCTCGGTGGTCAACGCGCTGTCGGACCTGCTGCGGGTCGAGGTGGCGCGGGGGCGCGAGCTGTACGTGCAGGAGTTTTCCCGCGGCCTGCCGCAGGGGCCGGTGCGCCCGGCCGGCGCGGCGCCCAACCGGCGCGGCACCACCGTGACCTTCCACGCCGACGAGGAGATCTTCGGCCACCACCGCTTCAAGCCCGCGCGGCTGCTGAAGATGGTGCGGTCCAAGGCCTACCTGTTCTCGGGCGTCGAAATCCGCTGGAAAACCGCCATCGATGACGGCGAGACCCCGGCCGAGGCGGTGTTCCACTTCCCCGGCGGCCTGGCGGATTACCTGGGCGAGCAGCTTGGCAGCAGCTCCACCTACTCGGAACGCCCTTTCGCCGGGAAGGTGGACTTCACCGAGCGGTTCAACACCCCCGGCTCGGTGGAATGGGCGATCAACTGGACCCCCTCGCGCGACGGCTTTCTGCAATCCTACTGCAACACCGTGCCCACCCCCGAGGGCGGCACCCACGAGGCGGGCTTCTGGGCCGCGATCCTCAAGGGCATCCGCGCCTACGGCGAGCTGGCCAGCAACCGCAAGGCGGCGCAGATCACCCGCGACGACCTGACCTCGGGCGGCTGCGCGCTGGTGTCCTGCTTCATCCGCGAGCCGGAGTTCGTGGGCCAGACCAAGGACCGGCTGGCCACCACCGAGGCGGCGCGGCTGGTGGAGACCGCGGTGCGCGACCACTTCGACCACTGGCTGGCCTCGGACACCAAGTCCGCGGGCGCGATCCTCGACTTCCTCGTGCTGCGCGCCGAGGAACGCCTGCGCCGCCGGCAGGAGAAGGAGACCGCCCGCAAGACCGCCACCAAGAAGCTGCGCCTGCCGGGCAAGCTGGTGGATTGCTCCACCAACGTGCGCGACGGGACGGAACTGTTCCTGGTGGAGGGCGACAGCGCCGGCGGATCGGCCAAGATGGCGCGCAACCGCAACAACCAGGCGCTGCTGCCGCTGCGGGGCAAGATCCTGAACGTGCTGGGCGCGGCCTCGTCCAAGCTGGGGCAGAACACCGAGATCAACGACCTGTGTCAGGCCATGGGCGTGGGGATGGGCACCCGCTTCAACCTCGACGACCTGCGCTACGACAAGATCATCATCATGACCGACGCCGACGTGGACGGCGCCCACATCGCCTCGCTGCTGATGACCTTCTTCTTCACCCAGATGCGCCCGATGATCGACGCCGGCCACCTCTACCTCGCCTGCCCGCCGCTCTACCGCCTGACCCAGGGCGCGCAGCGGGTCTACTGCCTCGACGAGGCAGAGCGCGACGCCTGGCTGGCCAAGGGGCTGGGCGGCAAGGGAAAGATCGACGTGAGCCGGTTCAAGGGCCTGGGCGAGATGGACGCCAAGGACCTGAAGGAGACCACGATGGACCCGAAAAGCCGCAAGCTGATCCGGGTGACCATCGACGAGGACGAACCCGGCGAGACCGGCGACCTGGTGGAACGGCTGATGGGCAAGAAGCCGGAGCTGCGGTTCCAGTACATTCAGGAGAACGCGCGGTTTGTGGAGGAGTTGGATGTTTAATGTTAGGAGTTTAAAGGATTGGCAAAGGTCTTTATAAGCTGGAGTGGTGAGAAAAGCCGCGTTGTTGCCGAAGAAATTAGGAAGTGGATTCCGAGCGTTCTCCAATTTTCACGGCCTTTCTTCTCCCCTTCTGATACCGATAAGGGAACAAGATGGGTAGATGAAGTTTCTAAAGGACTTCGCGATTCGAGCGTGGGAATTATCTGCCTCACACGCGACAATCTTTCCAGTCCGTGGCTTCTATTCGAAGCTGGCGCATTATCTAATAGATTTGGCAACTCACGTGTATCTGCTATTTTATTCGACCTTGAGCACTCCGATGTGGGATTTCCTCTGGCGATGTTCCAAAATACAAATTTCGAGCACGACGATTTTTTTGATCTCGTCAAGATGATCAATAATTCGGGTGGAGACGCCGCACTTGAGGCAGACACCTTGCGGAGGGTCTACGACAAGTGGTGGCCTGAACTTGAAGGTTCAATTAGACCACGATGACCCTACACCGAAGCGTATCCCGCATTCCTGAGGTAGTTCGCGCATTCGCCCGGTGAGAAGCAGTCGAGCAGCTGGCCGATCCTCTTCCACGTCGCTTCCATCGTTCGCTCGGCGGCGTTGCGCAGCAGGTGCTTGAGCTTCGCGAAGACGTGCTCGATCGGGTTGAGGTCGGGGCTGTAGGCGGGCAGGAACAGAAGGTGCGCTCCGGCGCCGCGGATGGCGGCGCGCACCGCCGCGCCCTTGTGGGAGCCGAGGTTGTCCATCACCACGACATCGCCGGGGGCGAGGGTCGGAACGAGGACCTGCTCGACATA
>JBLXFD010000016.1:0-99244 GCA_048262455.1 Rhodobacter sp.
CGGCCGCAGCGCGCCCGCTGCCCTCCCCGCCCCGCCCCGAGGCCCGCCCCCCCCCCCCCGGCGGCCGTGCCCCCGCACCCTCCCGCGCCACATCCCCCACCGCAACACCGGGGCAACACTGCACCCCTTGCGGCGCCTGCCGGGCGCGAAGCCGATTCAAATCCCGTGCCGGCTGATCTATGGAGGGGAAAACCATAACACGCGCGGGGCAGGCCGGATGCGGATCCTCATCACCAACGACGACGGCATCAACGCCCCCGGCCTCGCGGTGCTGGAGGCGATCGCCGAGGAAGTCGCCGGCCCCGGCGGCGAGGTCTGGACCTGCGCGCCGGCCTTCGAGCAGTCGGGCGTCGCCCATTGCATCAGCTACACCCACCCCACGATGATCGCCCAGCTGGCGCCGCGCCGCTTTGCCGCCGAGGGCTCGCCGGCCGATTGCGTGATGGCCGGGCTCTACGACGTGATGACCCACGCGCGGCCCGACCTGGTGCTCTCGGGGATCAACCGAGGCAACAACGCGGCCGAGAACACGCTGTATTCCGGCACCGTCGGCGGCGCGATGGAGGCGGCGCTGCAGGGGCTGCCGGCGATCGCGCTCAGCCAGTACTACGGGCCGGGCAACCGCGACCTGGAAAACCCCTTCGACGCCGCCGCCGTCACCGGCGCGGCCACGGTGCGGGCGATCCTCGACAGCGGAGTCTGGGGCAGCGGCGACTACGGGGTGTTCTACAACGTCAACTTCCCCGCCTGTCCCGGCGCGCAGGTGCGCGGCACCCGCATCGCGGCCCAGGGCCGAAGGCCCGACGTGCGTTTCGGGGTGGAGCCGCACCTGTCCCCCTCGGGCCGGCGGTTCCTGTGGATCCGCGGCGGCGACCAGCAGGTCAGCACCGCCCCCGGCACCGATGCGCACGCCAACCTCGAGGGCTATATCTCGGTCACGCCCATGCGCTGCGACCTGACGGCGCATGACCTGCTGGACGATCTGCGGGCGACGCTGCAGGCATGATGGAACTTCTGACGATGGATGCAGAGCGCACGATGCAGTTTCTCTTCGCCCTCAGGTCCAAGGGCGTCACCGACAAGCGTGTTCTGGAAGCGATGGAAAAGGTCGACCGCGGCGAGTTCGTGCGCGGCCACTTCGCCGAGCGCGCCTACGAGGACCTGCCCCTGCCCATCGCCTGCGGCCAGACCATCAGCCAGCCCGGCGTGGTGGGGCTGATGACCCAGGCGCTGGACGTGCAGCCGCGCGACAAGGTGCTGGAGGTGGGCACCGGCTCCGGCTACCAGGCGGCGATCCTCAGCCAGCTGGCCCGGCGGGTCTATACCGTGGACCGTCACCGGCGGCTGGTGCAGGGGGCGCGGTCGGTGTTCCACCGGCTCAACCTGGTCAACATCACGACCATCATCGGGGACGGGTCCTTTGGCCTGCCCGACCAGGCGCCCTTCGACCGCATCGTCGTGACCGCCGCGGCCGAGGATCCGCCCGGTCCGCTCTTGGCGCAGTTGCGCGTCGGGGGTATCATGGTGGTGCCGGTGGGACAGTCGGATGCGGTCCAGAGCCTCATAAAGGTAACGAAAACCGAGGCCGGGCTCGAATACCAGGAATTGTGCTCCGTGCGCTTCGTGCCCCTCATCGAGGGGCTGGGACAGGATTGACGGGAGGTTCCGGAACACAACGGGACCCGTGAGAGGACGAGCGATGGCAGAAATCCGCCGAAGAAATGCCCCTGCGCTGCTGCTGGGCGCCAGCCTGCTGACGCTTGCGGCCTGTTCGGACGGGTTCGACATGGACGTCCGCGACATCGGCGGCGGCTTCGACACCACCGACGCGACGCGGCTGGCGACCGAGGACCGGCCCTCGCCCGACGCGCGCGGCGTCATCACCTACCCCAACTTCCAGGTGGTGGTGGCCCGGCGGGACGAGACCATCGGCGACATCGCCCGGCGGCTGAACATGAACCCGCAGGAGCTGGCCACCTACAACGGCATCGGCCTTGACGTGCGGCTGCGCCAGGGCGAGGTGATCGCCCTGCCCCGGGTGCTGCCCGGCAGCGGGCCGGTGGCCGCCGCCAACGGCGAGGTGGACCTTGCCTCGCTGGCCTCGGGGGCGCTGGACCGGGTGGACCCGGCCGCCCCGCCCCGCGCCAGCGGCCCGGTCAGCACCACCACGCTGGACCCGGCCCCCGCCGCCGCGCCGCCCGCCGGGCGCGAGCCCGCGCGCCACAAGGTGGTGCGGGGCGAGACCGCCTATTCCATCGCGCGGCTCTACAACGTCTCGGTACGCTCGCTGGCGGACTGGAACGGGCTAGGCACCGACCTGACGGTGCGCGAGGGGCAGTTCCTGCTGATCCCCGTGGCCTCGGCCTCGCAGCCGCGCCCGGCGCCCAACAACCGCGACGTGACCTCGCCCCCCGGCGCCGGCACCCTGACGCCGACGCCGCCCAGCGCCTCGCAGCCGCTGCCGGACGAAAGCGCGGTGGTCTCGGTCGCGCCGCCGCCCTCGCCGGACCTGTCGTCCGAGCGCAGCGACACCAGCGCGCCGCGGCTGGCGATGCCGGTGAAGGGGCAGATCATCCGGCCCTACGCCAAGGGCAAGAACGAGGGCATCGACATCGCCGCCACCGCCGGCGACCCGGTGCGCGCGGCGGACGACGGCACCATCGCCGCGATCACCCGCGACACCGACCAGGTGCCGATCCTGGTGGTGCGCCACGCCGACAACCTGCTGACGGTCTACGCCAACATCCAGAACATCAAGCTGGCCAAGGGCGACCGCGTGACCCGCGGCCAGACCATCGCCGAGGTCCGCGACAGCGCGCCGGCGTTCCTGCACTTCGAGGTGCGCAAGGGGTTCGAGAGCGTGGATCCGGTGGATTACGTGAACTGAGCGGCGTGGCGGGGTGAACCCCGCCCTACCGCGTTGGAGTTGAAGAAGCCGCAGGCGCTGGACGAGCGCCTGCGCGTCCCGGCGGGGTGGCTCACGCCGCGCCATGGCGGGGTGAACCCCGCCCTACCTCTTCCTTCGAACGAAGCGCTGACCAGCCCCCGAACAAGCCGAAGGCGCGGGGCGAGCGCCTGCCCGTCCCGGCGGGCTGGCGCTATGTCATCCGCAGGGCAACGCTCATTCAGTGCGCGGATGTGGCGAGGACAAAGCGCCCATGCCGTAGGTCGACAGCGCCACCCGACGGGCAGGCTCACGTTGCGCATAGGCGGGGTGAACCCCGCCCTACCCCTTCGAACTAAGCGCTGATACAGCCCCCGATCAAGCCGAAGGCGCGGGGGCGAGCGCCTGCCCGTCCCTGCGGGCTGGCGCTGTGGGGCCGCAGGGCAACGCTCATTCGGAGCGCGGATTTGGTGGGGATAAAGCGCCCATGCCGTAGGTCGGCAGCGCCACCCCACGGGCAGGCTCACGTTGCGCATAGGCGGGGTGAACCCCGCCCTACCTTCCTTCGAGCGAAGCGCTGTACAGCCCCCGGACAAGCCGAAGGCGCGGGGGCGAGCGCCTGCCCGTTCCGGCGGGCTGGCGCTATGTTATCCTCGTGCTCGGCTCATTCTTTGTGCGGACTTGGCAGGGATAAATCGCCCTTGCCGGAGGTCGGCAGCGCCATCCCACGGGCAGGCTCACGTCGCGCCGTGGCGGGGTGAACCCCGCCCCACAGCCAACGCTCAGATCCGCAGGCCCTCGCGCCCCGCGAGGTCGGTGAAGAACTGCCACGCCACCCGCCCCGACCGGGCGCCGCGCGTTGCCTGCCACTCGATTGCCTCGGCCCGCAGGCGCGCCGGGTCCACCTTCAGCCCGTGGGCCGCGCAGTAGCCGTCGATCATCGCGAGGTACTCGTCCTGGGTGCAGGGGTGAAACCCCAGCCACAGCCCGAACCGGTCCGACAGGGACACCTTCTCCTCCGTCGCCTCGGAGGGCGATATGGCGCTGGAGCGTTCGTTCTCGATCATGTCGCGGGGCATCAGGTGGCGGCGGTTGGAGGTGGCGTAGAAGACCACGTTGTCCGGCCGCCCCTCGATGCCGCCGTCCAGCACCGCCTTCAGGCTCTTGTAGTGCTGATCGTCGTGGGAAAAGCTGAGGTCGTCGCAGAACAGCACGAAACGCGCGTCCGAGCCGCGCAGCAGGCCCAGCAGGCGGCCCACCGAGGGCAGGTCCTCGCGCTGCAGCTCGACGATCTTCAGCGCCAGCCCCTGCCGCAGCACCTCGGCGTGCACCGCCTTGACCAGGCTCGACTTGCCCATCCCCCGCGCGCCCCAGAGCAGCGCGTTGTTGGCGGGCAGGCCGCGGGCGAACTGCAGGGTGTTCTCCAGCAGCGTGTCGCGGGCCCGGTCGATGCCCACCAGCAGCGGCAGGTCCACGCGGTTGACCTGCGGCACCGGGGACAGGCGGTCGGGGTCCACGTGCCAGACGAAGGCCTCGGCCCCGGCGAAATCGGGCGCCGGCTGCGGCGCCGGGCTCATCCGTTCCAGCGCGGCGGCGATCCGTTCCAGCGCCTCGGCGCTCAACGGCCCGGCTCCTCGTCCTCGTCGTCCGCCACCCGGCCCAGGTCGTCCAGCGTTTCGCCCTCGGCCAGCACGCCCTCGGCGCGCAGCTGCGCCTCGCGCTGGCGTTCCACCCGGCGCACCAGCCAGATCGAGACCTCGTAGAGCCCGTAGACCACCACGAAGAGGATCACCTGGGTGATCACGTCCGGCGGCGTCACCAGCGCGGCCAGCACCAGGATCGCCACCACCGCGTACTTGCGCACGTCCCCCAGCCCGCGCGAGGATACCAGCCCCGCCTTGCCCATCAGCGTCAGCAGCACCGGCAGCTGGAAGCACAGGCCGAAGGCGACGATGAACTTGATGGTCAAGTTGAGGTATTCCTGCGCCGAACCCTGGAAGACCACCGACAGGCCCTGGCGCACCCCCGCGTCGGGGATCGCCTCGCCGTCCTGGCCGAACTGCTGGAAGCCCAAGAAGAAGTCGTAGGCCAGCGGCGTGACCACGTAGAAGGCGAAGGCGGCGCCCGACAGGAACATGAAGGGCGAGGCCACGAGGAAGGGCAGGAAGGCGCCCTTTTCCGACCGGTAAAGACCCGGCGCCACGAAGCGCCACATCTGGAAGGCGATATAGGGGAAGGCCAGCATGAAGCCGCCCAGCAGCGAGACCTTGATCGCGACGAAGAAGCCTTCCTGCGGGCTGATGAAGATCAGGTCGCAGTCCTGCCCCAGCTCCGCCAGTTCCTGGCAGAGCGGGCCGGTGAGGAAGTTGAAGATCGGGGTGGCGACGGTGAAGCAGATCACCATGCCGACGATGAAGGCCAGCACCGAGTGGATCAGCCGGTTGCGCAGCTCGGCAAGGTGCTCGATCAGCGGGGCAGAGCTGTCCTCGATGTCGTCGTCGACCTGGCTCATGCGTCAGCGTCTCCCGATCCGGGCTTGCCGGTGGTCTTTGCGGTGGTCTTTGCGGCGGTCTTCGCGGTGCTCTTTCCGGCGGCCTTCGCCGCGGCGGGTTTTTTCGCGGCCGGTTTCTTCGCCGCGGCGGGTTTGCTCGCCGCAGGCTTCTTTGCCGCCGGTTTACTCGCCGCCGGTTTCGAAGCGGCCGGAGCCGCCGGCTTCTTCGCAGCGGGCTTCGGCTTTGCCGCCGGTTTCGGTGTCGGCTTCGGCGCGGGCGCCTCGTCCGGCTCCGGCTCGAAGTCGTCCAGCTCGTAAGGGGCGATCTCGTCCGAGGACGCCAGCCGGGCCGCGGCCTCGGCGTCCTGCCGCTCGGTGGCGGCGCGGGCGGTGGCCTCGTTGATCTTGCGGGCCTTGTCGGCGCGCTCCTCGGTCATCTCGGCGGTCTTGGGCGCCTTGCCCGAGGCCTTGGAGGGGTCCCACTTCTCGAACTTGTCCGCGGCGGCGTTCAGCTTGTCCAGCCCGAGGTTCTTGGACGAGGTGGCGCCCTTGAGATCCTTCGAGATGTCCTTGACCCCCGCCTCGTCGGCGGCGTCGTTCATGGCGCGCTGGAAGTCCCGCGCCATGTTGCGCATCTTGCCGGTGAAGCGGCCCAGCGTGCGGAACATGCCGGGCAGGTCCTTGGGCCCCACCACGATCAGCGCGACGATGCCGATCAGCAGAAGTTCGGTCCAGCCGATGTCAAACATGGATCAGGCGTCCCCGCGGGCCGGCGTCCGGTCTCAGACCTTGTCCTTTTCCACCGTGGTGGTGGTGGGCGTGGCAATGGGGTCGGCGGCCTTGGCCTGCGGCGTCACGTCCCGGGGGGCGACAGAGCCGTCCTCGATCTCGGGCTTGTGGCTGTCTTCCTCGGCCTCGCGCTTGCCGTCGTCGACGCCGCGCTTGAAGGCGGTGATGCCTTTGCCGACCTCGCCCATCAGCGACGAGATCTTGCCGCGCCCGAACAGGACCAGCACCACGACGGCGATCAGCAGAAGGCCGGGAAGGCCGATGTTGTTCAGCATTGGGTCACTCCTCATGCAGGCCGCCGCGCCGCGGCCCGGTCCCAGACATGCCCCCGTATGTAGGAAGAACGGCGGCGGTGTGAAAGCGGCAAAGCTGGGGGCGCGCGGTTTTGACCCCGCTTTTGCGCGATATTCCGCGGCGGCGGGCGGCGGCTTGACCCAACTGTCAGGTTTTTGTCAGTTAAGGCGGCGCGGCTTTGCCCTTTCCGCCGCGAATCACCCTCGGGCTCCGGGACTGTCCATGCGCCGCACCGACCGCCTTTACGCCCTGATCACCCGGCTGCGCGACGGCCGGTTCCACACCGCCGCCGCGCTGGCCGAGGCGCAGGGGGTCAGCGTGCGCACCATCTGGCGCGACATGGAGGTGCTGATGGCCTCGGGCGTGCCGGTGAAGGGCGAGCGCGGGGTGGGCTACCGGATGACCGCGCCGGTGACACTGCCGCCGCTGAACCTGACCCTGACGGAGCTGGAGGCGCTGCACCTGGGCCTGGCGGCGGTGGCCGAGGGGGGCGACGCGGAACTGCGGGCGGCGGCGCGGGCGCTGTCGGCGCGGGTCGACGCGGTGCTGCCCGAGGACCGCGGCGCGGCGCCGGCGGGCTGGGGCTTCGCCGTCTACCCCTTCGCCGACGCCGCCGCCGGTTTCCGCCACATGCCCCGGATCCGCGCCGCCCTGCGCGCCCGGCAGAAGCTGGCGCTCTGGACGCTGGAGCCGGGAGGACCGGAGGGGCGCCGGGTGATCCGCCCGCTGAAGCTGGACTACTGGGGCCGGGTCTGGACCGTCACCTGCTGGTGCGAGCGGCTGGCCGACTTCGCCACGCTGCGGGTGGACCTGGTGGAGCGGCTGGAGGTGCTGCCGGCGCTGTTCGTGGAGGAGCGGGGGAAGACGCTGATGGACCTGCGGGCGCGGGAGGGGTGAGGGGCGGTTGCCCCTGCCCTGCGGCAAAGCCCCGGCGGCCCGAACAGCGGCAAAGCCGCCGGGCCAGCGCCAGCCCGCCCCTCCGGGCTGCCGCTTTGGCAGACGCTCGCGCCTGCCTCCGGCATGGGAGGGACATGGCCGGGATAAAGCGCGGCGAACAGCCGTTTACAGCGCCACCCCGCGGGCTGCCGCCGTCCCGGCTATGCTCTCAATACCTATGTGGCAAAACACTCCCGCCCCACCGCCAAACCCGGCAAAGCCCCGGCAGCCCGAACAGCGGCAAAGCCGCCGGGCCAGCGCCAGCCCGCCCCATCGGGCTGGCGCTTTGGCAGACGTTTGCGCCTGCCCCCGGCATGGGAGGGTCTTGGCTGGCATAAAGCGCGGCGATCAGCCGTTTACAGCGCCACCCCGCGGGCTGTCGCCGTCCCGGCTATGGTCTCAGCACCCAAGCGTTGAAGCACACCTGCCCCACCACCAACTCGGCAAAGCCCCGCCGGCCCGAGCAGCGCCGCAGGCGCCGGGCCAGCGCCTGCCCGCCCCCCGGGCTGGCGCTTTGGCAGACGTTCGCGCCGACCTCCGGCATGGGAGGGACCTGGCCGGCATCATGCGCGCCGCACCACCGCAGCGGCGCCATCCCGCGGGCAGGCGCCGTCCCGGCTTGCGCGGGGGCGGAAACCCCTACCCCGCCGCCTTCAGCTGCTGGCGCCGCGCGTGCAGCACCGGCTCGGTGTAGCCCGAGGGCTGGTCCACCCCCTTGAACACCAGATCGCACGCCGCCTGGAAGGCGATCCCGTCGAAGCGCGGGGCCATCGGGCGGTACAGCGGGTCGCCCTCGTTCTGGCGGTCCACCACGGCGGCCATCTTCTTCATCGCGTCCATCACCTGCTCGCGGCTGACCACCCCGTGGTGCAGCCAGTTGGCCAGTGCCTGCGAAGAGATCCGGCAGGTGGCGCGGTCCTCCATCAGGCCCACGTCCTCGATGTCCGGCACCTTCGAGCAGCCGACCCCCTGGTCCACCCAGCGCACCACGTAGCCGAGAATGCCCTGGGCGTTGTTCTCGATCTCCGAGGCGATCTCGGCGTCGGACAGGTTCTGCCCGTGCATCACCGGCACCGTCAGCAGGTCGTGCAGCTTGCCGCGCGGCCCGCCGGCGGCGATCTGGTCCTGCCGGGCCAGCACGTCCACCAGGTGGTAGTGCGTCGCGTGCAGCGTGGCGGCGGTGGGGGACGGGACCCAGGCGCAGGTGGCGCCGCTTTTCGGGTGGGCGACCTTGGCCTTCAGCATGTCGCCCATCAGGTCCGGCATCGCCCACATGCCCTTGCCGATCTGCGCCCGGCCCTTCAGCCCGCAGGCCAGGCCGATGTCGACGTTGCGGTCCTCGTAGGAGGCGATCCAGGGGGCGTTCTTCATCTCGCCCTTGCGGATCATCGGCCCCGCCTCCATCGCGCTGTGGATCTCGTCGCCGGTGCGGTCGAGGAAGCCGGTGTTGATGAAGGCCACGCGGTGCTTCGCGGCGCGGATGCACTCGCGCAGGTTCACCGAGGTGCGCCGCTCCTCGTCCATGATGCCGATCTTCACGGTATTGGCGGGCAGGCCCAGCATCGCCTCGACCCGGGTGAAGATCTCGTCGGCGAAGGCGACCTCCTCGGGCCCGTGCATCTTCGGCTTTACCACGTAGACCGACCCGGTCTCGGAGTTGCGCGGCCCCTCGGTCTTCTGCAGGTCGTGCATGGCGATCAGCACGGTGACGGCGGCGTCCATCAGCCCCTCGGGCACCTCGCCCCCGTCGCGGTCGCAGATCGCCGGCGTGGTCATCAGGTGGCCCACGTTGCGCACCAGCATCAGCGCCCGGCCCTTCACCCGCAGCGCGCCGCCATCCGGCGCGGTGAAGGTCAGGTCGGGGTTCAGGCGGCGGGTGAAGGTCCGGCCGCCCTTGCTGACCTCCTCGGCCAGATCGCCCTTCATCAGGCCCAGCCAGTTGCCGTAGGCCTGCGTCTTGTCGGCGCCGTCCACGCAGGCGACGGAGTCCTCGCAATCCATGATCGCCGAGACCGCGCTTTCCAGCCGCACGTCGGAGATCCCGGCGGCGTCCTGCCCGCCCACCTGGGTCGTGGGATCGACGAGGATCTCGATGTGCAGCCCGTTGGCGCGCAGCAGCACGGCGCGGGCGCCCTCGTCCTCGCGACTGCCGGCGAACTGCGCGGGGTCGGCAAGGCCGGTCTCGCCCGCCTCGTTCTCCACCAGCAGCTTGCCGCCCTCGGCCTTCAGCGCGGTGACCCCGGCCCAGGAGCCGCCGGCCAGCGGCGCCGCCTTGTCGAGATGCGCCTTGGCCCAGGCGATCACCTCGGCGCCGCGGGCCTTGTCATAGCCGCCGCCGGCGGGCAGCGAGCCAAGGGCGTCGGTGCCGTAAAGTGCGTCATACAGCGAGCCCCAGCGCGCGTTCGCGGCGTTCAGCGCGTAGCGGGCGTTGGTGATCGGCACCACCAGCTGCGGGCCGGGGGTATCGGCGATCTCGGGGTCGACGTTCTCGGTCTCGATGGTGAAGTCCGGCCCTTCCTCGACGAGGTAGCCGATCTCGCGCAGGAAGGCCTCGTGCTCTGCCGGGTCCTGCGGCTTGCCCTTGCGGGCGGCGAACCAGGCGTCCAGCTGCGCCTGCAGCTCGGTCCGCCGCTCCAGCAGCGCGCGGTTCTTCGGCCCCAGCTGGTGGATCATCTGCGACAGGTCGGCCCAGAAGGCATCCACCTCGATCCCGGTGCCGGGGATCGCGCGGGTCTCGATGAAATCCGCCAGTTCCCGGTCCACGTCCAGGCCTGCTCTCGACACACGTTCCATCGGCAACTCCTCCTCTGCGCCCCGGCGCCCGCAGCGCCCTGATCTGAATATGCACTCGCGCGGAAAGCTGCAACCGAGGGCGCGCGGGGAAAACTTAGGCAGATGGCTAAGTTTCCCTTGCCGACTCGCCGGCAGAGGATTACTTAGGCGATGACCTAACCAAACGGACCCCGCCATGCCCGCCCCCGCCCCGCCCGCCGCATGACCCAGGACCGGCTCGACCGCCTGTTCCAGGCGCTGGCCGACCCCACCCGCCGCGCGGTGCTGGCGCGGCTGTCGGCGGGGCCGCAAAGCGTGAAGGCGCTGGCGGAACCCTTCGACATGGCGCTGCCGTCCTTCCTGCAGCACCTGACCCGGCTGGAAGAAGGCGGCCTGATCGAGACGCGCAAGGAGGGCCGCACCCGGATCTGCGCGCTGCGTCCCGGCGCGCTGGCGCCGGTGCGGGACTGGATGGAAGAACAGCGCGCGCTTTGGGAGGCGCGGCTGGACCGGCTTGAAGAATATCTTGAAACCTTGACCGAGGAGAAGAAACCATGACCGACGCCCCGTCCTTCGACACCCACCCCGAGACCGACCTCGTCCTGCACCGCGTCCTGAAGGCGCCCCGGGCGCTGGTGTGGAAATGCTGGACCACGCCGGAGCTGCTGACGCCCTGGTTCGTGCCGCGCCCGCATTCCGTGACCGAGGTGCAGATCGACCTGCGCCCCGGCGGGCGTTTCTTCACCCGCATGCTGGTGGAGGGCAACGAGTACCCCAACGACGGCTCCTACCTGCAGGTGGTGCCGGGCGAGCGGCTGGTGTTCACCGACCTGCTGCTGCCGGACTGGCAGCCGGCCCCTGCCCCCGGCCTCGGCTTCACCGCGATCCTGACGCTGAAGGATCACCCCGAGGGCACCGACTACACCGCCGTCGCCCGGCACCGGAGCCGCGAGCAGGCCGAGGCGCACGAGAAGATGGGCTTTACCGATGGCTGGGGCACGGTGGCGACCCAGCTGGAAGCCTTCGCCCAAACCCTGCAGTCCTGACCGCAGCCCCACGAGGAGACCCGGCGATGGCCGATGACGAGCGTACCATGACCCTGACCCGCACCATCCCCGCCCCGCAGGCGGCGATCTGGCGGGCCTGGACCGACCCGGAGCGTCTGCCGCACTGGTGGGGCCCGCGCGGCTACGCCTGCCGCACCCGCGAGATCGACCTGCGCGAGGGCGGCAGCTGGCGCTTCGACATGACCGCGCCGGACGGCACGATCTACCCCAACCGCCACCGCTTCACCCGGATGCGGCCGGAGAGCGAGATCGACTACCTGCTGGACGAGGGCCCGGACGGGCCCGAGGAAAGCGCGGCGGAGGTCTTTGTGCGCTTCTCCGAGACCGCGGCGGGCACTGAGGTGACCCTGCGGATGCGCTTTCCCGATGCCGGGGCCCGTGCGGCGGCGGCGAAGCACGGCGCACTCGCCCACGGCTACACCACGCTCGACTGCCTCGCCGAAGCGGCGATGCCGGGCCACGCGCTCTCGCTGACGCGGATCCTGAACGCGGGCGTGCAGCGGGTCTGGGACCACTGGACCGACCCCGACCTGCAGGCGAAATGGTTCGTTCCGCAGGGGATGGAGGTGACGGAAAGCCGCTTTGACCCCGTCTCCGGCGGCGACTGGCGGACCACCATGCGCGCGGCGGAGGACGGGACGCTGCACACCGTGCAGGGCCACTTCGAGGCGGTGGACCCGCCGCACCGGCTGGTCTTCACCCACGGCTGGCAGGACCAGGCCGGCGAGGTGCCGGTGGCCGCGCGGGTGACGCTGTCGCTGGAAGAGGTGGAGGGCGGCTGCCGCCTGATCCTGCTGCAACAGGGGCTGCAGACCGAGGCCTCGCGGGACGGGCACCGCGAGGGCTGGGGCCAGACGCTGGACAACCTCGCCGCCTGCCTCGGCTGACGGCACGACAAAGGCCGGGCGCCCTCAAGGGCAGCCCGGCCTTTCCATGGCGCGCGGTCAGTTCCCGGTGACGGGCGGGGTATCCTCGATCTGCGTCTCGGTCTCCACCTCGCCGGTGCGCCCGTCGATCTGGGTGTTCACGTCCCGCGGCGTATCGCCGGTGACGGCCAGCCAACCCATGAACCACGCGGTGATGAGCGCGGCGAACAGCAGCACCACCGCGATCCCCAGCAGCGGGCCCCAGTGGCGCTTTTTCTGCACCTCGATATTGGTCTTCGGGGCGGACATCTCGGCCTCCTTTCACTGCGCGGGCCATTGAAGCCCGCGCCTTGCCTCACTAACGTCCGCCCGAAATGTAGTGTTCCCACGCGAAAGTCAGGATCTTCCATGAAAGACAGTGCGCCGCAGGCAGTATTCCTTTCCGATTACGCGCCGCCCGCCTATCTCGCCGAGACCGCCGCGCTGACCTTCCGCCTGCATCCCACCGCCACGCGGGTGCTGTCGCGGATCGCCTTCCGCCCCAACCCGGAGGCCGCGCCGGGGCAGGATCTGTATCTCGACGGCGAGAAGCTGACACTGGTGCGCGCCGCGATCGACGGGGTGCCTTTGGCCGACGACCAGGTGATCCGCACCGAGACCGGGCTGACCGTGCCCGCCGCGCACCTGCCTGGCGGCGCCTTCACCTGGGAGGCCGAGGTGGAGATCGACCCGCAGGGCAATACCGCGCTGGAGGGGCTCTACATGTCCGGCGGCATGTACTGCACCCAGTGCGAGGCCGAAGGCTTCCGCAAGATCACCTATTACCCCGACCGGCCCGACGTCATGGCCCGCTTCGACGTGCGGATCGAAAGCGACGCGCCGGTGCTGCTGTCCAACGGCAACCGCGGCGCCTCGGGCGAGGGCTTCGCCGAATGGACCGACCCCTGGCCCAAGCCCGCCTATCTTTTCGCGCTGGTGGCGGGCGACCTGCGGGCGGTGAAGGACCGCTTCACCACCATGAACGGCCGCGAGGTGGAGCTGGGGATCTACGTGCGCCCCGGCGACGAGCCCAAGTGCGATTACGCGCTGGACGCGCTGAAACGGTCGATGCGCTGGGACGAGGAGGTCTATGGGCGCGAATACGACTTGGATATTTTCAACATTGTTGCCGTCGATGACTTCAATATGGGCGCGATGGAGAACAAGGGATTGAACATCTTCAACTCCAAGTACGTTCTCGCCTCTCCCGACACCGCCACCGACGCGGATTACGAGAACGTCGAGGGGATCATCGCGCACGAGTATTTCCACAACTGGACCGGCAACCGCATCACCTGCCGCGACTGGTTCCAGCTGTGCCTGAAAGAGGGCCTGACGGTGTTCCGCGACCAGCAGTTCACCGGCGACATGCGCTCTGCCCCTGTCAAGCGGATCGAGGACGTGCTGATGCTGCGCGCGCGCCAGTTCCGCGAGGACAACGGCCCGCTGGCGCACCCGGTGCGGCCCAGTTCCTACATCGAGATCAACAACTTCTACACCGCCACCGTCTACGAGAAGGGCTCCGAGGTGATCGGGATGCTCAAGCGGCTGGTGGGCGACGCGGATTACGCCAAGGCGCTGGATCTCTACTTCGACCGGCACGACGGCGACGCCGCCACCATCGAGGACTGGCTGAAGGTCTTCGAGGATGCCACGGGCCGCGACCTGACCCAGTTCGCGCGCTGGTACACCCAGGCCGGCACGCCGCGCCTGGAGGTGAAGGAAGACTTCAACGACGGTCGCTACACCCTTCATTTCCGGCAGGAAATCCCCCCCACCCCCGGCCAGCCCGAGAAGGCGCCGCAGGTGATCCCGATCGCCGTGGGCCTGCTGAACCCGAACGGCGACGAGGTGGTGCCCACCACGGTGCTGGAAATGACGGAGGCCGAGCAGAGCTTTGTCTTCGAGGGTCTCGCCAGCCGCCCCGTCCCCTCGATCCTGCGCGGTTTTTCGGCCCCGGTGATCCTGGAGCGCGAGACCAGCACCGAGGAACGCGCCTTCCTGCTGGCCCATGACACCGACCCCTTCAACAAGTGGGAGGCCGGGCGCGCGCTGGCCAAGGACGTGCTGACGCGGATGGTGACCGAGAACGCCAGCCCCGGCCCGGCCTACCTGGAGGCGCTGGAACAGGTGGCGCGCGACGACGGGCTGGACCCGGCCTTCCGCGCCCTCGCCCTGCGCCTGCCCTCCGAGGACGACATGGCGCAGACCCTGTTCGACGCCGGCGCCACCCCCGACCCGCTGGCGATCCATGCGGCGCGCGAACGGCTGGCGACGGCGCTGGCGCAGCACCTGTCGCAGGTGCTGCCGGACCTGCACGCGCAGATGGACATCCCCGGCCCCTACTCTCCCGACGCCCGCGCGGCGGGCTGCCGGGCGCTGCGGCTGACCGCGCTGGGGCTGATCTCTCGCCTCGACGAGGGCCGCACCGCCGAGCGTCAGTTCCGCGAGGCGGACAACATGACCGAACAGTCCGGCGCCCTCGCCGCGCTGCTGACCGTGGGCCGCGGGCAGGACGAACTGGCGCGCTTCTACCGCCAGTGGCGGCACGACCGGCTGGTGATCGACAAGTGGTTCGCGCTGCAGACCGCGCTGGCCGCCCCCCGCGCCGCCGCCGCGACGGCGCGCGCGCTGACCGGGCACCCGGATTTCGACTGGAAGAACCCCAACCGCTTCCGTTCCGTCATCGGGGCGCTGGCGACCAACGCGGCCGGGTTCCACGACCCCTCGGGCGCGTCCTACGACCTTGTGGCGGAATGGCTGACCCGGCTGGACCCGCTGAACCCACAGACCACGGCGAGGATGACCACCATGTTCGAGACCTGGCGCAGATACGACCCCGACCGGCAGGCGCTGATGCGCGCGGCGCTGCAGCGCATCGCGGCGACCCCGGATCTCAGCCGCGACACCGCCGAGATGACCGGCCGCATCCTGGGGGACGCGTGATGCGCCCCGCGGTCCTTGTCACCGGCGCCAGCACCGGCATCGGCGCGGCCACCGCGAAACTTTGCGCGCGAAACGGCTACGCCGTGGGCATCGGCTACCGATCCGACCGCGCGGCGGCAGAGGCGGTGGCGGCCGAGGTCGAGGCGGCGGGCGCCCGCGCGGTGCTGCTGCAGGGCGACCTTGGCCAGCCCGAGGAGGTGGAGAAGGTGCTGACCGAGTGGGACAGCGCCTTTGACAGGATGGACGCGCTGGTGAACAACGCCGGCATCGTGGCGCCGGCGGCCCGGATCGACGAGATGGACGCGGCGCGGATCCAGCAGATGCTGGCGATCAACGTCACCGGCGCCTTCCTGGTGGCCGGCGGCGCGGTGCGGCGCATGTCCACCCGCCACGGCGGCAAGGGCGGCAGCATCGTCAACATGTCCTCGATGGCGGCCAAGATCTACTCTCCCGGGATTTGGGTCGACTACGCCGCCAGCAAGGCGGCGGTGGACGTGCTGACCAAGGGGCTGGCGCTGGAGGTGGCGGCCGAGGGGGTGCGCGTCAACGCCATCCGTCCGGGGCTGATCGAGACCCCGATCCACGGCAAGGGCGGCGACGCAGGGCGCGCGCAGCGGCTGGCCTCGCAGGTGCCCATGCAGCGCACCGGCGAACCCGAGGAGGTGGCCGAGGCGGTGCTGTGGCTGCTGTCGGACCGGGCCAGCTACGTCACCGGAACCATCGTGGACGTCTCCGGCGGACGCTGAGTGTTGCCGGATGTGGGGCGGCACCGCCCCGCACCGGTCATGGATCGGTCACCTTTGCCGATTATGTCTAGGGGCATGACAGTGCCCTATGAATATCGCGCCACCAGCCGCCGACCGCTTACCCTGGCGGGCGCGGCGCTGGCGCTGGCGGCGCTGGCCTTCTCGCTGCCGGCGGGGGCCTCGCCGGCGCAATGGGCACTGACCCTCGCGGTGCTGCTGGTGCATGTCACCACCTACCGCGTCACCGGCTGCCGCATCTGCGAGGGGCAGCTGACGATCCGCACCGACCGCAGCAGCCGGCAGATCCCGCTGGAGGAGATCAGCTGCGCCCAGCTGACCGGCCAGGGACGCCGCGCCCGCTGCACGCTGCACCTCGCGGGGGGCGAACTGCTGCGCCTGCCGCCCAACTGCCTGCCGCCGCCGGAAACGCTGGTGGCGCGGCTGGCGGAATACGGGGTGCCGGTGGTGCGGGAGTGAGGCGGGGCTTTGGACTCACCTCAAACGGAAAACGCCGCCCCCCGGTAAAGGAAGGCGGCGCACTTGCTTCTTTCAAGCGCAGGCCGGTGTCACTCCGCCGCCTGTGACTCCGCACTCGGGTCCACCAGCGTGCGCCAGTCCACCTCTTTCGGATAGACCCCCTCGTGCGAGGCGATCCGCGCCTGGGGCACCTCGGCTTCGGTGCCGATGGCCCGGCCCCCTGCCGCCACCTTCTGCGCCGCGTCCACCATCAGGCGGCGGAACTCGACGATGGCAAGGTCGGAGGCCCCCAGCGTATCGGTCTCGCGCTGCACCCGGCTGCCCATCGACACCCACATGATGATGTCCTCGTTGGGAATGCCCGGAACGCCGGTGAAGTGGCCCTCCTTCATCGCCTCGCGGTCCTGCAGGAAATCGTTCTCCAGCGTCCGCTTGCTGCGCCACTTGTGGTCCACGTCCTCGCCCGGCACCGCGTGGTTGAAGCGGCGCCATTCCTCGGTGGAGGGCACGTTGGGCCCGCCCCATGCGAGGAAGTGAAAGGCCGTCTCGTCATCGTTGATCGGCACGATGACGCTGGCCACCTTGTAGTTGTTGTTGGGCGGGATCAGCGAGTAGTAGGGCGCGATGAATTCCGTGATCCGCAGGTAGTGGTGGGTCTTGGCGTTCTTGATCGGCTTGCGGATGGCGGCGTAGTGGAAGCCGTAGCTGGTGGTCTCGGTCTGCATCCGGGGCGACTTGTCGGTGGAGGGGCGATACCAGGACTTGTCGTCCGAGGCCGCGCTTTCCACCCGCGCCGGTTTCATGGTCGAGGAATGCAGCGACGAGCTGTGGGCGCTGTCGATCTGCCCCTCGTGGATCTGCGCCCAGTTGGCCGGCACGCGGATCTTCAGGATCGCGACGGGGGTGTCTTCCTCGGGGGCGAAGGCGGGGGGCTGGAAGTCGGGCACCGCGTCCAGTTCGCCCAGCCAGGCCCAGACGAAGCCGCCCCATTCGCGCACCGGGTAGGCGCGGGCCTTGACCTTGTCCATCAGCGGGCTGCCATCGGGTTCGGAGGACATGGCGACGACGTTGCCGTCCACGTCCATCTTCCAGCCGTGGTACAGGCAGCGCAGGCCGCAGTCCTCGTTGCGCCCGTAGACCAGCGAGGCCTTGCGGTGCGGGCACAGCTCGTCCAGCATCCCCAGCCGGCCCTTGCTGTCGCGGAAGGCGACGTAGCTTTCGCCCAGCACCTCGACCCGCAGCGGCTTGCCGTCGGGTTCCGCCACCTCTTCCATCAGGCAGACCGGGGTCCAGTGCTGGCGCATCAGCCGCCCCATGGGCGCGTCGCCGGTGACCCGTGTCAGCAGCTCGTTTTCCTCGAATGTCAGCATGTCTCTCTCCTCGGGAGCCAATGGTGTCGGCGTCGTGCGGTGTTAGTCTTAGGTATCTAAGTTCTTCATCTCTCGCAACCGGCGGCAGCGGCAATGCGGCCCTGCACCCCGGTCATCGCTGCAACCATCCGGCGAGCCGCCGCTGCAGGAACGGCACGATCAGCCCGGTGGACAGGCCGGTCAGGACCAGCGCGATCAGGAACAGCGAGGCCAGCGGGGGCACCCCCTGCAGCAGCTCGCGCGAGCCGTAGACCAGCAGGACCAGCGGCGGGTAGACCGCCAGCATGCTGACCACCCAGCGTTTCCAGAAGGCCGGATGGCCTGCCCCTTTGCCTGTCGTCCCCTGCGTCACCTGCAATCCTCGTCACTTGTCAAAATCATCGCCGGCGGCCGGGCGGCGGGGGCGCCATGGCGGCGCCCCCTGCCCCGGCAGCCCTCAGCTTGCGGCCTTGGGCGCCCCGGTGCCGCGCAGCAGCACCGCGTAGCGCACCATGATCGCCAGGATCAGCACGATCCCCGCCACGGCGGCCAGCTTGAAGGGCGCCACCGCGGCCACCGCAGCCAGGGTCAGCACCAGCCGCTCCACCTGCCGCAGCGCCACGCCCACGTGCCCCTCGATCGAGATCGCGATGGCCCCCGTCGCCAGCACCCCGCCGATCACGGCAAGCACGTTGGTCAGCGGATCGGCCAGCAGCAGCAGCCCCGGGTTGGTCACGAAGGCAAACGGCAGCAGGAAGCCGACCGCCGCCAGGCGCACCGCCGAGAAGGCGATCTTGAAGGGGTCCTCGTCGGCGATCGCCGCCGCCGCCAGCGCCGCCACCGCGATGGGCGGGGTCAGGGCCGAAAGCACGGCGAAGTACAGCAGGAACATGTGGCTTTGCAGGATCGGGAAGCCCAGCTTGGCCAGCGCCGGCCCCACCAGCACCGCGGCGAGGATGTAGGCGCTTGGGGTCGGCATCCCGAGGCCAAGGACGATGGTCACCACCGCCGCGATCAGTAGGGTCACCGTGGGCTCGCCGTTGCTGATGGTCAGGATGACGTTGGCCGCCTTCATGCCCAGCCCGGTCATCGACAGCCCGCCGATCACCAGCCCCGCCGCCGCGCAGGCCCCCGCCACCGGCAGGATGCGCAGGGTGGTCTCGCCCAGCCCCTCGACGATCTGCCAGGGCGACAGCCGCGTGGCGCGCAGCAGCATCGAGGCCGCCACCGCCCCCAGCACGCCGATCCCGGCGGTGAAGGTGGGCGAATACCCCGCCATCAGCGCGCCGATGATGCCCGCGATGGGGATCAGGAAGACCCAGCCGGTGCGGAAGGTCTGCGCGGCCGAGGGGATCTCTCCGTCCGAGGGGCGCAGGTCGTAGCGCACGGCGCGGAAGTGCACCTGGGTGAAGACGCCGAGGTAGTACAGCAGCGCCGGCACCAGCGCGGCCAGCACCACCTCCTGGTAGGGCACGTTGGTATACTCGGCCAGGATGAAGGCGGCCGAGCCCATGATCGGGGGCATCGCGCTGCCGCCGGTGGAGGCAGCGACCTCGACGGCCGCGGCGAAGCGGGCCTTGTAGCCCAGCCGCTTCATCACCGGGATGGTGATGGACCCGGTGGCCACCACGTCCGAGGTGGGGCTGCCCGACATGGTGCCGTAAAGGCCCGAGGAGATGACGGCGATCTTCGCGGGCCCGCCCCGCGAGCGCCCGGTCATCAGGGCGGCCACGTTGAAGAAGAACTCCCCGCCCCCGGCCTTGGCCAGGAAGGTGCCGAACATCACGAACAGGAAGACGTAGCTGGCCACCACCTGGATCGGCACGCCGAAGACGCCGTCGGTGGTGAAGACGAGGATGTCCAGCAGGTAGGAAAACTCGCTGACCCCGTGCCCGAAGGGCGGCGGCAGCAGGTAGCCGAACAGGTTGTACAGCAGGAACAGCACCACCACCCCGGTCAGCCCGAAGCCCGTGGTGCGGCGCGTGGCCTCCAGCGTCAGCGCCAGCAGCGCCGAGCCGAAGCCAAGCTGCGCCGGCGTGAAGGCGTGCAGCAGGCTGATCCGGTCGGAGATCGCGCCGGCGTTGACGAAGAAGTAGATCCCGCAGGCCAGGCTGAGCGCCGACAAGGCCCAGTCGTAGAAGGGCACGTGGTCCGGGGCCCGGGCGGTGGCGCCGATGGCCAGGAACATGATGGTGTAGATGCCGCAGACGAACAGGATGCCCAGGATCAGCGGATCGGAGATGGTGAAGAGGTTGGCGTAGATCACCCACGTCGCGAATATCGCCGCGACGACGATCAGGGCGCGCTGCGGTCCGACCGCAAGCTTGCGCCTGCGGCCGGTGGCGACGAGGGAGCCGATCACTTGATCAGGCCCGCTTCCCGGTAGGCTTTCTCAGCGCCGGGGTGGAAGCCCAGCACGCTGGGGGTGGCCAGCAGCTCGGGCGACAGTTCCTTCATCGACCCGTGCACCGCGCGCACCTCGTCGATGTTCTTCACCAGCGAGTTGGTCAGCGAGTAGGCGACCTCTTCGGGCATGTTCTCGGTGGCGACCAGCAGCGCGCCGAGGGCCGAGGTGGTGACCTCGCCGTCCTGCTTGGAATAGCTGCCGCCGGGGATCGTCATGGTGCCGGTGCCGAACTCGGCGTTGGTGGCCTCGACCACCTCCTGCGGCACGCCCAGCAGCACCACGTCGCTGTTCTCGTCCACCGCGCGGAAGGACGAGTGGTTGATGAAGATGCCGTTGGTGATCATGTCCAGCCGGCCGTCCTGGATCAGGTCCGCCTGCTCGTTGGCACCGGCGCGCACGAACTGGCCGCCGTTGGCCTCGATCACCTCTTCGGTGACGCCCGCCGCTTCCAGCATGAACAGCGCCACGTTCGAGGTGATGTTGCCCGAGCGGTTGATGCCGATGCGCAGCGGCGCGCCGCTGGTGGCGATGTCGTCGAGGCTGTCGATGCCGTATTCCTCGGCGATATCCTGGTTGAGGAAGAAGTGCATCGGCGCCCAGTTGTACATGTAGCCGATGGCGCGCATGTTCTCGATCGGGCCCTGGAACGGCTCGCCGCCCTGCAGGGCGATCTTCGCCTCGGCGTCGTGCAGCAGGCCCAGGTCGGTGCGGTTGCCGCCCAGCAGGCCGATGTTGGCAAAGCCGCCGCCGGTGGCCTGGTAGGTCACGACGGAATCGCCGTCATCCACCTTGGTGGCCCGGTCGATGCCCGCGCCCAGCAGCGACCACAGCCCGCCGGGGTTGCCGCCCGACAGCGTCAGGTTCAGCGGCTCCGCGAAGGCCGCCGGCGCCGAGAGCGCCACGCAGATCGCGGCGGTCAGTGTGGTGAATTTCATGAGGTTCCTCCCTGGATGATCCGCGCCCGCGCTTTGGCGCGGCACGGCTGGACGATTTCTCCGCGCACCGACTTCGCACGCGCAGAAACTTAGACATCTATGTTTTATCGCGGCGAGAGGGGCGGCGTCAAGAAGTTAGATATCTCATTTTACTCCGGGCATGACTTCCCCTGCCCCGCGGCCCGCTGGCCCCGGGGATCTGGATGTCGGCCTCAGATACTGGCCAGCGACCGCGTCGGCGGCACCCGCAGACCGCGCCGCGCCGCGTCCTTCTCGTCCTGCTCGAGGTTGCGGATGATGGTGCTCAGCGCGTGGCGCAGGGTCTGCACCTCGGCCGCGCCCAGCCCCGCCAGCGCCAGCTCGTTGGTCTCCACCGCCAGCGGCTCCAGCATGTCGCGCAGCTGCCAGCCCCGCTCTGTCAAAAAGGCGTGCATCCGGCGGCGGTTGCTGCCCACCTTGCGCCGGGTGATCAGCCCCAGCTCCTCCATCCGCATCAGCGCGGTGTGGGTGGTGGGCTCTGTCAGGTGCGCCCGCTCGCTCAGCTCGCGCTGGGACAGCCCGTCGTTCTGCCAGAGGATCCGCAGGAAGATCCACTGCCCGAAGGTCACCCCCTCGCTGGTCAGGCGCAGCTGCAACGAGCGGTTGAACGACCGGGCGGCCAGCCGGATCAGCCGGGCGATCCGTTCCTCTTCCCACCCGGCCCGGTGGTCATGGGTCTCGTTGCCGTCGTAAGTCATGCGCCGTCCCGTCCAAGTCGCCTGCAAAGCCCTTCCCCGCGGGGGGGATCGGACGCCGGAAGGCTGGCGCCTGCGGCCCGGAATGGCAAGGCCGCACCAAAGCGCAGGCCGCCCGCTATCCCTGGGTCATTCCTTCCGACATGGCCTCGCTGTACCCGCCGAGGATGCGAACATCAACGACCACGGTCCCGCCGTTCCGCGCGGCGGCGACGGCGCGGGCCAAGAGGTCCGGCAGGTCCTCCATCCGCTCGGCGGGGCCGAAAGCGGTGGCGCCCTGGGCGCGGGCCATGGCGGCGAGGTCGATGTCGGGGTCGGCGATGGCCTGCCCCACGTGCTTGTTCTCCACCGGCCGCCCCCGGTCCCGCGCCACCCGTTCCTGGTGCACCTCGTCGTTGTAGTAGGACCGGTTGTTGGCCACCACGATCAGCAGCGGCACCGCGTGGCGCGCGGCGGTCCAGAGCGCGGTGACGCCCATCAGGAAATCGCCGTCCCCCAGCACCGCCACCGGCAGCCGGCCGCTGCCCCCGTCCCGCAGCGCCAGCGCCGAACCCACCGCCATGCCGGGGCCTGACCCGATGCCCGCGCCGCCGTCGTAGCCGAGGTAATCCAGCGGGCCGCGGAAGTCGCAGATGCCGCCGTTCCAGCTGAGCGTCAGCCGCAGGTAGCTGTGCGCCGTGCCGTCCAGCGCCTGCGCCAGCGTGGCGGCGAGGCTGTCGATGCCGATCGGCCCCTCGCCCCGCACCTGCGGCTGCGCGCGCGGTGGCAGCGGCGTCTCGGGCGCGCCGATCCCGGCCGCCTCGCAAAGCGCGGCGATGGCGGCGTCGGGGGTGGTCAGCAGCGTCAGGTCCGAGGGCGGCAGCGCCTGGTGGTCCAGCGACCAGCCGTTCTGCAGCAGCGGCTCGGGCGTCACGTTCACCACCTGCGCGGCCTCCACGTCCAGCCCTGCCTGGTCCAGCGTGCCCGCCGGATCGACCCAGTCGAAGCTGACCACCAGGTCGGCAGCGGCGATCACCCGCCCCGCCTCTGGCGACAGGAAATAGCCGGGCGCGCCCGCGTGCAGCGGGTGGCGCGTCGGGAAGGCGGCGGCGGTCTTGATATCGGTCACCACCCGCGCGTCGAAATGCTCGGCCAGCGCCACCCGGCGGTCCCAGGCCCCTTGGTCGCGGCCCACCCGGCCCATCAGGAAGACCGGAGCGCGCGCCGCCTCCAGCATCCCCAGCAGCCGCGCGGCGTCGGCGGCAGAGACCTCGGGCAGCCGCGGCACCGCGTGGCGGGCGGGGTCGGGCAGCGCCGGCTGTGCGTCCAGCCGCTGTTCCTGCACCGAGACGTCGAAGCAGACGTAGGTGGGCGCCATGGGCGGCGTCACGGTGATCGTCGCCGCGCGCATCATCGCCGCCAGCGAGGCGGGCAGCGAGGCCGGCTGGTCGTCCCACTTCACGTAGGGCCGCACCACCGCCGCCTGGTCGCGCGAGGTGTGCAGCCAGTCGATCCAGGGCCGCCGCTTCGCCGCGTCCACCGGGCCGGTCGCGCCGTAGACCAGCATCGGCACCCGGTCGCACCAGGCGTTGTAGAGCGCCATGGCCGCGTGCATCAGCCCGACGTTGGCGTGCAGGATCACCGCCAGCGGGGTTTCGGTGACCTTGGCCCAGCCATGGGCCAGCGCGACCGCGTGTTCCTCGTGCAGGCACAGCAGCATCTGCGGGTCGCGGTTGCCGAGATGGTTCACCAGGCTGTCGTGCAGCCCGCGAAAGCTGGAGCCGGGATTGAGCGCCACGTAGGGCGTGCCCAGCCGCCGCATCATCTGCGCGATCGCGTCGCTGCCGTAGATGCCGTTGTCGCCGGCGGGCGCGGGGCGGTCGATCTTGTCGGACATCGGGGTTTCCTTCGCCGGGCGGGTTACTGGCCGTTCAGGTTGATGTGGATGTTCTTTTCGTGGGTGAAGGCCAGCAGCTCGCCGATCCCCTCCTCGCGGCCGATGCCGGATTGCTTGACCCCGCCGAAGGGCGCGCCGAGGAAATGCCGCCCCACCTCGTTGATCCAGACGAACCCCGCCTCGACCCGCCCCGCCGCGCGGTGGGCGGTGGCGAGATCGCGGCTCCAGATCGCGCAGGTCAGGCCGAGGTCGAGGCCGTTGACCTCCTCCAGCATCGCCGCCTCGTCGGACCAGCGCCGCACCGCCAGCACCGGGCCGAAGATCTCCTCGCGGGCGATGGTCATCTCGGGCGTCACATCCGCGAAGATCGTCGGCGCGACGAAGCAGCCCTCCGCCAGCGGCCCGTCGGTGACGGCGTGGCCGCCGGTGACCACCCTCGCGCCCTCGGCCTTCGCGGTCTCGATGAAGCCCATTACCCGGTCGAAGTGCTGGCGCGAGACCAGCGCGCCCATGGTCGTCGCGGGATCGGTGGGAAGGCCGGGGCGGAAGCGCGCGACGCTGGCGGCCAGCCGGTCCACCACCGCGTCGTGCAGGTCCTCGTGCAGGAACGCCCGGCTGGTGGAGCCGCAGGACTGCCCGCACCAGCCGAAGTTCATGCCGCCCACGATGGCCGCCGCCACCTTGTCCGGGTCGCTGTCGGGATAGGCGATGAAGGCGTTCTTGCCCCCCAGTTCCAGCAGCACCGGCTTGATGGTCTCGCTGGCGCCGCGCATCACCGCGCGGCCGGCGCCCACCGACCCGATCAGCGTGACCTTGGCGATGCCGGGATGCGCGGCCAGCGCCGCGCCGGCCTCTGCCCCGCCCGGCAGTACGCTGAAGACCCCGGCGGGCAGCAGCCCGTCCACCAGCTCGGCCAGCCGCAGCGCCGACAGCGGCGCCTGCGCGGGGGGCTTGATGATGACCGCGTTGCCGGCGGCCAGGGGCGCGGCCATCTTGCCGCCGCAGAACATGAAGGGATGGTTGAAGGCGAGGATCCGCGCCACCACGCCCAGCGGCTCGCGCACCGTCAGGTTCACCCGGTCCGGCCCCATGGGAATGGTGTCGCCCTTCATCTCGGTGACGAGCCCCGCGAAGAACTCCATCTGCGCCGCCGCCACCAGCGCGTCGCCGCGCATCTCGGTATAGGGGTTGCCGCAGTTGGCCGCGTCGATCAGCGCCAGCTCGTCGCCGTGACGGCGCAGCAGGGCCGCGATTTCCCGAAGGATGCGCGCCCGATCCAGCGGCGCCACGTCGCGCCACTCGGCAAACCCGCGCCGCGCCGCGCGCACCGCCGCGTCCACGTCCTCGCGCCCGGCCTCGGCCACCCGCGCCAGCACCCGGCCGGTGGCCGGGTCCAGCGTTTCGGCGGTGCCGCCCGCCAGCGGGGCGTGCCAGCCGCCGCCGTGGTAGAGGCCGAGGTTGCGCGGCAGCGCCGCCCCCACGTCGAGGGTATCAGTCATGTCAGGTCTCCTCCCTGCCCCGTCCGGGGCCCGCGATGGCCTCAGCCCTCGTCCGCCGCCAGCCGCCGCAGGAAGCGCGCGCCCGACATGACCTCGCGCAGCGGCAGGTCCGCCTGCGCCGCGCTCAGCTCCGCGTCGTAGCTCAGGCCGCTGCCGTCCCAGAACCACCAGTAGACCACCTCTCCCTGCTTGTCGCGGATGGGGGTGCGGAAGGTGGGAAAGGCGCGCCGGTCCTCCGGCACCTCGACACGGCCCACCGCCTCGCACTCCGCCCCCGCCTGCCGCATCGCCGCCGCCAGCGGGATCATCGCGACGAAGCGGGTTGGCCCCGCCACCAGCGCCTCGAGATCCTGCGGCCGCTCCCCGTGCGCCCCCTCCAGCGCCCGCACCACGGGCGGATAGCTGGGGTGGCGGTGGGTCACCTGCGCGTAGTGGCGGCGGCCCTCCGTCCTGATCTCGACCACGTCGCCGGGCTCGAATTCGGTCATCTCAATCCCCTTCACAGGCTGTAGGCCTCCAGCGTCGACGGGTGGAACAGCTCGTCCAGCTGCACCCGCCGGGGCGACAGGCCCTGGGCGTGGTGGTAGTCGAGGAACCGCTCCAGCACGTGGGCATTCGCCGCCACCCCGTAGGGCCACGGATCGGCCCCCATCAGCGCCTGCGCCCGGTTCAGCGTGTCCTCGACGAAGGGCATGGTCACCTTGGTGGCCGAGGTGTCCTGCAGCGCCTCCTGCGCCATCCGCTTGGCCTCGGAGAAGCCCTTCAGCAGCGCCCCCGGCAGCCAGGGATGCCCCTCGGCCAGCGAGCGGCGGAGGCCCAGCACGTGCATGATCGGGAAGATCCGGGTGCGGCGGTAGTAATCCTCGGCCGCGCCCACGCTGTCGGCGAACAGCCGGCCCACGTGGGGGTGCCCCTCGGCGAAGCAGCGCGGCCAGCGGGGGCCGACGAACCCGTCGATCTCGCCCGCCGCCAGCATCCCGTTCAGCGTCGCGCCCTCGGGGGCGGCCTCGACGGTGACGTCGGCGGGCAGGTCCACCTTGATCTTCTCGGGGCGGCCCGGCGTGTCCATCCCGCCGCGCACCCAGGTGATGTCCGAGGGCTTCACGCCGAAGTCGTCCTCGAGGATGCCGCGCACCCAGACGTTGGCCGAAAGCTGGTACTCGGCGATGCCGATGCGCCGGCCCTTCAGGTCCTCGGGCCGGTCGATGCCGCGGTCCGTGCGGATGTAGACCGAGGTGTGCCGGAAGGCGCGGCTGAGAAACACCGGCACCGCCACGTAATGCGCCTCGCCCCGCGCGACCGAGATGGAATAGGACGACAGCGACAGCTCCGAGATGTCGAAGGCCCGGTGGCGGAAGGCGCGGAAGAACATTTCCTCCGGCGACAGCAGCATCGGCACCGGGTCCAGCCCGTCCACCTTCACCCGGCCGTCCACCAGCGCGCGGGTGCGGTCGTAGTTGCCCATGGCCAGGGATAGGGTCAAATCGCTCACGCGCGGTCCTCCTTGTGTTGTGTTCCAACCTGCCGCGTCAGGTCCACCGCCGCGCCGGTCCGGGCCGATTGCAGGATGGCGTGGCAGACCTCCAGGCTGGCGCGGCCCCAGCGGCCGGTCTGCGCCGGCGCGCGGTTCTCTCGCAGCGCGCCCCAGAGCGCGTCGATGACGGTGCGGCGCGGGGCTTCGCCCAGCGGGGTTTCTGCCATGCGGCGTTCGGTGTCGCCGAAGATCTCGACGCCGGCGGGGGTCAGCCGCAGGTCGGCGCGGTCGCAGCAGACAATCACCGGGCCGAAATGCTCGTTGTGGCGGGGCGCCGGCGGCTCGGCCCCCGCCCCGTAGGTGCGGGTGGACTTCAGCCGCGCCTCGGCCTCGGCGTCCAGCCCCGCCAAGGCGCCTCGTGCCTTGCCGTAGCCGGCCGGGTCCTTGTCGCCGCCCAGTTCGCCCACGCCGTCCATCCAGATGTCGCTGTCGAAATGCGCGTAGCCGGAGTAGGTCAGCTGCGCGAAGGCGCCGTTCGCGAAGGTCATCAGCGCGGCATAGGCCCCCTCGGTCGGCCGCGCCGGGTCCCAGGCGCCGGTCAGCGCGGTGATGCGCCGCCCCTGCCCGCCGCAGAGCAGCCGCACGATGTCCACCTGGTGCACGCCCTGGCTGAACAGCACGCCGCCGCCCTCCTCGGTGCGCAGTTCCTCGGGGCGGCGCGGGCGGTAGAGGAACTCGGTGTAGTTGAAGGCCTGCACCATCCGCACCGCCCCCACCGCGCCGCTCTCGATGATCTCGCGGGCGCGCATGACGGGGGCGTCGAAGCTGTGGCTGGGGCCGACGATCAGCTGCACCCCGGCGGCCTCGGCGGCTGCGACCATGCGGTCGGCGTCCTCCAGCGTCACCGCCAGCGGCTTGTCCACCAGCAGGTGCTTGCCGTGGCGCGCCGCCGTCTCGACGTGGTCGGCGTGCATCTGATGGGGGGTGGCCACGTAGACCGCCTCGACCGCCGGGTCCGCCGCCATTTCCTCCACCGAAGCATAGGCCCGGCCGCCGAACTCCGCCTCGAAGGCCGCGCGGCTTTCGGCGCGGGGCGCGGCGGCGGCGACCAGTTGCACGCGCGGATCGTTGCGGAAGGTGGGCAGCATCAGCATGAAGGCGCGCCCCAGCCCCGCCACCCCGATCCGCAGCGGCTCAGAGGTCAAGAACCAGCTCCCCGTCCTTGGCGCGCGAGACGCAGATCATGATGAAATCCTCCTGCTCGTCGTCGCGCAGCACCATGTCGCGGTGTTCGGGCGTGCCCGCCACCAGCCGGGTCTTGCAGGTGCCGCAGGTGCCGCTTTCGCAGGAGCTGACGGTGGCCACCCCCGCGTCGCGCAGCGCCTCGAGGATCGAGCGGTCCTCCGGCACCGTCACCGTCTTGCCGGACTTCTGCAGCCGCACCTCGAAGGCGGAATCGTCGGCGCGCACCACCTCGACGGGCTTGAAGTCCTCGAAGTTGACCCGCCCCTCCGGCCAGTGGCCCGAGATCGCCTCGATCTCCTCCATCAGCGGCTGCGGGCCGCAGCAGTAGACCCGCATGTCCTTGGGTTCCTCGAAGTGGTCCCAGAAGTCGTAGACCGCCTCGGGATCGCCGGCGTCGTGGTGCACCGACAGGCGGTCCCCGAAGGCCTCGGTCATGTCCTCGAGAAAGGCCGTGTCCTCGGCGCTGCGGGTGCAGTAGATCACGCGGAAGGGCTTGTCCTGCCGCTTGAGGTGCTGGGCCATGGCGTAGATCGGGGTGACGCCGATGCCGCCGGCGATCAGCAGGTATTCCTTGGCCTCGGCCAGCGGAAAGGAGTTCTCGGGCGGCGACACGTTCAGCTCGGTCCCCTCGGCCGCGTCGTCGTGCATCGAGGCGGAGCCCCCGCGCGAGGCGGCCTCGCGCTTGACGGCGATGCGGTATTCGGCGGGGTCGGTGCCGTCGTTGATCAGCGAGTAGCGGCGCATAGCGCCCGAGGGCGTTTCCACGGTGACGTGGGCGCCGGGGGTGAAGCCGGGCAGTGCCGTGCCGTCCACCGCGCCGTCCACAGGTCGCAGGGTGAATTCGTGAATGTGCGGGGTCAGCGCGCGCCGCGCCTCGACGCGCATCCTGATGTGATCCATGTCGTGTCCTCCTGCCCCGGGCGCCGGCCGGCGCAAGCTTGCGCGGGTTGGCCCGGATTTTGGACAGGTAATACTTAGATCACTAAGATGTTGTCAAGTTCCGGTCGCGCAAAGGCCGCCGCCCGATCCGGTGGGATCGGGCGGCTGACCGCAAAAGATTTTTAATGTCAGTGAACTACGCGACTTAGTTGAAACATCACATCAAGCAGCGGGCAGCCTCTGGCGCACCAGCGTCGTCCAGTAGGAGCAGCCCCAGGCGATGACCTCGTCGTTGAAGTCGTACTTCGGGTGATGCAGCCCGGCGGAGGGTCCATTGCCGATGTTGATCATCGCCCCCGGCACCTCGTTCAGCATGAACGAGAAGTCCTCGCCACCCAGCACCGGCGCCATCTCAAGGTCCACCTGCGCCTCGCCCGCGACCTCCTGGGCCGCGCGGGCGGCGAGGCCGGTTTCACGCTCGTGGTTCACCGTCACCGGGTAGTGGCGGATGTAGTCCAGCCGCCCCTCGGCGCCGAAACCGGCGGGCAGGTTGCGCACCAGCGCCTGCAGCTGCGCCTCGACGTGGTTGCGCACCTCTTCCCGCAGGGTGCGCACGGTGCCGGTGATCTTCACCTCCTGCGCGATGACGTTGAAGGCGTTCCCCGCCTCGATGGTGCAGAGCGAGACAACCGCGCTGTCCAGCGGGTCGAGGGTGCGCGAGGTGATGGTCTGCACCGCCTGGATCAGCGCCGCGGCGATGGGCAGCGGGTCGATGGTCTGGTCCGGCCGCGCCGCGTGGCCGCCGCGCCCCTCGATGGTGATCTTCACCTCGTCGACAGAGCCCATGATCGGCCCCGGCGCGATGGTGAACTGCCCCACCGGCAGGCCGGGGCGGTTGTGCATCCCGTAGACCTCGTCGCAGGGCCAGCGGGTGAACAGCCCGTCGTCGATCATCGCCTTGGCCCCGGCGCCGCCCTCTTCGGCGGGCTGGAAGATCACCACCACGGTGCCGTCGAAGGCGCGGCTTTGCGCCAGCTGGCGGGCCGCGCCCAGCAGCATGGTGGTGTGGCCGTCATGGCCGCAGGCATGCATCTTGCCCGGCACCTGCGAGGCCCATTCCGCGCCCGTGGCCTCCTCGATCGGCAGCGCGTCCATGTCGGCGCGCAGGCCGATGGTGCGGCCGCCGTTGTTGGTGCGGCCGCGGATCACCCCGACGACGCCGGTGCGACCGATGCCCTCGACCACCTCGTCAACCCCCGCGGCCCGCAGCGCCTCTGCCACGGTGGCGGCGGTGCGGTGGGTGTCGTACAGCAGCTCGGGGTTCCGGTGCAGGTCGCGGCGGAATGCGGTGAGCGTCTCGACGTCGCGCGCCACCCAGTTCTCGATGGCCATGTCAGGCGTCCTTCTTCATGCGGTAGCGGAAATCACAGTGGCTGGCGCCCTTCATGATGGTCTGGGTGCGCGTCAGCTCGATGTCGGGGTTGTAGCCGATGCAGAAATCGCCGTCGCGGTTGCACGACAGCAGGTGGCCGATGTCGCCCAGCCCCATCTCGCGGTACATCTCGGCATAGCGGCAGCGGGTGACGTTGAAGTCCATCTTCTCCTCGGTCGCCTCCAGCGTCTCGATGCGCAGGGCGTCCTCGCGGGTCCAGTTCGGCTGGATCGCGGCGAAGTCGGTCAGGTCGGGGGCATGGCCGAGGTCGGCGGCCAGCTGCTGCCCCTGCTCGATGGCAGAGCGCGAGCAGGTCTGCCCGATCACCGCCTCGGCCTCCTCGCGGCCCGAGCGTTCGGTGATCACCTCCAGCACATGCGCCAGGATCATCGCCTCGATCCGGCGGCGCAGCAGGATCGGGATGTCGTGGATCCCCATCCCCTGCCCCCTGGCCTCGTCCAGCGATTCCAGGGTCTCGACGTTCTCGTTCTCGGTATCCGGGGTCATGGCATCGTTCCTTACAGCTTCGGCTCGCTCAGGTCCCTGCGCTTGAGCCAGGCGAGGTAGGTGGGTGCGAGGCGCCGCAGCGCGCCGTGCAGGGGGAAGGGTTCGGGCTCTGTCACCGGCAGGGCAAGGCCGCGGGGGTCCTCGCCGGTGACGGCACGGGCCAGCTCGCGCCCCATGGCGGTGCCGAAGGCCACGCCGCGCCCGTTGCAGGCCATCCAGGCCCAGCCGTCGGGGCCAAGGCGGTGCACGCGGGGGAAGCGGTCCCGGTTCATGCCGACGTAGCCGGACCAGACATGGGTCATCTCCGGCACGCCCAGCTGCGGGAAGGCCTCTGCCAGGCTGCGGGCGGCCTTGCGTTCCACCCGCCGGGCCACGTCGTGGGGGCCGATCACCGCGCCGCCGGTGATCAGCCGGTTGCGCGCGTCGTAGCGGAAGAACCGCAGGTCGCCCCGGGTGTCCGAGACCGCCTGCCGGCCCGGCAGCAGGCTGCGGCGCAGGTTGTCGCCCAGCGGCCGGGTGGCCATCTGCCAGCTGAGCACCGGGATCAGCGAGCGCGCGAGGCGCGGCGCGAGGGCGGGCGCCAGTTCGCCGGTATAGGCGTTGGTGGCGAGGATCAGCGCGCGGGCCTTGACGGTCGCCGCATCGGTGCGGACGGTCCAGCCGGCGCCCTCGCGGGCAAAGCCGCGCACCGCGCTCTGCTCGTGGATCGTCACCCCCAGCCCCTCGGCGGCCTTCGCCATCGCGCGGGCCAGCGCCAGCGGATTGATGTGGCCGCCGGTGGGGTTGTACATGCCGCCGTACCAGAAATCGGTGCCCAGCAGGTCCGCCGTCCGCGCCGCGTCCAGCAATTCGGCGGGAAAGCCGTGGCGCTGCCATGCCTCGACCCGGGCCCGCGACAGGGCCACGCGGCCGGGGCTGTGGGCGGGCTGGAACCAGCCGTTCTGCTCTGCCTCGGCCTGCATGTCGAACTCGCGCACCAGGTCGAAGAGGATGCTGGCGGAGTTGCCGATCAGGTCCACCACGCGCTTGCCGGTCTCGCCGTGACGCGCCACCCAGACGTCGGGCTCGGCGGCGGTGAGCACCGGGATCACCTGCCCGTTGTTGCGCCCCGAGGCGCCCCAGCCCACCGCGCGGGCCTCTAGCACCGTGACGGCGTGGCCGCGCCGGGCGGCCTCGATCGCGGCGGAAAGGCCGGTGAAGCCGGCGCCGATGATCACCACATCGGTCTCGATCCCGCCGCTGGCGGCGGGCGCCGGCGGGCGGGGCGGCGCGGTTTCGGCCCAGAGCGAGGGGGGAAAGGTGACCGGGGCGTTCACGATGCGGCTTCCACCGCGCAGGCGCGGGCGGCCTCCTGCGGCAGCCAGAACCAGCGCAGGTTCTCCTGCTCGGGGCTCAGCGGGGTCGGCGCGGCATCGGCGGGCACCCGGGCCAGCAGGGCGTGGGCCTCGCGCATCGCCTCGTCGAAGCCGGGCGCGGCGCCCGCGGTTCCGGACCCGGCCCCGGCCTGCGCGCCCCAGAGGTCCGACAGCCGGCGCGGCGGCGCGTCCTCGACCCCGGCGCGGGCGCGCCAGACGCCGCCCTCGCTGTCCAGCCGGTAGAGCGGCAGCAGCGCCACCCCGTGCCGCGCGATGAAGTCCACCGCCTGCGCCACCCGGTCCACGTCGGACTCGTCGAAGAACCAGTTGATCCCCAGCCGCGCCCAGCCGGGGCGGAAGGCCGAGTGGCCCAGCCGCACCTGCGCCTCGTGGCGTTCGGTGGTGGCGGCGTCGATGCCCAGCAGGCTGTGGCCGTAGGGCCCGGCGCAGGAGCAGCCGCCGCGGGCCTGGATGCCGAACAGGTCGTTCAGCAGGGCCACCACGTAGTTGTGGTGCAGCATCCGCGCGCCGCACCGCAGGTTGAACGAGAAGATGCCGATCTTCGGCGCCTCCTTCGGCCCCAGCAGCTCCAGCCCCGGCACCTGCCGCAGGGCGCGGTCCATGCGCTGGGTCAGGGCCATCTCGCGCCGCTCCACCTCGGCCTCGTCCATGTCGCGTTTCAGTTGCAGGACCATGCCGGCGCGGATGTTCTCGATGATCGCCGGGGTGCCCCCCTCCTCGCGCCGCTCGGGGTGGGTGACGTAGGTATGGGTGCTTTCGGTGACGTAGGAGACGGTGCCGCCGCCGCTCATGGTAGGGCGGCCGGTGTCCAGCAGCACGCGGTCGGCGATCAGCAGGCCCGAGGCGCCGGGGCCGCCCGCGTACTTGTGCGGCGACAGGAAGGCCGCGTCGATCCGGTCGCCGGCGCCGGGGGCGGTTTCGGCAAGATCGACCCGCATGTAGGGCGCGGCGGCGGCGAAATCGGCGACGCACCAGCCGCCGTGGCCGTGCATCAGCCGGGCGATGCCGCGCAGGTCGGTCAGCACGCCGGTGACGTTCGAGGCGGCCGCGAAGGCGCCGATCAGGAAGGGCGCGCCGGCATGGGCCTTCAGCCGCTCCTCCAGCGTCCGCAGGCAGACGGCGCCGGCCGCGTCCAGCGGGATCCGCTCGATCAAGGCGCCGCTCTCGCGCCAGGGCAGGTCGTTGGAGTGATGTTCATACGGCCCCACGAAGACCACCGAGCGGGGGCACAGCCCGCGCAGGGCGAAGGCGCGCACCAGCTTGTCGGCGGCAGAGGTGGCCCCGGCGCCGGTGAAGATCACCGCGTGCCCCTCGTCCGCCCCCACCGCGCGGCGCACCGCGTCCCGGGCCATCTCGCGCAATTGGGTGGTGCGGCGGCCGGTAAAGGAGGTCTCGGTATGGGTATTGCCGTAGAAGGGGATCACGTGCTCGCGGATCGCGGTCTCGATAAACTCCAGCCCCCGGCCGGAGGCGACGTAGTCGGTGTAGATCAGCCGGCGCGGCCCGAAGGGCCCGGGGATCGAGGCGCCCTCGCCGATCAGGGCGGTGCGGATGTCGGAAATGGTCAGGGTCATCAACTCGGCCTTATGCAGCGTTCGTCTCGAAGCGGGGCGGCGTCCAGTCTCGGCCGGGGATCGAGGACAGCAGGTTGCGGGTGTAGGGATGCTGCGGGTCGGCGAAGACCGCGGCGGTTTCCCCGGCCTCGACGATCTCGCCGTACTGCATCACCAGGATGCGGTCGCACAGCTGCGCCGCGACGCGCAGGTCGTGGGTGACGAACAGCAGCGACAGGTCCATCTGGTCGCGCAGGTCCGCCAGCAGCCGCAGCACCTGCGCCTGCACGCTGACGTCGAGGGCAGAGACCGGCTCGTCCGCGACGATCACCTTGGGCCGCAGGGCCAGCGCGCGGGCGATGCCGATGCGCTGGCGCTGGCCGCCCGAGAACTCGTGCGGAAAGCGGTTGGCGGCGGCGGGGGAAAGCTCCACCAGTTCCAGCAGGTCACGGGCCCGGGCGCGGGCCTGTTTGGGCGGCTCGCCATGCACGATGGTGCCCTGGGCGATCAGGTCCACCACCCGCTTGCGCGGGTTGAGCGAGGCCATGGGGTCCTGGAACACCATCTGCACGTGCTTGCGCATGGCGCGCATCTGGCGGGCGTTGCAGGCCAGCAGGTCGGTGCCGTCCAGTTCCACCGCGCCCGAGTCCGCCTCCAGCAGCCGGGTGACGATGCGCGAGACCGTGGTCTTGCCCGAGCCGCTTTCACCCACCACGCCCAGCGTCTCGCCCTTGCGCAGCTCGAAGCCGACGTCCTTGACCGCCGCCACCGACTTTCGCCGCCCCTGCAACAGGCCGCCGCGGGCCGCGAAGGTCTTGTTGAGGCCGCTGGCCCTCAGCACCACCGGCGCGCCCTCGAACGACCGCGCGCGGGGCGGCGTCAGGGACGGGACAGAGCTGATGAGCGCCCGGGTATAGGGATGGCGCGGGGCGTTCAGCACCTGCGCGGCGGGGCCGGATTCCACCATCTCGCCCTGGGACAGCACCACCACGTGATCGGCGATCTGCGCCACCACGCCGAAGTCGTGGGTGATGAACAGGACGCCCGCGCCCTCTTCCTCCTGCAGGTCGCGGATCAGCTTGAGGATCTGCAGCTGCGTGGTCACGTCCAGCGCCGTGGTCGGCTCGTCCGCGATGATCAGACCCGGCGACAGGCACAGGGCCATGGCGATCATCACCCGCTGGCGCTGGCCGCCGGAGACCAGGTGCGGGTAGGCGTTGTAGGCCGAGGCGGGATCGGGGATGTGCACCCGTTCCAGCATCTCGATCACCCGCGCCTTGCGGCCGGCGCGGTTCAGGCGGGTGTGCAGGCGCAGCACCTCGTCGATCTGCCAGCCCACGGTCTTCTGCGGGTTCAGGGCGGTCATCGGCTCCTGGAAGATCATCGAGACCCGTTCGCCCCGCACCCGGCGCATCTCTGCCTCGGACTTGGCGAGGATGTCCTCGCCCTGCACCTCGATCGCGCCCGCCGCCACATGCACGTGGGGCTCGGGCAGCAGCCGCATGATGGCGCCGGCGGTCAGCGACTTGCCGGACCCGGACTCGCCCACGAGGCACACCACCTCGCCGCGCCGCACCACGAGGTCCAGCCCGTCCAGCGCGAAGGGCCGGTCGGACCCCTTCGGCAGCGCGATCTTCAGGCCCTCGATCTTCAGGACGGGGACATCTGTCATTTCTTCTGCCTCGGGTTGAGCGCGTCGTTCAGCCCCTCGCCCAGCAGCGAGAAGGACAGCACCGTCAGGACGATCGCCACGCCGGGAATCGCGGCGCAGTACCAGGCGCTGCGCAGCACCGAGCGCCCCTGCCCGATCATGTTGCCCCAGCTGGCATAGTTGGGATCGCCCAGCGCCAGGAAAGCCAGCGCGCTTTCCAGCAGGATCGACAGCGCCATGACCACCGAGGCGTAGACCACGATGGGCGGGATCGCGTTGGGCATGATCTCCTTGAAGATCATCGCGGTATTCGACACCCCGAGGTTGCGCGCGGCATCCACGAACTCGCGGTTGCGCAGGGCCATGAACTCTGCCCGCACCATGCGCGCGGGGGCGGTCCAGCTGACGATGCCGATAGCCAGGGCGATCCACTCGATCTTGGACCCGAGGATCGCCACCAGCGTCAGCAGCAGCACGAAGCTGGGGATCGTCTGGAAGGCCTCGGTGATGCGCATCAGCACGTCGTCCACCCAGCCGCCGAAGTAACCCGAGAGCGCGCCGATCAGGATGCCGATGACGATCGAGATCAGCGTGGCCACCACCCCCACCAGCAGCGAGATCCGCGCGCCGTAAAGCAGCATCGACAGGATGTCGCGGCCCAGCTGGTCGGTGCCCAGCGGTGTCGCCGCGTTGACGAAGGGCGCGGTCAGCGGGTCGCCCGCGCGGCGCAGCGGATCGCCCGGGTCCACCACCCCCGCCAGCAGCGCCATGGCGACGATGATGCCGAACAGGAACAGCCCCAACAGCGCGGCCCGGTTGCGCCGGAAGCGGCGCCACAGGACCACCGGCCGGGACGGCTCCGGCGGCGGAAGATGCGTGTCGGCCAAGGTCATTTCAACTGGATCCTGCTGTCGAGACGGGCGTATAGAAGGTCGGTCGCGAAGTTCACCACCACCACGATGATCGAGCACAGGAAGATGATCCCCATCAGCGTGTTCATGTCGCGCTGGATCACCGACTGGTAGGCCAGCTGGCCCAGCCCCGGCAGGGTGAAGATCGTCTCGACCACCACTGATCCCCCCAGCACCGTCGAGAACTGCAGCCCCAGCAGCGTCACCACCGGCAGCAGCGCGTTGCGCATGATGTGGTGCACCATCAGCCGGGTCTCGGAGGCGCCCTTGGCGCGGGCGGTGCGCACGTAGTCGAGTTCCGCCACCTCCAGCACCGAGGCGCGCATCAGGCGCAGGTAGAACGACAGGTAGATCAGCGACAGCGCGGCGGTGGGCATGACAAGGTGCCGGGCCACGTCCACCACGTGGTCCCAGCCGGTGTAGAACCCGGTGATGGTCTTGATCCCGCCCACCGGCAGCCAGCCCAGCTTGACCGAGAACAGCAGGATCATCATCAGCGACAGGAAGAAGCTGGGGGTGGCGTAGAAGATCAGCCCCAGCGTGGAAATCATGTTGTCCGAGACGGAATAGGCCCGGCGCGCGGCGATGGCGCCCAGCGCGATGCCGGTGATGAAGGCGACGCTCAGCGAGGTGGCCATCAGCAGCAGCGTGGTGCCCAGCCGGTCCATCAGCACCGCCGAGACGGGTTGCTCGTAGACGAAGGACCAGCCGAAATCGAAGGTGGCCAGCTTCAGCATGTAGCGCCAGAGCTGCACCCAGACCGGCTGATCCAGCCCGTATTCCGCCCGCAGCCGCTCGATGAAGGCCGCGTCGGCGCCGCCCATGTCGCCCACCAGCGCGTCGACGGTGTCGCCCGGCGCCAGTTTCAGCAGCAGGAAGGTGCCGATCATGATCAGGATGATCACCGGCACCGCCTGCAGCAGGCGCCGCAGGGCATAGGTCAGGATCGGGGGAAAGGGCAGCGACATCGGGCCTGGCTTTCTGCATCCGCCGCGCGGCGGACGGTGGGGTCTTGGGTCTGTCAGGGTCGTGGAAAGGCGGCCGGGCGGCGCCGCTGTGGACGCCGCCCGGCCGGCCGGATCACTCGTCCAGCCAGAGGTCGTACCAGCTGCTGGAGTTCCACCGCGGCGTGTTGTGGTGGTTCTTCAGGTTCTTGTTGGTCACCGAGATGAAGGGATGCTCGATCGCGAAGATCACCGGCAGCTCCTCCATCGCGCGGCGCTGGATCTCGTGGTACATCGAGGCCCGCTTTTCCGCGTCCAGTTCAGAGGCCGCCGCGTCGATCATCGCGTCGATCTCGTCGTTCTTCCAGCCGAACTGGTTGGTCCAGGGCGAGCCCTCCGGCAGGCCCGAGCGCAGCCATACCATGGTGGACACGGCGGGGTCGGACCGGAACTGGTGCCAGCCGTTGGCGGTGTCGAAGTCATGGTCGCGGTAGACGCCGTTCAGGAAGCCCGGCGCGTCGTTGTTCAGCAGCTCGACGTCGATGTCGATCGCCTTCATCGCCTGGGCGAAGTACTCGCCCCACAGCTGGGTATACTCGCCCCAGGGTGCCGGCCGGTGCCGCAGCTTGAAGCGGAAGCCGTCGTCCTTCACCGGGTAGCCGGCGTCGTCCAGCATCTGCTTGGCCTTCTCGACGTCGTACTCGTAGGTGGGCACCTCGTCGGTGTAGTTGTCGCCGCCCACCGAGGGCACGGGGCCCCGGCCCGGCTTGGCGAAGCCGCGCATGATGTTCTCGATCGCGAAATCGATGTCCAGCCCGTGGTAGATCGCCCGGCGCACGTTCACGTCGGCGAGGATCGGGTTGCGGTGGTTGAACTCGATGGTGGAGTGGGCGACGTTGTTCTCGTAACCCTCTGTGCCCACGTCGAAACGCTCGTCTTCGGACAACCGCTCGACATCCGCCATGGACACGCCGATGAAGCCGGATTCATGCACCTCCCCCGCCTCGAGCGCCGCGCCGGCGGCGGACTTGTCGGGGATGAACCGCCAGACGATGCGGTCGAGATAGGGAAACTCCTCGCCGCGCCAGTAGTCGTCGTTGCGCTCGGCGATCACGTACTGGCCGCGCTCGTATTCCACGAACTTGAACGGGCCGGTGCCCACGGGGGCGGTGTTGTACTCGTTCTTCAGGATGTCGGTGCCCTCGTAGAGGTGCTTGGGCACTGGATGGCCGAGGTCGGGCATGGCGGCCACGAACAGGTCCATCGGCATCGGCTGCGAGTAGTTGAAGACCGCGGTGTGCGGGTCGGGGCAGTCGACGGATTCCAGGTTCGCCTGCAGCGAGGAGGAATAGTTCAGCAGTTCCTTCCACATGCTCATGGCGGTGAAGGCCACGTCGTCGCACTGGAAATCCTCGCCGTCATGCCACTTGACGCCCTCGCGCAGCTTCACGGTGATGGTCTTGCCGTCCTCGGTGCCGGACCATTCGGTCGCCAGCACCGGCTCGTACCCGTCGTAGCTTTTGTCGATCAGCGGTTCGATGATCTTGCCGGAGATCGAGTAGACCCCGGTGGACGCCCGCAGCGCGGGGTTCAGGATGCGCTGCTCGCTGGCCATGTGGATCACGGCGGTGCCGCCGCGCTTGGGTTCTTCCTGGGCCAGAGCGGGGCCTGCGGCCAGTACCAGCCCGGCGCAGCCCGCCGCGGTCCAGCCCCCCATCGCGTAGAATTTCCTCATCCGCTTTCCCTCCTTGGCGATCACGTTGTTCCAGACGCATCCGGCGCCCTTGCGGCCGGAGAGTGAGCCGAAGCTTGACACAAGGTCAAGATTTATCTTCAAATCCGCCCCAGCTACCAATTCCATGCTAGAATATCGCGCATCCGTGGTAATGAAATTCGCAAATCACGAAGGAAGCGAGAACCACGTACCGATCTGAAGTGGTTTTTGGAACGCCGCCGGTGCGCCGGCGCCACCAGCCCGGACGCCCATTCCGCGGACCCCCTTTATCCGCGCCCCATCAGGAAAGTGCCACCCATGAGTCACCCCGTCAAAGGCATCGATCACTGCTTCAGCCTGGTTCACGACCTGGACGATGCCGCCGCGCAGTTCCGCCGGCTCGGCTTCACCGTGTCGCCGCGCGGCCTGCATTCCGAGGCCAAGGGCTCTGCCAACCACACCATCATGTTCCCCGAGGATTACTACGAGCTGCTGGGCCTGCTGCGGCAGACCCCCGCCAACAAGGCGCGCCACGAGATGCTGCAGGACCGCGGCGAGGGGCTGCACGCCATCGCCTGCCGCATCGACGACGCCCGCGCGGCCGAGACGGCATTGACCGGGCTGGGGATCGGCACCCACGGGCTGGGCGACTTCGAGCGGCCGGTGGACCTGCCCGGCGGGGAAAAGGGCGTCGCCGCCTTCTCCACCCTGTTCTTCGCGGCGGAGGAGGTGCCGGCGGGCGCGGTCTTCATGTGCCAGCACCGCAGTCCCGAGACTGTCTGGCTGCCGGAGCTGCTGGAGCACGAGAACACCGCCTGCGGCCTTGCCGGCATCGTGGTGCTGAGCGACGCGCCGGAGGCGGACGCAGGCCGGTTCGCGCGGCTCTGGGCGGACGGCAAGGTCACGGGGACCGAGGGCGGCGCGGTGGTGGACACCGGCGCGCGGTCGGCCCCGCTGCTGGTGCTGACGGAAGAGGCCTTTGCCGCACGCTACCCCGGCACCGACCTCGCCGCCCTGCCCCGCGGCGCCTTCGCGGCCCTGCGGGTCAAGGTGCGCGACATGGCGGCGGCGAAGGCCGTGCTGAACGGCGCCGGGGTGCCCTGGGCGGACACCGGCGACGGCATCTTCGTCGGCCCCGGCCAGGCCGCCGGCACGGTGGTGGAGTTCGTTCCCGCATGAGCACCCCCAAGACCCGGCGCACCGCCGCGAAGCCGGCAGAGCAGGCCAGCTTCGACGCGCTCGACCGCCAGATCCTGGACATCATCCAGGAGAACAGCGACGTGCCCATCAGCGCCATCGCCGAGGCGGTGGGCCTGACCCCCACCCCCTGCTGGCGGCGCATCAAGCGGATGGAGGAATCCGGGCTGATCGCGAAACGCGTGGCGCTGGTGGACCAGGCCATGGCCAAGGTGCCGATGACGGTCTTCATCGGCATCAGCACCCCACGGCACGAGAAGGACTGGATCGACAGGTTCCGCGTGCTGATCGACGAGATCCCCGAGATCATCGAGGCCTACCGGCTGACCGGCACCGTGGATTACATCCTCAAGGTGGTGGTGCCAGACGTCACCGCCTACGACAACGTCTACAAGCGGATGGTGGAGAACCTCGATTTCACCATGGTCAACGGGATGATCTCTATGGAAGAGATGAAGTTCACCACCGCGATCCCCACCCACTACATGTGACGGTATATGTAACGGGCCGGCGGGCGGCGGGCCATTGAGCCAAGTCGGAACATGCCCGTTTGCCGGCGCGGGGCGACCAGCCCCGGGCCGCGCCCGACCCTCCCAGCGGGAGGGCGCATTGGGGATGGCAGGCGCGGTGTCTGCATCATTCGGTGTGACGCGATAAAGCGCGGGGTTCTGTCGTGGCGCCGGCGCCCTCCCAGGGTCGTTCGCGGCCCTCTTCGCCAAGGAACCGGAACTCTCCACCTGGTGGCGCGGGGCGACCGGCTATGCCTCCTCCTCCGCCGCGGTGCTGTCGAAGGCGGACAGCGGGCAGCGCAGGCGCCAGCCGAGGCCTTGGGGGTCGAAGTCGATGCCCACCTCGCCCGACAGCGACGAGGCGGTCAGCCGGTCCAGCACCGTGGTGCCGAACCCGGTATGCTTCGGTTTCGTCACCGGCGGGCCGCCCCGCTCCTGCCAGGACATGCGGAATTCCTGCGCCGCCTCGTCCACCGTCCAGCGCACCTCGACCTTGCCGCTGTCGTTGCTCAGGCTGCCGTACTTGGCGGCATTGGTGGCCAGCTCGTGCAGCGCCATGCCAAGGGTCTGGGCGGCCGAGGGCGGCACCAGCACCGGCGGCCCCTCCACCGTCACCCGTCCGCCCGGCGCGGCGATATGCTTCAGCTGGTCGCGCACCAGGTCGCAAAGCGAGATGCGCTGCCACCTGTTGTTCACCAGCAGGTCCTGGTTCGCCGCCAGCGCCTGCAGCCGCTCGCCAAAGGTCTCGATGAAATCCTCCGGGGAGCGCACCGAGGTCTGCCGCGCGATCACCTGCACGATGGACAGCAGGTTCTTGCTGCGGTGGTTGACCTCGCGCATCAGCATCTGCTGCACCGACTCTGACCGCTTACGCTCGGTGATGTCCTGGATCACCTTGATCAGGTAGGAGATTTTTCCGTCCGCGTCCCGCACGCAGCTGACGGTGGTATGGCCCCAGACCACCTGCCCGTCGCGCTGCACGAACCGCTTTTCCAGCTCGTATTCATCCGCCTCGCCCGCCGACAGCCGGCGCCAGGCCTCTTCGCCCATGGCTTGGTCGGCGGGATGGGTGAACTGCTCCAGCCGGTGGCCCTGCAACTCCTCCACCCCGTGGCCCAGCATCCGCGCCAGCCGGTCGTTGACCCGCACCAGCACCCCGTCGCCGCCGACGATGCCGATGCCCACGCCGGCGTTCTCGAAGGTGGCCTTGAACCGCTGCTCCGCCGCCTCGATGGCGCGGGTGCGCTCGGCGACCCGCAGCTCCAGCTCGTCGTTGATGCGGGCGAGGTCGGCCAGCGCCTGCCGCTGCTGGCGGATCACCGCGGCGACCACCAGCCCGGTGGAGGCGGCGACGAGGATCAGCACCTGCAGCTTGGCGTGCAGCTGGGCAAAGTCGGCGTCGGGCAGCGGCACGTCGCGGAAGCCCTGCGCGTGCACGCCGATGGCCAGCGTCAGCACCAGCACCGCCAGCGTCGCCCCGCGGAACTGGAACCGCACTGCCGCCCAGAGGATCGGCACCGGCAGCAGGAAGCCGTAAACCGCCTGGTTCGACAGCACCCAGAGGCTCAGCCCCAGCATCACCGCCCCGATCGCCAGCCCCTCGGCCAGCCGCGCCGGGCCCGGCCAGTCCCCGGCGCGCCAGGCGCGGGCGGCGGAGATCGCCAGCGGCGTGGCGATCAGGATCCCCGTGGCGTCCCCCAGCCACCAGATCGGCCAGGTGGCGGTGAAGGGGCTCTTGCCGGCGGCCGCGTTGATCGCGCTGCCCAGGGTGGCGCTGATGACGGGGGCGGCCAGCACCCCCACCACGAGGAAGGCCAGCACCTGCCCCAGGGTGGCGAAGCGCCGGAAGGGGGCGGAAAGCCGGGGCGCCAGCAAGCTCGCCGCCGCCAGCACCGCCGCCGCATTCGCCACGGCATAGCCCAGCGCCCAGGGCAGCGGGTTGTGGAACCACAGCGCGTTGCCCGTCAGCTCGCCCAGCGCGCCGAGGCCGAGCCACCAGCCCCAGGTGCGCGTCGGGTGCGTCAGCAGCATCGCCAGCACCACGCCGCTGGGGGGCCAGATGGTGATGGGGATGTCCGGGATCACCATCATCCAGCGGCCGAACCCGGCGGCGATCATGTAGGCGGCGTAGAAGACAAGCAGCACCGAGGTCGCCGGCGGCGGCTCCAGCAGCGCCCGCCGCAGGCGCGGCGCCGGGTCGGACTGCGGATCTATCGCGGCCATTTGCGCGCGTTTCCTCCGGAAGGAGCCAAGGTGTCGGGACCGGTTTCGGCGGGAAGACCTGCGGCCCCCGGGAAGTGACAGCGGCCCCGTCCACGGCGCTATTCTTTATCGGCGCGGGGCGTCGATCAAGGGTTTATGCCGCGCGCCCGCCGCGCGGACGCCGGCCTCAGGCCCCCGGCAAGTGCAGCGCGGTGGGGATATAGGCGACCATCGGCGGCGCGGCGGGGTGTTCCAGCCGGTCCGCGAGGATCCGCATCAGCGCCTCGGCCCCGTCCGAACTGCGCCCGCCCGCAACCGGCAGCACCTCGCGGTGCTCCGAGGCGACGTCGGTGTGCCCCAGCATCACCACATCCAGGTCCTCGCCCGGCGTCAGCCCCGCCGCGCGCAGCGCCTCCAGCGTGCCGGCGCCGTCGGAGACCCCCATCAGGATCAGCCCCTCGGGCGCGCCCGCCCCGCCCGCCCCCAGCCGCGCCAGCGCCTCGCCCAGCGCGGCGGCGGCGCTGTCGGTGGGATGGACGGGGCCGCGCAGCAGCTCCACCCGGGTTTGCAGCGCCCGGCCCTTCCAGTTGTCGAACCGCCCGAAGAACCTCCGCGCGGCAAGGATCGGCTGCGAGGCGCTGTCCAGCGAGACCAGCGCGATCCGGCTGTGCCCCCGCCCCGTCAGGTGATCCAGCGCCAGCGCCATGGCGTCTTCCCAGTCGATCCCCATCCGGTCCACGTCGACCCCCGAGACCGTGTGCCCGTCCACCGCCACCGCCCGCGCCTTGGACTTCAGCACCGACAGCAGGCGGATCGGGATCGGCTCGTAATGCGACTGCAGCACGATGGCATCGAAACGCGGCACGGTGCTGAGCACCTGCAGCAGGTGGTCGGTGTCGTGGTACGAGATTTGCACCGCCTTCCCGCCCAGCGCCCGCACCCGCTCCACCAGCGCCGCCTGCACCCGGGCGCAGCGTTCGTTCATGCTGGAGTTCGACAGGATCAGCAGGCTGTCCAGCGGCTGCGGCAGCCCGCCCTGCCCGGCCTTGGTCACATAGGTGCCCCGCCCCACCGCGGCGCTGACCTGCCCCGCGTCCTTCAGCTTGCCGATGGCCCGCTGCACCGTGCCCTGCCCGACCCCGTAGGTCTGCATCAGGGCCCGCACCGTGGGCAGGCGAGTGCCGTGGGGAGAGTCCTCCACCAGCCGGGTCAATTGGTTCAGCAGGGTCTGGGAGGGGGTGGGCAAGGGAAAGGCTCCGTCCGGTGATTCTGGTACAAAGGTAGCGGGATATGGATAATTGTACCACAGGGAACGCGGCGCGATAGTTCATATTTTTATGGATTTATGCACAGAATCCCACCGCAACAACCATCTTTACAGATACAAACCAGAATGTATTGTAAACCCCGCGGCCCGCCTGCCGCACGAGGGGGAGAAAGCCGTTGTCTGTCGCCGCCAACGCGATCGAGATCGACCGTGTCACCAAGGTCTTCGCCGACCGCCACGGCGCCGGGAACCTCGTGCTGGACGGCATCGACCTCGACGTGGCGGAGAACGAATTCGTCTCGCTCGTCGGCCGCTCCGGCTGCGGCAAGACCACGCTGCTGAACATCATGGCCGGGCTGGAAATGGCCACCGAGGGCGTCGCGCGGATCTTCGGGCGGCGGATCAGCGGGCCGGGACAGGGCCAGGGTGTCGTCTTCCAGCAGCACGCGCTGTTTCCTTGGCTGACGGCGCTGGACAACGCCAAGTTCGGGCTGCGCAATACCGGCCTCGGCAAGGCCGAGAAACAGGCGCGGGCGGCGGAATTGATGGCGCTGGTGGGGCTGACCGAGGCCTCCGCCCGCTACCCGCGCGAAATGTCCGGGGGGATGCAGCAGCGGGTGGCCATCGCCCGGGCGCTGGCGCTGGATCCCGAGATCCTGCTGATGGACGAGCCCTTCGGCGCTTTGGACGAGTTGACCCGCATCGAGCTGCAGGACGAGCTGCTGCGGATCTGGCAGACCCGGCGCAAGACGGTGGTCTTCGTCACCCACTCGATCACCGAGGCGCTGGCACTGTCGGACCGGGTGATCCTGCTGTCACCGAACCCCGGCCGCATCGCCCGCGACATCCGGGTCGACCTGCCGCGCCCCCGCCACCGCTCTGATCCCCGGTTCGCGGCGCTCTACGAGGACATCTGGCAGGGGCTGGCGGAATGACCCGCTGGCGGCACCGGGCGGTCTCTGCCGCGGTGATCGCGGCGCTGCTGCTGGCCTGGGAGATGGGGGTGCGCTACGGGTTCCTGAAGCCCTACCAGTTCCCGCCCGTCAGCAAGATCGCCCGCGGCTTCGTCGAGATCTCCACTACCGGTTTTCCCACCGGCATGACGATCTGGAGCCACGCGGCGGTGACGATCCGGCGGATCCTGCAGGGGTACTTCGCCGCCATCGCGCTGGCGGTGCCGCTGGGAATGCTGATCGGCGCGCTGCCGGTGCTGGACAAGATGATGGCTCCGGCGATCGTCTTCTTTCGCTCGGTGGCGACGCTCAGCCTGCTGCCGCTGGTGATCGTCTGGTTCGGCGCGGGAGAGCTGACCAAGGTGGTGCTGATCGGCTACGGCTGCTTCTGGGTGATGCTGTCGAACGTCATCGCCGGGGTGAAATACGTGGACCCGGTGCTGCTGCGGGCCGGGCGCAGTTTCGGCGCCAGCGGCTTTGCCCTCTACCGCGAGGTGGTGGTGCCGGCCGCCCTGCCCCGGTTCTTCGCCGGCGCGCGGATGGCGCTGGGGGTCGGCTTCATGGTGATCGTGGGGGCCGAGATGATCGGCACCATCCAGGGTCTCGGCGCGCTGATCATGGAGGCGCGGACCTTCTACAAGTCCGAGATCACCATCATCGGGATGCTGGTGATCGGGCTGATGGGGTTCGCCATCTCCGGCGGGCTGGGGGCGCTGGAACGGCGGCTGCTGCCATGGGGCGCGGACGCGACGGCGAAGGCGGACCCGTGATGCCCACCCGCCGCGACATGCTGCTTGGCCTCGCGGGCACCGTCCTGATCCTGCTGCTGTGGGAGATCGCGGTGCGCGGCGGCGCGGTGGACCGGACGATCTTTCCCAGCCCCTCCATCGCCATCGCCGAGGCCTCGCAGCGGCTGAGCGCGGACCGGGTGCTGGAACACATGGGCTGGAGCCTCTACCGCGTCTTCGCCGGCTTCGCGCTAGGCGCGCTGGCGGGCACCGCCGTGGGCATCCTCGCGGGCTGGAGCGCCGGCTTCGGGCTGGTGGCGCGGCCGATCATCGAGATCCTGCGCCCGATCCCGCCGCTGGCCTGGATCCCGCTGGCGATCATCTGGTTCGGGCTGGGCGAGCCCTCGAAGTTCTTCATCATCTTCCTCGGCGCCTTCTTCCCGGTGGTCACTGCCGCCTACCAGGGGGTGCGCAGCACCGACCCGGTGCTGCTGCGCGCCGCGCGCACCTTCGGCCTGCGCGGCTGGCGGCTGCTGGTGCAGGTGGTGATCCCCTCAGCCGCGCCGGACCTCGCGACGGGGCTGCGCATCGGCTGGGGTCTCAGCTTCGGGGTGCTGGTGGCAGCGGAACTGATCGCCGCCGACCGGGGCCTCGGCTTCATGATCATGAACGAGCGGAACACCGGCGGATCGGTCAGCGTGATCGTCGTCGGGATCCTGCTGATCGGGCTTTTGAACCTCGTCACCGACGCCGCCATCGCCGCCGGCATCCGGCGCTGGGTGGGGCGCTGGTACGGCAGGATCTGACAGGAAACAGGCAAGACCACGGGCGCAGACCAACACATAGGGAGAAGATCAATGTTCAGAACTTTCCAGGCCGTCTTTGCCGGCGCCGCGCTGTCGCTGGCCGCGACCGCCGCGCTGGCGCAGGAGCTAGAGACCGACACGCTGTCCATGTCCATCGGCGTGGACCTTCCGTTCCTCGTTCACATCGTCGCCAAGGAGAAGGGTTGGCTGGAAGAGGCCGGCTTCACCAACGTCGTGTTCGAGACCTTCCAGTCCGGCAACCTCGCCGGCGAGGCGCTGCTGTCGGGCGACATCCAGCTGTGGACCCCCGGCAACCTGCCCCCCATCGCCATGGCCCACAACGGCGTGCCGGTGGTGGTGCTGGGATCCAACGCCGTCAGCCACGGGCTGGAGAAGATCGTGGTGCGCAGCGACGCCGGTGTCGAGGCGCCGGAGGATCTTTACGACGTGCGACTGGGCCTGTTCGTCAGCTCCACCTCCGGGGCGCTGGTGGGCAACGTGGCCAAGCACTACGGGCTGGACCCGGCGCGGCTGAACCTGGTGAACCTCGCCCCCTCCGAGGCCATGGCGGCCATGAAGAACGACGAGATCCAGGGCATCGTCTTCTGGGAACCCTGGCCCTACCTGGCGCTGGAGCAGATGGACGCCAAGGTGGTGCACAGCGGCACCGTCTCGGGGTTCGGCGGCAATGACGGCGAAGAGGTGCAGGTGTCGAACAACCGCACCGTCTGGGTCGCCTCGCAGGACTGGGTGCGCGACAATCCCAACGCCGCCGCGGCGCTGGTCGGGGTGCTGGTGGAGACCCAGAAGTGGGTGAGCGACCCTGCCAACCAGGCCGAGGCGCTGAAGATCTTCTCGGAGTTCCAGGACCAGCCGCTGGAGATGAACGAGGCGCTGCTGTCCAACTACACCTTCGATCCCACCATCGACGAGGCCTACGTCGAGGACATGAACGCCATCACCAACTTCCTGCAGGAGACCAACCGCATCTCCGACGCGCAGGACCCGCTGAGCTACACCTACTCGGCGCCGCTGAAGGCCGCCGATCCGGCGCTGGTGAAGATCGAGGGCGGCTGGCAGCCCTGAGCCTGCCGCTGCCGCCCGCGGCGTCCCCTTCGGGGGGCGCCGCGACCCCGAGCTTTTGACGGAGATCCCCATGACCCCCCAACCGGCCAGCTTCCGCGCCGCCATCGTCGGCGTCGGCTTCATCGCCGAGTACCACGCCCGCGGCATCCAGGCCGTGCCGGGCGCGACGGTGGCCGCGCTGGTGGGCCGCGACGCCGGGCGCACCCGCAGCCGGGCCGAGGCGCTGGGGGTCGAGGGCGTCTTCACCGATCTTGACGCCGTTCTGGCCGACCCGGACATCGACGGCGTGGTGATCGCCACCCCCGACGCGCTGCACCGCGAGATGGCGATCCGCGCGCTGGAGGCGGGCAAGCCGGTGCTGCTGCAGAAGCCCATGGCCATGACCACCGCCGAATGCGCCGAGGTGCTGGACGCCGCCGCGCGCACCGGCACCCGGCTGAGCGTCAGCTTCATGCACCGCTACTTCCCCGAGGTGCGCTGGCTGCGTGCCCTGCTGGCGGAGGGGACGCTGGGGCAGGTCCATACCCTGCGCATCCGCAACGCCACCCCCGGCGCCGACTGGGCGCCCTGGTTCTACGACGCGGGGCACGTGGCCGGCGGCGTGGTGATGCAGCTGGGAGTGCACGGCATCGACCTGGCAAGCCACATCGCCGGCCCGGTCCGCAGCGTCGACGCCGCGATGACCACAGCCCGCCCGGCGCGCCGCCTTGCCGATGGCCGGCAGGTCGAGACCACGCTGGAGGACAACGCGCTGGCCCGCTACCGGCTGGAGAGCGGCGCGCTGGTGTCCCACGAGATGAGCTATACCGAACTGGCCGGCTGCGACCGCTTCCGGCTGGAGCTTTACGCCGACAAGGGCACGGTCTGGCTGCGCAGCGAAAGGGGCGCCGCCGCCATCTGCGCGCCGGAGGTCACGGGACGCGAGGGCTGGGTGCAGCCGGACCTGCCCGAGGAACCGCTTGGCCAGGCCCATCACGCCCATTGGATGGAGGTCGCCTCGGGCCGCGCGCCCGCCGATGACACCGCGCTTTCCGGCGCCCGCACCGTCGCGGTGGCAGAGGCGATCTATGCCGCCGCCGCCCGCGAAGGCCTGCGCCCGGCGCCCGTTGGACAGGAGATCCCGGCATGAGCCGCCTGCGCATCGCGGTGCTGGGGGTCCAGCACTACCACGCGAATTTCTGGACCCGCGCCATCGCGCAAAGCGACCGCGCCGACCACGCCGGGATATGGGAGCCCGACGCCGCCCTCGCCGCCCCCTTCGCGGCCGAGCACGGGGTGACGGTGCACGGCAGCCTCGAGGCGGCGCTGGGGACCTGCGACGCGGTGGCGATCTGTTCCGCCACCGCCGATCACCGGCCGCTGATCGCCGCCGCCGCCGGCGCGGGCCTGCCGATCCTGTGCGAGAAGCCCCTGGGCCTCGACCGCGAGGACGGGCGCGCGATCCACCGGGTCCTGAAGGACAGCGGCGTGCGCTTCATGCAGAGCTTTCCCAAGCGCTTCGATCCCGCCACCCACGAGATCCGCGCGGTGGTGCAATCGGGCCGGCTGGGGCGCATCACCCAGGTGCGGGTGCGCCACGGCCACAGCCACGGGCTGAGCGCCGATTTCGGGGCGGCATGGTTCGTGGACCCGGCGCTGTCGGGGGGCGGCACCCTGCTGGACGAGGGGGTGCACGCCGCCGACTTCCTGCGCCACGTCTTCGGCGAGCCGGCGAACGTGCAGGCGCGGATCAGCAGCGCGGCGCTGGGGCTGGCGGTGGAGGACACCGCCATGGCCATCTTCGGCTGGGAGAACGGGCTGCTGGCCGAAGTCGCCTCGAGCTGGAGCTACGTCGCCGCCGATGCCTCGATCGAGCTCTACGGCACCGCCGGCACCCTGCTGGTAAGCGGCATCGACATCGCCTCGCGCCCGGCGCGGGACAGCGGGTTCCTGCGGCTGTTCCAGCGCACGCCGGACGGCGGCGGCGCATGGTCGGATCTTGGCGTCACGCCGCACTTCAAGACCGGCGTGTTCCACGAACACGTGGCCTGGGCCTTCATCGACGCCCTCGCCCGCGGCGCGCCCATGCCGGTCACCGCCGAGGACGGGCTGCGCGCCTTCGCGATGATCGACGCCGCCTACCAGTCCGCCCGCAGCGGGCAACTGACCCCGATCGCCTACGACGCCTACCTGTGACCTGACGCCGCCCATTCACCGAGGAGAGCCGCCGTGCCCACGCAGCCCCTGCCCGACCGCCTGACCCCGCTTGCCGCCGAGGCCGGCCTGCGCGCCTTTTTCGGCGACATCCACAACCACTGCGCCCTGTCCTACGGGCACGGCACGCTGGAGCGGGCGCTGGCGAACGCGCGGCAGCAGCTTGATTTCGTCTCTGTCACCGGCCACGCCTACTGGCCCGACATGCCCGTGGACCTGCCCGAGGTGGCGCATATCGTCGACTTCCACGTCAAGGGCTTCGCGCGGCTGGCCAAGGCCTGGCCGACGCACTTTGGCACGCTGGCGGCGGCGCATGAGCCGGGGGTCTTCACGGTCTTTCCGGGCTACGAGATGCACTCCTGCGCCCACGGCGACTATACCATCCTGCTGCGCGAGATCGCCCGGGGCCCGCTGGTCAAGGCCGACGACCCGGCGCGGCTGGAGCAGGCGCTGCGGGCCGCCTACGGGGACGCCGCCATGGCCTTTCCGCACCACATCGCCTACCGCACCGGGGCGCGCGGGGCGAACTGGGACAGCTTCCGCGAAAGCCTGTCGCCGGTGGTGGAACTGGTGTCGATGCACGGCAGCTCGGAAAGCTCGCTGACCGACCGGCCGTTCCTGCATTCCATGGGTCCGGGCGACGGGCCGAACACCATCCACGCCGGCTGGAACGCGGGGCATGTCTTCGGGGTGCTGGGCAATACCGACCACCACAGCGGCTACCCCGGCTCCTACGGCCACGGCCGCAGCTGCGCCTTCGCGCCCGAGAATACCTCCGCCGCGATCTGGGAGGCGCTGCAGGCGCGGCGGGTGGGGGCGCTGACGGGCGACAACATCCACCTTTTCGCCACCATGGACGGCGCGCCTGCCGGCAGCCTTGTCGCCCCCGGCCCCGACCGGCAGATCCGGCTCGAGGCGGTGGGCGGCAGCTTCATCGACTGTATCGACGTGATCCGCAACGGCCGGGTGGTGGACCGGGTCACGCCGCAGATGACCCCGGCGCCGATCTGCCCCGGCAATGGCCGGCTGGAGAGCCTGCTGACGCTGGAACTGGGCTGGGGCGGGCGCGGGCGGCACCACGACTGGACCGGCAGCCTGCGGCTGTCCGGCGGGCGGATCGAGGCGCTGGAGACCCGGTTCCGGGGGGCAGAGATCGTCTCTCCCCTCGATGGCGAGGGCGACGAGACCGGGGGCGAGAACGCGCGGCTGGAGGACGGCGTCGTCCGGTTCGACGTGCGCGCCCACGCCAACCCCAACAACGTCACCCCGGCCACCCAGGCGCTGACCCTGCGGGTCTCGCTGGAGCCGGACGCCGAGATCCACGCCGAGTTCGACGGCCAGAGCGTCCGCGTCCCCGCCGCGCGGCTGCTGGAAGGCGCGCTGTCGGGCAACCTCGGCCCCATCGACACCCCCGCCTACCGCTTCCACCCCCTGCCCCGGCCGGGCGACTGGCAGTGGCACGGCACCCTGCGCGCCGGCGACCTTGCGCCCGGCGACTGGGCCAGCCTGCGGGTGCGCCAGCGCAACCAGCAATACGCCTGGAGCAGCGCGTTCTTCTGCCGCTAGGCTGGCCCCGCGACGCGGCGGCGGGTACTGGGGAGCCATGAGCAACGAGGCCAAGCACATGGTCCGCGCCGAGGTGGCGCGGCGGGCGGCGGAGATGTCGGGCTGGACCGCCACCATCTGGGATACGGCGAGACGGCGTGGCGCGAGTACCGTTCGGCCGCCTTCTACGCGGCGCTGCTGCGGGCCGAGGGCTTCGAGGTGGAGGAGGGCTCTGCCGGGATGCCCACCGCCTTCTGCGCCACCTGGGACAACGGGCCCGGCCCCACCATCGCCGGCTACGCGGAGTACGACGGCATCCCCGGCAACTGCCAGGCCGCCGCCCCCCGCCGCGGCCCGCGCCCCGGCCTTTCGGCGCAGGCGGGCGGGCACACCGACCCGCATTCCGCCCTCGGCATCGGCGCGCTGGGCGGGTTCCTCGCGGCCAAGCGCGCGATGCAGGCGCAGGGCCTGCCGGGGCGGCTGAAGTTCTTCGGCGAGCCGGCAGAGAAGGTTCGCGGCTCGAAACCCATCCACGCCGCCGCGGGCTATTACGACGACATCGACGCGGCGATCAGCTTTCACCCCTATTACATGAAGCCGCTGTGCAACACCGTCCGCTGGGACACCCATTGCGGCGCCGGCTTCGCCCCGCTCTACGAGTTCACCTGCGACGCGCCCGAGGCCTGGATGGCCGGCGGCGACGGCGCGCCGATCCCCGCCTCCCACGCCGCCGCGCGGGCACCGGGGGCGACCTTCGCGCTGACCCAGATGATCCTGACCGCCAAGGCGATGATGGAACATGTCTTCGCTTCCGGGCAGAGCTTTTCGGTGAACGAGGCGGTGCTGACCGCCGGGCAGGCCACAGCCGACAACATCCCGCCGCAGCTGGCGCAGGTGATGTACATGATCCGGGTGTCCGAGGTGGCGGACGCGGAACGCATCGTGGCCGGGCTGGACCACGCCGCCGAGGCCGCGGCGCGGCTGGCCCATTGCGAGTGGCGGCGGCACTGGGTGGCGAAGTCGCGCCCGGGCCTGCCCAACCACGCGCTGGCCCGCGCCGCCTTTGAGAACCTGCGCGCGGTCGGCCCGCCCGACTTCCGCGCCGCCACGCCCTTTGCCCAGGCGATCCAGCGCGAACTGGGGATGCAGGAGACGGAGGACCCCTGGGACCCGGACATCCACCGGCTGGTGGAGCCGGAGACCGCCGAGGCCGCCGTGCGGGCCATGCTGCCGCCGGGGCAGCGGCACTTCACCTCGGACGACTACACCGAGTATTGCTGGCACGCCCCCACCGTGCGGCTCTACATCGGCCGCCCCGCGCTGGCCGCGCCGGCCGGGGGCAGCTACCCCGCCTGGGTGATGAACGCGCTGGGCGGGCATCCCCCGGCGATCGACTCGATGGTGCAGACCGCGGCGCAGGTGGTGGGGATGACGGTGGTGGACTGCCTGTCCGACCCCGCCCTGCTGCAGGCCGCGCAGAAAGAGTTCCGCGCCCGCACCGGCGGCGGCATCGGCGGCACCGACTGGCTGCCCCCCCTCTGCGACCACCCGCCGCCCATCCACTTCCGCTGGCCCGAATACATCACCACCCCCCGCGGCACCGAATGGTGCATCCCGGCGCGGCCGGACCTGGGGGAGTAGCGGCGGGGCAAGATTGTTGGACGTCGCGGCGCCCCGGCGACCGGCTGGGCCGGCGCTAAAGCCCGTCCAGCACGATCACCGTGCGGTCGTCGAAGAACTCCGCCTCGGTGGTGCCCTTGACCGTGGCGAAGCGGCCGATCTTGTGGATGTCTTCCGCCTCGGCGCGCTGGAAGGCCGCTTCCCAGGCGGCGGCAGAGACCGTGTCGGGGATATCGGGGTAGCCGTCGGTGAAGATCTCGATGCTCTTCACCTCGGCCTTGGGGCGGGTCAGGTCCAGCAGTTCGCCCCGGCGCGGCTGGCCGCCGTTCAGGGTGTCGAAGCCCAGCGGGCTGTCCGGGTCGTTGCTGAACCGGTACTGGGTCTGGATGCCGCCGCGCAGGAAGGTCTCCACCAGCGCGCGATGCCGGCCGAAGCCCAGATCGCGCACCACGGCGTCGATGGTCTCGCGCACCGCCTCGGGGGTCAGCACCCCCTCGGCCACGGCGTTGTCGAGGCCCAGCAGGATCGCGCGGCGGGTGGCGACCTCGTTGCGGGCGGGCGCGGCACCGGCGGCGGCGAGGCGCCGGAAGATCGCCACGCGGGCGTGGGTCGAGATGTCGTCGATCGGCTTGTCGTAGCGGTGCACCTCGGTGCCGTTCAGGCGGATGCCGGTGTCTCCCAGCGCCAGGAACCGCCAGCGGTCGCCGCAGTCCAGCGCCATGGCCAGCGTGGTCGAGGGCGGGATCGGCAGGCCCAGCGGCGCGGTGCGGCGGGCGAGCTGCCGCGCCAGCCGGGCGATGATCTCCTCCGCCGGCAGGTCGCGCGCGGCGGGGTCCGAGGCCAGTTCCACCACCGCCGCCGCCACCGTCAGCGCCGCCAGCCGCCCGGCCCCCACCCCGTCCACCACCGTGCCGCGCGGGTCGGTGGCGCCGTCGCAGATGGCGAAGACCGCGCCGGGCAGCACCACGGGCACGTCGTCCCCCACCTGCCGGGTGGTCCGGTACTTCGATATGTTCAGGACCTCGATCTTCATGGCGTCAGACGAAGGCCGAGTCGCGGTTGTCGGCGAAGCGGAACACCGCGTAGACGCAGACCCCGGTGCATAGCAGCAGCACGGTGGACAGCGCCGCCGCCAGCCCGAACTCGCCGTCCAGCACCGCCAGGTAGATCTTCACCGGCATGGTGATGGTGCCGCTGTCGTAGATGATGAGGGTCGAGGACAGCTCGTTTATCGCGGTGATGAAGCTCATCAGCGAGCCGACGATCAGCCCCGGCACGATCAGCGGCACGGTGACCGACAGGAAGGCCTTCAGCGGCGGCGCGCCGAGGTTGACCGCAGCTTCCTCCAGCGAGGGCTTGATCTGCCGCAGGCTCGAGGTGCTGGAGCGCACGCCGTAGGGCAGCCGGCGGATGAAGTAGATCAGGATCAGCAGCGCCGCCGTGCCGACGAAGTCGAAGGCGCCGGAGCGGAAGGTGGTGACGAAGCCGATGGCCATGACCACGCCGGGCACCAGGTAGGGCACCATCATCAGGAAGTCGATCGCCGCCGAGGGCGCCGTCTCGCGCCGGACGATGACGTAGGAGATCAGCGCCGAGAAGGCGGTGATCAGCACCACGGCGGCCATGGAGAACAGGAAGCTGTTGGCGATCGCCTCTGGCGCGTCGTGCAGGATGCGGCGGTAGCTTTCCAGCCCGAAGCCCCCGGTGAACACGGGCCCCTTGGTCTGCAGGAACGAGGTGTAGATCACCACCAGCGTCGGCAGCATCGCCACCAGCACCACCCCGTGGCAGAAGGCATGCATCGCCACGTTGCGCCAGCCGGTCAGCCGCGCCCGCACCGGCAGGTTGGTCAGCGACGAGGCATAGCGCCGCCGCGCCAGGATCCGCCGCTGCGCCACCAGCGCCAGCATCGAGATCGCCATCATGATGATGGATATGGTGACGGCCATGGTCGGCAGCCCGCCCAATTCCGACCGGTAGGCGGCGAAGGCGATGGTGGACAGGGTGCGGAACCCCCGCCCCAGGATCGCCGGGGTGCCGAAGTCGGCGATGGACAGCACGAAGCAGATGATCGCACCGGTGGAGATGGCGGGGAAGACCAGCGGCAGCGTCACCTTCCAGAAGCGTTGCCACGGGGTGCAGCCGAGGTTCTCGGCCGCGTCCTCGAAGCTCTTGCTGACGGCGTTCAGCGCGGTCTGGGTCATCAGGAAAACGAAGGGGAAGAACTTCAGCGTGAAGACCAGGATGATCCCGTGCGCGCCGTAGATCGTCGGGGTCGACAGGCCGATCCCCTCGAAGAAGTTGGTGATGAAGCCGTTGGACCCCAGCATCATGATCCAGGCATAAGCGCCGATGAAGGGCGGCGCCACCAGCACCAGGATCGCCAGGGTCGAGATCCAGGCCCGCCCGCGCACGTGGAAGCGCGCGGTGAAGAAGGCCAGCGGGATGCCCAGCAGGCAGGCGCCGAGGGTGCCCAGCACGCCGACGAACAGCGTGTTCTTGAAGCCGTTGACGTAGTAGTTGCGGGTGAAGGCCTCGACGTAATTGCCAAGGGTGAAGCCGCCGGTCTTGGCATCCACGAAGCTGAGCATCAGCACCCGCAGGATCGGCAGGATCAGCAGGATCGCCAGCAGCAGCAGGATGACGGCGGTGACGACGGCCCAGAACTCGAACCGGAAGCGGCGGGCGGGGGCGATCATGCGACGCGCCTGCCGGTCTCGCTGTCCTCGAAGAACAGCACGTCTCCGCGGGCGGCGGTGAAGGTGACCGGGCTGCCCTGCTCCAGCGCCACGACGGCGGGATCGGGGCGGGCCATGGCCTTCAGCCCCTCGCCGGCGTCGGTCTCGGCGAAGACCTCCATCTCGCGGCCGATGAAGCTGACGTCGCGCAGGCGGGCGGGAATGGCGATTTGGCCCGGGGCGGCCTCCACGTGGCCGGGGCTGACGCGCAGGGCCTCGGGGCGGATGGCGCAGACAAGGGGTTCCGGCCCCGCGCCGCGCAGCGCCTCGGTCAGGTCCGCGCCGCCGGCCGCCAGCGCGGCGGACGCGCCGTCGCGGGTGACGCGCAGGAAGTTGTTGCCGCCCACGAAGGAGGCGACGAAGCGGTTGGCGGGGTTCATGTAGATGTCCAGCGGGCTCGAGGCCTGCTGGATCACCCCGTTGAACATCACGCAGACCGTGTCGGACATGGCCAGCGCCTCTTCCTGGTCGTGGGTGACGTAGATCGTGGTGATCCCCAGCTCGCGCTGGATGCGGCGCAGCTCGGCCCGCAGGTCCACCCGCAGCTTGGCGTCGAGGTTCGACAGCGGCTCGTCCATCAGCAGCACCTTGGGCTCGATGACGATGGCGCGCGCCAGTCCCACCCGCTGCTGCTGGCCGCCCGACAGCTCGTGCGGCATCCGGTCGGCGAAGGCGCCCAGCTGCACCGTCTCCAGCACCGCCGCCACCCGGCGAGTCACCTCGGCGGCGCCCACCTTGCGCTGCTTCAGCCCGAAGGCGACGTTGTCGCGCACGCTGAGGTGCGGGAAGATCGCGTAGTCCTGGAACACCATGCCCACGTCGCGGCGGTAGGCGGGCAGGTTCTCGATCGGGGCGCCGTCCACGGTGATGGAGCCCTGGTTCTGCCGGTGAAACCCGGCGATGGTGCGCAGAAGCGTAGTCTTGCCGCAGCCCGAGGGGCCCAGCAGGGTGTAGAACGACCCGGACGGGATCGACACGTTGATGTCCGACAGCGCGACCACCTGGCCGTACAGTTTTCGGAGCGCGGAAATCTCAACCGACGACATGGCGGGCCTGACTTTTGGTTCGGGAAGGGATTGGTCGCCGGGCGGCGCGGGGCCGCCCGGCGCAAGGCGTTACTGGACGTCGAGGACCATGTCCTTCCACATGTCCACCAGCCGCTCGCGGTTGTCGGCGGCCCAGGCGGAATCGTAGCCGACCGAGTTCACCTCGGACAGCGGCTGCAGCGCCTCCTTCGAGGCGACGTCGGAGCGCACGGGACGGCGGCCTTCCTGCGCCACCACCTTCTGCGCGTCCTCGGACAGCATGAAGTCGATGAAGGCCTTGCCGCCGTCGGCGTTCGGCGCGCCCTTGACCAGCGCCATGGCGTCCGGCGCGATCGCGGTGCCCTCGGCGGGGTACACGATCTCCACCGGCCCGCCGCCCTCGACGTAGCGCAGCGCCGCGTCCTCCAGCGTCACGCCGATCGCCAGCTCGCCGTCATTGACGAAGCGCGGCACGGCGCCGGAGCTGTCGGACAGCACGAAGTTGCCCAGCATGTTCTTGTAGACCTCGAGCCCCTCTTCCTCGCTGCCGAAGGCCTGCAGCACGGTGGCGAACTGGATGTAGGCAGAGCCCGAGGCATCGGCGCGCGCCGAAGAGATCATGTCGTCGTACTGCGGGTCCGCCAGCGCCTTCCAGCTGTCGGGCACCGGCTTGCCGTCCAGTTTCGACGGGTTGACGATGAAGGCCATGACCACCGCGGTGAAGGGGGTCCAGAGGTCGCTTTGCTTCATGCCCTCGGCGAGGTTCTCGGACCCGGCGGCCTCGTAGGCCTCGAAGACCTCGGGGTTGAAGTCGATGACGGTGCCGTCGACGCTCCAGAGCACGTCGGCCTGCGGGCTGCCGGCCTCGGCGGTCAGCCGGTTCAGCAGCTCGCCCGAGCCGGCCTTGATGATCTCGACGTCGGTGCCGGTGGCTTCCTCGAACATCGGCACGAGGGCGTCGATGAAGTTCTGCGGAACGGCGGTGTAGACCGTCACGGTCCCCTCGGCGAGCGCCCCGCTGGCGACCAGCGCCAGGGCAGAGCCGAGCATTGCGGATTTCAGGTTCATTCAGACCTCCCGTTGGGATTGAGCGGGTGATCCCCGCGATTCTTCTCGGCGCGGATCGGGCCGCGTCTGATTAAGTTGCATTCCAGAACAAAACCTGAGTCAACAAGATTTTAAAACTTTCCGTCGCAGGCCGCTCTGGCTACAGGAGGAAGGATGGACGGATCAAAGGCGCTTTTCAGCCTGACCTTCAACGGCCGCCGGATCATTTCGGCGCTGCGCACGGGCGGCCCGCAGTCGCGCGCCGACCTTGCGCGCCGACTGGACATCAAGCCTTCCACCGTAACGCGGCTGACCGGGCCGATGGTGACCGAGGGCCTGCTGAAGGAGGCCCCCGACCCCAGCCGCGAGGGGCGCAAGGGCTACCCTGCCCGGCTGCTCAGCATCGACCCGGGCGGCGTCTATTCCGCCGGGGTCTACATCGACCCGGACCGGATCATGACCTGCATCAGCGATCTCGCCGGCAACGCGCTGGAGGTCGAGGAGGCCCCGGTGCCCGACCGCTCCTTCGTGCGCCTGATGACCGAGGCGGGGGCCAGCGTCGACCGGCTGGTCGCCCGCACCGGGATCGACCGAAAGCGGATCGCCGGCTGCGGCGTCAGCTACCCCGGCCAGTACAGCGCCGACCCCACCCGCGTCCTGCGCATCCGGCAGTTCCGCGACTGGCCCAGGGTCAACGTGGAGCGGGACCTGACCCCCTATTTCGGGATGCCCGTGCGGCACATGAACGACGCCAAGGCCGCCTGCATGGCCGAGCTTTACCACGGCGCCTGCCGCTCGGTCAGCAACTTCTGCCACATCTGGCTGTCCTACGGGATCGGCGGCGCGGCGGTGGTGGACCAGCAGCCCTACCTCGGGCGCAACAACCTGGCCGCGGAATGGGGCGGGCTGTTTCCCAAGTCGCAGCCGCGCCCCTCGGGGCAGGACCTGCTGGACGTGCTGGCCGCCGAGGGGGTGGTGCTGGACCGGCTGAGCGACCTGGACGACAGCCACCTCGCCCTGCCGGTGGTGCGCGCCTGGTGCGCGCGGGCGACGGGGCAGCTGCAATGGCTGTGCCTGGTGATCGCCCGCACCTTCGCGCCGGACGCCATCGTGCTGGGCGGCACGCTGCACCCCCGGCTGATCGAGGAGATGCTGGAGGGCATTCGCAGCGCCGAGCGGCTGGGGGAGGACTACTTCGTCTCCCCGCCCCACATCCTGAGGGCGGAACAGGACGCCCTGCCCCAGCTCGGCGCGGCGGCGCTGCCGATCCACGAGATCTTCAACCCCTCGACATTCGCGGGGGCGGCGAGCAAGCAGCGGTAAGGGCGGAGGCGGCGCGGGCGGTGTTCACCCCGCCATGGCGCAACGTGAGCCTGCCCGTGGGCTGGCGCCGCCGCCCTCTGAGGTAGGCGCTTTATCCCAGCCAAGTCCGCGCACAGAATGAGCCTCGCCCTGCAGCTTCAAAGCGCCAGCCCGCCGGAACGGGCAGGCGCTCGCCCCCGCGCCTCCGGCTTGTTCGGGGGCTGGTCAGCGCTTCGTTCGAACGAGGTGTAGGGCGGGGTTCACCCCGCCATGGCGCAACACCAGCCTGCCCGTGGGCTGGCGCCGCCTACCTCCGGCAAGAGCACTTTATCCCAGCCATATCCGCGCACAAAACGAGCCGCGCCCTGCAGCTCCAAAGCGCCAGCCCGCCGGAACGGGCAGGCGCTCGCCCCGCGCCTTCGGCTTGCTCGGGGCGGATCAGCGCCTCATTCGAAGGAGGTGTAGGGCGGGGTTCACCCCGCCTCCCCGTCCCGACCAGACGCGGCTACTTCACCGTCACCCAGCGCAGGATCAGGAAATCGTCCGGCCGCTGCGTCAGCTCCACGCTGTCCTTCACGCCCCAGACCAGCGGCTGCACGTAAAGGGGCACGTAGGCCACCTCCTGCTGCAGCAGCCCCGCGTACTCGTCCAGCATCTCCTGCCGGCGCGCGTCATCGATCTCCGACTGGATCATCGGCAGCAACTCGTCCACCCGGGCGTTGGAATAGCCGCCGAAGTTCCACGAGCCCAGCTTGGCCGCCTCGTCCGGCGTGGCGGCGAGAAAGCGCATGGGGTGTTCGGCGTCGAAGGTGCCGGGGGACCAGCCCAGCAGGTACATGTCGAAGTTGTCGGCCCGCAGCTCCGGCCAGTAGTTCTGCACCGGCATCGCCTCGAGCTGCGCCTGCAGGCCCACCTGCGCCAGCATCCCCACCAGCGCCTGGCAGACCGCCTCGTCGTTGAGGTAGCGGTCGTTCGGGCACTTAAGGCCGAAACCGAAGCCCTCGGCGTGCCCCGCCTCCGCCAGCAAGGCGCGGGCGGCCTCGGGGTCGTAGGCCATGCCCTCGGCGTGCGCCTGGGAAAAGCCGCGCATGGCGGGGCTGACCAGCTGGCTGGCGGGCTCGGCGTTGCCGCGCATGATGGTCTGCAGGATCGCCGGCACGTTGACCGCCCGCGCCACCGCCTCGCGCACCCGGGCGTCGAGGAAGGGGTTCGGCTGGCCCGCGCCCGCGCCGTACTTCAGCGTCTCGTGGTCGTGGCCGAAGCCCAGCATGATGACCCGCGCCTCGATCCCCTTGATGACCTTCACGCCCTCCTGGGTGTCCAGCCGCTGGGCGTCCTGGATCGGCACCGGGTTGATCAGGTCCACCTCGCCCGACAGCAGCGCCGCCACCGCGGTGGCGGGGTTCTGGATCGGGGTGAAGGTGGCGCGGGTGATGTTGTGTTCCACCTCACCCCACCAGCCATCGAAGGGCTCCAGCGTGGTCTGCAGCCCGGGCTGGCGGTCGGCAAGCCGGAAGGCGCCGGTGCCGTTGGCGTTCAGCGTGGCGTGGTTGCCCTGCTCCTTGTCCGGCCGCTCGGCGCCGTTGGCGGCGGCCCAACCGCTGTCCATCATCATCCAGTTGGCGATGCTGTCGGGGAAGATCGGGTTGGGCTCGGTGGTCAGGATGTCGACGGTGTAGTCGTCCACCTTCACCACGTCAGAGACCGGCGCGAACCACGAGCGCACGTCGCTTTCCTCCGAGGCGGCGCGTTCGTAGGAGAACAGCACGTCGTCGGCGTCGAAGGCGGCGCCGTCCTGGAAGGTCACCCCCTGCCGCAGAGTGAAGCGCCAGCCCTCGCCCTCGCCGATCGGCTCCCAGCCCGTGGCCAGCGCCGGCTCGATCGTCATGTCCTTGCCGCGGCGCACGAGGCCTTCGTAGACGTTGTTCAGAAAGCCCAGCACCGGGGTCGAGCTGACGGCATGGGGGTCCATGGTCTGCGGGTCGGTGGTGCCGGCCCAGGTGAATTCCGCGGCCATTGCGGCGGGGGCGAGCAGCAGGGAAAGGGCGGATACGGTCGCGAGATGGCGCATGGCAGGGAACTCCGGGTTGTCTGCGGTGGGGGCAGGATGCCCCGTGCAGGGCGTAACAAGGGTCAAGACTGCGTGAAAAGGCCCCGGCGCGGCGCGCCGGGGCCCTTCGTCGATCAGGGAACCCGGATCAGGAGGCGTCCATGGTGAAGTACTTGAACTTCGGCTGGTCCTCGGGGTCCACCTCGATGCCCACGCCTTCCTTCATGCCCCAGTTCAGCACCTGGTGGTGGATCGGCAGGTAGAGGTATTCCCCCTGCACCACGTCCCAGATCTCCTGGATCGTCTGGTTGCGCGCGTCCAGATCGGTGTTCGACGCGAGGCTCTTGATCTTCTCGTCCAGCGCCGGATCGGAGAAGCGGGTGCCGTTCCACGAACCGTAGTCATCCCCCTTGGTGTGCACCAGGAAGTTGAAGATGTACTCGGAATCGTAGGTCGGAACGCCCCAGCCCAGCATGTAGAAGTCGGTCTCGAGGTTGTTGATCAGCGGGAAGTGCTGCGCCTTCGGCTTGGCGTCGAGGTTCACCGTCACGCCGATCTGCGCCAGCATCCCGACGGCGGCCTGGCAGATCGCCTCGTCGTTGATGTAGCGGTCGTTCGGGCAGTCCAGCTGCACCGAGAAACCATCGCCGTAGCCGGCCTCTTCCATCAGCTGCTTGGCGCGCTCCACGTCGTACTTCCCGGCGGCGTCCATTTCCTCGGTCCAGCCGTTGACGAAGGGCGGCGCGATCATGCCGGCCGGCTGCGACTGGCCGCGCATCACCACCTGGCGGATGGCGTCGCGGTTGATGGCGAGGTTCATCGCCTCGCGCACGCGCACATCGGCGAAGGGGTTCTTGCCCTCGACGTTGTCGTTCGACAGGTCCTCGTCACCCACGTTCATGCCGAAGAAGATCACCCGGTTCTGCGGCGCGGTCTTGACGGTCAGCCCGCCCTGCCCCGCGACCCGCTCGAGGTCCTGCACCGGCACGTCCTGGATGAAGTCGACCTCGCCCGACAGCAGCGCCGCGACGCGGGTCGCCGCGTTCTGGATGGGGGTGTAGATGATCTCGGTCACCTCCATCGGGAAGTCGCCCTTGCCCCAGTAGTTCTCGTTCTGGCTGAGAACGGTGCGCACGTCCGGCTCGCGGCTTTCCAGCTTGAAGGGGCCGGTGCCGTTGGCGTTGGTGGTGGCGAAGGTGGTCTCGCCGCCCTCGAAGTCCTGCACCTTGGTGCTGTCGTTGGCCTCGGTCCAGCCCTTGTCCATGATGAACAGGTTGGTCATGTTCGACGGCAGGATCGGGTTCGGCCCGTCGGTCACGAACTCGACGGTGTGATCATCCACCGCCCGCACCTCGGTGATCGAGTTCAGCAGTTCCTTCATGTCGGAATCGGGGGTCTTGGCCCGCTCGAACGAGAAGACCACGTCCTCGGCGGTCATCTCGGCGCCGTCGTGGAAGGTCACGCCCTGGCGCAGCTTGAAGGTCCAGACGTTGGCGTCGTCCTCGTTCACCGACCACTCGGTGGCCAGCGCCGGCTCGAATTCCCCGGCCACGTCGCGGACGATCAGCGGCTCGTAGATCTGGTGCGCCAGCGTGTGGGTCGGCCCCTCGTTCTGGGCGTGGGGGTCAAGGGTCAGCGAATCGCCGGCCCGGGCCCAGCGCAGGGTCTCGGCGCCGGCCGCGCCGGCCAGAACGGCAAGCGCCGTCGAGGCGAGGAAAAGGTGTCGTAGTTGCATGGTCGTCTCCCTGAAGTTTTTTGTTCTGGTAGTGGATAGTGCATTGCCCGGCGCACAAGGCAAGCCATGGACGGCGTTCAGCCGCCCAGACCCTCCTTCGACAGCACGTCGGTCTTCGGCATCAGCCGCAGCAGTTCCCTGGTGTAGGGATGCTGCGGGTCCGCGAACAGCTGCTCGGTCGCCTGGACCTCCAGCAGCTGGCCGTTCTTGAGCACGCCCACCCGGTCGCACATCTGCCGCACCACCGGCAAATCGTGGCTGATGAACAGCATTGTCAGGCCAAGGTGGTCCTGCAAATCCTTAAGGATGTTCAGGATCTGCGCCTGGATCGATACGTCCAGCGCCGAGGTCGGCTCGTCGCAGATCAGGAAGCTGGGCTGGGTCGCCAGCGCCCGGGCAATCGAGATCCGCTGCCGCTGGCCGCCGGAGAACTCGTGCGGGTACTTCAGCCCCGCCTCCGCGCCCAGCCCCACCCGGTCCAGCAGTTCGCCCACCCGCGCCTTGACCCGGCCCCGCGGGATCACCCCGAGGTGCAGCGCGGGTTCCGCCACGATGCGGTCTACGCGGAACCGGGGATTCAGCGAGGAATAGGGATCCTGGAAGATCATCTGCACGTTGCGGCGGAAGGTCTCCAGCGACGTCGAAATCGAGTTCCCCCGGAAGGTCACGTCGCCGCCGTCCAGCCGGTAGAGCCCGGCGATCATCCGCGCGATGGTGGACTTGCCGGACCCGCTTTCCCCTACCAGCCCGAAGACCTCGCCGGGCCGGATCTCGAAGCTGACGCCGTCCACGGCGGTCATGTAGCTGCGGCGCGAGGGGATCAGGCTGCCCTTCTCGAGGAACCGCTTGGTGATGTTCTTCACCTCGATCAAAGGCCCCTCGCCCACCTCCTGCCGGGGCCAGTCGCGGGCCAGGTCCTCGATCTTGAAGACCGCGTCGCGGCCGCCGTAGGAGATGTGGGGAAACCGGTCCAGCTTCAGGTCCGGGCGCGGCACGGCGGCGATCAGCGACTTCGTATACTCGTGGGTGGGATGGCCCAGCACCTGCGGGGTGGGCCCGGTTTCCACGATCTTTCCGTCGTACATCACGGTGACGCGGTCGGTGGTCTCGGCGATCACGCCCATGTCGTGGGTGATCAGGATCACCCCCACCTGCCGCTCTGTCGCCAGCTCGCGGATCAGTTCGAGGATCTGCGCCTGCACCGACACGTCCAGCGCCGTCGTCGGCTCGTCCGCGATGATGATCTCGGGGTCCGGGCACAGCGCCAGCGCGATCACCACCCGCTGCCGCATCCCGCCCGAGAACTGGTGCGGGTACTGCGAGAAGCGCACCGCCGGCTTCGGGATACCCACCCGGTCCAGCAGAGCGATGGCCCGCCGCTTCGCCTCGGCGGCGGAGATCTTCAGGTGCAGCACCATGGTCTCGACCAGCTGCTCGCCCACCGTGAACAAGGGGTTCAGCGAGGTCAGCGGGTCCTGGAAGATCATCGAGATCCGCCGCCCCCGCAGCGCCCGCATGGCGGCGCGGTCGAGGCCGCTGATCTCCTGCTCGCCCAGCCGGATGGTGCCCGAGGCGATCCGCCCCGGCTTGTCCAGCAGCCCCAGGATCGCGGCGCCGATGGTGGACTTGCCGGCGCCGGATTCGCCCACCAGCCCGTGGATCTCTCCCGGCTCGACCGTCAGCGTGGCGTCGTCCACCGCGGTGAACAGGCGGCGGCGGGTGGGAAACTCGACCGTCAGGTCGGTGATGGTGAGGCGCTGGGTCATGTCAGTTCAGCTTCGGGTTCAGCGCGTCGCGCAGCCAGTCGCCCAGCAGGTTCACCGACAGCGCCAGGGTCAGCAGCACCACCGAGGGAAAGAAGATGATCCACCACTCGCCGGAGAACAGGAACCCCTGCCCGATGCGGATCAGCGTGCCCAGCGAGGGCTGGGTGGGCGGCGCGCCGACCCCGAGGAACGACAGCGTCGCCTCGGCGATGATCGCCAGCGCCAGGCTGATGGTGGCGATCACCAGCACCGGCGACAGCACGTTGGGCAGGATATGCCGCAGCATGATCGCGGGGCCCGAGCGCCCGATCAGCTGCGCCGCCTGCACGTATTCCTTGTTCCGCTCCACCAGCGTGGCGCCGCGCACCACGCGGGCGAACTGCACCCAGTCCGACAGGCCGATGGCGAGGATCAGCACCCAGATCGCCATCTGGTCGCGGTATTCCACCGGGGTGAACCCCTTGGCGATGCCGAAGATCAGCATCGCCACGAGGATCGCCGGAAAGGTCAGCTGCACGTCCGCGATGCGCATGATGATCGTCTCTGTCCAGCCGCCGACGTAGCCCGCCAGCAGCCCCAGCAGCACCCCCAGCACCATGGCGAACAGCACCGCCGAGGCCCCCACGAACAGCGAGATCCGCATGCCGTAGAGGATGGTCGAGAAGACGTCGCGCCCCTGGTCGTCGGCACCCATCAGGAAGGTGTCGCCGGTGAAGGGGCTGGGGGTCATCGGCGGGGTGAACCCGTTCATCAAATTCAGCCCGGCCGGGTTGTAGGGGTTGGTGGGCGCGATCAGCGGCGCGAAGACCGCCGCGAGGACCAGCAGCAGCGTCACCGCCACGCTGATCATCGCCACCGGCGATTGCTTGAACTTCCACCAGAAGTCGCCGTCGCGGAACCGCGCGATGCGGCCCAGGGGCTGGATCGGCGCGTCGGAGGGCATGACCGGCGTGTCGGCGCGGGTGGCGGGATCGTTCTGCATCAGCGCGCTCCCTGTTCGCGAAGCCGCGGGTCGACGGCGAAGTACAGCAGGTCCACCACCAGGTTGATCACCACGAACATCACCGAGATCAGCATCAGGTAGGCGGCCATCACCGGGATGTCGACGAACTGGACCGCGTTGATGAACAGCAGCCCCACCCCGGGCCACTGGAACACCGTCTCGGTGATGATGGCGAAGGCGATGATCGCCCCCAGCTGCAGGCCGGTAACGGTGATCACCGGCACCAGCGTGTTCTTCAGCGCGTGGCGGAAGTTGATCGCCCGCTCGCTGATCCCCCGGGCGCGGGCGAAGCGGATGTAGTCCTGCCGCAGCACCTCCAGCATCTCCGAGCGCACCAGCCGCATGATCAGCGTCATCTGGTAGAGGCCGAGGGTGATCGACGGCAGGATCAGCGCCTTCAGCCCACTCTCGGTCAGAAAGCCCGTGGTCCACCAGCCAAGGTCCACCACCTGCCCGCGTCCGAAGGTGGGCAGCCAGCCCAGTTCGACCCCGAACACGTATATCAGCAGGATGCCTATCAGGAATGTAGGCAGACTCACCCCTATGAGGGACCCGGACATGATGACATGGGCCAGCACCCCGTTGCGCCGGATCGCGGTGAAGACCCCCAACCCGATGCCGAAGGTCGCCGCCAGCACCGCAGAGACCGCCGCCAGCTCCAGCGTCGCCGGCGCCCGTTCCGCGAGGATCTGCGCCACCGGCCGCCCCTGCCGGTAGCTGACGCCGAAGTTCCCCTGCGCGGCGTTCCGCAGGAAACGCAGGTATTGGACGACGAAGGGCTGGTCGAGGCCCAGCTGCTCGCGCAGCCGCACGATGTCGGCCTGCGTCCGCTCCTGCCCCAGCATGCTGTCGATCGGATCGCCGATGAAGCGGAACATCGAGAAGGAGACCAGCCCGACGACCATGAGCACAAGCAGAGACTGAAGAACCCGGCGGAGGATGAAGGAGAGCATGGCGCCTCTGTGTTGTTTCCTTTTTGTGATGTAGCGCCGGGGCCCGGTCAACCCGGGCCGCGAAGCGCCGTGACGGAAGGCCGGGTGGCGGCGGCGCCGGCCGTACCGCGTTACAGGGTTCGCGGCGGGAGACAATGGGCATTGCGGAAGCGACAAAGTGCACGGCCCTGCGTCAAATCAAGATCCCGGCATGAAGGCGGATTGCGCCGGCACCTGTCATTGCTTTGCACCAGCCGGTTCAGCCGGCCCGAAAAAATTTTTATGGTGGCCGACGCAATCAAAAGACCAAATAGACAGGTTTATTACCTTTATGATCCATGTGCTTGGAAACCAGTAATATTTTCCCCCCACCTCCCATCGGCGCCACCGCAAAGCCCGTTCCGGCACCCCGCCGCCCTCGCAGCGCTTGGTGACGCCGGCACGAAAATGTTCCCGCACCGTGCAACTCAGCGACAATTCGCTACGTCACTTTAGTGTCAAAGGACATCGACAGGGAGAAAACCATGCCTCGGACAAACCTCGACCCCGTACCCCGCGCCGCGCCCGCATCCGCGTCGCGCCGGCGGTTTCTGCGCCGCTCGACCTTGGCGGCGGCCGGTGCCGCCTCCGGCGTCCTCCTGCACGACCTGGCGCTTTCGCCGGCGGCCGCGCAGGGCGGTGCCCGCCCGACCACCAGCAACGGCGTCATCGACCTCGGCGGCGGCGACCTGGGCGTGCTGAACTACGCCTACGCGCTCGAACAGCTCGAGGCGGCCTTCTACACCCAGGTCATCAAGACCCCCTACCGCGGCATGAACCGCACCGAGCGTGGCATCCTCGAGGACCTGCGCGACCACGAGATCGCGCACCGCGAGACCTTCAAGACGGCTCTGGGCGGCAACCGCATCCCGGACCTCAAGGTCAACTTCTCGGCCATCGACTTTTCTTCGCGCCAGAGCGTGCTGACCACCGCGCGCACCTTCGAGGACCTCGGGGTCGCGGCCTACAACGGCGGCGGCGCGGCGATCCAGTCGCCCGACATCCTCGTGCTGGCCGGCAAGATCGTCTCCGTCGAGGCGCGCCACGCCGCCACCATCCGCAGCCTGCTGAACCCCGGCTCGACCGCCTTCGCGGGCGACGACGTGGTCAACGCGGCGGGGCTCGACCAGGCGCTGCCGCCGTCGAAGGTGCTTGCCGCCGCCGCGCCCTTCATCGCCACCCCCGTTAGCGCCAAGCAACTGCCCTGAGCGCGGAGACATCAACATGACCGATATGACAAACATGACCGGCCCCGGCCTTCTCGACGACATCGACCCGGACCTGAAGGAGCGCCTGTCCCGGCGTGACATCCTGATGGGATCGGCCCGCAAGCTGGGGCCCGCGGCGACGGTGCCCGTGCTGCTGGCCGGCTGCGCCGCGGTCGCGACCGGGTCCACCCTGCCCAAGCAGGTCAAGGACGTGCTGAACTTCGCCCTCACGCTGGAATATCTCGAGGACGACTTCTACCGCACGGCCCTCGCCCAGCCGCGGCTGATCCCGGCGCGCTGGCGTCCGACCTTCCAGCAGATCTCGAAGCACGAGACCGCCCACGTGGCGGCGCTGCGGGCGACGCTGGGCGCGGACGCGGTGGCCAAGCCGCAGTTCGACTTCACCGCCGGCGGCAAGTTCGCGGACGTGTTCCGCAACTTCAACACCTTCGCCGCGCTCAGCCAGGCCTTCGAGGACACCGGGGTGCGCGCCTACAAGGGCCAGGCGCCGAACCTGATGCCGGCGCCCGACGTGCTGACCGTGGCGCTGCAGATCCACTCGGTCGAGGCCCGCCACGCCGCCCAGGTGCGGCTGGTGCGCGGTGTCTCGCCCTGGATCTCCGGCGCGGACCGCACGGGCCTGCCCGCGGCGGCGCAGGCGGTCTACGCCGGCGAGGGCCAGACGGTGCAGCTGGGCATCGACAACGCCCGCTTCGTCGGCGCGGCCGATGCCTCGGAAGCCTACGACGAGCCGCTGAGCAAGGCCGCCGTGCTGGCGATCGCAAGCCTGTTCCTGGCCTGACACCGGCAGGACGAACGAAAAAGGCGGGTGGCTTCGGCCACCCGCCTTTCTCATAGGCCGAAAGCGCCGGTCAGCGCGGGCCGAGCAGCAGGTCCGGCAGCCAGGTCACCATGCCGGGCGCGAGGATCAGCAGGATCAGCACCGCCACCAGCGGTATCAGGAAGGGGATCGTCTCTCGCATCAGGGTTTCCAGCCGGATGCCCGACACCCCCGAGACCACGAACAGCCCCACCCCCATCGGCGGCGTCATCAGCCCGATCATCAGGTTGAAGATGAACACCACGCCGAAGTGCACCGGGTCGATCCCCGCCGACACCAGCGTCGGCGCCAGCACCGGCACCACCAGGATCATGATCGCCAGCCCCTCGATGAAGAAGCCCGCCACCAGCACCCCGAGGTTGATGATGATCAGCAGCATCAGCGGGTCCTGCGTCAGCGACAGCAGCCAGCCCGCCAGCCGCATCGGTGCCTGGTTGGCCGCGAGGATCCAGGCAAAAACGCTGGCGGTGGCCACGATCAGGCAGACCATCGCGGTCATGCGGATGGTGTCCAGGATCACCTTCGCCAGGTCGCGCAGCGTCATCTCGCGGTAGATCCCGAAGGACAGCAGCAGCGCGTAGAGCGAGGCCACCACCGCCGCCTCGGTGGGCGAGAACATCCCGAAGGCGATGCCCGCGATGATGATCGCCGGAGTCAGGATCGGCAGGGCCGCCCGGGCCGAGGCGCGGCGGACGTCGGCCAGCGTCGGAACCGGATCGCGCGGGTAGTCGCGGCGGACGGAAAACCAGCCGATCAGCATCATCAGCGCCGCCGCCGTCAGCAGCCCCGGCACCACGCCGCCCAGGAACAATCGGCCGATGGAGACGTCGCCCAGCACGCCGTACAGCACCATGGGGATCGAGGGCGGGATCATCGGGCCGATGATGCAGGAAGCCACCGTGACCGCGCCGGCGAACCCGGGGTCGTAGCCGGCGTCGCGCATGGCCCGGATCTCCATGTTCCCGAGGCCGCCGGCATCGGCCAGCGCCGAGCCGGACATGCCCGAGAAGACCACCGAGGCTACCACGTTCACGTGCCCCAGCCCGCCACGGAAGTGCCCCACCAGCACCCGGGCGAAGCTGAAGATCCGTTCCGTGATGCCGCCGGTGTTCATCAGGTTGCCGGCGAAGATGAAGAACGGCACCGCCAGCAGCGGGAAGGAGTCCGAGATCGATTTCGTCATCCGCTGCGCGATCACCGCCAGCGGCGTGCCGTCCAGTTGCAGCTGCACCAGCGAGGACACCCCCAGCGTCAGCGCCACGCTCATCCCCAGGGCCAGCAGGCCCAGCCACAGGATCAACATCAGTCCCATCGTCTCATCCCCCTCAGATCAGCGTTTCGGCGCCCTGGCGCGGCAGGCCGTCGCGCCAGATGGACCGCACGGTCAGCAGCGAGCGCACGAGCATCACCGCCGAAGCCGCGGGCACCGCGCCGTATTCCCAGGTCGAGGACACGCCCATGGCGATCGTCGGCAGGGTCGAGACCTTCATCGCGACGGTGGTGCCCACCCAGGCCACCACCGCGAAGAACACCGCGCCGGCCAGGTGGGCGCCGATGGCGATGGCGTTGCGCGGCCGGTCCGGCAGCGCGTCGGTCAGCACGGTGACCGCGATCAGCCCGCCGGTGCGCATGGCGTAGGCGGCGCCGAAGAAGACGATCCAGGTGAAGGTCAGCCGCGCCAGTTCCTCGGTCCAGGGAAACTGGACCTGCAGGAAGTACCGGCTGGCCAGCTGCGCCGTCAGCGCCCCCAGCGCCAGAAGGAACAGCGCCACGAGAAAGGCCTCCTCGGCCCTGTGAAGATACCGCATCGCCGTGCTCCCGGCAGGTTGTTGGGCAAGGTACGCACCGCCCGGCTGCGCCTGCTGGCGCGGGTCCGGGCGGCCGCTTGGTCTAAAGGGGCCTATTCGACCTTCGACAGCGTCTCGAAGCTGCCGGCGCCCCAGGTGTCCTCGAAGTCGGCGAAGATCGGCTTCACCGCCTCGGCGAAGGCGGCGCGGTCGGGACGCGAGACCTGCATGCCCTCCTGCTCCAGACCCGCGACGAGTTCGGCCTCAAGCTCGGCGACCGCCGCGTTGTAGGTGTCGCCGTGGCTTTCCAGCACCTCCATCACGATGGCGCGGTCCTCTTCCGAGGCGGCGTTCCAGGCGGTTTCCGACACGATGGGCGCGACGAACTGCACCAGGTGCCCGGTCAGCGCCAGATGGTCCTGCACCTCGTAGAACTTGGCCGCGTTGATGGTGGCCAGCGGGTTTTCCTGCCCGTCGACCACGCCGGTCTGCAGGCCCAGGTACAGCTCTGGGAAGGCCATCGGCGTCGGGCGGCCGCCCAGCGCCTTGACGAACTCCAGGCTCAGCGCCACCTCGGGCACCCGCAGCTTGAGCCCCTCGACATCCGCCACGCTTTCGATCGGGCGGGCGTTGTTGGTCATGTGCCGGGTGCCGTAATACCAGATGTCGAGGATCCGCAGGCCGTGGTCGGCGCGCAGCTTCTCGACCAGCTCCTGGCCCCGCTCGCTTTCGATCAGCCGCTCGAGGTGGGCGAAATCCTTGGACAGGTAGGGCGCCTCGAGGACCCCCAGCTCCTTGGTCCACTGGCTGAGGATGCCGGCGCCGTCGAAGGCCATGTGGTGGGTGCCGATGGTCATCCCGGTCAGCACCTCCTTGGCGCCGCCGACCTGGCCGGCGGGGAAGACCTTGATGTCGATCCGCCCCTCGGTGCGCTCGGCGATCTCGGTGGCCGCGGCTTCCAGCGCGCGGTTGCCCGGGTGGTCGGGCGGCAGGATGTGCCCCAGGCGCCATTCCTCGGCCATGGCCGCAAGGCCGGTGACGCTGACGGCGGCGGCGGTCAGCGCCGTGCGGATCAGTCGGTTGAAGTGCATGTCGTGTCTCCTCTCTCGGTTTCCGGCCCCGTTCCGGGGACCCTTGGCGGCGGCGCGGCTCCTCCTCCGGGGACCCGCGACGCCGAATTCTTGGGGCGTCAGACCGACCAGCCGCCGTCGATCACGTGGCACTGGCCGGTGGTGAAGCCGCTGTCGTCGCTGGCGAGGTACAGCGCCAGCGCCGCGATCTCTTCCGCCTTGCCGATGCGGCCCATGGGCTGGCGCGCGGTGAAGTCGCGCATCGCCTGCTCGTAGTCGCCGGTGGCGCGCAGCCGCTCGTGCAGCGAGGGGCTGTCCACGGTGCCCGGGCAGATGGCGTTGCAGCGGATGCCCTGGGTGACGAAGTCGGCGGCCACCGACTTGGTCAGCCCCACCACCGCCGCCTTGGAGGCGCAGTAGGCAAAGCGGTTCGGCACGCCCTTCACGCTGGAGGCGATGGAGGACATGTTGATGATCGACCCGCCGCCCTGCGCGATCATTCCGGGCAGGAAGGCGCGGATCGTCCGGTACTGCGCGCGGGCGTTCAGCTCGAACGCGAAGTCCCAGTCGCTTTCCGGGCAGTCGAGGATGGTGCCCGCGTGGACCACGCCGGCGCAGTTGAACAGCACGTCCAGCGGCCCCGCCTCGTCGCGCAGCGCGGCGATCTGCCCGGGGTCGGTCACGTCCAGCGCGCGCGCCTCTGCCCCCGCGATCCCGGCGACGCTGTCGGCCGAGATGTCGGTGGCCCAGACTTTTGCGCCCTCCTTGACGAAGGCCTCTGCCGTGGCCCGGCCGATGCCCTGGCCGGCGGCGGTGATCAGGCAGGTCTTGCCGCTCAAACGTCCCATGTCGCTCTCTTTCTCTAGACTGGAAGACAAGCCGGCCCGATGGGCTCGAAGCTTTTGTAGGTCAGGATGAATTCCGCGTGGCCCAGCGCCTCGGAGGCGGTCTGGCGGCCGCCGGCGACTTCCAGCGTCAGATCGAAGATCTCGCCCCCCACCTCGGCAAGCGGCGTGCCGAACAGGATGCGGCCGGCGTCCACGTCCATGTCCTCGGCCATGCGGGCGTAGGTCTCGGGGTTGGCGCAGACCTTGATCACCGGCGCCAGCGCCGAGCCGACCACCGAGCCGCGGGCGGTCACGAACAGCGTCAGGTGCGCGCCCGAGGCCATCATCTCGACGATCTCGGCGTTGTCCGAGATGTTCGGGAAGCCGAAGCGCACCTCGCCGTCGGGCACCACGTCCATCAGGTAGAGCCCGCCGCGCGGCGGGATGTCGCCCGGCTTGATCAGCCCGCTGATGCGCGAGCTGCCGGACTTGGCGTAGGCGCCCATGGACTTTTCCTCGATGCTGGACAGCCCGCCCTCGGCGTTGCCGGCGGCGAAGCTGCCGTAGCCCAGCGTGGCGTAGTAGGCGGCCGCCTTCTCGACCGAGGCGGTCAGTTCCCGCCCCAGCTCCGGTGTCGCCGCGCGGTCCGCCATGATCGCCTCGCACCCGATCAGTTCGCCGGTCTCCTCGAAGATGCAGGCGGCGCCGGCCTCGATCAGCCGGTCGAAGGCCAGCCCCACCGCCGGGTTGCCGGTGATGCCGCTGGTCCCGTCAGAGCCGCCGCAGACCGTGCCCACCACCAGTTCCGACAGCTCCATCGGCACCTTGGCGGCCGCCGCGAGGCCCGGCAGCTGCGCGGCCACCCAGTCCTGCCCCGCCTTGATCGCGGCGCGGGTGCCGCCGGTGCGCTGGATCACCACTGTCTGCACCGGGCGTCCCGAGGCGGCGATGGTCTTTTCCAGCTGGAAGCGGTTGAAGCTTTCGCAGCCCAGCGACACCAGCAGCACCGCGCCCACGTTGGGGTGGGTGCACAGCCGTTCCATCATCTGCTGGGCATATTCGTTGGGATAGCAGCCGGGGAAACCGATGACCTGCGCCCCGTCCTCGCGGTGGGGGTGCACGATCTCGCGCGCCACGTGGTGGGCGCATTCCACAAGATAGGCCACGGCGAGGTAGTTGCGGATGCCCTTGCGGCCGTCCTGTCGGGGAAAACCCTCAAGCATCGGTGCCTCCGGTGGCTGTCTGGTCCAGTGAATAGGTGGGGGTGTAGTCGCTTTGCATGTTGTGCACGTGCACGTGGGCGCCGGCGGGAATGTCGTCGGTGGCGGAGCCGATGGGCACCCCGTACTTCAGGATCTTCTCGCCCCGCCCGATGGCGCGCGCCGCCACCTTGTGGCCCAGCGTCACCGCCTGCAGCAGCGTCACCTCGCCGCCGCCGTTCACCGGCGCGGTGCCCGGGCCGACGGCGGCGGTGGCCACCAGCACGTTGTCCGGCGCCGCCAGCCGCAGCAGGCCGCCCCCGGCGGCGGTCATGGGTTCAGCTTGCATCAAAGCGCCTCCAGCGTGGAATTGTCGATCAGGTCCCAGTCCAGGTCCCGCCCCAGGCCCGGCGCCTGCGGCAGCGTGGCGATGCCCTTCGCGACGGGCAGGCCGCCCTTCAGGCCAAAGTCGAAATCGGCCACCGGCCCCAGCAGCTCGAAGTAGGTGCAGTTGGCGACCGCCGCGCAGAGGTGCAGGTTCACCAGCTCCAGCGGGTGGAAGATCGCCGTGTGGATCTCGCAGTTCATCGCGAAAGCCTCGGCCAGCCGCGCGGACTTCAGCACGCCGGTCACGCCGCCGGTCCAGCTGACATCGGCGCGCACCGCGTCCACCACCCGCCGGGCCACGATGTCGGCCAGGCTGTAAGGATGGCCCGCCAGCGTCTCGGTGCCCAGCACGGGGATGTCCAGCTGCCGCGTCAGCTCGCGCAGGGCCGGGATGTTCTCGTCCGCCATCGGTTCCTCGAACCAGACGTAGCCCAGCTTCTCCAGCCCGCGCCCGTAGCGCAGGGCGTCGGGCAGGGTCAGGGTGGCGACCGGGTCGCTCATCAGCGCAAAGCCCGCGCCCACCGCCTCGCGCACGGCGGCGTGGATCTGCAGGTCGTCCTCGACCGAGCGGCCGGGCGGGTGCAGCTTGTAGGCGGCGAAGCCGTCCTTCTGCACCCGGCGCGCCTCTGCCACGTAGTCGTCCGCGCCCTCGAGGAACATCGAGCTGACGTAGACCGGCACCTCCTGCCGCGCCGCGCCGATGTAGCGGTACAGCGGCAGCCCCGCCGCCTCTGCCGCCAGCAGCCACAGGCAGCAGTCCACCGGCCCCCAGGTGTAGATCGGCAGATGCCCCCACATCCGGTTGCGCAGGCGGAAGTCGTGCCAAAGCGCCTCTCGGTCATGGACGTTGCGGCCGGTGACGAAGCTTTCCAGCGACTTGGCCAGGTGGGCAGAGCCGATGGCGCTGGCGCCGGCGAAGCCGAACATCGAGGCGCTGCGGCCGCAGTCGGTGCGCAGGGTGTAGACGAGGAACTCGTGCCGCCGCCCGCCGCCCGGCCCGCGCAGCCCGCCCCCCGCGCCCGCAGCCGCGTCCAGCGCGCAGGCCCGTATGTCCAGCCCGGCGATGCGCATCAGAACTTGCCGTACTTCAGGTAGGCCTGCTGCGGGTCGACGCCCTCGAGGATCGCGCTGCGCACCTTGCTTTCGGTCTGCATCGCCTCGGTCGCCTGCGCCGTCACCTCTTCGGCGATGGCCTGCGGCACGCGCACCACGCCGTCGCGGTCGCCCAGCAGGAAGTCGCCGTTGGCGATGGCCACGTCGCCGATGTGGATCGTGTGGCCGGTGCCGGTGGGCATCCAGCGGCCGACGATGTCCTTGGGGGTATGGCCGCGCCGCCAGCACTGGAACCCGATGTCGATCAGGAAATGCGTGTCCCGCGCCAGCCCGTCGAGGATGCAGCCCCTCACGCCCTTGTTCTTCAGCGTCTCGGCCGACAGCTCGCCCATCTGCGCAAGATCGTTGGTATGGGGCTGGCAGATCCAGACATGCCCCGACGGCGCCTGCGACAGAAGGCCGGTCCAGGCCAGCAGCGTCTCGTGATCGTCCGCGCTGTCGTCGGGGTGGCCCTCGATGGTGAAGGCGGGCCCGCAGAGCACCTGCTCGGGGATCAGCGGCGTCAGGTCGGAAGGCAGCGTGAAGTTCCGCAGCCCTCGGCCGCGCATCACGTCATGCACGACGCCGGTGTAGCATTGCGACAGTTTCTCAGTGAGTTCTTCGTGGGTGTTCATGTGATGCTTCCTCTGTCCCTCGCGCGCCGTCAGGCGCCCACCTTGATCGCGGTCATCTCGCCATGCGCCTCGATCGCGTCCCAGTCCCACTGGATCCCCAGCCCCGGCGCGTCCGAGGGATGGGCGCGGCCGTTCTCGATCCGCAGGCCTTCCGAAGTGACCAGGTCGAGCTGCGGGATGTATTCCAGCCAGGGCGCATTCGGCACGGCGCAGACCAGGCTGGCGTGCAGTTCCATCAGGAAATGCGGGCAGATCGGCACGTTGTAGGCCTCTGCCAGGTGCGCCACCTTCAGCCAGGGCGTGATGCCGCCGATCCGCGCCACGTCCGCCTGCACGATGCCGCAGGCCCCGGCGGCGAGGTAATCCTTGAACTGGGACAGCGAGTACATGCTTTCCCCCACCGCCACCGGCACCCGGGTGGCGGCGGCCAGCCGGGCGTGGGCGCCCACATCGTCGGCGGGCATCGGTTCCTCGAACCAGGCCACGCCCGCCTCTTCCAGCACCCCCGCGCGGCGCACCGCCTCGGGCAGCGAGAACGACTGGTTGGCGTCGGTCATGATCTCGTAGCCCTCGCCCACCGCCGCGCGCACCGCGCCCAGCCGCGCGCGGTCCTCGGACAGGTGGGGCCGGCCGATCTTGATCTTCGATCCGGCAAAGCCCTTGGCCTGCGCGGCCAGGGCATCCTCCACCAGCGCCTCCGTCTCGATGTGCAGCCAGCCGCCCTCGGTGGTGTAGAGCGGCACCGAGGGTTTCGCCCCGCCCGCCAGCCGCCACAGCGGCAGGCCCGCGCGGCGGCAGCGCAGGTCCCAGAGGGCGGTGTCGATGGCCGCCAGCGCCAGCGAGGTGATGGCCCCCACCGCCGTGGCGTGGGTGGCGAACAGCAGGTCGCGCCAGATCGCCTCGATCTCCTCGGCCTCGCGGCCGATCAGCCGGGGCGCCAGCGTCCGTTCCAGCAGCGCCACGATGGAGGGGCCGCCGGTGCCGATGGTGTAGGAATAGCCCGTGCCCGCCGCGCCGTCGGCGTCGGTGATGGTGACGATCGGGGTCTCCTGCGACTCGAAGCTCTGGATCGCGTCGGTGCGGCGGACCTTGGGCTTCAGGTCCACCATGCGGATCTCGACGCGGGTGATCTTCGCCATCTGCTTTGCCCCCTCCCCCAAGTGACATACCCACATCATTCGTATATGAGCAGAGACTTCATTTATGAGGTACGTTGCGGAGTCAACGATTTTCTTGTGAAGTGCGGTTTCGTATATGAATGAGAAAGGAGCCCAGATGAGCAGCGACCAAGGCGACTCCCGCTACCGCGCCCCGGCGCTGGAGAAGGGGCTGGACATCCTCGAACTGCTGGCCGCCTCCTCGACCGCGCTCAGCCAGGCGGAGATCGCCAAGGGGTTGGGCCGGGGCGCGAACGAGATCTACCGGATGCTCGATACGCTGGTGCGGCGCGGCTATGTCACCCGCAACACCGAGAGCGACCGCTACACCCTAAGCCTGCGCCTGCTGGTGCTGGCGGACATGCACCCGCCGCGCCGCCGGCTGCTGGACGCCGCCGAGCCGCGGATGCGCGATTTCGTGGGCAAGGCCGAGCAGTCGATGCACCTCGCGGCGCTGGAAGAGGGGGACGTGATCATCATCTCGTCGCTCTCGGCGCGCGGCAACTGGCGGATGTCGCTTCGGACCGGGGCGGTGATCGGCCTGTTCAACACCGGCTCCGGCATGGTGCTGGCGGCTTTCCAGCGGCCCGAGGTGCGGGCCCGCATCCTCGCCGACCACAAGCTGGCGCCGGGCGAGGCCCCGATGGACCGCGATGAGTTCGAGCGGCGCGCGGCGAAGATCCGCGAAGACGGCCGGCTGTGCAGCGAAAGCCAGACCACGGTGGGGGTGATCAACCTCGCCATCCCGATCCTCGACCACTTCGGCAATGCCATCGCCGCCCTCACCTGCCCCTACCTGCGGCGGATCGACGACTACCCCGCCCCGGACATGGACGAGGTGCTGTCGCTGCTGGCGGCCTCGGCGGCGGAAATCTCGCTGCAGGTCTTCGGCCCGGTGCCCGAACCCGGGGCCAGACCCGCGCCGGATTGACGGGGGCCCGCGGCTTCGCTTATTCATCCTACCAATGAGATTCGGGCTAACGACGGGGGGAGGACCGTTTGCGGCAGGGAGGCAGTACCTGGGAGTCGGGCTCGCGCACCGCCGCGCGGCGGCTGGGCGGCGCGATCATCCGCGGCGACTACCCCGAGCAGGCGCGCCTGCCGCTGGAGGCCGCGCTGGCCGAGGAACTCTCTGTCTCGCGAAATACCCTGCGCGAGGCGATGCGCCTGCTGGTGGCCAAGGGCCTGGTCGAGATCCGCCCCCGCCTTGGCACCGTGGTTCTGCCGCGCGCCAGCTGGAACTTCCTCGACACCGACATGCTGGACTGGTGGGGCGACAGTTTCCTCGAAGACCCCGGCTTCATGATCGAGATCCTGCGGATGCGCGAGATGGTGGAACCCTTCGCCGCCGCCGAGGCCGCCGGCAGCGCCACCCCCGCGCAGGTCACGCAGATCCGCGAGGCCCTAGACTGGATGCGGCGCGAGATGACGGGTGGCGGCCTGGGCGCCTCGGTCGAGGCCGACCTCGCCTTTCACCGCGCCATCATCGAGGCGGCGGGCAACCGTTTCATCACCTCGATCGGCAAGGCGCTGACGCACGCGCTGCGGATGCACTTCCGCGCGCTGATCGCCACGCCTGACAACTTCCGGCTGAACATTCCGAACCACGAGAACGTGCTCGACGCCATCGCCGCCCATGACATCGAGGGTGCCCGGGCGGCGATGGCGAAACTGGTATCGCAGGCCGGCGACGACACGCGCCGGCTGATCGCGAACAAGGGGGCCGACCGGCCCAAGGCTTCACAGGAGGAGAAGTGAACATGAAGATCCGTCACATTCTGTCGGGCGCCGCGCTGGCGCTTGCAGCCGCCAGCCCCGCGCTGGCCGAGTACCCCGAGCGGCCGATCACGCTGATCGTGCCGTGGTCCGCCGGCGGCGGCACCGACGCGGTGGGCCGCAAGATCGCCGAGGGGCTGAGCGCCGAGCTGGGCACCCCCGTCAACGTGGTGAACCGCACCGGCGCCGGCGGCATCGTCGGCCACACCGCGATGATCGAGGCCGACCCGGACGGCTACACCCTGGGCCTCGCCACCGCCGAGATCACCACCTACTCCGCCATGGGCACGTCAAAGATCGCCCCGGCGCAGATGACCCCCATCGGGCTGGTGAACTTCGACGCCTCGGCCTTCAACGTGCGCGCCGACAGCGAATGGACCACCGCCGAGGAGGCGCTGGCCGAGATCGGCGCGAACCCGGGCAAGTACAAGGCCTCGGGCATGCCGGTGGGCGCCGCCTACCACCTCGCCTTCGCGGGCTTCCTGAACGACAACGGGGTCGAGCCGACGGCCGTGGTCATGGTGCCCAGCCAGGGCGCCGCGCCGGGGTTCCAGGAACTTGCGGCCGGCGGCGTGGCCATCGTGCCCTCGTCGCTGCCCGAGGCGCAGTCCATGCGCGACGCGGGGCTGGTCAAGACGCTGGCGGTGCTGTCGGCGGACCGTCTGGCGGCCTATCCCGACGTGCCCACCGCCGAGGAAGCCACCGGCATCGCCTCGGTCGGCGGCACCTGGCGCGGCATCGTCGGGCCGGCGGACCTGCCCGATGAGGTGGCGGACAAGGTCGAGGACGCGCTGAAGACGGTGTTCGACAGCGAGTCCTTCCAGGACTTCATGGCCACCAGCGGCTTCGGCGTGCGCTGGCTGCCCTCGGACGAGTTCGAGACCTTCATGTCCGACGCAGCCACCAGCAACGCCGAGGTGATCGGCAAGCTCGGCCTCGGCCAGTAAACCGCGAAAGGGGGAGGGTCCGCGCGTGAAAGTCAGTGACACGATCCTGGGGCTTGCCTTCGCCCTCGTGGCGATCGCCGTGCTGATCGAGGCGCGGACCTTCCCCACCATGCCGTCGCAGAACATCGGCCCGGGCACCTTCCCGTCGCTGATCGCCGGCGTCATGCTGGTCTGCGGCGCGGCGCTGGCCCTGTCGGGCCTGCGCCACCGCGCCCCGGCGCTGCAGTTCGCCGACTGGGCCCGCCGCCCCGGCGCGCTGCGGCGGATGCTGGCGGTGCCGGGCTTCATCGTCCTCTACATCCTGCTGAGCAAGCCGGTGGGCTTTCCGCTGCTGGTGCCGGTGCTGCTGTCGGCGCTGCTGATGCTGATGTCCGTGCGCCCCCTGCCCGCGGTCCTGCTGGGCCTCGCCGGCACCGCCGCGATCTGGGGGCTGTTCGCCTCGCTGCTGATGGTGCCGCTGCCGCTGGGGCTTCTGACAGAGGTGATCTACTGATGGATGCCGTCCTTGTCGCCCTGCAGCAGGTGCTTGCGCCCCAGGTCTTCCTGGTGGTGCTGGCCGCCGCCGTCTACGGGTTGGCCATCGGCTCGGTCCCCGGGCTGACCGCCACCATGGGCACGGCGCTGCTGGTGCCCATCACCTTCTTTCTCGACCCGGTTCCCGCCATCGGCGCCATCGTCGCCGCCACCAGCACCGCGATCTTCGCCGGCGACATCCCCGGCGCGCTGCTGCGCATCCCCGGCACCCCCGCCTCGGCCGCCTATACCGACGAGGCCTTCCGCATGCGCCAGAACGGCCAGGTGGAACTGGCGCTGGGCGTGAACCTCGTCTGCTCGGTGATCGGCGGGCTTGTCGGCGTGTCGATCCTGATCCTCGCCGCGCCGCAGATCGCGCGGTTCTCGCTGGGCTTTTCCAGCTACGAGTATTTCTGGCTGGCGCTGCTGGGCCTGTCCTGCGCGGTGCTGGTCAGCACCGGCCCGGCAGTCAAGGGCGTGCTGGCGCTGTGCATCGGGCTGATGCTGTCCACCATCGGCATCGACGTGGTGCTGGGCACCACCCGCTTCACCTTCGGCGACACCGAGCTGATCGCCGGAATCTCGATCATCCCGGTGCTGATCGGCATGTTCGCGATCCCCGAGATCCTGCGCAAGATGGGCGATCCCGGCGAGATCGGCGAGGTGCCCCGGCTGCGGATCGGCGCGATGATGTCCGGCGTCTCTGGCACCATCTGGCGGTACAAGGGAGGCGTGGCACGCTCGTCGCTGCTGGGCAGCGTGATCGGCGCGCTGCCGGGCGCGGGGGCCGACATCGCCTCGTGGATCGCCTACGCGCTGTCGCGGCGGTTCTCGAAGACGCCCGAGAAGTTCGGCACCGGCCACCCCGAGGGCATCGTCAGCGCCTCCAGCGCCAACAATGCCTCGCTGGCGGGCGCCTACGTGCCGACGCTCGTCTTCGGCATCCCCGGCGACACCATCACCGCGATCCTGATCGGCGTGCTGCTGATGAAGGGGATCACGCCGGGGCCCATGGTCTTCATCATGGACGCGGGCCTCGTGAACGCGATCTTCGCGGTCTTCGTGCTGGCCAACCTGGTGCTGCTGCCGCTGGGCCTCGCGGCGATCCTGCTGTCGCGGCGGCTGCTGACGATCCCGCCGCGGGTGCTGTTCCCGATGATCCTGCTGTTCTGCCTGATCGGCGCCTTCGCCGCGAACAACACGCTGTTCGATGTCTGGGTCATGCTGGCGCTCGGCCTGCTGGCCTTCGTGCTGGAAGAGAACGACTTTCCCTTGGCCCCGATGATCCTGGCCCTGATCCTCGGGCCCCTGATCGAGGAGAACTTCATGAAATCGATAATCAAGGCGGACGGCGAGCTGCTGGCCTTCGTCTCGCGCCCCATCGCCGGGGTGCTGGGCGCGGCGACGCTGCTGATCTGGTCGGCCATGGCGGGCTTCGCCGTGCTGAAGCGGGTGCGGCGCGCGGGCGCGGCGGAAGGGGCCGCGCGATGAGCCGGCAGGTGGTGGTGATCGGCGGCACCTCGGGCATCGGCCGCTCGATCGCCGAGGGGTTCGCGGCGGCGGGCGACAACGTGGTGGCGGCGGGGCTGGACCCGGTGGAGGGCGCGCGCCTGCGCGCGGCCCCGCTGGACGTGCGCGACGACGGCGCGGTGCGGGACTTCTTCGCCGGGATCGGCCGGCTGGACGTGCTGGTCAACGCCGCCGGCATCATCCGCCGGGGCGGCGCAGAGTTCACGCCCGAGGGCTTTGCCGAGGTGATCGACGTGAACCTCACCGGCACCCACCGCTGCTGCCTTGCCGGCAAGGACGCGCTGGCGGCGGCGGGCGGCTGCATCATCAACATCGCCTCGATGCTGACCTTCTTCGGCAGCGGCACGGCCCCCGGCTATTCCGCGTCCAAGGGCGGCATCGGGCAGCTCACCCGCTCGCTCGCCGTGGCCTGGGCGCCGGACGGCATCCGGGTCAACGCCCTCGCCCCCGGCTGGATCTCGACCCCCCTCACCGCGGCGCTGGAGGCGGACGAGACCCGCGCCGCGCCGATCATCGCCCGCACGCCCATGGCGCGCTGGGGGAAGCCCGAGGACATCGTGGGCCCCGCGCTGTTCCTCGCCTCGGACATGGCGGCCTTCGTCACCGGCGCGATCCTGCCCGTCGACGGCGGCTTTTCGGCAGCTTGAACCAAAGGACACCAGATGACGACATGGAGTAGCGACGCGGAGCTTTTCGCGCTGATGAAGGACCGGCTGTTCACCGCGGTGATCGGCGACATCCTCGACCAGATGGGCCTGCGCCGGCAGTTCCTGCCCGCCGGCATCGCGCCGCTGAAGCCGGGCCAGAAGCTGGCCGGCCGGGCAATGCCGGTGCTGGAGGCCGACATCTTCGACGACGGCGGCCCGGACTCGCGCGGGCCGCTGGCGCGCAAGCCCTTCGGGCTGATGCTGGAGGCGCTGGACGACCTGAAGCCGGGCGAGGTCTACGTCGCCACCGGCGCCTCGCTGCGCTACGCGCTGTGGGGAGAGCTGATGGCCACCCGCGCGCTGTACCTCAAGGCCGCGGGCGCGGTGCTGGACGGCTACGTGCGCGACGCCGACGGGATCGAGGCGCTGGACTTCCCCACCTTCAGCCGCGGCATCTACGCCCAGGACCAGGGCCCGCGCGGCAAGGTGGTGGACTTCCGTTCCGCCATCGAGATCGGCGGCGTGCGCATCGCGCCGGGATCGCTGCTGTACGGCGACCGCGAGGGGGTGCTGGTGGTGCCGCCCGAGGCCGAGGAAGAGACGGTGCGCCGGGCGCTGGAAAAGGCCGCCACCGAAAGCGAGGTGGAACGCGCGATCAAGGGCGGCATGTCCGCGGCCGAGGCCTTTGCCAGCTTCGGCGTGATGTAAGGAGAAAGACGAGATGACCGATCAACAGGACCAGTCGCGGATGCCCTACCAGCTGGCCATGCCGCGCGAGGCGCAGGCCGACCTGGTGGTGCCCAACGCGGTGCCGGTGGACGACCGCATCTGGGTGCCGCAGGCAGAGAACGTGTGGTTCCGGCCGCTGTGCCTGAACGTGTCGCAGGGCTACTGGGTGAACATCCTGAAGGTGACCCGCGCCGGCGTGCTCAGCCGCCACCGCCACCCCAACCCGGTGCACGGCTTCGTGCTGAAGGGCCGCTGGCGCTACCTGGAACACGACTGGGAGGCGCAGGAAGGCGGCTATGTCTACGAGCCGCCGGGCGAGACCCACACCCTGGTGGTGGACGAGGGGGTCGAGGAGATGATGACGCTCTTCCAGGTGAACGGCGTGATGTACTACGTCGACCCCTGGGGCAAGCACCTGGGATACGAGGACGTCTTCACCAAGATCGACATGTGCCGCGCCCATTATACCAAGATCGGGCTGGGCGCCGACTACGTGGACCAGTTCATCCGCTGAGGCGTTGTGGGAAGGCGCGGCGGGAAGGCGCTGTGGAAAGCGCGGCGGGCCGTCAGCCGGCCGCGCCTTCCGGCCCGTCCAGCACGAACGGGTAGCGCATGAAGTGCTTGCGGGTGGTGGATTCGTCGATCTCCGGCGGCCGGTCCGGGTCGCGCCGGATTCCCTGCACCAGCAGCTCGCGCAGGACCATGTGGATGGTCCCCCACTCGGTCTCTCCCTCTGCGCCGGGCCGTGACGCGGGGGCCGCCGGAACCCCGGCGGCGAGGATGCGGCCAAGGCAGGAATGCGCGCCGCCGCCGAAGCTGAGGCCGTGCAGCGCCACCCGCGGCGGCAGCTCGCGGTGCGGGTCGAACCGGCCCGCGTCGGGGCCGAAGACAGCGGGGTCGCGGTTGGCGGCGGCGAGGTCCATGGCGACGAAGCCCCCCTCCTCCAGCCGCGTGCCGTCGGGCAGGTCCATGTCCTCCAGCGCCCGGCGCCGGGCGATGGGGCTGGCGGGATGCAGGCGCAGGGTCTCCCAGACGAACTTCTGCAGCAGCGCCGGGTCAGCGATCAGGCCGGCGCGGTCCTCCGGGTGCTCTTCCAGCCAGCCCAGCGTCTCGTGCACCGTGTTCATCAAGGCATTGGCGGTGGTGAAGGCGCCGGCGAGGATGAAGAAGGCGGCGTCCTTGACGCGCTCGTCGTGGGACAGGCTGTCCTCGGGGTAGTGCCGCAGCATCGCGGTGATCACGTCGTGGGGCAGCTCGGCCTCCGCCAGCTCCCCCGCCTCCACCTGCGCCAGCAGCGCCTTCCGCCGCGCCACCGAGGGGGCGTAGAAGTCGCGCTCGAACTCCGCCAGCGCCTCGCGGATCTCGTCCAGCAGCTGGTCGCGGTCGCCGTGCAGCAACTGGCCCAGCGTCGGCGCGTGGCCCAGCTTGCCGATCAGCGCCTGGATCCGGTCGGTCTCTTCGGCGGTGTGCTGGCGGTCCAGCCCGGCGGTGTCGGAGACGAGGTTCACCAGCACCCGGTAGGCAAAGCGCACAAGGTCGCCGCCGCCCTCGGCCACCACCGGCGCCAGCGTCTCGCGCAGCCCCTCGGGGTAGACGTTGTTCTGGTAGTCGCGGAAGAACCGGCGGGTGAAGACGCTCATCACCGCGCGTTTCTTGCGGATGTGGTCCTCGCCGTGCAGGCAGACCACGGTGCGCGGCAGGAAGATCGGGTCCGCGTCGTAGAGCGCCTGGTGCAGGTCGCGGATCTTCAGCCCTGCCTCGGCCTCGGCGTACCGGGTGATCCTGTGGTCGGTCATCTCGCGTCCTCCTTCTGCCGCGCCGGGGTCATTCCTCGGGCGCCAGCGTCAGCCGCATCCCCTCGGGCACGGCGTCGATCTCTATCTGGCAGCTCAGCCGCGAGGCGGCCGGGTCGTAATGCTCCAGCAGGTCCAGCATCGCCTGCTCGAACTCGTCCGGGTCCGGCAGCGTCTCGCGGTAGGGCGCGGCGATGTAGACGTGGCAGCTACCGCAGGTGGCGCAGCCGCCGCAGATGCCCTCCACCGGCAGGCCGAGGTCGTTGCGCAGCCCGAACATCAGCGGCCCGCTGCTGTTCAGCTCGTACTCGGCCGCCGTGCCGTCGCGGTCTTCAACGGTGATCTTGGTCAAAACGCTCAACTCTTCTGTCGGCAGGGATCATCGGTGCGGAAGGGGTCAGTGCAGTTCCTCGACGTGGAACGGCTCGGGCGCGCGGTCGGCGCCGAGGGCGAAGTCCCGGGTCAGGGTCTTGCCCATGGCGGTCAGCCGCCAGCCGGGAATGCGGCGGCGGGGCGGCGGCGGGGTCAGGTCCTTCTCCACCCCGGCGATCATCACCCGCTTGATGTTGTCGGGATCGCCCAGGATCGACAGGTCCTCGTCCACCTTGCCGGCCACGCAGATGATGTCGGCGGCAAAGCCGGGCCGGATCTCTCCCACCTCGCCCTTCATGCGGATGGCAAAGGCGCTTTCGGCGGTGGCGCAGCGGATCGCCTGGATCGGGGTCAGCCCGAAGTAGCGGGTGAAGACCTCCATCTCGCGGTAGTGCCAGTGCCCGTAGGGCACCAGCGAGAAGCCGGACTCGGACCCGCAGAGCAGCGGCACCCCGGCCTTGTAGGCGGCGGTCATGGTCTCGACGCTGTCGGTGATCTCGCGCTCGAACATCGCGCGCAGAGCGTCGCTGGTGCCCAGCGCCTCGCCGAAGTCCACCATGTTCGCCTGCAGCGTCAGCGCCGGGGCGACGGGGATCTTGCGGTCCGACAGTTCCTGCAGCGCGGCGTCGTTCATCGCGGTGGCGTGGAAGATCATGTCGAAGCCCGCGACGGCGGCCCGCCGCGTCGCCTCGCCGCCCCGACAATGGCCCATGACGGGGGTGTGCAGCTCGTGCGCGGTGTCGCAGATCAGCTTCAGCTCATCCAGCGTCCAGACGCACAGCTCGCCCCGGTGCGCCTGCCGGGGCACGATGCCGGTGACGTGCACCTTGATCCAGTCGGCGCCCATCTTCACCTGCCGCCGCACCTCGGTGACGATCTCGTCGCGGCCCGAGACCACCTTGTAGTAGCCGGTGATCCCCTCGTCCCCGATCAGCCGCCCCGCGGTGCCGCCCACCCCGGTGATCAGCGCGTAGGCGCCGCAGGACATGCGCGGGCCCTCGACGATGTTCGCCTCGATGGCGTCGCGCAGGTCGATCATGTTCTCGAAGGTGGAATCGGGGTCGTTGAAGCCGGTGACCCCGGCGCGCAGCAGCTTGCGGGCGTTGTAGCTGGCCACCAGCGCCGACAGGGCGTTGCGCCGCTGGTGGAAGATCTCGTTGTTCGAGGCGGCATCGTCGAAGGCCAGGTGGCAATGGGCGTCGATCAGCCCCGGCATCACGGTCTGGCCGGCGGCGTCGATGCGCCGGGCGTCCGGGGCGGCGCCGCTGGCGGCCTCTGCCCCGGTGGCGGCGACCTTGCCGTCCCGGATCAGCACCGCCCCGGTCCAGGGATCGGCCCCGGTGCCGTCGATGACATGGCCGTTCTCGATCAGTGTCTCGGTGGTCATGCGTGTAATCCCCCTCAGATGCGCAGCAGCCGCCGCGCGTTGGCCGCGTAGCGCGCCGGCACCTCGGCCGCGGCGGCGGCGTCGGGCGCGTCCCAGCCGACGAAGTTGGTGCCGTAGACCATGCGGTCCTCGCCGTGGACCTTGGTCAGCAGGTCGCGCGACGCGGCGCTGTTCAGGTGATCGTCCAGCCACAGCCGGGAGTAGCGTTCCTCGACCGCGCCCTCGGCGCGCAGCTGCGCGGGCACCCAGGCCCGCCGCGCCGCCGCCTGCCGCATCCGGCCCATCAGGTAGGCCGAGGCGCCGCCGCCGTGGCTGAGGCAGATGTCGAGGTCCGGGTGCCGGTCCAGCACCTCGCCGAAGATCAGGCTGGCCACCGCCGCGGTTTCCTGCGCGGCGAACCCCAGCACCACGTCCAGCTCGAAATCCTCCAGCACCGGGTCGCCCTTCGGCCCGTCGATGCCGGCCGGCGCGGGGTGGATGAACAGCGGCACGTCCAGCGCCGCGCAGGTCTCGTACAGCGGGTCCATCGCCCTGTCGTGCAGTCGGCGCGGCCCGTCGGTGCCGATCATCGCGCCCTTCAGACCCAGATCCCCCACCGCCCGCCGCAACTCCTCGCAGGCCGCGCCCACGTCCTGCACCGGCAGCTGCGCAAGGCCCAGCAGCCGGTCCGGCCAGTCGGCGAGGTGCCGGGCCAGCGCGTCGTTGTGGATGCGCGCGAAGGCCGCCGCCTCGGGGGCGGGGATGAAGGCGAAGAAGGTCAGCGGGTTGGGCGAGAGCACCTGGATGTCGATGCCGCTGGCATCCATCCGCTTGATCCGCGCGGCGAAGTCGACGAAGGGCCCGCCCCGGTAGCGCACGCCGTTCAGGCGGTAGTCGCCGATGCGGAACCACGGCGTGCCGTCCTCGGCGGCGCCGATCTCTGGCCCGAAGCGGCCGGCGGTGCCCATGGTCTCTTCCAGCACCACGTGCGCGTGGACATCGATCACTTCCGCCCCTGCGGCCATCGCCTCACCCTCCCCGGTGCCGCGCCCCCGGGGGGTGCGGCCAACAAATTACATCGATTTCGTTATCATTGCTTTCGATAATAATCAACACTAAACTCTGCCGCGCGCCTGTACTAGTAAGCCTGTGAACGGACCTGCGATGCGGGCCGCGATCACGGGGCGGGAGACTTCACGGCATGAGCGACGACAAGGCGACAGCGGCGGCGGGACGGGACTTTCCCGGGCTGGAGGAACGCGAGACCTTCCTGGTCCACCGGGTCAACGCCAAGCTGGCCCTTGCCTGCAACCCCGCCTTCGCCGCGCTGGACATCGACCTTTATTCCTCGCGCATCCTCGTCGCCCTGCGCCAGCACGAGCGGCTGCGGATCGGCGAGCTGGTGGAGCTGATGGTACTGCCCCAGTCCACCATCAGCCACCAGGTCAAGCGGATGGAGCGGCAGGGCTTCGTGCGCCGCACCCGCTCTGCCACCGACAACCGCACCGTCGAGGTCACGCTGACCGACCACGGCGCCGCCACCGCCGAGCGCTGCGACACCCTGAGCCGCACCATCTACGACGCCGTCACCGCCGGTTTCAGCCGCGAGGAGCTGGAGCAGCTCAACCACCTGCTGCGGCGGATGTACGACGGCATTCCGCAGAACGTCGCCGACACCCTGGCGCAGTAGCGCGCCGGCCGCCGCAAGGGCTGCCGGCGCTGCCGCCTTTCAGGGCTGGGATCAGGGCTTGACCCAGGCGCCGTCGCGGATCTGCATCACCACGCCGCCCATGTGCGGGATCCGGTCGGCATCGAAGCTGATGGTCCCCTGCCCCATAACCGTCGGCACGCCGTCGGTCTTGGCCATGGCCGCGCGCAGCCCGTCGCGGCTGGTGTCCTCGGCATTGGCGATGGCGTTGCCCACCACCTGCATCATGGTATAGCCCGTGGCCGCCCAGATGTCGGGCGCGTTGCCGAAGGTTTCCTCGTACTTGTCCGCGAAGGCCTGCGCCGAGTCCGAGCCGTCGATCACGAAGCTGGCGGGGAAGAACGCGCCGTCGATGGCGCTGCCGCCGGCATCCATGAACTTCTGCGAGCCCATCCCCGAGTCGCCCAGCAGGATCGTGTCGGGGTTCATGCCGGCCTGGCGGGCCTGGATGATCACGTTGGCCGCGGTTTCCGGCGGGGCGGTAACGAACAGGCACGGAGAGTCGGTGCTGACGATCTTGGTGGCCAGCGCGGTGAAGTCCGAGTCGGTGGACAGGATGCTTTCCTCGGCCGCCATCTCGACGCCGTTCTGGGTCATCAGGTCCTTCACGATCCGCGCCTGGGTCACGTAACCCTCGTTGTCGCGAATGCCGACGGTGAAGCAGGAGTCCGGCTTCAGCTGCTGGGCGACGTGCAGGGCCACCGGTTCCATGTAGGCGTCGGCGGTCTCGGTGGACTTGAAGATCCACTCGCCGATCTTCAGCACCTCGGGCGAGGTGGCGGTGGTGAACATCGGGATCTTCATCTCGTTGGCGATGGGCGCGGTGGCCATGGCCTCGGAGGTGGCGATCGGGCCGATCAGCATGTCGTAGTCGGTGTCCCGCGCCAGCCGGCGCACGAGGGTCAGCGCCTCGGGTTTCTCGGACCGGTTGTCCTCGAACACCAGCTCGACCTGGTGCTCGCGGAAGCCGCCCGCCGCCTCCAGCTCGTCGTAGGCCAGCTTGATGCCGTTCACCACCGGCACGCCGACGAAGGCGTAGGCGCCGGATTGCGACATGACCACGCCGATCTTGATGTCGTCGGCCAGCGCCGGCGTCGCCGCCAGCAGCGCCGCCGCGGCGCTTGCGCAAAGAAACTTACCTGTTCCGATTGCCATGTGATTTCCTCCCCTTGGCAGTTCGTCTTCGTCGTTCAAGTCAGGCCGTCTGGCCCATGTAGAGGGCGATGATGTCCGGATCGCGCGCCATCTCGCGGCTGTCGCCCCGGTGCACGACCCGGCCCTGTTCCAGCATGTAGGCGCGGTCCGAGACCGACAGCGCCAGCTTGGCGTTCTGCTCCACCAGCAAGGTGGTCAGGCCGCTGCCGCGCAGCCCCTCCAGCGCCCGGAACACCTGCGCCACGATCACCGGCGCAAGGCCGAGGCTGGGCTCGTCCAGCAGCAGCAGGCGCGGGCCGCTCATCAGGCCGCGGCCGATCGCCAGCATCTGCTGCTGGCCGCCCGACAGGGACCCGGCCAGCTGCGCCGCCCGTTCCTTCAGGATCGGGAACAGCGCGTAGATGTCGGACAGGTCGTAGGGCGCGGCGCGGCCGGCCAGCGCGGTGCGGCCCAGCAGCAGGTTCTCCTCGACCGAGAGCGCGCCGAAGACCTGCCGGCCCTCGGGCACCTGGATCAGCCCCTGCGCGGCGATCTTCCAGGGCGACTGGCCGTGGATCGGCCTTCCGTCGAAGCTGACCGTGCCCTGCGCCGCCGGAACGATGCCGCTGAGCGCGTTGATCAGGCTGGACTTGCCCGCCCCGTTCGAGCCGATCAGCGCCACCGTCTCGCCGCCGCGGATCTCCATCGAGACGCCGCGCACCGCCTGGATGCCGCTGTAGTTCACACGCAGGTCGCGCACCTCAAGCATCGACGCTCTCCCCCAGGTAGGCGGTGATGACGGCGGGGTCGGCCAGAACCTCGGCCGGGGTGCCCTCGGAGATGACGCGGCCGCCGTCCAGCACGTAGGCATGGCCGCAAAGCTGCGAGACGAACCGCATGTCGTGCTCGATCAGCAGGATGCCGCGCCCCTCGGCGGCGAGGTCGCGGAAGATATGCGCCAGCTCGCCCGACTCGGTCTCGTTCATGCCCGCCACCGGCTCGTCCAGCAGGATCATCCCCGGCTCGGTCGCCAGCGCGCGCATCATCTCGACCCGGCGCTGGTGGCCGTAGGACAGGCTGCCGGCGGGATGCTCGGCCAGCCGCGTCATGCCGAAGCGGTCCAGCAGCGCCATCGCCTGTTCGCGCGTGCGGCGGGTTTCCCGCGCCGCGCCCGGCAGCCGCAGCAGCGCCGACAGCAGGGAGCTTCGCTCGCGCATGTGGAACCCGATCATCACGTTCTCGAGGATGCTGGCCTCTGCCAGCAGGCGGATGTTCTGGAAGGTGCGCGCCAGCCCCGCCGCGGCGATGGCGTGGGCCGACATGGCGCTGAGGTCCCTGCCGTCGAAGGTGATGCGCCCCGAGGTGACCGGCAGCATCCCGGTGATCATGTTGACGATGGTGGTCTTGCCCGCCCCGTTCGGCCCGATCAGCCCGGTGATCCGGCCCGGCGGCACGCGGATGTTCACGTCCTCGGCGGCGACGACCCCGCCGAACCGCTTGTGCACGTCGATCAGCTGCAGCTCGTTCATGGCTTCACCGCCTCCCGCCGCGCCAGCCGGCCAAGCCGGCGCTGGCGCAGTTTCTCCAGCGCGGTATCGGCAATGCCGCGCGGCATGAAGTTGATGACCAGGATCAGCAGCAGCCCGTAGACCAGGATCCGGTTCTCGGCCAGCGGCCGGGCGAATTCCGGCAGCGCGATCAGCACGGCGGTGCCGACGATCGGCCCCAGCACCGACCGGCGCCCGCCGAAGACCACGTAGGACAGGATGGCGATCAGGAAGGGAAAGCCGAACTGGTTCGGGTCCAGCGCGTAGGTGTGGAAGGCCTCGAGCGCGCCGAACAGCCCCGCCACCGCGCCCGACAGCGCGAAACCCAGCGCCTGGTAGCGCGCCATGGGCACCCCCAGCGACACCGCCACCGCCTCGTCCTCGCGGATCACCTCGAAGGTGCGGCCCAGCCGGGTGCGGTTGATCGCCCACATCACGTAGACGATCCCCGCCGCCGCGATGGCCAGTTCCAGCGTGCCCACGGTGTGGGGGATGCCGTTCAGCCCCATGGCACCGCCGGTCACGCCCTCGAGGTAGATGTTCAGCGACACGATGATCTGCACGAAGGCGACGGTGGCGATGGCCTGGTAGACCCCGCGCAGCTTGGACAGCGGCCAGGACAGGAACAGCGCCGACAGGCACCCCAGCACGGTCCCCGCCAGCACCCCCACCGGGGTCGGCAGGCCCAGCTTGACCGCGAGGATGCCGGCCGTGTAGGCGCCGATCGCCGCGAAACCGGCGGTCGCCAGCGAGAACACGCCGGAGCGCAGGGCGATGTACTGGCTGAAGGCAAAGCCGAGGTGCAGCAGGAACAGGTCGAACACCGGCGTGTAGTTGAAGATGAAATCGCTCATCGGCGGCCCCTCAGCGCGCCGGCCTCTTCCTTGCCGAACAGCCCGTAGGGGCGGATCAGCAGGATCAGGAAAAGCGCCAGGAAGATGATGGTATTGGTCAGCCCCGAGGGCAGGTAGGCGATGGTCAGGGTCTGCAGCATCCCGAAGACCAGGCTGGCCACCAGCGCCCCGGTGACGCTGCCCAGCCCGCCGAGGATCACGATCACGAAGCCGAACAGCAGGTAGGGCTCGCCCATGGCGTAGTGGATCGAGTTGAACGCCAGCCCCACCAGCACCCCCGCAACCCCCGCCAGGGCCCCGGCGATGAAGTAGACCTGCCGGTAGATCCGGTTCGGGTTGACCCCCACCAGCATCGAGGCGCGCTCGTTGTCGGTGACGGCGCGGATCTGGCGGCCGTAGGGGGTACGATAGATCAGGTACCAGAGCACCAGCACCAGCACCACGGCGCAGCCCGCCATGAACAGCTGCAGCAGCGAGATCCGCAGGCCCGCGAACTCGTAGATGCGGATCGGGAAGGTATCGAAGGGAAAGCGCAGGATCTGGGTGTTCGAGATCCGCTGCAGGATCGTCATGATCACCAGCCCCGCCCCGATCGACGAGATGATGGCGCCGAACTCCTCCTCGCCGTTCTTGCGCAGGCGCGAGAAGCAGACGAATTCCACCAGCATCGACAGCAGCCCGCAGACGATGATCGAACCGATCATCCCCACCCACAGCGGCAGCCCGTTCTTCACGGCGTAGTACGAGGTGAAGGCCCCCACCGCGAAGACCGCGCCATGGGCGAGGTTGAGGATCTTCTGGATGCCGAAGACCAGGGTGAAGCCCAGTGCGAAGAGCGCGTAGACCCCGCCGACGATCAGCCCGTTGAGCAGCTGCTGCGCGATCATCGCGGCCCCTCCTTCGCCCCGGCCCCGGCGCCCTCGCGGTCGGGCGAGAAGCGGGTGGGCAGCAGGATGCGGCTTTCCTGGGTCTCCAGCATCGGCAGGATCTGCGCCAGGAAGGCCTTCCACTCGGGTTCCTGCATCAGCCGGGCGCGGCGGGCGGCGCGGTCGTCGAGACTGGTGTAGCCCCACAGGTGCACGGTCTGGTTCAGCCCGCCGATCTCGGTGACGTAATAGCCCCGCAGGTCCCCCAGGATCCGCCGCTGCAGGGCCAGCGGCCCGGCCTCGTAAAGCTCCATGAACTGGGGGATCATGCCGGGTTTGAACCGGTAGATGCGTTCCTCGACGATCATGCCGCGTCCCTCATTTGTACGATACTCCCAGCGCCAGCCCGCCATCCACCACCAGCGAGGCGCCGGTGGTCCATTCCGCCGTCAGCAGGTGCGCGGCGCCCTCCGCGATGTCCCCGGGGGTGCCGATGCGGCCCAGCGGATGCTCGTCCACCATCCCCTCCAGCCGCCGCCGGATGCCCTCTTCGTCGTAAAGCCCGGCGCGCACATTCAGCTCGGTCGGCACGGCGCCCGGCAGGATGCAGTTGACGCGAATGCCCTTGGGCCCCAGTTCCGCCGCCAGCACCCGGCTGAGCACCTCCACCGCGCCCTTGCTGGCGGCATAGGGCGAGGCGCCGGGAAAGGCGCGGCGGGTGTGGACCGAGCCGAAGAACAGCACCGCCCCGCCGCCGCCCGCCGACAGGTGCGGCACCGCCGCCCCGGTCAGCATCATCGCGGCGACCACGTTGGTGTTCATGATCTCCAGCACCTGCGCCTCGTCCAGGTCAGAGATCGGGCCGTTCAGCATGTTGGCCGCGTTGTTCACCAGCCCGTTCAGCCGCCCGCCGCCATGGGCCACCGCCGCCTCGATCATCCGGGCGCGGTCCCCGGCGCGGGTGATGTCGCCGGCCACGGGGTGGCAGGCCGCGCCGATGTCCCTTGCCACCGCCTCGATCTTCGCGGCGCGGCGGCCGGTGATCGTCACCCGCGCGCCGCGATGGGCGAGATAGCGGGCGATCCCCTCGCCCAGCCCGGAGCCGCCGCCGGTGATCAGCGCGGAATATCCCTGCAGCTCAGCCATGGGCCCTTGCCTCCATCGCCGGTTCCAGCAGCCAGCGGCCGGCGCGCTGCAGCATCTGCCGCCGCTCGGGCACGGCGAAGCTGCGTTCGTCGTGGCCCAGCGCGTCGTAGACCACCCGGCCCGCCGGCGCCCGCACGGTCAGCACCGGCTGCGCGGCGCTGTCATGGGGGGCATCGGCGGCACTGTCATCGGCGGTGGCACGGGCCAGCACGCGGACGTCCCCTGTCAGTTCCATCCCGCCGTAAAGCTCGTCCTCCACCGCGAAGGCGCCCAGCCCCTCGGTCAGCGCATGGCCCGGCTCGGGCGTCACCCGCAGCGGGCCCGGCGGCGGATGGCCGGAGCCGCCCCAGACCCAGCGCGCGCCCAGCAGGTCGCCCCAGTCGGGCCAGTCGTCAAAGCAGATCGCCGCCGTGTGCAGCCCCAGCATCCCGCGCCCCGCCGCAAGGTGCGCGGTGATCCCGGCCCTTTCGGCAGAGCCGATTTCCCGCGCGTATTCATCGCGGTACGGGGCGTACTTGTCGTGTTGCGTCATGCTCCAGCTGAGGCAGTTGAAGGTCAGCAGGTCGAACCGCTCGCCCGCCCCCAGCCGCCGCAGGCCCGCGTCCACCGGCACCACCTCGCTGTCGATCCCGGCCCCGGCAAGGATCTCCGCCACCAGCGCCGAGGTGGTCTCGAAGGGATGGAAGATCCCCCCGGACAGGATCAGGTTGCGGCTCATTCCGCGGTCCGGGGCAGTTGCGACAGCAGGCTGCCCACCACCCCGCCGTCCACCACCAGCTGGTGCCCGTTGACGTAGGAGGCCGCCTCGGAAGCCAGGAAAAGCACCGCCGCCGCGATGTCCTCTGCCTGCCCCAGCCGGCGCGAGGGCACGGCCTTGGCGCGGCGGCTGCGCACCGCCTCGTCGCGGAAGAAGGGGGTGGAGAGGCCGGCGTCGATGAAGCCGGGGGCGACCGAGTTGGCGCGGATGCCGCGCGGGCCCCATTCCAGCGCCATCTGCTGGGTCAGCGCCGCCAGCCCCGCCTTGGATGCCGGGTAGGCGCCGGCGCCCGGTCCCGGGGTCAGCGCGTTGATCGAGGTGACGGTGACGATCGCGCCGCCGCCGCTTTCCAGCATCCGCCGGCCTGCGGCGCGGGCGCAGTGGAAGGCGCCGACAAGGTTGACCCGCAGCACCAGCTCGAAATCCGCGGCCGACAGGTCCTCCAGCGGGCCGAAGCGGCCGGTGCCGGCGTTGCAGACCATCACGTCCGGCGCGGCGCCGAAGCTGTCCAGCGCCGCCTCGACCGCCGCCTCGTCGGTCACGTCCGCCGGCAGCGCCACGGCGTCCGGCAGGGCCTGCGCCGCCGCCGTCAGCGCCTCGCTTTCAAGGTCCATCAGCCCGATGCGCGCGCCCTCGGCCGCGAAGGCGCCGGCGATGGCGCGGCCAAGATCGCCCGCGCCGCCGGTCACGATGACCTGTCGTTTCATGTCCATGCCAATTCCCTGTCGAATATTACCGGGTAGCGGCCCCAGTTCGGCCGCTGCGTCCGGGGCGCCTCTGTGGGCGGGTCCGCCGGGTCCCGCCGCGCGCCCTCGGCCAGCAGCCGGCCCACCAGCCGCGGCACGATGCCGTATTGATGCGTCGCCGGGTCGGTATCGGCCCGGGGCACGACGCCGCCGTCCAGATCCCGCCCGAGGCAGGAATGGGTGCCGATCCCGAAGGTGAAGCCGAAGGGCGTCTGCCCCGCCGGGATCTGGCGGTGCGGGTTGAAATCCGCCGCGTCCGCGCCGAACAGCGCCGTGTCGCGGTTGGCGGTGAAGAGGTCCAGCGTCACCGTCTCGCCGGTGTCCAGCTGGTGCCCGTCCGTCAGCCGGTGCGGGCAAAGCGCCTTGCGCAGCGACACTGGGCTGGCCGGGTGCAGGCGCATGCTTTCGTGCACGCAGCGCTGCAGGAACAGCGGGTCATCCGCGATCCGGGCGGCGTCGGCGGGATGGCCGGCGCACCATTCCTGGATGTCGTGGAAGGCATGGACGGTGGAATTGGCGGTGCTGTGGGCGCCCGCCTGCAGGTAGAAGGCGATCTCGCGCCGCAGCACCTCGGGGGGGAAGTCTTCCGGCGCGCCGTTGCGCAGGATCACCGTCAGCACGTCGCGCGGCAGGCTGTCCTCCGGGGCCTCGCCCGCCTCGACCAAGGCGATCAGCGCGCGGCGGCGGGCGACCGAGGGGGCGAGGAAGCGCGGCTCGAAATCCTCGAGCGCCGCCAGCACCTCGGCCCGCACCGCGTCCTTGTCGCGCCTGGAATGGACCAGCGTCGCGCCTTCCGAGAAAGTCTCCACCAGCCGCAGCAGCGCGAGGGTCTCGGACGCCGAACCTTCGGGCCGGTCGATCCCGGCGAAGTCGGCGGTGAGGTTCATGGTGACGCGGTAGCTGAGATCCACCAGCTCCGCCCGCCCGGCGGCGAGGTCGGGCCGGATCGTCTGCTCCAGCGTCGGGATGAAGACGCCCGTCTCGTAGTGCTTGAAGAAGTTGCGCCGGAAGACGCCGAATTCCAGCAGCCGCCGGCGCCGGTGCGCCTCTCCGTGCAGGGTCAGCAGGGTGTCCTGCATGATGACCGCGCCCTCGTCGTAGAGGGCCTGCGCCAGGTTCGGGTCGCGCAGCGCGGCACTGATGACGGCCGGTTCGGTCACGGCATGTGTCGGCAACTTCCCCTCCCCCCCAGGACGCGCGACCGCCGGGGCGCTCGCATTGATGTCACTATCATCGACATCAATATAATTCAACGTATTCTTTCTGGCACGGCCGCCGGACGGCCGCCGCCCCTCCGCCCCGCCTCAGGCAATCCGCGCGGCGATGCCCTTCACCCGCCGGATCGGGATGGAGGATTCCAGCGAGGCGACGCCCGGCAGCTTGGTCAGGCGGCGGGTCAGGAAATGCTCGAACTCCTCGAGGTCGCGCACCGCGATCCGCAGCAGGTAATCGGAACTGCCGGTCATCAGCCAGCAATCCACGATCTCCGGGCAGCGGCCCACCTCTTGCTCGAAGGCCACCAGCCGGTCGTCGATCTGCCGGTCCAGCCGCACCGAGATGAAGACGTTGAAGGCAAAGCCCAGCCGCGTCTCGTCGATGGCGGCGCTGTAGCCGGTGATGTAGCCCTCCGCCTCCAGCTTGCGGATGCGGCGGGCGCAGGGCGAGGGCGAGAGGCCGATCTTGTCCCCCAGTTCCTGGTGAGAGATCCGCCCCTCGCGCTGCAGCTCCTTCAGGATCTTCCGGTCGAGTTCGTCCACCCCTGCCCTCCTTCGTGCCGGTTTCCACCACTGAACCCCGCCCGCGCGCGGGATTCCAGCGCAAACCGCCCGCGGGGCGGCACAATCGCCGATTATTGCCCCGAGGCGCGGTGTATTCAGGACCCAAACAGGAGCCGCCGATGACCAACACCCCCTCGCACCTGCGCACCGTGGAGCAGCGCCTGCTCTGGCTGTCGCACTGGATGATCCACCACGCCAACCACATCCGCCCCAAGGTGGACGGTATCAAGACCGGCGGGCACCAGGCTTCCTCGGCCTCGATGGTGTCGATCATGACGGCGCTCTACTTCTCGGCGCTGCGGCCCGAGGACCGGGTGGCGGTGAAGCCCCATGCCTCGCCGGTGTTCCACGCCATGCACTACCTGATGGGCAACCTGCCGCGCCGGAAGATGGAGAATTTCCGCGGCTTCGGCGGCGTGCAGTCCTACCCCTCGCGCACCAAGGACGTGGACGACGTGGACTTTTCCACCGGCTCCGTGGGCCTTGGCGTCGCGATCACCAGCTTTGCCTCGATGGTGCAGGACTACATCCGCGCCAAGTCCTGGGGCGAGGCCGTGACGCCGGGGCGGATGATCGCGCTGATGGGCGATGCGGAACTGGACGAGGGCAACATCTACGAGTGCCTGCAGGAAGGCTGGAAGCACGACCTGCGCAACGTCTGGTGGGTGATCGACTACAACCGCCAGTCGCTGGACGGGGTGATCCGCGAGGGGCTGTGGCAGCGGATCGAGAAGATCTTCGAGGCTTTCGGCTGGGACGTGGTGAAGGTGAAATACGGCCGCCTGCAGCGCGCCGCCTTCGGCGAGCCGGGGGGCGCCGCGCTGCGCGACTGGATCGATGCCTGCCCGAACCAGGAATACTCCGCCCTGACCTACCGGGGCGGCGCCGTCTGGCGACAGCGGCTGATGGACGACCTGGGCGACCAGGGCGAGGTCTCGGCGCTGATCGAGCGGCGCAGCGACGCGGAACTGGCCGAGCTGATGGAGAACCTCGGCGGCAACTGCGTGGACACCATGGCCGAGACCTTCGCCGCCATCGACCACGACCGGCCCACCTGCTTTCTCGCCTACACGATCAAGGGCTGGGGCACCCCCATCGCCGGGCACAAGGACAACCACGGGGGGCTGATGACCAAGGCGCAGATGGCCGAGTGGCAGGCGCACATGGGCGTGCCCGAGGGCGCGGAGTGGGAGCCGATGGCGGCAGTCGAGGACCCCGGCGCGCTGCGCGGGTTCCTGTCGCGGGTGCCGTTCTTCGCGGCGCCCGACCGCCGGTATCACGACGCGCGGGTGGCGGTGCCGGGGATCGCGGCGCCGGGGGATGGCGAGATCTCGACACAGGCCGCCTTCGGCAAGATCCTCGACGCGCTGGCCAAGGGCGACAGCGGGCTGGCCGACCGCATCGTCACCTCCTCGCCCGATGTCACCGGCACCACCAGCCTCGGCCCATGGGTCAACCGCCGCAAGCTGTTCGCGCGGCAGGCGCAGGCCGACAGCTTCCGCGAGCACCGCATCCCGTCGACCGCCAAGTGGGACTTTGCGCCCGAGGGCCAGCACGTGGAACTGGGCATCGCCGAGATGAACCTGTTCCTGCTGCTGGCCGCGCAGGGGCTGTCGCACAGCCTCTGGGGCAAGCGGCTGCTGCCCATCGGCACGGTCTACGACCCCTTCGTGCACCGCGGCCTCGATGCGCTGAACTACGCCTGCTACATGGACGCGCGCTTCATGATCGTCGGCACCCCCTCGGGCGCGACGCTGGCGCCCGAGGGCGGCGCGCACCAGTCGGTGGGCACGCCCCTGACCGGCATGGCGCAGGACGGGCTGGCCGCCTTCGAGCCGGCCTTCGCCGACGAGCTGGCGGTCATCATGGAATGGGCCTTCGACTACATGCAGCGCGACGGAGAGAACGACCCGGACGAGCGCACCTGGCTGCGGGACGAGACCGGCGGCTCTGTCTACCTGCGGCTGACCACCAAGCCGCTGGAGCAGCCCGGCAAGCGGGTGGACGACGCGTTTCGCCAGGGCGCCATCGACGGCGCCTACTGGCTGCGCAAGCCGGGGCCGAACTGCTCCGTGGTCATCGCCTACCAGGGCGCCGTGGCGGACGAGGCCATCGCCGCCGCGGGCATGATCGGCGAGCACCGGCGCGACATCGGGGTGCTGGCGGTGACCTCCGCCGACCGGCTGAACGCCGGCTGGACCGCCGCCCAGCGCGAGCGCAAGCGCGGCAACGCTGCTCTGTCCCACGTCGAGCGGCTGCTGGGCACGCTGCCGCCCCACTGCCGGCTGGTCACGGT
>JBLXFD010000017.1:0-82744 GCA_048262455.1 Rhodobacter sp.
GGCAGGCGCCCGCCCCCGCGCCTTCGGCTTGTTCGGGGGCGCATCAGCGCTTCACTCAACCATGCGGTAGGGCGGGGTTCACCCCGCCTCACCCCCACCCCCTCCCCCTTGATCACCGCCGGCAAACCTGCCACCCCGCTGCCCAAGCAGCCGATGGAACCGCCAGATGACCCCACCCGACGCGCCCCCGCACTTCGTCCTCGACTGGCAGCGCCGGGCGCGCACCGGCATCGGCGAGGCGATCCTCGCCGAGGGCAAGCCGGAGGCAGATCTGGAAGCCATCGTCGCCGCCATCGCCGAACGCGGCGCCCCGATGCTGGTCACCCGGCTGGAACCGGACCTCGCGGCACGGCTGCAGGCGCGGTTCGGCGATCTCTTCGCCCACGACCCCCTGTCCCGCACCGCCGTGGTCTGCCCGCCAGCGGAAACGCCCCTGCCCGCCCCCCGGGTCGCGGTGGTGGCGGCCGGCACCTCGGACCTGCCCATCGCCGCCGAGGCCCGCGCCACCCTCGCCTTCAACGGCATCGGCAGCGAACTGATCGCCGACGTTGGCGTGGCCGGCCTCTGGCGGCTGCTGGACCGGGTCGAGGACATCGCCCGCGCCGAGGTGGTGATCGCCGTGGCGGGCATGGAAGGCGCATTGTTCAGCGTGCTGGCGGGGCTGGTCACCGCCCCCGTCATCGCCGTCCCCGCCGCCCGCGGCTACGGCGTCGGGGCCGGCGGCACGGCCGCGCTCAGCTCTGCCCTCGCCTCCTGCGCGCCGGGGATCGTGACGGTGAACATCGACAACGGCTTCGGCGCCGCCTGCGCGGCGATCAAGATGCTCCGGGTGGGGGAGAGGGCGGCGGGCTGAACGCCCACACAGCGCCCCCCCCTGCGAGAGGGCTGCCGAACGACAAGCGGGGATGAAACTGGTCGGAGTGAGAGGATTCGAACCTCCGGCCCCTGCCTCCCGAAGACAGTGCTCTACCAGGCTGAGCTACACTCCGACCGTGGCGGTCGCAGTAGCGGCTCGCGCTGGCATTTGCAAGGGCTCAATGCGGCGGCTGGCCGCTTCTTCGGCTCAGCCGCAGCAGCGCCGAGATCCGCGGGGTGGTGCCGGTCTCGGCGCGCGATCTGGTGCGCAGCACCGGCGAGAAGTCGGACCGCCCGCCGAAGCTTTCGCGCAGCACCACGTAGACCCCGCTGGCGATGATGATGCCCGCGCCGATCCAGGTCATCCGGTCCGGCATCTCGCCGAAGAAGAAGCTGCCGTAGAAGGCCGCCCAGAGCATCTGCGAGTACTGCATGGGCGCCACGATCGCCGCGTCGCCGGCGGTATAAGCGCGGATCGTCAGGATGCCGCCGACGAAGGCCATCAGCGCCATGACCCCCACCAGCCCCAGGTGCTCCACCGGCATCGGCGCGTAGAAGAAGGGCATCGCCGCCGCCATCACCGCGAAGTTCGCCATCATCGGGTAGAGCAGCAGCACCGCGCTGCGCTCTTCCTGCCCGATGCGGCGCACGATCACCGCCGACAGCGCCCCGGTCACCGCCCCCGCCAGCGCCGCCATGTGTCCGAGGGTCAGTGCCTCGGCCCCCGGGCGCAGCACCACCAGCACCCCGGTCAGCCCCACCGCCACCGCCGCCCAGCGGTGCAGCCCCACCTTTTCCCCCAGCACCGGCACCGAGAGCACCGTGATCAGCAGCGGCATGGTGAAGATGATCGCGTAGACCTGCGCCAGCGGCAGGGTCGAGAAGGCGTAGAAGACGCAGACCGCCGTCACCAGCGTCGCCAGCGTCCGCAGCGTGATCCACCAGGGGTGGCGCGGGATCAGCGTGCCCTCGGTCTGGTCGCGCATCAGCATCAGCAGCACCAGCGGGAAGCTGAGCAGCGTGCTGAAGAACACGATCTGGAAGGTGGCGTAGCTGGCCCCCAGGGTCTTCACCACCACGTCGTGGGCGGAATAGATCGCGAAGGCGACAAGGGCGTAGCCCACGCCTTTCAGATTGCGTCTGGCGACGTCCTGCATCTCTGCCTCCGGATGGTTGCGCTCAGCTTGGGGCAAATCCCCCTGCCGTCAAGGCGTGGGGCGGAACATGTGGGGCCGGCGGGGCTTACCCTCGCAGGAGGTAGGCACATGGAACTGATGCTGGAGACGCTGGGCAAAGGGGTGGTCACCATCGGACTGGTGATCCTGCTGACGCGGATCAACGGGCTGCGAAGCTTTTCCAAGATCTCCAGCTTCGACTTCGCCGTCACCATCGCCACCGGGTCGGTCGTGGCCACCACGATCGTCGCCAGCGACAGCTTCCTGCCGGGGCTGGCGACGCTGGTGGTGCTGTTCCTGCTGCAGGGCGTCATCAGCCGGCTGCGCGCCCGGTCGGACCGGCTGAAGCAGGTGGTGGACAACACGCCGCTGCTACTGGTCAAGGACGGGGTGTTCCTGCACGAGAACATGAAGGAGGCGCAGATCGCGACCTCGGACATCGTGGGCAAGCTGCGCGAGATGAACGCCTGCGAGCGGGACAAGCTGCGGGCCGTGGTGCTGGAGACGACGGGGAACCTGAGCGTGGTCTACGCGCCGCCGGGGACGGAGATGGTGGAGGGGTTGTTCGAGAACGTGCGGGGGGAGGCGCAGCATGTTTTGTGAGGGGTGTGTGGGGGCGCGTTTGGCGGCGGGGTGGGCCCCGCCCTACTGCTTCGTTCGGTTGAGGCGCTGACCAGCCCCCGAACAAGCCGAAGGCGCGGGGGCGAGCGCCTGCCCGTCCCCACGGGCTGGCGCTTTGGAGGTCGCAGGGCAACGCTCATTCTGCGCGCGGGCGTGGCTGAGATAAAGCGCGCATGCCGCAGGTGGGCAGCGCCACCCCACGGGCAGGCTCATGTCGCGCGGGTGGCGGGGTGAACCCCGCCCTACGGCTCCTAAAGGATGAAGCGCTGATACGCCCCGGACAAGCCGAAGGCGCGGGGTGAGCGCCTGCCCGTCCCGGCGGGCTGGCGCTGTGTCACCCGCAGAGCAACGCTCATTCTGCGCGCGAATGTGGCTGGCATAAAGCGCCCATGTCGGAGGACAGATGCGCCAGCCCACGGGCAGGCTCGCGTCGCTAATAGCTCCAGCCCCCTCAAACCCGCCCCTGGTTCACCCGCCGCGACAGCGCCTCGGCGCTCTCCACCCGCTCCGAATACCGGTCGGTAAGCGCGTCGCTACGACCCCGCGTCATCAGCGTGAACTTCACCAGCTCCTCCATCACGTCCACGATCCGCAGGTACAGCGGCGAGGCGCGCATGCGGCCGTCCCCGTCAAACTCGTCCCAGGCCTTCGGCACCGACGACTGGTTCGGGATCGTCACCATCCGCATCCAGCGGCCCAGCACCCGCATCTGGTTCACCGCGTTGAAGCTTTGCGACCCGCCGCAGACCTGCATCAGCGCCAGCGTCTTGCCCTGGGTGGGGCGCACGCCGCCCAGCGACAGCGGGATCCAGTCGATCTGCGCCTTCAGGATGCCCGACATCGCGCCGTGCCGTTCCGGCGAGGACCAGACCATGCCCTCGGACCAGGTCGCCAGTTCGCGCAGCTCTGCCACCTTCGGGTGGTCCGCCGGCGCGCCGTCGGGCAGCGGCAGGCCAGCGGGATCGAAGATCCGTACCTCGGCGCCGAACCACGTCAGCAGGCGCGCGGCCTCCTCGGCGGCGAAGCGGGAGAAGGAGCGTTCGCGCAGCGATCCGTAGAGCAGCAGGATGCGCGGCGGGTGGCCCGCGTCGCCCGGCGCCGCATACAGCGCGGGATCGATCCGGTGCAGGTGCGCGGGGTCGATGTTGGGCAGGTCGGACAGGGCGGTCACCGGCCCACCACCTCGCCGTCCTCCTTGGTGAAGGTGCCGGGGTCCGTGTCCAGCACCTTCAGCACCTCCTCGGAGGGCCGGCACAGGCGCGTGCCCCGGGGGCCCACCACGATGGGGCGGTTGATCAGGATGGGACGGCCCATCATCGCGTCCACCAGCTGCGCGTCGGTCAGCGCGGCCTCGTCCAGCCCCAGCTCGTCGTAGGGCGTGCCCTTGCGGCGCAGCAGGTCGCGCGGTGTGATGCCCATCGCGGCGATCAGCGCCTCCAGCCGGTCGCGGGAGGGCGGCGTCTCGAGGTACAGGATCACCTCGGGCTCCACCCCGGACTGGCGGATCATGGCCAGTGTGTTTCGCGAGGTGCCGCAGGCGGGGTTGTGGTAGATGGTGACCATGGCTCAGGCTCCGGGAAAACGGTTGCGGGTACGGTTGGCGAAGGCGACGAGCGACAGCATCACCGGCACCTCCACCAGCACCCCCACCACCGTGGCAAGCGCGGCGCCGGAGTGCAGGCCGAAGAGGCTGATGGCGACGGCCACCGCCAGCTCGAAGAAGTTCGAGGTGCCGATCATCGCGCAGGGGGCGGCGATGCGGTGCGGCACCTTCATCGCCCAGGCGGCGCCGTAGGCCAGCGCGAAGATGCCGTAGCTCTGGATCAGGATCGGCACGGCGATCAGGACGATCACCAGCGGCCGGTCAAGGATGACGCTGCCCTGCAGCCCGAACAGGATCGCCACGGTGGCGATCAGCCCGATGACCGAGAGCGGCTTGATCCGGGCGCCGAAGGCCTCGATCCGGTCGGGGCGCGCCAGCAGCCGGCGGGTGGCATAGCCGGCCAGCAGCGGCAGCGCGACGTACAGCAGGGTGGCGATCAGCAGCGTTTCCCAGGGCACGGCGATCTCGGTCACCCCCAGCAGGAAGGCCACGATGGGCGCGAAGGCGAAGACCATGACGATGTCGTTCACCGAGACCTGCACCAGCGTGTAGGTCTCGTCCCCGCGCGTCAGCTGCGACCAGACGAAGACCATCGCGGTACAGGGCGCGGCGCCCAGCAGGATCAGCCCGGCGATGTACTGGGCCGCGTCCTCGGGGGCGATGAGGGGGGCAAAGATGACCTCGAAGAACAGCACCGCCAGCGCCGCCATGCTGAAGGGCTTCAGCAGCCAGTTCACCGCCAGCGTCAGCAGCAGCCCCTTCGGCTGCCGCGCCACCTGCCCCACCGCGCCAAGGTCCACGCCCACCATCATCGGGTAGACCATGGCCCAGATCAGCACCGCCACCACGAGGTTGATCGAGGCGACCTCGGCCGCGGCGACGGCCGCGAAGAGGCCGGGGGCCAGCAGGCCCAGCGCCAGCCCCGCAAGGATGGCCAGCGCCACCCAGAGCGACAGCCAGCGTTCGAAGGACCCCATGGGGGCGGGTTGCGTCGCGTGGGTCATGTCGGTTCTTCCGTTTGGCCCCGTCTTCAGCAGGCGCAGGCAATGTCGTCGATGAGCGGCTGGCAGAGCCCCGGCTCGCCGCCGCAGCAATCCTCCAGCAGGAACCGAAGCAGGCCAGAGATCCCGTCGAAGCTGGCGTAGTAGCGGATCGAGCGTCCCTCGCGCAGGTTGCGCACCAGCCCGGCGTGGCGCAGCACGGTCAGGTTGGCCGACAGGGTGTTCTGGCGGACCTCGAGCACCTCGCCGATCCGCCCGGCGGTCATTCCCTTTTCCCCGGCCCGGATCAGCAGGCGGAAGATGTCCAGCCGGGTGGGCTGGCTGAGGGCGGCAAAGGCGGCGAGGGCGGCTTCGTTATCCATATATCCTGTATTCTGGATATATTGGTTGGTGTCAACCGGCAACCTCGCGCCGGAAAAGCAAAAGGGCGACCCGCAGGCCGCCCCTTCCGACGGAACATGATCTTCTGGAAGATCATGCCCGGCAATATTATCCGGAAAATCTTGTTACGTGAGGCTCGCCTCCAGCGCCGCCACCACGGCGTCGCCCATCTCGGAGGTCGACACCGGGCTCTTGCCCTCCTCGCCCAGCAGGTCCGCGGTGCGCAGCCCGTCGGCCAGCACCTTCTCCACCGCCCGCTCCAGCCGCGCGGCGTCCTCGCCCGCGTCGAAGCTGTAGCGCAGCGCCATGGCGAAGCTGAGGATGCAGGCGATCGGGTTGGCCTTGCCCTGCCCCGCGATGTCGGGGGCAGAGCCGTGCACCGGCTCGTACAGCGCCTTGGGCCGGCCGTTGGCCATCGGCGCGCCGAGGCTGGCCGAGGGCAGCATCCCGAGGCTGCCGGTCAGCATCGCGGCGAGATCCGACAGCAGGTCGCCGAACAGGTTGTCGGTGACGATCACGTCGAACTGCTTGGGCCAGCGGGTCAGCTGCATGGCGCCGGCGTCGGCGTACATGTGGCTCAGTTCCACGTCCGGATATTCGGCATCGTGGATCTCCTGCACCACGTCGCGCCACAGCACGCCCGATTCCATCACGTTGGCCTTCTCCATCGAGCAGACCTTGTTCGACCGCTTGCGCGCCAGCTCGAAGGCAGAGCGGGCCACGCGGGCGATCTCGCTCTCGGTGTAGCGCTGGGTGTTAAGGCCCACGCGCTCGTTGCCTTCCTTGAAGACGCCGCGCGGCTCGCCGAAGTAGATGCCCGAGGTCAGCTCGCGGATGATCATGATGTCCAGCCCGCCGACGATCTCGGGCTTGAGCGAGGAGAAATCCGCCAGCGCGTCGAAGCACTGCGCCGGGCGCAGGTTGGCGTAAAGGTCCATCTCCTTGCGCAGCCGCAGCAGGCCGCGCTCGGGCTTCACCGAGAAGTCGAGCTTGTCGTACTTGGGCCCGCCCACCGCGCCCAGCAGCACCGCGTCCACTTCCTGCGCCTTGGCCATGGTCTCGTCGGCCAGCGGAACGCCGTGCGCATCGTAGGCGCAGCCGCCCACCAGGTCCTCGCTGACGTCGAAGGCCAGCCCGCGCCTGTCGCCGTACCAGTCGATCACCTTGCGGACCTCGGCCATGACTTCGGGGCCGATGCCATCGCCGGGCAGGATCAGAAGCGAGGGGTTGGACATGAGGATTTTCCCTTGGATTTGACGGAACGCGCTTGGCCTATCCCTAAGCTACCGGGGCGTCAAGAAAGCGTCCCGCGCGGGGGCGCCCGCCGTGTCCCCGCCGTGCCATTGCCGCCGCAGCGCGCGGGACGCGACGGCCCGCTTCCCAAAGCCGCCGATCCGGGGCAAGCTGCCCCGACAGACGGCAAGGGGACGGGATGGACTGGCTGACTGACAACAAGATCCCCGTGGGACGCACTGCGGGCCGGATGTTCGACTGGCTGCAGGACAACGGCGCGTGGTTCTTCGATGCGCTGTCGGACGCGATGGAGGCGCTGATCGACGCGGTGCTCTGGGCGCTGCAGACGCCGCATCCCTTGATCATCGTCGCGCTCTTCGTCGCGCTGACCTGGGTGGCGCAGCGCAACTGGAAGGTCTGCCTGTTCGTGGCGCTGGGGTTCCTGTTCATCCTCAACCAGGGCTACTGGGAGGAAACCACCGAAAGCCTGACGCTGGTGCTGGCGGCCTGCGTGGTCTGCATGGCGATCGGCGTGCCGGTGGGGATCTGGGCCGCCCACCGCCCGCGCCTTTATGCCTGGATCCGCCCGGTGCTGGACCTGATGCAGACCCTGCCCACCTTCGTCTACCTGATCCCGGCCATCGTCTTCTTCGGCATCGGCATGGTGCCCGGCCTGATCGCCACGGTGATCTTCGTGGTGCCGGCGCCGATCCGGCTGACGCACCTCGGCGTCTCCTCCACCCCCGTCCACCTGCTGGAGGCCGCGCGCGCCTTCGGGGCCACCAAGCGGCAGGTGCTGTGGAAGGTGGAGCTGCCCTATGCCTTCCCGCAGATCATGGCGGGGCTGAACCAGACCATCATGCTGTCGCTGTCCATGGTCGTCATCGCGGCGCTGGTGGGTGCGGACGGGCTGGGGGTGCCGGTGGTGCGGGCGCTGAACTCGGTCAACACCGCGCTGGGGTTCGAGAGCGGCTTCATCATCGTGGTGGTGGCGATCATGCTGGACCGGATGCTGCGCGTGGTGCGGAAATGAGCGCGCCCGCGGTGGAGTTCGACAGCGTCTCGATCGTCTTCGGCGATGCGCCCGAGAGCGCGCTGCCGCTGATGGACGCGGGCCAGAGCCGGCCCGAGATCCAGGCAGAGACGGACCAGGTGCTGGGGGTGCACGACTGCTCGCTCGACGTGGGCACCGGCGAGATCCTTGTGCTGATGGGGCTGTCCGGCTCCGGCAAGTCGACGCTGCTGCGCGCGGTGAACGGGCTGAACCCGGTGGTGCGCGGCGAGGTGCGGGTGCGCTACAAGGGCGAGACAGTGAGCGTCACCAACGCCCCCCCGAAGCTGCTGCGAGAGCTGCGGCTGGGCCACATCGCCATGGTGTTCCAGGCCTTCGGCCTGCTGCCCTGGCGCAGCGTGCGCGAGAACGTGGGCCTGGGGCTGGAACTGGGCGGCATGAGCCGCACCGAGCGGCGCGAGAAGATCGACGCGCAGCTGGAGCTGGTGGGCCTGTCCGACTGGGGCGACCGCAAGGTGGGCGAGCTGTCGGGCGGCATGCAGCAGCGCGTCGGCCTCGCCCGCGCCTTCGTCACCGAGGCGCCGATCCTGCTGATGGACGAGCCGTTCTCCGCCCTCGACCCGCTGATCCGCACCCGCCTGCAGGACGAGCTGCTAGAGCTTCAGGCGCGGCTGAAACGCACCATCATCTTCGTCAGCCACGACCTGGACGAGGCCTTCAAGATCGGCAACCGCATCGCGATCATGGAGGGCGGGCGCATTGTGCAGTGCGGCACGCCGCAGCAGATCTTCACCCACCCGGCAAACGACTACGTGGCCGATTTCGTCGCCCACATGAACCCGCTGGGCGTGCTCTGCGCCGCCGACGTGATGGAGCCGGCGGGCCCCGACCTGGCCGAGACGGTGCCGCCGGACACCGACATCCGCGAGGTGATGGAGCGGGTGACCGCCACCGGCCACCCGGTCGGCGTGATGCGGGACGGCGAGGTCATCGGCCAGATCACCCGCGAGACGGTACTGACCAAGCTGCTGGACCCGCGCGGGGGCTGAGGTGGAATTCGCTTCTACGATGCGCTGACCTGCCCGTTATCAAGGCGCGCAGGGCCGCCGCTGCCCGGCTCCGCGCATCGCTCCTCCCTACGGCGCCCGCCGGTAGACCGCCCGGCGGCCGCTGCGGGCGTCCGTCAGTTCCAGCGTCGCGCCGTCCGGCCGCGCGATGACGAAACAGTCGCGCACGTTCGTCTCGGGATCGATCCGCACCATTGCCGGACCGGGCGCGTCCGCCGAGGCGCACCCCTCGGTCAGCCGGAACATGTGCGTGCTGGTGTAGGACCCGTTGGTACGCAGGTGCACCTCGGACCCGTGCAGCGTGATCTCGCGCCCGCTGCCGCCCTCTTCGGCCCAGCTGCCCTGCAACGCCGCGCGCAGCCGTGCGTGGGGGTCGCCGCCCGGGCGCGGCTCTACCCCGCGCACCACGATGGCGGCGATGTTTCCGCTGGTCTCGACCATGTCCGCCTTCAGCCGCACCGGCATGTTCACCGCCAGTTCCTCCAGCGCGTACATCAGCCGTTCGGGCGTGGGACCACGGTAGAAGACCCGCATCTTCCAGTCGCCGGCGTGGAACGAGCAATACTCGCGCTTGTCTTCCAGCTCGCACCCTTGGAACAGGGCGGCGGTCTCGAAGGGCTTGCCGTGCTTGCCCTGGGGGATCTCGGTGGACAGGTCCTCGACCGAGACGGTCATCGGCGCCTCGTCCGGGACCACCAGCGTGGTGTCCTGCACCGCCTCGTTCAAGGGAGCGCCGCGGGGCGGGCCGCCGGGGCCGCCGCCGGTTTCCAGCCCCGCGACCTCCTCGTCCGGGGGCTGCTTGTCGGTGTTGCTGGGCGCGCCGCCGCCGTCCACCAGCGTCAGGGTAAAGTCGCGCGCGGTCTCGCCGGTGTCGATCTCGCGCATGGACAGGGTGTCGAAGCCGCGGCTTTCGCAATCGGTGTCGCCGGTGATCTCGAAGATCTCCTCGTTGCCGCAGAACTGGAAGTTCTGGCTTTCGAAGGTGATCCCCGCGGCCTCGGCGTAATAGTAGTAGTAGCGTCGGGTCAGGTCCCCGGCGAGCACCAGAGCGCAGTCCTGCGGCGCGATGTTCCACCAGCCTTCCGAGGTCCAGTCGGTGTCGCCCTTGTAGCCGATGGCGACGCTCTGCAGCGCCCCGGTGTCGTTGCAGATCTCCAGCCCCGCCTGCGCCGCGCCGGGCAGCGAGAGCCACAGCGCGGCCCCCAGCGCGGCCGGCAGGCCGGGGCGGACCCCGCTAGTCACCGCGGGTATCCCCGCGCCGGATCGGCGGGCCGTCGCCGCCCTGGCCGTCGGAGCCGCCGGGCAGCAGGCCGGGGGTCTCCGGCACCTCGGGCACCTCGGGCACCTCCGGCGGCGTCACCGGGCGCGGCGTCTCCGCGTCGGGCGTCTCGGGCTCCGGCGCGTCGGGGTCCGGCACGGTGAAGTCGAAGCTGGGCGGCCCCGGCTCCGGCACGTCGTCCACCGGCGGCAGCGGGTCGCCCGCGCCGGGCTGATCCGGCGAATCACTGTCCGCCGGCTCCGGCAGCACCTCTGTCGGCAGCCCGTTGCGGTCGTCCTCGCTGGGCTGCGGCGGCTCTGCCGGGGTGTCCGGCGACAGGGTCAGGGTGTAGATCCCCTCGGTGCCGCCGGTGTCCAGCTCGCGGAAGTCCTCGCGGTCGTAGCCCCGCGCCTCGCACTCGCTGTCGCCGAGGATCTCGAAGGCCTGCGGCGTGGTGCAGAAAAAGTAGTTCTCGCCCCGGAACTCGCCGCCATAGACCTCGGTCCGGTAGTAGAGGTAGCGCCGGTCTTCCCCGTCCAGCAGCGGCCGCGTGCAGTCGTCCGGGTCGATGTTCCACCAGCCCTCGGACACCCATCCCCCCGGCGTCTCGTAGCCGAAGGCGATCGACTGCACGTCGGCGGTCTCGTTGCAGACCCGGATGCCGTTGGCGCCGCCGGTGGCGTCGGGGGTGACGTCCGGGGTGACAACCGCGGTGTCCCCGGTGCCGGAGGAGACAGCCGCGATGTCGAAGCTGAACCCGGTGGCCCCCGCCATCCCCTCGATCACCGTGAACCCGTCGGTGTCGTAGCCCCGCGCGGTGCAGTTGTCGTCGCCCTTGATGGTGAAGGCCTCGAAGGTTGTGCAGAAGCTGCGCTCGCCCTCGAAGTCGCTGCCGGACTTCAGCGCGCGGTAGTAGTAGGGCGTGTTGGTCAGGGCCCCGGTCAGCACCAAGGCGCATGCCCCGGGCTCGATGACCCACCAGCCTTCCGAGACCGGGCCCGCCTGCGTGTCATAGCCGATCGCCACGTCGTGGCGGGCGTCGGTGCCGTTGCAGATCTCCAGCCCCTCGGACCGCTCGCTGGACACGGCTTCGGGCGGCCCCGTCTCGGCGCTGCGGGGCGGCGCGCTGTCGTGCTCGCCCGGCATGAGGTTGAAGGTGAACTCCGTCGCCGTGCGGCCGGTGTCGATCTCGCGGAAGGAATCGCTGTCGTAGCCCTGCGCGGCGCAGTCGGTGTTGCCGGTGACCTCGAAGACCTTGGGCGAGGTGCAGAACATGAAGTTGGAGCCGGCGAAGTCGCCGCCGTCCACCTCGGCCCGGTAGTAGTAGTAGCGCTTGGTCAGGTCGCCCTGGACCACCGTGGCGCAGTCGCCGGGTTCGATGACCCACCAGCCGCGGGAGGACCAGGCGGTCTCTCCCTTGAAGCCCAGCGCGACGGATTGGATCGAACCGGTCTGGTTGCAGATCTCCAGCCCGGCCTGCGCGGCACCGGCGGCGAGGCAAAGCGGAACGGCAAGGAACAGATGCTTTGAAATACGCATGGCAGCCTCCATGAATGTCGCCACTCTACGCCTTCCCGCGCGCCGGTAAAGCGTCACCTGTGGCGATCTCGCCCCGCAAGAACCTTCGAAAGAACTCGCAGCCGCCGCAGTTTCGCCGCCCCGCACCGGCAATGTTCTCCCATCGCCGATGATTGGCCCGACAGCCGGCGACGGGCGCAAATGAATTGGAATGGAACGAGACATGACCCTGAGCAAGCTGATCCAGAATTTCTCCCGCGATGAAGACGGCGCGGTGACCGTCGACTGGGTGGTGCTGACCGCCGCAATCGTCGGCCTCGGCATCGCCGTGCTGACCACCGTGGGCGGCGCCACTGACGACTACGGCCAGACCATCGGCTCGCACCTGTCCTCGCAGGGGGTCAAGACCACCTACTGATTTGCCGAAGCCGGCGACGGCACGGGCCCGCAGCGCATGGTCGCCGCGGGCCTTTTCGCATTCTTGGACCTACTTTGTTAACGATCCCACCCCCTTACCGTTGCCAAATCGCAAACATCGGGGGTGGTTTCCGGATATTGTCCCGCCCCTGCCGCAATCCCGCCGCAATCCTCGGGCTTTTCTCGATCCTGCCAGAACGGCACCCCGCACAGGCAGCGGAACAGGCAACAGAGCAGTATTTGGAGAAAAGACATGATGAACCTGATCAAGCGTTTTGAGCGCGACGAGGACGGCGCGGTTACCGTCGACTGGGTGGTGCTGACCGCCGCCATCGTCGGCCTCGGCATCGCCGTGCTGACCACCGTGGGCGGCGCCACCGACGACTACGGCCAGACCATCGGCTCGCACCTGTCCTCGCAGGGCGTGAAAACGACCTACTGATCCTGGCCCGCGGCCGTCCCCGCCCGGCGGGGAGGCCGCTTCAACGAAGGGACACGATCGATATGAACCTTTTCGCGATCACTCCGCACGACAGCACGCCCGCCATCCTCTCGATGGTGTTCCTGGCGCTGATCTACTGGGCCCGCAGCCGCCAGAGGCAGGCGGCGACGGCCGAAGCCTGACATTGCCGGCGGCCCCCGCGCGGGGCCGCCGCCACCCGCCGCCGCGCCCCGCGAGCACCCGTATTTACGCGGCGCGCGCAAGCGGCTAAGGGGCGGCCATGCCCCGATATGCCCTGAAAATCGAATATCACGGCGCCGCATACTCCGGCTGGCAGCGGCAGGTGGAACACCCGTCGGTCCAGCAGGCCGTCGAGGAAGCGCTGCGCCGGTTGCAGCCGGACGCCCCCGGCATCGTCGCCGCCGGGCGCACCGATGCGGGCGTCCATGCCACCGGGCAGGTGGCCCACTGCGACCTCGAGCGCGACTGGGACCCCTTCCGCCTGATCTCTGCCGTGAACCACCACCTGAGGCCGCACCTCGTCGCCGTCACCGCCGCCAGGCAGGTTACGGAGGATTTCCACGCCCGATTCTCCGCGCGCGAGCGGCGTTACCTCTACCGCGTGATCTGCCGCCGCGCGCCGCTGACCCACATGGACGGGCTGGCCTGGCGGGTGCCGGGCCCGCTAAACTTGGAGGCGATGCGGGCGGGGGCGGCCTACCTGCTGGGGCGCCACGACTTCACCACCTTCCGCGCCGCCGGCTGCCAGGCGAAGAGCCCGGTCAAGACGGTGGACGCGTTGGAGGTGACGCAGGCGGACGAGGAGGTGCAGGTCCGGGTGCGGGCGCGCAGTTTCCTGCACAACCAGGTGCGCAGTTTCGTCGGCACGCTGGAACGGGTGGGCGCCGGGGCCTGGGCGCCGGAGCGGGTGCGCACGGCGCTGGAGGCGCGGGACCGGGCCGCCTGCGGGCCGGTGGCGCCGCCGCAGGGGCTGTACCTGACCCACGTGGGCTATCCGGGGGATCCCTTCGGCGCGGGGTGAGGTCTCGGACCGCTGCGCGGTCCGACCGGGCGAGGGGCTCTGCCCCTCGCGCTCCCCGAGGTATTTCGGACAAGAAGAAGCAGCAGGCGGGGCGCGTAGAGGCGTGGGGCGTGTCACACGTCTTGCGGCAGGGGCTTTCAGCGCCTATCCCGGCAAGGCATGACACGCATTCCGGCAGCGCTCGCCTGCGCCTCCTTCCTGCCTTTCCCTGCAGATCCCGCCGCGGGACGCGGCCGGCGGCTGCCGGGGTCATCGCGCCGTCTTTCCGTGCAATGTCCGCTGTCGAGGCCCGCATGAAGGATCCCGTTCCGCCGTTCTCCACCGCCGAGTACGACCGCCGGCTTGCCGCCACCCGCGCCGCCATGGCCGCGCGGGGGATCGAGGTGCTGGTGGTCACCGACCCGTCCAACATGGCCTGGCTGACCGGCTACGACGGCTGGTCCTTCTACGTGCACCAGGCGGTGGTGCTGCCGCTGGACGACGCGCCCTACTGGTGGGGCCGGCGGCAGGACGCCAATGGCGCGCGGCACACGGTGGACGTCTCGCGCACCGGGATCGACAGCTATCCCGACCACTTCGTGCAGTCGGTGGAGCGGCACCCGATGCAGCACCTCGCCTCGCTGCTGCGCGGCCAGGGGCTGGGCGCGGCGCGGATCGGGGTGGAGATGGAGAATTACTACTACAGCGCCCGCGCCCACCTGACGCTGCTGGAGGAGCTGCCGGACGCCGAGCTGCTGGATGCCACCGCGCTGGTGAACTGGCAGCGGGCGGTGAAGTCCGAGGAGGAGATCGGCTTCATGCGCCGGGCCGCGCGGATTTCCGAGAAGATCAACCTGCTGGCGCTGGACCTGGCCGAGCCCGGGGCGAAGAAGAACGAGATTGCCGCCCGGCTGCTGGCCGCCGCGATCGAGGGGGTGGAGGACGACTGGGGCGACTACCCCGCCATCGTGCCGCTGATGCCCTCGGGCCCTTCCGCCGCCGCGCCGCACCTGACCTGGGACGGCGACGTGATGCAGGCGGGCGAGGCGACGTTCTTTGAACTCTCGGGCTGCTACCGGCGCTACCACGCGCCGCTCTGCCGGTCGGTCTTCCTGGGCAAGCCGCCGGAGCATATCCGCCGCGGCGAGGCGGCGCTGGTGGAGGGGCTGGAGCTGGGGCTGGAGGCCGCGCGCGCCGGCAACCGGGCCTGCGACATCGCCAATGCCCTGGGCGCCGCCATGGACCGGGCCGGGATCCAGCGCGGCGCGCGCTGCGGCTATCCCATCGGCCTGAGCTATCCGCCGGACTGGGGCGAGCGGACGATCTCGCTGCGCCCCGAGGACGAGACGGTGCTGGAGCCGGGGATGACCTTCCACTTCATGCCCGGCCTGTGGATGGAGACCTGGGGGCTGGAGATCACCGAATCGATCCTGATCCGCGAGGAGGGCGCCGCCGAGACGCTGTGCAACCTGCCGCGCAAGCTTTACGTGAAGGACTGAGGCCATGGACCTGCTGGACCGCACCGTGGCGACGCTGGGCGAGCTGATCGCCTTTCCCACCGTCTCTTCCGACAGCAACCTGGCGATGATCGACCACCTGGCCGGGCGGCTGACGGCGGTGGGCGCGCGCTGCGAGGTGCTGCGGGATGGCAGCGGCACCAAGGCCAACCTCTTCGCCACGCTGGGGCCGGAAGGCGACGGCGGGCTGATGCTTTGCGGGCATACCGACGTGGTGCCGGTGGACGAACAGCCCTGGACCGCCGATCCCTTCACCATGGTCGAGCGCGAGGGGCGGCTTTACGGCCGCGGCACCTGCGACATGAAGGGCTTCATCGCTGCCTGTCTCGAGGCCGCGCCGCTGCTGGCCGAGGGGGAGCGCGACCGGCCGCTGCACTTCGCCTTCACCCATGACGAGGAGGTCGGCTGCCTCGGCGCCCAGGCGCTGGTGGAGGTGCTGCAGGCGCGCGGCCTGCGCCCGGCGCTGGCCATCGTCGGCGAGCCCACCGAGATGCGGGTAATCGAGGGGCACAAGGGCTGCTGCGAGTACCGGACCGAGTTTACCGGGCTGGAGGGCCACGGTTCTTCGCCCGATGCCGGGGTCAACGCGGTGGAATACGCCGCCCGCTACGTGACGCGGCTGCTGGAGCTGAAGGCGCAGCTGAAGGCGCGCTGTCCCGAGGGCAGCCGCTTCGTGCCGCCCTGGAGCACGATCAACACCGGCGTGCTGCACGGCGGCTTCGCCCCCAACGTGATCCCCGCCCGCGCGGCGCTGGAATGGGAGATGCGGCCGGTGGTGGCGGCGGACGCCGACTTTGTACGTGCGGACCTGGAGGGCTATGTGTCCGAAGTGCTGCTGCCGGCGATGCGGGCGGTGGACCCGGCGGCGGGCATCGTCACCCGCACCCTCGGCGAGGTCCCGGGGCTGGAGCCGATGCTGCAGAACGCCGCCCGCGACCTGGTGGCGGAACTGACCGGCGCCAATGGCACCGACCTCGTGCCCTTCGGCACCGAGGCGGGGCTGTTCCAGCGGATGGGGATCGACACCGTGGTTTGCGGGCCGGGCTCGATCGCGCAGGCGCACAAGGCGGACGAATGGGTCAGCCGCGACCAGCTGGCCGTGTGCCTGGGGATGCTGGAGCGCCTGGCACGGCGCGGCTAGGCGCGCGGCGCTTGTGCCGGCGGGGCGCTTCGGACATATTCGTGGTGACGAATGTCATGAGGAACCCGCCATGAGCCTGACCCGCCGCCGCCTGATCGGCTCCGCCACCGCCGCGCTGGCCCTGGGGGCGCACGCCCCGCGCGCCTGGGCCGCCACCACGCTGGAAAGCGGGGGGCTGCGGCTGGACACGCTGTCCGACGGCAACCTGGTGCTGCCGCTGGACTTCGCCCTCGGCGAGGTGCCGCCGGAACAGGCCGCGCCGATCCTCGAGGCCCATGGCATCGGCGGCGAGCTGACGCCGCCCTGCAACCTGACGCTGCTGCGCGACGGGACCAATACGGTGCTGTTCGACGCCGGCTCCGGCCCCGACTTCATGCCCAGCGCCGGGCGGCTGCCCGAGGCGCTGGACGCCATCGGGCTGGCGCCGGAGGAGGTGACGCACCTCGTGATCACCCATGCCCACCCGGACCACGTCTGGGGCCTGCTGGACGATTTCGGCGACCCGCTGTTCCCCGAGGCCCGCCACCTGATCGGCGCGGCGGAGCGTGATTACTGGCTGGACCCGGCCACCGTCGACAGCATCGGGGCCGCGCGCCAGAGCTTCGCGGTGGGCGCGGCGAGGCGGCTGGAGGCGGTGGCGGATCTGACCGAGGTCTTCGGCGACGGCGACACGCTGCTGCCGGGTCTCACCGCCATGGCCACCCCGGGGCACACGGCGGGGCACATGTCGTTTCTGCTGGACCTTGGCGGCACGCCGCTGGTGGTGGTGGGCGACGCCATCGTGAACCACCACCTCGCCTTCGCGCGGCCGGAGTGGCTGGCGGGATCCGACCAGCACCCCGAGCAGGCCGCCGAGACCCGTGCCGCGCTGCTGGCGCGGCTGGTGCAGGACAACCTGCCGCTGATCGGTTTCCACCTGCCAGAGGGCGGGATCGGCCGGGCCGAGAAGGCCGACGAAGGCTACCGCTACCTGCCGACCGTCTGAGGCCGCGAGGGGCTGGCGTCCGCGTCCCTGCGCCCTATGATCGGGCGCAGGGCGGCATTGCCGCGGGCAAACGGGAGGGCCGCGTGAGCGCCTTGATCTTCGACCTCGACGGAACCCTGATCGACGCCTCGCGCGACATCCACTTCTGCGCCGCCGCGGTGCTGGAGGAAGAGGGTCTGCCGACACTCGACCACCCCACCGTCAGCAGCTTCATCGGCGGCGGCGTGGAAAAGCTGATCGAACGCTGCCTGCGCGCGGTGGAGGGCGAGGACACGCCGGAACGGCGCCGGCGGATGTACGACCGCTTCCTGCAGCTCTACCCCGAGGCGGTGGAGCGGACGGTGCTGTTCCCCGGCGTGCGCGAGACGCTGGAAGGGCTGAAGGCCGAGGGCTACCGGCTGGCGCTGTGCACCAACAAGCCGCAGGCGCCGACCCACGCGGTGCTGCGGCACCTCGGGATCGACCACCTGTTCGACGCCTTCGCCTTCGGCGACGAGGATTTCCCGCGCAAACCCGACCCCGCCCCGGTGCGCCACCTGATCGACCAACTGCACGCCCGGCGGTTCCTTTACGTCGGCGACAGCGAGGTCGACGCCCAGGCCGCAGAGGCCGCGGGGCTGCCCATGGCGCTCTACACCGGCGGGCACCGCAACACGCCGGTGGAAGAGCTGTACCACGACGCGGTCTTCGACGATTTCGCGGAGCTACCGGTCATCGCCGCCCGCCTCGCGCCGCGGCCGGAGTAGCGGGCAGGCGCTCTGGCGTGCATTCGGCGTGCCTGAGGCTGATCAGCGCACTGATTCAGGGGTTAATTCCTCACCCCCGCCGCCCGCGCACCACCCAGCCGAGCAACCGCCCATCCGTCACCGCAAATCCCAGCGCGATTACCGCGAAGCCCGCCCAGGCCTCTGCCCCCAGCCGTTCCCCCAGGAACAACACCCCGAGCCCGATCGCGAAGGGCGGGATCAGCAGGGTGACGAGCAGCAGGTTCGCCGCCCCCGCCCGGGCCAGGATGCCGAAGTAGAGCACATAGGCCAGCGCCGTGGACAGCGCGGCCAGTCCCAGCAGCGCGCCCCAGGTCACGCCCGCCAGCGCCAGGGACGGCGGCCCGTCCACCACCAGCACCGCCGGGATCATCAGCACCGTGCTGCCGGCCAGCATCCCCAGCGCGTTGACCAGCGGCGGCTGGCCGGAAAGCGCGAGCCTCCCCCAGGTTCCCGCGAAGGCGTAGGACAGCGTGGCGCCGAGGATGGCCAGTTGCGCCAGGTTCGCCGGATCGAACCCCGCCAGCGCCCCCGGCCCCATGATGAAGGCCACCCCGGCCAGCCCCAGCGCCGCGCCCGCGATCTTGCGCAGCGTCAAGGGCTCGTCCGGCAGCAGCAGCCCGGCCACCAGCGCCGCGAACATCGCGGTGGTGCCGTTCAGGATCGACGCCAGCCCGCTGTCGATCCGGGTCTGCCCCCAGAAGATCAGCGAGAAGGGGATCGCGTTGTTCAGCGCGCCCATCACCAGGTACGCCCCCCAGACCCGCGGCGCGCGGGGCAGCGCGAGCCGGCGCAGCAGCACGATCCCGGCGAGGATCGGCAGCGCCCAGGCCACCCGGTGCAGCGCGATGGTCAGGGGCGGCACCTCGGCCAGGGCGATCTCGGCGAAGAAGAACGACCCGCCCCAGACCGCGGCCAGCAGCAGCAGCATGGCGGCGGCGGGCAGATCCAGGTGCCGCGGGAGAGGCTTTTGCATGGAATGGGTCCTTCGGGTGGCATGTCTGCTGCCCCTTACCCCGTGCGCCGTGGCAGGCGCGATCCGATTCCTGCTGTATCCGGCAACGACGCCTGGCTATGCGCCGCGCCGCACCGGCAGGACCGCGGCGGGGCACTTCCGCGCCCGGTGCAGGTGGCGCAGGACGATCCAGGCGACCAGGGCGAAGGACGGCAGGCCGCGCGGCTCGCGGTGCGCGGGGGGAATGCGGTCGGTGCGCCGGGCCTCGGGGGCGTCGAGCAGGTGGCGGGAGACGGCGTGGCCGGCATGTTCACGGCGCCAGCCCTCGAGGTCGAAGAAGGCGCGGGCGTCCGCGGGATAGCGGCTCATCGCCTCCACCAGCCGGGCCGCGCCGCCGGTCAGCACCGCGTGGCAGACCCGGACCGCCTGTTTCTCCGGCGCCGTCAGCTCGCACCACCCCGGGGCTGCGACGAAGTCCGCCGGCTGGCCCGCCTGCGCCGCCCGCGCCAGCGCCACGCCCATGGGAAGCAGGAACTGGCATCGACCGCCGATCCCGCCCAGGGTATCGCCATAGAGCAGCTCCTGCCGCCCGGCCTCGTAGCTTGCCGCGGTCTGCGCCACGTCCGAAGGGAACATTGCCCCATCCCTCCCGCTTGGCCCGGCTGCCTGAACAGGGCCGGTCCCTTGGCTTCTTCACCGCAATTCTGTCAACTTTTAGGCACATCTGGAAAAATTTGACAGAACCGATCAGTCCCGCGCCGCAGCGGCACCCGGGCATCGCCGATTGATTCCTTGAACCCCGCCCCCCCCGCATCCTATGTGAGGACGAGCCCAACAAAGGACTTTTGCCCATGCGTACCGATCTTCGTCCCGCGATCAGCCCGGTGTTCGACGCCAATGCCTCTGCCGGCGGCAAGGATCTCGGCGCCCTGCCGGAATGGGACCTGACGGATCTGTACGCTTCCCCCGACGCGCCGGAGCTGAAGCGCGACCTCGACTGGCTGGAGGAAGCCTGTGAAAGCTTCGCCCACGACTACCAGGGCAAGCTGGCCGAGCTGGACGCGGAGGGGATGCTGGAATGCGTGCTGCGGCACGAGAAGATCGACATGGTCACGGGCCGCATCATGTCCTTCGCCGGACTGCGCTATTACCAGCAGACCACGGATGCCGAGCGCGGCAAGTTCCTGTCGGACCTGCAGGACAAGATCACCAACTTCTCCACCCCGCTGGTGTTCTTCTCGCTGGAGATCAACCGCCTGCCGGACGAGCAGCTGGACGACCTGTTCAAGGCCAACGCCGATCTCGCCCGCTACAAGCCGATCTTCGAGCGGCTGCGCGCCATGCGCCCGCACCAGCTGTCGGACGAGCTGGAGAAGTTCCTGCACGACCAGTCGGTGGTGGGCGCCTCGGCCTGGAACAAGCTGTTCGACGAGTGGATCGCCGGCCTGACCTTCGAAGTGGAGGGCGAGACCCACGGCATCGAGAGCACGCTGAACTTCCTGACCGACCCCAACCGCGCCCACCGCGAGGCCGCGGCGCGGGAACTGGCGCGGGTGTTCGGGGACAACATCAAGCTCTTCGCGCGGGTGCACAACTCGCTTGCGAAAGACAAGGAGATCCACGACCGCTGGCGCAACATGCCCAGCCCGCAGTACGGCCGCCACCTTGCCAACCACGTGGAGCCGGAGGTGGTCGAGGCGCTGCGCAACGCCGTGGTGAAGGCCTACCCGCGCCTGTCGCACCGCTATTACGAGCTGAAGCGCAAGTGGATGGGGCTGGACAAGCTGCAGGTCTGGGACCGCAACGCGCCGCTGCAGATGGAAGAACTGCGCGTGATCGGCTGGGACCAGGCGCGCGAGACGGTGATGTCGGCCTACGGCGGCTTCGATCCGCGCCTGGCGGAACTGGCCGAACCCTTCTTCGACAAGGGCTGGATCGACGCCGCGGTCAAACCGGGCAAGGCCCCCGGCGCCTTCGCCCATCCCACGGTGACGGACGTGCACCCCTACGTGATGCTGAACTACCTGGGCAAGCCGCGCGACGTGATGACCCTGGCGCACGAACTAGGGCACGGCGTGCACCAGCGGCTGGCGGCTGGGCAAGGCGAGCTGCTGTCGTCGACCCCGCTGACGCTGGCCGAGACGGCCTCTGTCTTCGGCGAGATGCTGACCTTCCGCCAGCTGCTGGAGGGCGCGCAGACCCAGGCGGAGCGCAAGGTGCTGCTGGCCGGCAAGGTCGAGGACATGATCAACACGGTGGTCCGGCAGATCGCCTTCTACGACTTCGAGTGCAAGCTGCACGACGCCCGCGGCAAGGGAGAGCTGACGCCGGACGATATCAACGCGCTGTGGATGTCGGTGCAGGCGGAATCGCTAGGGCCGGCGTTCGAGTTCATGGATGGGTACGAGACCTTCTGGGCCTACATCCCGCACTTCGTCCATTCGCCCTTCTACGTCTACGCCTATGCCTTCGGCGATGGCCTGGTGAACGCGCTCTATGCGGTCTACGAGGAGGGCGACGAGGGGTTCCAGGAGAAGTACTTCGACATGCTCAGGGCGGGCGGGTCCAAGCACCACAAGGAGCTGCTGGCGCCCTTCGGCCTGGACGCGAGCGACCCGACCTTCTGGGACAAGGGCCTGTCGATGATCGCCGGAATGATCGACGAGCTGGAAGCGATGGAAGACTGAGAAATGAAAAGGGCGCGGCAGATGACGCCGCGCCCCGTTACGTAAGGATGGTAGGGCGGTGCCCGGTCAGATGCCCTTGCGGAACACCACCACCGTCAGCGTCCGCCACATCAGCCAAAGCTCCATCGCCAGCGACAGGTTCTGGATGTAGTGCAGGTCCGCCCGCACCTTCAGCCGGGTGCCGGCCGATCCCGTGACATAGCCCACCTCGGTCTGCGCAAAGCCGCTGATGCCTGGCCGGACCGCATGACGCGCGCGGTAGCCCGGAACGGTATCAAGATAGTGCGCCGCGAACTCGTAGGTGTCGGGGCGCGGGCCGATCAGGCTCATCTCGCCCTTGATCACGTTAAAGATCTGCGGCAGCTCGTCCAGCCGCGTTTTCCGCAGGAACGACCCGAGCGGCGTGATGCGGTCCAGTTCCAGCGGCCCCTCGGCCGTCCGCTGCACCGCATCCGCCGGCAGCATGGTGCGAAATTTCACGACGTGGAACGGCTTGCACTGGTAGCCCATGCGCCGCTGCACGTAGAACAGCGGGCCCGGGTTGTAGCGGCGGTTGAGAAGAAGAATGACGACAGCGGTGACAAGCGCGGCGGGCAGCAGCAGGACCCCGCAGATGAAAAGGTCGATGGAGCGCTTGATCAGGGGCATCCCCGGAGTACCCGTCGCAGCATCGTCGCGGTCCGGCAGGTCTAGAACCGTATCGGAGAACTTCCCGGTAAAATCGAGCATTATACCCCCAGGCAAAATCGTTAACGGCTTGTCTACTCACGGACCTAGGGGGGCACGAAAGTCGGCAGGGCCGATCTATTGAACTTTAGTCAGGCGCCGGCAGCAGCGCCTCGACCCGTATAGTGGGATTCGCCGTTTCGCTCAATGACTTCTCGACTGATCCACAGGACAAGGCCGGTTTGCGTTTCCGTTAAGCCCTGCTGACGCAGGAGAATTCTTGCGATCCTCCACACCTCGCGGCATGAAGAAGATTTATCATTAACCTTATTTTAACCGGTCCGAAGCTGCTGCGCGTCGACCGCGACCCGGGTCTTGGCGCCCATCAGTTCCATCAGGACCCACACGCGCTGATCCGCTGAAATCCGCTCAACTTCCGCCACGAAGTTGGCGAAAGGGCCTGACGTCAACGTCACTTTATCGCCCGGAGACGGCATTTGCACCGGCTGCAGCTTGCCGCCCGAATCACAGCGCTGAATAAGTTGCGCCACCAGGTCGCCCGGCACCGCGGCGGGTTCGCGGCCGAAGCTGACCAGCCGGGACACTCCGTAGGTGGAGTTCACCGTCCGCCACAACCCGCGCGCGGCGTCGAAGGCCACGAAGATGTAGCCGGGGAACAGCGGCTTCATGGCGGTGACAAACTTGCCGCCGCGAGAGACGGTCTGCTCCTCCAGCGGCAGGAAGGTGCGGTAGCCCTGCCGCGTCAGGTTGCGCTCCGCGATTCGCGCGGCGTTCGGTTTCAGCTGGGCCAGGAACCAGCTGTCCGTATCGTTAACACTGGATGACATTCGCGGCCTTCCGGTACTTAGAGGGACTGGTAAATCGCGCGGCAGGATTAACGCACCCCGCGCGGCGCCGCCACCGTAACTGGCAGACCCACGCGGCAACTTGCCGAGGATGCGGTCACAGCCCGCCCTCCTTCACCGCCTGCATCGCCACGTGGGTGGAGGTGTGCGAGACATGGGGGAGGGTCGAGATCTTCTCTGCCAGCACCTGCCGGTAGTCGGTCATGTCCGTGCAGCGCACCTTCAGCAGGTAGTCGAAGGAGGCCGCCAGCATGTGGCACTGCTCGATCTGCGGCACCGCGCGCACCGCGGCGTTGAAGGCGGCGAGGGCGGACTCGCGGGTGTCGGAGAGCTTGACCTCGACGAAGGCCACGTGGTCGCGGCCGATGCGGATCGGGTCCAGCATGGCCCGATAGCCGGTGATGACGCCGTCCCGTTCCAACCGCCGCAGCCGCGCCTGCGTCGGTGTCTTCGACAGGCCGATCCGCGCCGCGAGATCGGTGACGGAGATCCGTCCGTCCGCCGACAGCACCTCGAGAATCGCGCGGTCGAAGCGGTCCAGCCCGGTTTGGTCCGATTGCGCCAAGACAGCCCCGATCTTCGGTCAATTCGCCTGCATTATTGTGAAAATCAGGCGGAACGGCAAGCCGTGCTTCGGATATGCAGGGCGCGAAGGAGACACATCATGCCCGACACCTCCGCCCCCGCAGACCTCGCCACCCTCCGCGCCCGCGTCGACGCCGCGACCTACGCGGACGAGCAGCAGACGCTCGACAGCCTGATCCGCCTCGCCGCGCTGGACAGGGACGACCGCGCCCGCATCGCCGACCGCGCGGCGGAACTGGTGCGGGAGATCCGCGCCTCGGCCAAGCCGGGGCTGATGGAGGTTTTCCTGGCAGAGTACGGCCTGTCCACCGACGAGGGCATCGCGCTGATGTGCCTGGCCGAGGCGCTGCTGCGGGTGCCGGATGCAGAGACCATCGACGCGCTGATCGAGGACAAGATCGCCCCGTCGGACTGGGGCCGGCACCTCGGGCGTTCGTCCTCCTCGCTGGTCAACGCCTCGACCTGGGCGCTGATGCTGACCGGCCGGGTGCTGGACGACCGCCAGCCGGGCGTCGCCGGCGCCCTGCGCGGCGCGGTGAAGCGGCTGGGCGAGCCGGTGATCCGCACCGCCACCGGCCGCGCCATGCGCGAGATGGGGCGGCAGTTCGTGCTGGGCGAGACCATCGACGGCGCCATGCGCCGCGCCCGCGGGATGGAGGAGGACGGCTACAGCTATTCCTACGACATGCTGGGCGAGGCCGCGCGCACCGAGGCGGACGCCAAGCGCTACTTCGACGCCTACGCCCGCGCCATCGAGGCCATCGGCCGCGCGGCCACCCATGGCGACGTGGCGGCCAACCCCGGCATCTCGGTCAAGCTTTCGGCGCTGCACCCGCGCTACGAGGAGGCCCAGCGCGAGCGGGTGATGACCGACCTCGTGCCGCGCCTCGGCGCGCTGGCGCGGCAGGCCGCCGCCGCCGGGATGGGGCTGAACATCGACGCCGAAGAGGCCGACCGCCTGTCCCTGTCGCTCGACGTGATCGAGGCGGTGGTGCGTGACGAGGCGCTGGCCGGATGGGACGGCTTCGGCGTGGTGGTGCAGGCCTTCGGCCAGCGCGCGGCGCCGGTGCTCGACTGGCTGCACGCGCTCGCCGAACAGCTGGACCGCCGGTTCATGGTGCGGCTGGTCAAGGGCGCCTACTGGGACACCGAGATCAAGCACGCGCAGGTCGAGGGGATGGATGGCTTCCCCGTCTTCACCCGCAAGCCGGCAACCGACGTCTCCTACATCGCCTGCGCCCGCAAGCTGCTGGGGATGCGCGGCCGGATCTACCCGCAGTTCGCCACCCACAACGCCCATACAGCCGCCGCGATCATCGACATGGCGGGCGGGCGCGAGGACTGGGAATTCCAGCGCCTTCACGGGATGGGCGAACGGCTGCACGCGATCCTGATGAAGGCACCGGGCGCCCGCTGCCGGATCTACGCGCCGGTGGGGGCGCACCGCGACCTGCTGGCCTACCTCGTGCGGCGGCTGCTGGAGAACGGGGCGAACTCGTCTTTCGTGCACCAGATCGTCGACACCGAGGTGCCGCCCGAAACCGTGGCCGCCGATCCCTTCGACGCGCTGGAGGACGCGCCGGTGCGGGTGCGGCGGGGGACCGGGCTGTTCCTGCCCGAGCGCGCCAATTCCCGCGGCTGGGACCTGTCGCACCGCCCGACGCTGGAAGCGCTGGACGCGGCGCGGGAGGGCTTTCGCCAGACCCGCTTTGCCGCCGCGCCGCTGATCGACGGGCCCGGCGAAGAGGGCAAGGCCGAGCCCCGCCACAACCCCGCCGATCCCGCGGACATCGTTGGCGAGGTGCGCGACGCCACCCCAGCCGAGGTAGAGGCCGCGCTGGCCGCCGCCGCGCCATGGGACGCGCCTGTGGCAGAGCGCGCCGCCGTGCTGCGCCGCGCCGCGGACCTGTACGAGCGCGACCACGCCCGGCTGTTCGCCCTGCTGGCACGCGAGGCGGGCAAGTCGATGCCCGACGTGGTGGGAGAGCTGCGCGAGGCGGTGGACTTCCTGCGCTACTACGCCGCCCGCGCCGAGGCAGAGGACCGGCCGGCGCTGGGGGTCTTCACCTGCATCTCGCCGTGGAACTTCCCGCTGGCGATCTTCACCGGCCAGATCGCCGGGGCGCTGGCGGTGGGCAACGCGGTGCTGGCCAAGCCCGCCGAGGCGACGCCGCTGATCGGCCACGCGGCGGTGACGCTGCTGCACGAGGCCGGAGTGCCGCGCAGCGCGCTGCAGTTCCTGCCCGGCCACGGCGGCGAGGTGGGCGCGACGTTGACCTCGGATGCGCGGGTCCACGGCGTGGCCTTCACCGGCTCCACCGCCACCGCGCAGGCGATCCGCCGCACCATGGCGGACAACCTCGCCCCCGGCGCGCCGCTGATTGCGGAGACCGGCGGCATCAACGCGATGATCGTCGACAGCACCGCGCTGCCCGAACAGGCGGTGCGCGACGTGATCCAGTCGGCGTTCCAGTCCGCCGGGCAGCGCTGTTCGGCCCTGCGCTGCCTCTACGTGCAGGAGGAGATCGCGGAGGACTTCAAGCGGATGCTGTTCGGCGCGATGGATTCGCTGAAGCTGGGCGATCCCTGGCAGCGGTCCACCGACGTGGGCCCGGTGATCGACGCCCGCGCGCAGCAGGGCATCACCGCCCATGTCGAGGCCGCCCGCCGCGACGGCCGGCTGCTGCACGAGGTGCCGGCGCCGCAACAGGGCACCTTCGTCGCCCCCGCCGTCATCGCCGTGCCCGGCATCGCGGCGATCGAGCGCGAAGTCTTCGGCCCGGTGCTGCACCTGGCCACCTTCCGCTCGGGGCGGCTGGACGCGGTGCTGCGCGAGATCAACGAGACCGGCTATGGCCTGACCTTCGGGCTGCACACCCGGATCGACGACCGGGTGCAATACGTGACAGAGCGGCTGTCAGTGGGCAACGCCTACGTCAACCGCAACCAGATCGGCGCCATCGTCGGCAGCCAGCCCTTCGGGGGCGAGGGGCTGTCGGGCACCGGGCCCAAGGCCGGCGGGCCGGAGTACCTGACCCGCTTCGCCGCGTCCGAGATCGTGCGCTTCGACGGCGAGGCCGGCGCGGCGCGCGACCCCGCCGAGGTGCAGCGCGCGCTGGACGCCGCCCCCCTGCCCCCGCGCCACGACGTCACCGGCCTGCCCGGCCCCACCGGCGAGTCGAACCGGCTGACCCGGGTCGCCCGCCCGCCGCTGCTGTGCCTTGGCCCGGGGTCCGAGGCGGCGGGACGGCAGGCGCAGGCGGCGCGGCTGCTGGGCGGGCTGGCGCTGGAGGCGGACGGGCTGCCGCCCGAGGCGCTGGGGCGGCTTTCGGGCTTTTCCGGGGCCGTCTGGTGGGGCGACGCGCAGGCCGCGCGCGACCACGCCCGGGCGCTTGCCGGGCGCGACGGGCCGATCCTGCCGCTGCTGACGGGCGCGCTGATCGCCGCCGACGTGCTGCTGGAACGGCACCTCTGCGTCGACACCACCGCCTCGGGGGGCAACGCGGAACTGCTGGCGGAGGCGGGCGGCGCTTGACGCCGCCCGGCGCTTGCCCAAGGGTGACGCCATGTTCCCGATCCGCGACCACAACCCGTCCCAGCAGACCCCCTACGTCACCTATCTTCTGATAGCGGCGAACGTCGCCATCTTCTTCCTGACGCTGCCGGCGATGAGCAACGACCCCTCCATGCAGCGCCTGCTGATCGACTGGGCGATGATCCCGGCGCGGATCAGCGACGGCGGCGGCTACTACACCGTCATCAGCTCGATGTTCCTGCACGCCGGGTTCATGCACATCGGCGGCAACATGCTGTTCCTGTGGATCTTCGGCGACAACCTCGAAGAGGAGATGGGCCACCTCGGCTTCCTCGGCTTCTACCTTGCCAGCGGCATCGGCGCGGGGCTGGTGCACGTGCTGTCGGCGCCGGGATCCATGGTGCCGACAGTGGGCGCCTCGGGGGCGATCGCGGGGGTGATGGGGGGCTACCTGCTGATGTATCCCAAGGCGAAGGTGGACGTGCTGTTCATCTTCGTGGTGTTCTTCAAGATCATTCCCGTGCCGGCCTGGGCGATGCTGGGCCTGTGGTTCGGCCTGCAGCTGTTCAACGGCGTCGGCGCCGACCCGGATCTTGGCGGCGTCGCCTACTGGGCGCACGCGGGCGGGTTCATCGCCGGCTTCCTGCTGGTGATCCCGGTCTGGCTGCGTCACGGGGGCTTTGCCTTCTGGAACCGCACCCACGGGCACCCGGACCACCCGGCGGCCAAGTACAAGCTGGAATCGACGCGCATTCCAAGGGTGCCGAGGAGCCGGAGGTGAGCGCGCCGCCGCTGCACGAGACCCCGCGCGCGCCCTTGCGCCTGACCTGTCACTGCGGCGCGGTGGAGCTGCGGGTGCGCCCCGCGATCCCGCTGGCAGAGGCACGGCGCTGCGACTGTTCGTTCTGCCGGCGCCGGGCCGCGCCCACCGTCACCGTCCTACCCGGGGACCTGGAGGTGGTGCGCGGCGAGGACCGGCTGACGCTATACCAGTGGAACACCTGCACGGCGCGGCACTACTTCTGTTCGGTCTGCGGGATCTACACCCATCACCGCCGGCGGTCGAACCCGGACGAGTTCGGCGTCAACCTTGGCGCCATCGAGGGGGTGAACCCGCGCGAGCTTGAGCCGATCCGCTGGTCGGACGGGGTCAACCATCCATCCGACCGAACGTCATGATCCCCTGCTGATCGTACTTGTCGCCGACCCGTTCCACGTGATCGTGGCTCGCGTTGCCGATGATGGTGGTGACCGCGATGGCGATCCCGACCATGCCCGCGCAGACGACCACCCAGTCGATCGTCACGGCGCCGTCCTCGTCGCGGGCAAACTTCAGGAATTGAAACATGGCATACTCTGCAAGTGGCGCCCCGCCCTGAGTGAATGATTGATCGTTCACTATGGCTGGAATGCGGCCAAGTCATGCCATTAAGGGGATAAGTTAACTATTCCGAATGGTTCCGGCGAAGCTGTCGAAGATCCGTTCCGCCGCGCAGATGATCGCGCCGTCCTCCAGCAGGTCGCCGCCGGGCGACAGCGGCTCGACGAAGCCGCCGGCCTCGCGGACGATCACCACGCCCGCCGCCACGTCCCACGAATGGATGCCCCGCTCCCAGTAGCCGTCGAAGCGGCCGGCGGCGACATAGGCCATGTCCAGCGCCGCCGCGCCCCAGCGCCGCACGCCGGAACAGGCGGGCAGCAGGCGGCCCAGGTCGCGGATCGTCTCGGGCAGGTCGCCGCGGCCGCCGAAGGGCAGGCCGGTGGCGAACAGCGCCTCGATCATCCGGGTGCGCCCCGAGACCCGCAGGCGGCTTTCGTTCATCCAGGCGCCGGCGCCCTTCTCGGCCCAGAACATCTCGTCCTTGGCGGCGTCGAAGATGACGCCCGCCACGATCTCGCCCTTGTGCTCCAGCGCGATGGATACGCACCAGTGCGGCAGGCCGTGCAGGAAGTTGGTGGTGCCGTCCAGCGGATCGACGATCCAGCGGCGGGTGGGGTCGATGCCCTCGACCGCCGCGCTTTCCTCGCCGACCCAGCCGTAGTTGGGACGCGCCCCCATCAGGTCCTCGCGGATGATCTTCTCGGCGGCGATGTCGGCGCGGCTGACGAAGTCGCCGGCGCCCTTCATCGAGACCTGCAGATTCTCCACCTCGCGGAAGTCCTTCACCAGGCTCCGCCCCGCCTTGCGCGCGGCCTTGATCATCAGGTTGAGGTTGGCGCTGCCCTGCATGTGTCCGGCTCCCTGTGAGACAGCGTGCGTCCTAGGCCAGAGGCCGGGGAATGTGAAGGGCCAGCGGCCGGGGCGCGGCTCAGTCCCCGGCCTTGCCCTCCTCCGCCGGCGGCACCCGGCCCTCGAGGATGTCCTCGGGCGCCGGGCCTGTGACAGAGACGATGCGCCAGAACCTGTCGCCCAGCGCGGCGCGGGCGGCGGCCTCGGAGGGTCGGGTGCGTTCGGCGCTGCCGATCTCGACGTGCAGGTAGCGCCCGGTCTCGCGCACCCGCACCTCGCGGCCCTTGCCAAAGCTCTGCTCGATCCGCTCCACGTCCGGGTGCAACTTGCCCGGATCCTCCAACTTGCGCGGCGCCCCGTCCAGCAGCTCGGCCACCGCGCCGCGCATGCTGCGCAGCCCGTCGCGCAGGATGTCCAGCCCAATCAGCCCCGCCGCCGCGGCGTCCGCCCACCACCAGCCCATGGCGATGCCGACGATCCCGGCCATGCCGGCCAGCCCGGTCTTCCAGTCCGCCGCGTTCATCTCGGCGTCGGTGTACAGCACCTGGTCGGCGATCTGCGGCGCCAGCTTGCGCTTCTTGTAGCCAAGGATCACCGGCGGGATCACCGAGTAGACCAGCGCCGCGATCATCGCCCAGCCCAGCCAGACCTGCTGGCCCAAAAGGGAAAAGGTGCCGATGGTCGGATGCTCCCGCCGGATCAGCACCACCGAGGCGTCGTAAACAAGGTAGGCGCCCATCGCCGTCAGGGCCACCGCCGCCACCAGAAAGCACATCGAGCCGGTGCGGTAATGCCCGAAGGGGTACATCCGCGACGGCCCGCGCCGTTCCACGTGCAGCGCCAGCAGGAACAGCGCCGGCGGCGCCAGCGACAGCAGGTCTTCCACCCATGCCGCCTGCATCGCCTCGGACGAGCCCATCACCAGCCCCATCACCGCGACGATCGAGACCAGCCAGCCCAGCGTCCACCATTCCAGCCGCCGCGCCCGCTCCAGAGCGGCATCGGCCGCTTCCGACAGGCCGGGGCGGATCATGACCCCGCCCCCGATGCGTCGATGGCGCGGTTCAGCTCACCGAGAAACCGGTTCTCGCCCTGCCGGATCAGCAGCACGCGGTCTTCCTCACTGCCGTCCGGCCGGTGCAGCCTTCCCACCGCGTTGCTCAGCCCGGCCTTGGCCGCCAGCGGCGTGTCGGCGGGGATATCTCCGGCCAGCAGGTGCACCTCGCCCTCCTCCAGCAGCGCCAGCAGCAGGTGCGCGGGGCCGGTGCGCGGCGCGGGGCGGGCGCCGAGCCGCTGCGCCAGCGCGTCGATCACCCGGCGGTCGGGGTCCGACAACTCGTCGGCCAGCACACCGACCACCAGTTCGCGCCCGCTCACGCGCTCTGTCGTGCGCTCGGGGTCCTTCGGCAGCACGCAGGCGGAAAGCGCCAGCACCGCGGACAGCAAAAGGTATCGCATCTCGGGTGGTCCTCGTTTCCAGAATGAAACCTCCGGAGAATGACGTTGTTCCGCCCTTGCGCCCGCGTCCTCATCGGCTACCACGAAGACATGACGCCGGAAGAGATCACCCGCCACTTCATCCGCCCCGACGGCACCTACCTGTTCGCCCGCTGGGGCCGCCCCATCGCGCCCGTGGTCTTCGGGGTCGAGGAGCCGACGCTGAAGGTGGTCAAGGGCGCCTGCGAAGCGCTGGTGGCGCTGGCGGGGCACAAGATGGCCGAGACCGACCCGGAACTGGGCGCCAACCTGATGGTCTTCTTCTTCCGCGACTGGCAGGAACTGCCGGCGGTGCCGGGGCTCGACCGGCTGATCCCCGGCCTGTCGCCGCTGGTGGCGCGGCTCGAGGGGGCCGGCGCCTGCCAGTACCGCGCCTTCCGGTTCGAGCGGACGGGCGCGATCAAGGCCGCCTTCAGCTTTCTCAAGATGGAAGGCCCGCTGGCCGACGTGCCGGCAGAGACACTGGCGCTGGGGGACATGGCGCAGTGCATGCTGCTGTGGTCCGACACGGCCTTTGCCGAAAAATCGCCGCTGGCGGTGGCGGGCAAGACCACGATCCTGCGCCCCGACATCGCCGAACTGGTGCGCGCCGGCTACGACCCGGTGCTGCCCGCGGCGACGGACGATCCCAGCCACGCCCTGCGGCTGCACGCGCGGATGGTGACGCAGGGATGAGCCACCTGTTCGACGTGCGGGTCTACTACGAAGACACCGACATGGGCGGCATCGTCTACCACGCCAATTTCCTGAAATTCATCGAACGCGCCCGCAGCGACTGGGTGCGCGGGCTGGGGATCGACCAGAACGCGATGCGCGCGGCCGGCACGGTCTTCGTGGTGCGCCACATCGCCGCCGACTACCTGCGCCCCGCCCGCTTCGACGACGCGCTGGTGGTCGAGACGGCGCCGGAATCCGCCTCGGGCGCCCGCTTCGTGCTGCGCCAGCAGGTGCGGCGGGGGGAGATGCTGCTGTTCTCGGCGCAGGTGACCCTCGTCGCGGTGGGGGCGGATGGCCGCCCGGCCCGGATGCCAGCGGATATTCGCCGAGCATTCGGCTGAACACGGCGGCGGGTGTCCTTCCCCACGCTTTTCTTGGCAATGGGCCTGCAATTCCGATAAAAGAGCGGCTAACGAGAGCCCCGAGCTTTTTCAAAGCAACGGCCCGAACCGAGAGCAGGACCTATGGAAGCCGATTTTTCCTTCTTCGCGCTGTTCTGGCGCGCGTCTTTCGTCGTGCAGCTGGTGATTCTGATGCTGCTGGCCGCTTCCTTCTGGGCGTGGTCGATCATCGTGCAGAAGATCATCACCTACCGCCGCGCCCGCCGCGAAGCCGCCGCCTTCGACGAGGCGTTCTGGTCCGGCGAGCCGCTGGACGAGCTGTACGAGACCATCGGCGCCACCCCAAGCAGCGCCTCCGAGAAGATCTTCGCCGCGGGAATGCTGGAGTGGCGCCGCAGCCACCGGCAGGACGGCGGGCTGATCGCCGGGGCGCAAAGCCGGATCGAGCGGTCGATGGACGTGGCCATCAACAAGGAGGCCGAGGGGCTGAACCGGGGGTTGTCGTTCCTTGCCACCGTCGGCTCCACCGCGCCCTTCGTCGGGCTGTTCGGCACGGTCTGGGGCATCATGCGCGCCTTCATCGAGATCGCCGGGCAGCAATCCACCTCGCTGGCCGTGGTGGCGCCGGGCATCGCCGAGGCGCTGCTGGCCACCGGGCTTGGCCTGCTGGCGGCGATTCCCGCGGTGATCTTCTACAACAAGCTGTCCGCGGACAGCGACGCGGTGGTGGCGAACTACGAAAGCTTCGCCGACGAGTTCTCGACCATCCTCAGCCGCCAGCTGGACAGCTGACATGGGCGCGGGGGTCATCAAGGGCTCGGGCGGCGCGGAACGGCGCGGGCGCGACCGGCGGCGGCGGGGCAAGAGCCGCTCCATGTCGGAAATTAACGTCACGCCCTTCGTCGACGTGATGCTGGTGCTGCTGATCATCTTCATGGTCTCGGCGCCGCTGCTGACCGTGGGCGTGCCGATCGAACTGCCGGAAACGGCGGCCGAGGCGCTGCCGATGGACCAGGAGGAACCCCTGACGGTGACCGTCACCGCCGAGGGCGTGCTGATGATCCAGACCACAGAGACTGCGCCGGAAGAGCTGATCGGCAAGCTGCGCGCCATCGCCTCGGAGCGGACGAGCGACAAGATCTTCCTGCGCGCCGACGGGTCCATCCCCTATGAGAAGGTGGCCCAAGTGATGGGCGCGCTGAACGCGGGCGGGTTCCGCAACATCGGTCTGGTGACCGAGGCGGGCGGACCGACGCTGGATCAACCGGGCGGCTGACGGACGTGAACACCGGCAACTATATCTCGGGTGCGGGGCATGGGCTGCTGCTGCTCTGGCTGCTGGCCGGCGGCGTGTTCGATTCCGCGGCCGAGGAGCCGGTGCTGGAATCCGCCGACGTTTCGCTGATCTCGGCCGAGGAATTCGCCGCGCTCAGCCGGCCGGAGGTGAATCCCGAGGTAGAGGCCGAGGCGCCGGAGGCCGCCCCCGCGCCCGAGCCGGCCGAGGAGATCCGTTCTCCGATCCCCGAGGCGCGCCCGCCGGCGCCGGGGCCCGCTGCCCCGGAACAGCCCGCGCCGCCGCCCGCGCCCGAACCGGTGCCCGAGACCGTCATCATCGAGGAGGCGCCCGCCCCGGCCCCGCCGCCCGCGCCGCTTGCCGTGCCCGACAACGCGCCCCCCGCCGAGACCCCGCAGCCGCGCGAGGCGCCCCGCGTGGCGCCGATGCCGGTGCCCGAGACCCCCGAGGCGCCCGAGATCGCCGACACCCCCGCGCCCCGGGTCTCGCCCGATGCCGACACCGACGTGCAGGCGGAAGAACAGCCCGACGCCGCGCCGGAAGAGGCGACCACCGAGATCGTCACCGAGGCAGAGCGCCCGGCCAGCGCGCCGGATCGCTCGCCGGTGCCGCAGGCGCGCCCGGCGCAGCTGGCCGCCGTGGAACCCGCCCCCGAGACGCCGCGCCCCACGCCCCAGCCGCAGCCCGAACGGCCCGCGCCCGAAACACCGCCCGAAACACCGCCAGTGACCCCCGCCCCGGAGGCGCCCGACACCAATGACGCTCTGGCCGATGCCATCGCCTCTGCGGTGACCGAGGCCAACGACACCCCCGCCGCCCCGCCCGCGCGCTCGGCCCCCGCCGGCCCGCCGCTGACCAGCGGCGAGAAGGACGCGTTGCGGGTGGCGGTGCAGCAGTGCTGGAACGTCGGCTCGCTGTCCTCCGAGGCGCTGCAGACCACCGTCATCGTCGCCGTCCAGATGAACGCCGACGGCACCCCCGACACCGGCACCATCCGGATGCTGGAGTTCTCGGGCGGCAGCCAGACCGCCGCGCTGCAGGCCTTCGAGGCCGCGCGGCGGGCGGTGATCCGCTGCGGCAGCTCCGGCTTCAATCTGCCGCTTGAGAAATTCGACCATTGGAAAGAGATTGAAATGACCTTCAATCCTGAAAGGATGAGGATCAAATGACCCGCCTGCTACTGCTGACCCTTTCGCTGGCGCTGGCCGGCTTCGCCGCCGTGGCCAATGCGCAGGACCGTTCCGGGCCGCTGCGCATCGAGATCACCGAGGGTGTGATCGAGCCCCTGCCCTTCGCGATCCCGCAGTTCGTCGCCGAGGACGCCGGCGCCCGCGACTTCGCCGCGCGCATCACCCAGGTGATCGCCTCGGATCTCACCGGCACCGGCCTTTTCCGCGAGTTGCCGCGCGACGCCTACATCTCCGGCGTCACCAGCTTCGCCAGCCCCGTGCAGTACTCCGACTGGCGCGCGATCAACGCCCAGGCGCTGATCACCGGCGCCGTCAGCACCTCTGGCGGGCAGGTGATCGTCAAGTTCCGGCTGTTCGACGTCTTCGCCCAGACCCAGCTGGGCGACGGGCTGCAGTTCGCGGCCAGCCAGGACAGCTGGCGGCGGATGGCGCACAAGGTGGCGGACGCGGTCTATTCGCGCATCACCGGCGAGGGCGGCTACTTCGACAGCCGCGTGGTCTTCGTGTCGCAGACCGGCCCCAAGGACGCCCGGCGCACCCGGCTGGCGGTGATGGACTACGACGGCGCCAACATGGAGTTCCTGACCGACTCCAACGCGCTGGTGCTGGCGCCGCGTTTCTCGCCCAACGGCAAGCGGGTGCTCTACACCAGCTACGAGACCGGCAGCCCTCGAATCACCATTCTCGACGTGGACACCGTGCAGCGCCGGGTGCTGGAACAGCAGGCCGGCGCGATGTCGGTGGGGCCGTCCTTCACCCCCGACGGCAACCGGGTGATCTACTCGCTGGCCAGTGGCGGCAACTCGGACCTCTACGAGCTGGACCTGTCCAGCGGCACTACCCGGCAGCTGACCGACGGCCCCTCGATCGAGACCTCGCCCTCGGTTTCCCCGGACGGCCGCTTCATCGTGTTCGAGAGCGACCGCTCGGGCACCCAGCAACTTTACGTGATGCCCGCCGGCGGCGGCGAGGCGCGGCGCATCAGCAACGGTGCCGGCCGCTACGGCGCGCCGGTCTGGTCGCCGCGCGGCGACCTGATCGCCTTCGTCAAGCAGAACCAGGGCCGGTTCCATATCGGCGTGATGCGCACCGACGGGTCCGAGGAACGGCTGCTGACCGCCTCTTTCCTGGACGAAAGCCCCACCTGGTCGCCCAACGGCCGGGTGATCATGTTCGCCCGCGAAAGCCAGGGGCCCACCGGGGCGCCGGCGCTTTATTCCGTCGACATCTCCGGGCGCAATTTGCGCCGGGTTCCCACCGACACCGCCGCCTCCGACCCCGCGTGGTCGCCGCTGCTGCCATGAGGCGCGCGTTCCCAAACCCGCACGAAAGTGCTAGCCTGTTGACGTTCGAGCAACAATGACCCCCAGAAGGCCTGTAAACCCATGACCCTCCTCCGGTTCGCCATCAGTGCCCTCGCGCTGATTGCCCTCACCGCCTGTACCGACCCCAACCGCTTCGGCAAGGGCAACGACAACGCCAACGGGCTTGGCCCGAACGGGCCGAACGGTCCCAACGGGGTGACGAACGGCGCGCTTGCCGATCCCAGCAACCCCGCCTCGCCGGCCTATTTCGCGCAGACCGTGGGCGACCGGATCCTGTTCGAGGTGGACCAGTCCACCCTCAGCCCCGCCGCGCAGGGCATCCTGGCGCGCCAGGCCGAGTGGCTGCTGGCCAACCCAGAATACGCCGCCACGATCGAGGGCCACGCGGACGAGCAGGGCACCCGGGTCTACAACTTCAACCTGGGCGAACGCCGCGCCAACTCTGTGCGCGAGTACCTGATCTCGCGCGGCGTCGGCGCCGGGCGGCTGACCACCATCAGCTACGGCAAGGAACGGCCGCTGGAGATCTGCTCGAACGAGGCCTGCTATACAAAGAACCGCCGCGCCGTGACGGTGCTGGCCGCCGGCGGCTTCAGCTGAGGCGCCGCGGCATGGGTATCAGGGGCATGATCCTCGCCGCCGCGCTGGCGCTGTCCCCCGTGGCGGGGCCGGCGGCGGCGCAGGACAGCACGCTGGCCGACATCCGGCAGGAGCTGTCGGTGCTGTTCGTGGAACTGCAGCGGCTCAAGCGCGAGCTGTCCACCACCGGCAACCCGGCCATGGCGCTTGGCGGCGCCACGGCGCTGGAGCGGATGGACCGGATCGAGGCGGAACTGCAGCGGCTGATCGGCCGGGCAGAGCAGATGGAGCTGCGGATCGACCGGGTGGTCACCGACGGCACCAACCGGGTCGGCGACCTGGAGTTCCGGCTGTGCGAACTGGAGCCGGGGTGCGATCTGGGCAAGCTGGGCGACACCCCGCGGCTGGGGGGCGACGCCCCCGGCAACGGCGCCGCACTGACCCCTGGCCCGTCGCCGCTGCCGCCGGCGCAGACCACCGGCGACGGCACCGCGCCGCAGCTGGCGATGGGCGAGCAGGCGGACTTCGACGCCGCCCGCGCCGCCTTTGACAGCGGCGACCACCAAGGCGCCGCCGACCGCTTTCAGCGGTTCACCGAGACCTACCCGGGCGGCCCGCTGAACGGCGAGGCGCACTTCCTGCGCGGCGAGGCGCTGGCCGCGACCGGCCAGACCGCCGCCGCCGCCCGCGCCTACCTCGCGGCCTTCTCCGGCAACCCCGACGGCGCCCGCGCGCCCGACGCGCTGCTGCGGCTGGGCACCTCGCTGGGCGCGCTCGGCCAGCGCGACGAAGCCTGCGTGATGCTGGCGCAGGTCGGCGCGCGCTATCCCGGCACCACGCAGGATCAGCAGGCCCAGGCCCAGTCGCAGGGCCTCGGCTGCCCGTGACCGGCCCCGCGGCCGCGGCGGACCTGCCCCGCCGCGCCGCCGCCTTCCTTTCCGACACCTCCCCCCGCCGGCTTGGCGTCGCCGTTTCCGGCGGCGGCGATTCCATGGCGCTGCTGGACCTCATGGCCGAGGCCTGCGCCGCCTCCGGCACCCCGCTGGAGGCCGTGACGCTGGACCACGGGCTGCGCCCCGAGGCCGCCGACGAGGCCGCCTTCGTCGCCCGCCACTGCGTGGGCCGCGCCATCTCGCACAGCACCCTCCGCTGGCAATGGGACGGGAACGGCAACCTCTCTGCCAGCGCCCGCTCCGCGCGCTACACGCTGATCGCGGAATGGGCGGCGCAGCGGGGGGTCGACCTCGTGGTGCTGGGCCATACCCGGGACGATCAGGCCGAGAACCTGCTGATCCGCCTGTCCCGCGCCGCCGGGGCCGACGGGCTGGCGGCGATGGACCAGCGCTTTGCCCGCCACGGCATCGACTGGGCGCGCCCGTTGCTGGACGTGCCCCGGCAGGCCCTGCGCGCGCACCTCGAAGCGCGCGGCATCGGCTGGTGCGAGGACCCCGGCAACGAGGACCCGGCCTACGAACGCAGCCGCGCCCGCCAGGCACTTGCACAACTGGCGCCGCTGGGGTTGGGAGCCGGCGCGCTGGCGCGGGTGGCCGGGCAGCAGGCGCAGGTGCGTGACGCGCTGGCGCATTACACCGCCCTCGAAGCCCGCCGCCTCGCCCGCACCGAGGCGGGCGACCTGCTGCTGGCCGAAGACCCCGCCCTGCCCGCCGAGATCCGCCGCCGCCTGCTGCTGGCCGCGCTGCACTGGATCGCCCCCGCCCCCTACCCGCCCCGCGACACGGCGCTGAAGGCGATGCAGGCCGCGCTGGCCGAAAGCGGCACCGCCACCCTCGCCGGCTGTCTCGTCACCGCCGAGCCCGGCCACCTGCGCTTCACCCGCGAGCCGGGCGCCGTCGCGCATACCGCCTGCCCCACCACCGCCACCTGGGACGGCCGCTGGCAGATGGAGGGCCCCCACGCGCCGGCCCTGCAGGTCCGCGCCCTCGGCGAGGCGGTGTCGCAAACCCCCTGGCGCAGCACCGGCCTGCCCCGCCGCAGCCTGCAATCCAGCCCCGCGATCTGGCAGGAGGACGCGCTGATCGCCGCCCCCCTCGCCGGGCTTTCCGGGGGCTGGACCGCAGATCTGGCTTATTGCCGCCGCGTTTTCGCCGGATGCCCGTTATAGCGTTGAAGATCTCGGCCCGATCCCTATCTTAGGCGGGCAGGTCCGCACCCCTCGGCGCGGGCCAATCTTGGAGGACTTTCCTTGGGTAACGCCAGAAACATCGCCTTCTGGGTCGTGCTATTCCTGCTGATCCTGGCGCTCTTCAACCTGTTCTCGGGCGGCCAGTCGACCATGTCCACCCGCTCGATCAGCTACTCGGACTTCGTCGAACGCGTCGACGACGGCGATGTCGCCTCGGTCACGCTGGACGGCGAGCGGATCCTGTTCCGCGGCAGCGACGGTCAGGACTACATGACCATCCGCCCCGACGGCGCCGACATCACCGACAAGCTGATCGCGAACGACGTGACGGTGAACGCCAAGCCGCAGGAGCAGTCCGGGTTCCAGACGATCCTGATGACCTTCCTGCCCTTCCTGCTGCTGATCGGCGTCTGGATCTACTTCATGAACCGGATGCAGGGCGGCGGACGCGGCGGGGCCATGGGCTTTGGCAAGTCCCGCGCCAAGCTGCTGACCGAAAAGCACGGCCGCGTCACCTTCGACGATGTCGCCGGCATCGACGAGGCCAAGGACGAGCTGGAGGAGATCGTGGAATTCCTGCGCAACCCGCAGAAGTTCTCGCGCCTCGGCGGCAAGATCCCCAAGGGCGCGCTGCTGGTGGGCCCTCCGGGCACCGGTAAGACCCTGCTGGCCCGCGCCATCGCCGGCGAGGCGGGCGTGCCGTTCTTCACCATCTCCGGCTCGGACTTCGTCGAGATGTTCGTGGGCGTCGGTGCCAGCCGCGTGCGCGACATGTTCGAGCAGGCCAAGAAGAACGCCCCCTGCATCGTCTTCATCGACGAGATCGACGCGGTGGGCCGTTCCCGCGGGGTCGGCTACGGCGGCGGCAACGACGAGCGCGAACAGACGCTGAACCAGCTGCTGGTGGAAATGGACGGTTTCGAGGCCAACGAGGGCATCATCATCGTCGCCGCCACCAACCGGCCCGACGTGCTGGACCCGGCGCTGCTGCGCCCCGGCCGCTTCGACCGCCAGGTGCAGGTGCCCAACCCGGACATCCGCGGGCGCGAGAAGATCCTCGGCGTGCACGCCCGCAAGGTGCCGCTCGGCCCCGACGTGGACCTGCGCATCATCGCCCGCGGCACCCCCGGCTTCTCCGGCGCCGACCTGGCCAACCTGGTCAACGAGGCGGCGCTGATGGCGGCGCGCGTCGGCCGGCGGTTCGTCACGATGGAGGACTTCGAGAACGCCAAGGACAAGGTCATGATGGGCGCAGAGCGGCGGTCCATGGTGATGAGCGACGACGAGAAGAAGCTGACCGCCTACCACGAGGCCGGGCACGCGATCGTCGGCCTCAACGTCCCGCAGCACGACCCGATCCACAAGGCGACGATCATCCCGCGCGGCCGCGCGCTGGGCCTGGTGCTGTCGCTGCCGGAGCGGGATCAGCTGTCGGTCACGCTGACCAAGTACAAGTCCAAGATCGCCATGGCGATGGGCGGCCGGGTCGCCGAGGAGCTGGTCTTCGGCAAGGACAACGTGACTTCCGGCGCCGCCTCGGACATCCAGCAGGTGACCAAGATCGCCCGCGCGATGGTGACGCAGTTCGGCTTCGCCGAGGAACTGGGCTACGTCGACTACGCCAACGAGCAGCAAAGCTACCTGGGCACCTACGGCTCCGGCGCGGCGCACTCCGAGGAGATGCAGAAGCGCATCGACGCCAAGGTGAAGGGGCTGATCGACGAGGGTTACGAGCTGGCCAAGCAGATCCTGACCGAGCGGAACGAGGACCTGCACCGCCTGGCCCAGGGGCTGCTGGAGTACGAGACCCTGACCGGCGAGGAGATCACCAAGGTGATCGCCGGCGAGCCGCTGAACCGCGGCGACGACGAGGGCGACAAGCCGGACCAGGGCGGCACCGCCAGCGTCACGGCAATCCCCAAGACCAAGCCGAAGTCCAAGCCATCGGGCGACGGCCTGCCGGAACCCACCTGATCTGAAAGCCCCCCGCGCCCCGCCGCGGGCGGTTCTCGTTCCGGCCTCCCGCCGATCCATTCTCGACCAACCCCCTCCGGTCCCGCCCATTGCACCGCTGCCCCGCCTGCGGCAGGCTGGCGGCGCGAGCACGACGGAGAGCACCCATGCCGATCCTCCAGAAAACCGGCCACACCGGCATCATCACCTGGCTCGGCTGCGTCCCCGACCGCGACGAAAGCCTGCGCGCGGTGCCCGTCCCCCGCGTCCATGCCGTCATGGCGGGGCTCGAGGGCGAATGTCACGGCGGCCTCACCCGCCCCTCCTGCAGCCGGGTCACCATGCTGCACCCGCGCGGCACCACGATCCGCAACACCCGGCAGGTCACCATCCTCTCGGCCGAGGAACTGGACGAGGTCGCCGCCGCCATGGACCTGCCGTCCCTCGACCCGGCGCTGGTGGGCGCCAACATCGTCACCCGCGGCATCCCCGACCTGACCTACCTGCCCCCCGGCAGCCGGCTGCAGGCCCCCTCCGGCGCCACGCTGGTGGTGGACCTTGAAAACCGCTCCTGCCACCTGCCGATCCCCGTGATCGACGCCGAGGCCCCCGGCCACGGCCGCGCCTTCAAGTCCGCCGCCAACGGCCGCCGCGGCCTCACCGCCTGGGTGGAACGCCCCGGCCCGATAGCCTTGGGCGAGCCCCTCACCCTCTTCATCCCCGGCCAACGCGCCTGGAACCCCGCTCCCGCCCCGGCCCCCACCGAACCCGCCTGACCCCACACCCCAATTCTTCTGGTAAAAAATATCCCGGGGAGCGCGAGGGGCAGCGCCCCTCGCCCCGGTCGGATCGCCGAAGGCGATCCGATCAGAAGACCGCGCGCCGCAGGCGCACATCATTCATTCAAAAGAAACTCTGCGGATCGATGTCGATGGCCAGCCGCAGGTTCGCCGGCAGCCGCACCTGCGCCACCCATTGCGCCAGCGCCCCCTGCAGGGGCGCGCCCTTGTCCGCCTTGACCAGCAGCCGCACCCGGTGCCGCCCCCGGATCCGCGCGATGGGCGCCGGGGCCGGGCCGAAGACCTGCGCGCCGATCCGGCGCAGCGGCGCGTCGGCGCGGGCCAGCCGGGTGCCGAGGTCGAACACGGCCTGCACGTCCGGCGAGGACAGCACGATTCCCGCCATCCGCCCGTAGGGCGGCACCCCCGCCGCGCGGCGCTCCTCCGCCTCGGCGCGCCAGAAGCTTTCCTCGTCCCCCGCCAGGATCGCGCGGATCACCGGGTGCTCGGGCTGGAAGCTCTGCAGCAGCGCCTCGCCCGGCCGCTCGGCCCGCCCGGCACGGCCCGCCACCTGCCGCATCAGCTGGAACGTCCGCTCCGCCGCCCGCAGATCCGATCCCTGCAGCCCCAGGTCGGCGTCGATCACTCCCACGAGGGTCAGCAGCGGAAAGTTGTGCCCCTTGGCCACCAGCTGGGTGCCGATGACGATGTCGGCGCCGCCCGCCGCGATCTCCTCGACCTTGGCCTTCAGCGCCCGGGCCGACCCGAACAGGTCCGACGACAGCACCGCCACCCGCGCCTCGGGGAACAGCGCCGCCGCCTCCTCGTGCAGCCGTTCCACCCCCGGGCCCACCGGCGCAAGCTTGTCCTCGGCCTCGCAGGAGGGGCAGCGCGTGGGCACCGGCCGGGTCTCGCCGCACTGGTGGCAGACCAGCCGCTTCAGGAACCGGTGCTCGACCATCCGCGCGTCGCAGTGGGCGCAGCCGATCTGGTGCCCGCAGGCGCGGCAGATGGTGACCGGGGCATAGCCGCGGCGGTTGAGGAACAGCAGCGACTGCTCGCCCGCCTCCAGCCGCGAGGTCACCGCCGCGGCGAGGCTGGGAGAGATCCAGCGGCCCGAGGGCAGCTCCTCGGCGCGCATGTCGATGGCGCGCATCTCGGGCAGTTCCGCGGCGCCGAACCGCGCCGCCAGTTCCAGCCGCGCGTACTTGCCCGCCTCGGCGTTCACCCATGTCTCGAGGCTGGGGGTGGCCGAGGCCAGCACCACCTGCGCCCCGCAGATCGAGGCGCGCAGCACCGCCATGTCGCGCGCGTTGTACAGCACCCCGTCCTCTTGCTTGTAGGAGGTGTCGTGTTCCTCGTCGATCACCACCAGCCCGAGGTCCCGGAACGGCAGGAACAGCGCCGAGCGCGCCCCCACCACCAGCCCGGCCCCGCCCTCGCCCACCATGCGCCAGGCGCGGCGGCGCTCGGTCATGGTGACACCGGAATGCCATTCCGCCGGCATCGCGCCGAACCGCGCCTCGACCCGCTTCAGGAACTCCGCCGTCAGGGCGATCTCCGGCAGCAGCACCAACGCCTGCCGGCCCTGCGCCAGGCATTCCGCCACCGCCTCCAGGTAGACCTCGGTCTTGCCCGACCCGGTGACCCCCTTCAGCAGCGTGGTGCCATAGCCGCCCGCTGCGATCGCGCCGCGCAGGGCGGCGGCGGCGGCCTGCTGGTCTTCGGTCAGGGGCTTGCCGGCGCGGCCGGGGTCCAGCGGCGGATAGGGGGTGTCGCGGGGGCTTTCCTGCTCCTCGACCGCGCCCAGCTTCACCAGCCCCTTGATGACCGAGGTGGTCCCCCCCGCCATCTCGGCCAGCTCGCCCAGGGTGAAGGCGAAGCCGCCGAATTCCTCCAGCACCGCCAGCACCCGCGCCCGCGCGTCGGTCAGCCGCCCCGGCTCGTGCGGCCCCAGCCGGTAGACCTTGCGCATCGAGGGCGGATCCCCCAGCCCCGGCGAGCGGGTCGCAAGCCGCAGCATCGCCGGCATCGGGGTCAGCGTGTAATCGGCGGCGCGGCCCAGGAACTGGCGCATCTCCTCGCGCATCGGCGCCGCGTCCAGCACCCGGATCACCGCGCGCAGCTTCTCCGGCGGCAGGTCGCTGGCGCCGGATCCCCAGACCACCCCCAGCACCTTGCGCGGCCCCAGCGGCACCTCGACGAAGGCGCCGAGAAAGCAGCCCCCCGCCGGCGCGCGGTAATCCAGCAGCCGGTCCAGCGGCTGCGTGGTCAGCACGCCGAGGCGCGCGCCCTCGTCGAAATGGGTTTGCTGGGTCACGCCGTCACGTCCGCCTGGGTCCGATGCACCTTTAACACCCGTTGGTCCTGCGATAACAGTGCGCCAACCGCAAGCGCCGGCGCAAAGGAGCCCTGCCATGAAATTCTTCGTCGATACCGCCGATGTGGACGCGATCCGCGAGCTGAACGAGCTGGGCATGGTGGACGGGGTCACCACCAACCCCTCGCTGATCATGAAGTCCGGCCGCGACATCAAGGAAGTCACCCGCGAGATCTGCGGCATGGTCGACGGCCCCGTCAGCGCCGAGACCGTGGCGCTGGATGCCGAGGGCATGATCGCCGAGGGCCGCGAGCTGAAGAAGATCGCCGAGAACATCGCCATCAAGGTGCCGCTGACCTGGGACGGGCTGAAGGCCTGCAAGGTGCTCTCGGGCGAGGGCAACATGGTGAACGTGACGCTCTGCTTCTCGGCCAACCAGGCGCTGCTGGCGGCCAAGGCCGGCGCGACCTTCATCTCGCCCTTCATCGGGCGGCTGGACGACCTGAACCTCGACGGGATGGACCTGATCGCCGACATCCGCGAGATCTACGACAACTACGGGTTCGAGACCCAGATCCTCGCCGCCTCGATCCGGAGCGCCAACCACATGTCCGAAGCCGCCAAGATCGGCGCCGACGTGGCCACCGCCCCGCCCGCCGTGATCAAGGCGATGGCGAACCACGTGCTGACGGACAAGGGGCTGGAGGCCTTCCTGAAGGATTGGGAGAAGACGGGTCAGAAGATCCTCTGAAGGGGTGCGGGCGGGCGGAGGCGCCCGCTCTCCCATCCATGGCTTTTCGAGGCGCAACGCAAGCCTGCCCGTGGGATGGCGCTTCTGCCCTCGGGCATAGGCGCTTTATCCCAGCCACATCCGCGCACAGAATGAGCCGCGCACGCGGATGACACAGCGCCAGCCCGCCGGGACGGGCAGGCGCTCGCCCCGCGCCTTCGGCTTGTTCGGGGCGGATCAGCGCCTCGCTCGAAAGTAGCAGTAGGGCGGGGTTCACCCCGCCATGGCGCAACGTGAGCCTGCCCGTGGGATGGCGCTTCTTCCCTCCGGCATAGGCGCTTTATCCCAGCCACATCCGCGCACAGAACGAGCCGAGCACGCGGATGACACAGCGCCAGCCCGTGCGGACGGGCAGGCGCTTGCCCCGCGCCTTCGGCTTGTTCGGGGCGGATCGGCGCTTCGTTCGAAGGCAGATGTAGGGCGGGGTTCACCCCGCCTCCCCACGTACCCCACCCCGCACCCCCTGTGGCGGGTGGGCCACCCGCCGCCCCCCAACACCCCCGCCCGCGGACAAAGCTCTGGACGCGGGCCGCCCCCTCCGGGCACAAAAAGACCGAGCAAAATCAAACCGGGGGTCCGATGCAGGCACCCGGACAAAGAACGAGGCATGCATGGCGAGCGAACCCGCCGCGATCCCCGGGGATCTGCGGACCAAGATCCTTTCCGAACCCGAACTGATCCTCGAGGACCGCGACCTGATGCGCGCCCTGGTCTCTGCCAACGAGCGGCTGATGGGCGGCAACATCGTCGACCTGCGCGGCATCGCCATGGACCGGCTGGAGCAGCGGCTCGAACGGCTGGAGGAAACCCACCGGCACGTCATCGCCGCCGCCTACGAGAACCTCGCGGGCACCAACATGATCCACCGCGCGGTGCTGAAGATGCTGGACCCGGTGGGGTTCGAGGACTTCCTCGCCAACCTCGACGCCGAGATCACCCAGATCCTGCGGCTCGACGCGCTGCGGCTGGTGCTGGAATCGCCGGTGGCCGGGGAAGACCCCGCGGCCGGCACCCTCGGCGAGGTGCTGATGGTGACCGAGCCGGGGTACATCGACCGCTACCTGACCCAGGGCCGCAACGTGCCGATCCGCCAGGTCACCCTGCGCCAGGTGCAGCCCGACAGCACCGAGATCTACGGCGAGAAGGCCGACTGGGTCCGTTCCGAGGCCTGCCTGAAGCTGGACCTCGGCAGCGGCCGCCTGCCCGGGATGCTGGTCTTCGGCGCCGAGGACCCGCACCAGTTCAAGCCCACCCAGGGCGCCGACCTGCTGACCTTCTTCGCCGGCGTCTTCGAGCGGGCGATGCGGCGCTGGCTGGCGTGAGGCGTCCGTGATCCCCCTGTCGCTCTCGCCCGGCCTGCGCGCGGCGGTGGCGGCATGGTGCGATCACCTGAAGGCGCTGGACGGCGCGGCGGACCAGACGCTTACCGCCTACCGGCGCGACGTCACCGGCTTTTTGTGCTTCCTGTCGCGCCACCACGGCGACCAGCTGGGGGTGGCGGCGCTGGGGCAGGTGACGGTGTCCGACATGCGGGCCTGGATGGCGCACGAGCGCGGGCGCGGGCTGGCGGCGCGGTCGCTGGCGCGGGCGCTGTCGGCGGTGAAGACCTTCACCGGCTGGGCGGCAGAGCGCGAGGGGTTCGACCCCAGCGCCATCCTCGCCGCCCGCAGCCCCAAGTACCGCCGCAAGCTGCCCCGTCCCCTGTCGACCGAGGCGGCGCGCGAGATGATCGACACCGTGGAATTGCAGGCCGCCGAGCCATGGATCGCCGCCCGCGATGCGGCGGTGGTGACGCTGCTATACGGCTGCGGGCTACGGATCTCCGAGGGGCTGGGGCTGACCGGCGCGCAAAGCCCGCTGCCCGAGGTGCTGCGCATCCGGGGCAAGGGCGGCAAGGAGCGGCTGGTGCCGGTCCTGCCCGCCGCCCGCGCCGCGGTGGAGACCTACGTGCGCCTGTGTCCCTTCCCCGCCGAACCGGAGGCGCCGCTGTTCCGGGGCGCGCGGGGCGGGCCGCTGAACCCGCGGCTGGTGCGCAAGGCGATGGAGGTGGCGCGGATGCAGCTGGGCCTGCCCGCCACCGCCACCCCCCATGCACTGCGCCACAGCTTCGCCACGCACCTGCTGGCGGCGGGGGGCGATCTGCGGGCGATCCAGGAGTTGCTGGGCCATGCCTCGCTGTCCACCACGCAGGCCTACACGGCGGTGGACCAGGCGCGGCTGATGGAGGTCTACGACAAGTCCCACCCCCGCGCCTGAGCGGTCAGTCCCGCGCCCAGCGCTCCAGCGCCGAAACCACCTTCGTTCCGATGCTGCCGGCCGAAACCTCCGCCAGCGGACAAGGCTGCGCCAGCCGCGCCTCCATGTCCCCGACGTGGAAGGCATCGGGCCGCTTCAGCTTGCCCAGATCCTCCCAGGTCACCGGCACCGCCACCGCCGCGCCGGGGCGGCCGCGCAGGGAATAGGGGGCGACGGCGGTGGACCCGCGCTCGTTGCGCAGCCAGTCGATGAATATCCGGCCGCTGCGCTTCTTCTTCGACATGGTGGCGGTGTAGCGCTCCGGCGCGCGTTCGGCGAGGACATGGGCGAAGGTCTGGGAGAAGCCCTTGACCGTCTCCCACCCGGCGGTGCGGCGCAGCGGGGCGATGACGTGCACGCCCTTGCCGCCGGTGACCATGGCGCCCGAGGCAAGGCCCACCGCCTCCAGCCCCGCGCGCACCTCCTCGGCCGCCGCCTTCACGGCGTCGAACCCGAGCCCCTCGTCGGGGTCGAGGTCGAAGACCAGCCGGTCGGGCCGGTCCAGCCTGTCGCGGCGGGCGCCCCAGATGTGGAACTCCAGCGTTCCCATCTGCACCGCCCCCAGCAGCGCCGCCTTGCCGGGCAGGTACATGTAATCCTCGACCGCGCCGTTCTTTTCCTCCACCGGCACCGTCCCGATCGCCTCGGGAAAGCCCTTGCCGGCGTGCTTCTGGAAAAACGCCTCGCCCTCGATCCCGGTGGGATAGCGCAGCAGCGACACGGGGCGGTCGCCGGCGTAGGTCAGCATCCGCTCGGCCACCCGGTCGTAGTGCCGCGCCACGTCGGCCTTGGTCAGCTTCGCCTTGGGGTAGACCACCCGCCCGGCGCTGGAGATCCGCACGCCGCCGACCTTCTCGCCCGACGTGTCGTCCGGGTCGGCCTTGGGGCCGTCGGTCTCTGCCTCTGCCTTCGCCGTCACCGCAGATGCCTCCTTGTCCTCGCGCAGCCCCTGGAAAACGCCGTGGCGCACCCGGCCCTCGGCGGTGAACTCGGTGTAGGAGACCTCGGCCACCAGCTTCGGCGTGATCCACTTCGCGCCCTTCGTCTCTGCCGGCAGGTGGCCTTCGAAGGGGGCCGTCTTGCGCGCCAGGGGCTTCATCGCCGCCATCAGCGCGTCGAACCGGCGCGCGTCGAAGCCGGTGCCCACCTTGCCCCGGTAGACCAGCCGCCCGCCCTCGTAGCTGCCCAGCAGCAGCGAGGAGAACGGCCGCCCGCGCTTGTCCGAAGGCTGCCAGCCGCCGATCACCAGCTCGGCCCGGCGGATGCACTTGGTCTTGATCCAGGCAGTGCCGCGGCCGCTACGATAGGGGGCGTCGGCCAGTTTCGAGACGATCCCCTCGCCGCCCGCCGCGCAGATCGCCGCCAGCACCTCGTCGCCGTCGCCCTCGATGAAGGGGCTCAGGCGGATCGGCCCGCGCGGCGGCAGCTTTTCCAGCAACCGCTCCAACGCCGCGCGCCGTTCGGTCAGCGGCTTGCCCGTCAGGTCCCGCCCGTCGAGGTGCAGGCAGTCGAAGGCATAGAAGGTCAGCGCCCCGCCCTCCTTTAGCGCCTCCTGCAGCGCCGAGAAATCGCCGCCGCCCTCGCCCGCGATCACCTCGCCATCGATCAGCGCGGCCTCGCAGTCCAGCGCGGCGGCGGGGGTTGCGAGGTCGCCGAAGCGGTCGGTCCAGTCCTTGCCGTTGCGGGTGTACAGCCGCACGCCGCCCATGCCGACCGCCATCAGGCAGCGGTAGCCGTCGAACTTTGCCTCGTGGCGCCAGGTCTCGCCCTCGGGCGGGGCGTCGCGCAGGGTGGCCAGCTGCACCTTCTGAAAGCGCGGCAGCGGCTTGGAATGGTCCTGCTTCTTCGCCGGCTCGGTGCCCGAGGCGATGGCCCGCATGGCGCGGCCGGTGGTGACGCTGGTGCGGTACTTGTTCAGCAGCGCGTCGGCGGTGCGCCCGGCGAAATCGTCCTTTTCCTTGATCAGCAGCCAGTTCTCGCGCTTCTCATTGCCACGCCCGCGCATCCGAACCAGCGCCCAGCCGCCCATCATCCGGGCGCCGTGCAGCCGGAAATGCAGCTTGCCCTGCGAGATGCCCTCCTCGGGGTCGTGCAGCGGCTCCCACCACCCCTGGTCCCACAGCATCACCGTGCCGCCGCCGTATTCGCCCTTGGGGATCGTGCCCTCGAAGCTGCCGTAGGCCACCGGATGATCCTCGGTCCGCACGGCAAGGCGTTTTTCCGACGGGTCGGTCGAGGGGCCCTTGGTCACCGCCCAGGACCACAGCACGCCGCCCCATTCCAGCCGGAAGTCGTAGTGCAGCCGGGTCGCGTCGTGCTTCTGCACAACGAAGCCCAGCCGCGCGGCCCCTGCCTCTACCAGCTGCGCCTCGGGCTCGGGCGTGCGGGTGAAGTCGCGCTTGGCGCGGTACTGCTCGAGCCCGCCGGTCATGAGGCCTTTTTCCGGCTCCGGCTACCCGAGGAGGTCTTGGGCTTGCCCTTGGTCTCCTTCAGGCTTTTCTTCAGCGCGTCCATCAGGTCGACCACGTTGCTCGGCCCCGCCGCCGGCTCCTTGTCGTCGCTGCGCGCGCGCGGGGTCTTCTTGTTTTTCAGCTTGGCAGAGATCAGCTCGTTCAGCGCCTCGGCGTAGTGGTCCTTGAAGGCAGAGGCGTCGAAGGGCGCGGTCTTGCGGTCGATCAGCTGGGTGGCCACCTCCAGCAGCTCCTTGTCGGCGGCGTCGTCCTCGATCGAGGAGAACAGCGGCTCGGCGTCGCGGATCTCGGTGGCGTAGTGCAGCGTCTCCAGCAGCAGCCCGTCGCCGCAGGGGCGGATGGCGCAGAGGTATTCCTTGCCGCGCATGGTCAGCTGCCCCAGCCCGGTCTTGTTGCTCTTGCGCAGCGCGTCGCGCACCACGCGGTAGGCGTCCTCGGCCAACTCGTCGGTGGGCACGATGTAGTAGGGCCGGTCGAACCAGATCGGCGCGATCTCGGCCCCGTCGACGAACTGCACCAGCTCCAGCGTCTTCTTGGTCTCCAGCTTGATGGTGTCGATCTCTTCCGGCTCCAGCAAAATATACTCGCCGTCGTCGGTCTCGTAGCCCTTCATGATCTCGTCGCTTTCCACCGGGCCGACCCCCTGCACCACCTTCTGGTACTTCACCGGCTTGCCGGTGCCGCGGTGGATCTGCCGGAAGGAAATGCGGCTGCCCGATTCCTTGGCCGAATGGATCTCGATCGGGATGGACACCAGCGACAGCCGAAGCTGGCCTTTCCAGATTGCACGGGACGCCATGGCGGAACCTCCTGACAGCAGCGCCGGATGGTCCGGCATCCAAGCGACAACGCGGCTTGCGCGCGAAATGTTTCGCCGGCGCCGGGAACACCGGCCGGGTCCGCGCCGTTCCATCACAGTTGCACGAGCGGCCGCAGGGCCGCCCGCGACCGGGGACAACGACAGCGAAGGAGCTTTGCATGGCCACCTACGACGGACCCGCCCGGCCGCCGCACCGAAACGCCTGGGTGATGGCGCTCGGCTGGATCTGCATCCTGCTGGGCGCGGTGATCCTGGCGCTGGGGGTCTGGCTGATCGTGCTGGGCGGCAGCTGGTACTACGGGCTGGCGGGGCTGGGGCTGATCGTGACGGGGGTGTTGCTGAACCGGCATTCCATGGCCGCGGTCTGGATCTTCGTCGTCACATGGCTCGGCACCGCCGCCTGGGCCTGGTGGGAGGTGGGCGCCGACTGGTGGGCACAGGTGCCGCGGATGGCGGCGCCGACGCTGATCCTGGTCCTCGTTCTGCTGTGCATCCCGGCGCTGGCGCGCTGGAACCGCGAGAAAGGCTACTGAGAATGACCATCAAGATCCTGACCGCCGCGCTCGCCGGCCTCTGCCTGCTGACCCCCGCCAGCGCGCAGGACACCCCGCCGCCCGCGCCCGCACCCGAGACGCCGAGCCCGGCGGCACCGCCCGAACCCGCGCCGGAACCTGCGCCCGAACCCGTAGACGAGCCTGCCGAGGCGACCCCGCCCGCGCCCGAGGCTCCGGCAGCAGAGGAAGAAGCGGAGGCGCCCGCCGATGAGGCCCCTGCCGAAGAGGCCCCCGCCGAGGACGCCCCCGACACCGCCCCCGACACCGGCCGCGCCCGCGCCCCCGCCCCGCAGCCCCAGGTGGGCGCCGACTGGCCCTTCTACGGCGGCGACGCCCGCGCCACCCGCTACTCCCCCCTCGACCAGATCACCCGCGACAACGTCGCCCGGCTGGAGCGCGCCTTCGAGTACCGCACCGGCGACCTGCCCGAGGGCGACGCCGAGGGGAAATACTCCCCCGAGACCACGCCCCTGAAGATCGGCGACGACCTGCTGCTCTGCTCGGCCATGAACATCCTGATCTCCGTCGACGCCGCCACCGGCCGCGAGAACTGGCGCCACGACCCGGGCGTCCCGGCCGAGGCGATCCCCTACGGCGCCTCCTGCCGCGGCGTCTCGGTCTACACCGACCCCGAGGCCGCCGAGGACGCGGCCTGCGCCACGCGCGTGATCCAGGGCACGCTGGACGCCCGGCTGATCGCGGTTGACCTGGAAACCGGCACCCCCTGCGCGGACTTCGGCGAGAACGGCGAGGTGGACCTGTGGCAGGGCATCGGCGAGCGGGTACCCGGCTGGTACGCCGTCACCTCGCCCCCCGCCATCGTGCGCGGCGTGGTGGTGACCGGCGCGCAGGTGAAGGACGGCCAGGCAGAGGACGCCCCCTCGGGCGTGGTGCGCGGTTTCGACGCCGTGACGGGCGATCTGGCCTGGGCCTGGGACCTCGGCGCGCCGGAGCAGAACATCGACGGCCCGCCCGAGGGCGAGGTCTACACCCGCGGCACCCCCAACATGTGGACCACGGCGGTGGGCGACGAGGAGTTGGGACAGGTCTACCTGCCCATGGGCAACAGCTCCGTCGACTATTACGGCTCGAACCGCAGCGAGGCGGAAAACACCTATGCCACCGCGCTGGTGGCGCTGAACGTGACCACCGGGCAGCCGGCCTGGCACTTCCAGACCCTGCGCCGCGATGTCTGGGACTACGACCTTGGCAGCCAGCCGACGCTGATCGACTTCCAGGGCACCCCGGCGCTGGTCGTGGCCTCGAAACAGGGCGACATCTATATCCTCGACCGCGCCACCGGCACGCCCCTGACCCCGGTGGAGGAACTGACCGACCTGCCGACGGGCGAGGTGGAGCCGGACTATATCTCGGAAACGCAGCCGACCTCCGCCTGGCACAGCCTGCGCCAGCCGCCGCTGGAAGAGAAGGACATGTGGGGCTTCACCCCCATCGACCAGCTCTGGTGCCGGATCATGTACCGGCGGGCGGAGTACCAGGGCTATCTGACCCCGCCGACGGCGGACCGCCCCTGGATCCAGTACCCCGGCTACAACGGCGGCTCCGACTGGGGCTCTGTCGCCGTCGACACCGAACGCGGGATCCTCGTGGCCAACTACAACGACATCCCCAACTACAACCGCCTGCTGCCAGAGGAGGAACGCCAGGAACGCGGACTGCGCCCGATCGACCAGCAGGACGCCGACAGCGGCGGCAGCCCCGAGGGCGCGGGCGACCCGCAGGCCGGCGCGCCCTACGGCATCGAGGTCAACGCCGGCTGGCGCAACCCAGCCACCCGGATGCCCTGCACGCGGCCCCCCTACGGCGGCATCCGCGCCATCGACCTTGCCACGGGCAAGACCCTCTGGGACGTGCCGCTGGGCACCGCGCGGCGCAACGGGCCCTTCGGCATCCCCTCGTTCCTGCCGATCCCCATCGGCACGCCGAACAACGGCGGCTCGGTGGTGACAACGGGCGGGCTGGTCTTCATCGGCGCGGCCACCGACAACCTGTTCCGCGCCATCGACATCGAGACCGGAGAGACGCTCTGGTCCGACGTTCTGCCCGCCGGCGGCCAGGCCAACCCCATCACCTACGAGGCGGACGGCCGGCAATACGTGATGATCGCCGCGGGCGGCCACCACTTCATGGAGACCCCGGTAGGCGACTGGCTGATCGCCTACGCCCTGCCCGAAGATTGACCCCCGCCGCGCTTTCCGCAACTCTTCCCGGGCGGTTGCACGCCGCCTTGGGAGGAGCGACATGCAGGACCTGACCCCGCCGCGCGGCAGCCTCGACCCGATCGAGATCGCCAGCCGCGACGAGATCGCCGAACTGCAGCGCCAGCGGATCGCCCGCACGCTGCGCCACGTCTGGGACAACGCGCCCTTCTACCGCCAGAAGTTTGAGGCGGCCGGCGTCCACCCCGACGATTTCCGCAGCCTCGAGGACCTGGCGAAGTTCCCCTTCACCACCAAGTCCGACCTGCGCGACACCTACCCCTTCGGCATGCTGGCGGTGCCGCGCCACCAATTGGCGCGGGTGCATGCCTCCTCCGGCACCACCGGCAAGCCGACGGTGGTGGGCTACACCAAGGCCGACCTCGACGCCTGGGCCGACCTCGGCGCCCGCTCGATCCGCGCCTCCGGCGGGCGCGCCGGTGACATCTGCCACATCGCCTACGGCTACGGGCTGTTCACCGGCGGCCTCGGGGCGCACTACGGGGCAGAGCGGCTGGGCTGCACCGTGGTGCCGGTGTCGGGCGGGATGACAGAGCGGCAGGTGATGCTGATCCGCGACTTCCGCCCCGACATCATCATGGTGACGCCCTCCTATATGCTCTCGATCCTCGACGAGTTCCGCCGCCAGGGGCTGGACCCGCGCGACTGCTCGCTGAAGGTCGGCATCTTCGGCGCCGAACCCTGGACCAACGCGATGCGCGCAGAGATCGAACAGGCCTTCGACATGCACGCGGTGGACATCTACGGGCTGTCAGAGGTGATGGGCCCCGGCGTCGCCAACGAATGCGTCGAGACCAAGGACGGGCTGCACATCTGGGAGGACCACTTCTACCCCGAGATCATCGACCCCGAGACCGGCCGCGTCCTGCCCGACGGCGAGATGGGAGAGCTGGTCTTCACCACCCTCACCAAGGAGGGGCTGCCGGTCATCCGCTACCGCACCCGCGACCTGACCCGGCTGCTGCCGGGCACCGCCCGCTCCATGCGGCGGATGGAAAAGGTCACCGGCCGCGCCGACGACATGATCGTGCTGCGGGGGGTGAACGTTTTCCCGACGCAGATCGAGGAACAGATCCTGAAATGCGCCGCCCTTGCCCCGCACTTCCAGATCGAGCTGACCCGCGAGGGGCGCATGGACGCGATGACGGTGCACGTGGAATGCAGCGACGCGGGTGCGCGCGAGGCGGCGGCGCGGGACCTTGCGGCGCACGTGAAGGCGGTGGTGGGCGTGACCGCCCGGGTCGAGGTGCATGGTCCGGGCGAGGTCGCGCGTTCGGAAGGCAAGGCGAAACGGGTGGTGGACCGCAGGGGCGGCTGACGGCGGGCCGAAAAAGTATTCGATGCCTCCGGCGGGGATATTTGAAACCAGAAGAAGGCAAGGTTTTCTTAACCCTCCGGCGGCAACATGGTCCCGCGGTACAGGCGGGGACGCCGATGACCGCACCGGAAGAAGGCCCCCCGTTCCCCCGCCGGGGCGGGGGGCTGACTGCATGTTCTTCTGGTCTGCAAATATCCCCGCCGGAGGCTCCGCAGGTGCCAGCCGCGCCGTGGCCGGGCGCGGGCGGCACACCTTCACAGGCAGGAATGATCGTCGCGCGGCAGCGCGTCCGCTGGATCAGGGCCAGTGCCGGGCGACCATGGTCAACACGTCGTAGACCGCGACCTCGGCGTTCTCCTGGTTGGTGACCCGGCAGTCCCACCGCACCTCGCCGTGCTCCGCCGTCTCACGCGGGTTGATGGACTTGCAGGTCAGCAGCACCTGCAGGCTGTCGCCGAAGTAGACCGGCGTCAGGAAGCGCAGGTTGTCGAGGCCGTAGTTCGCCAGCACCGGCCCCGGCGCGGGGTCGACGAAGAGCCCGGCGGCGAAGGAGACGATCAGGTAGCCATGGGCCACCCGGTCCTCGAAGAAAGGGTTGGCGCGCGCCGCCTCGGCGTCCATGTGGGCGTAGAAGGTGTCGCCGGTGAAGGCGGCGAAATACTCCACGTCCTCGCGCGTCACCTGCCGCGTTTCGGTCAGGAGCTGGTCGCCGATCCGCAGGCTGTCCAGCGCGCGGCGGAAGGGGTGGCCCGCGCGGCGCACCGGCGCGCCGGGGATCCATTCGCCGGTGACCGCCGAGATCATGGCCGGCGCGCCCTGCACCGCGCTGCGCTGCATGAAGTGCGCCACGCCGCGCATGCCGCCCATCTCCTCGCCGCCGCCCGCGCGCCCCGGGCCGCCGTGCACCAGCGGCGCCAGCGGCGATCCGTGGCCGGTGGAGCTTTTCGCCGAGGCCGCGCTGCCCACCAGCACCCGGCCGTGCCAAGGCGCCAGCCCCCGCACCACGAGGCCCGCCAGCGCGGGATCAGCAGTGAACAGCGATGACACCAGCGAGCCGCGTCCGCGCCGGACGAGTTCCACCGCCGCCTCGGGCGTGTCGTAGGCCATGACCGTGGCCACCGGGCCGAAGGCCTCGACCTCGTGGGGCGCGCGGGCGGTGAGCGGGTCGGGGCAGCGCAGCAGCACCGGGTTCAGGAAAGCCCCCGCCGCCGCGTCGCCGGAGGCCAGCGTCACCCGGTCCGGGTCGCCCGCCACCACCTCGGCCTCTGCCGCCAGCGCGCCGATGCGTGCGCGCAGCCCCTCGCGGTCCTCCAGCGAGGCCAGCGCGCCCATGCCCGTGCCCGCCTCGCCCGGCAGCCCCACGGGCACCGCCGCCAGCCGCGCCGAGAGCGCCTTTATCACCGCCGCCTCGTGGTGCGCCGGCACGATCACCCGGCGGATCGCGGTGCATTTCTGCCCCGCCTTCACCGTCATCTCGCGGGTCACCTCGGCCAGGAACAGGTCGAACTCCGCCGTGCCGGGCCCGGCGTCCGGGCCGAGGATTGCGGCGTTCAGGCTGTCGGCCTCCATGGTGAACCGCACCGAGCGCGCCACCACCGCCGGGTGGGTCCGCAGCCGCTGCCCGGTTTCGGCAGAGCCGGTGAAGGTCAGCGCGTCCTGCTCGCACAGGTGGTCCAGCAGGTCGCCTGCGCCGCCGCAGACCAGTTGCAGCGCGCCCTCGGGCAGCAGCCCGGTGGCCAGGATCCGCTGCACCACGGCCTCTGTCAGGTAGGCGGTCTGCGAGGCGGGCTTTACCACGCAGGGCACCCCCGCGATCAGCGCCGGAGCGATCTTTTCCAGCAACCCCCAGACCGGGAAGTTGAAGGCGTTGATGTGCACCGCCACGCCTTCCAGCGGCGTCAGGATGTGCTGCGCCACGAAGCTGCCGTCGCGGGACAGCGGTTCCACCGGCCCCTCGGTGATGACCCGGGCGTTGGGCCATTCGCGCCGCGCCTTCGAGGCGAAGGACAGCAGCGTGCCGATGCCGCCCTCGATATCCACCTCGCCGTCGCGGCGGGTGGCGCCGGTGGCGAGGCTGACCTCGTGGAAATGCGCGCGCTGCTCCATCAGCGCCAGGCCCAGCGCCTTCAGCATCAGCGCCCGTTCGTGCAGCGTCATCGCCCGCAGCGCCGCGCCGCCGGTCTGCCGCCCCCAGGCCAGCGCCTCGGCGAAGTCCAGCCTCTCGGCGCCGATCCGCGCCACCGGGGCGCCGGTGGCCGCGTCGCGCAGCAGCCGCCCCTCGCCCGCGCCGGCGCGCCATGCGCCCGCCAGGTAGCTTTCCAGCCGCCGCGCCTCAGCCATGCCGTACCCCCAGTTCCGAAAGGCAGGCCCCTGCCGCTTCCTCCCACTGTGCCCGCAGCGCGCCGTTGTCGCGGCGGCGCAGCCCCATGGCCTCCAGCCGGTCGAACCGGTCCGAGCGCGCCACGCCGAAGGTTTCCGCCACCCTCGGCCACCAGTAGTCCGCCGCCGCCCGCGCACCCTCCGCGCCGCCGCCCTCGACGATCCGCGCCAGCCCCTCGCAGCCCAGTTCCATGTGCCGCCGCTCTCGCGGAAGGATGTCCTGCAGCACGGCGGCAAAGGGCGCGTAGGAGCCTCCGGCCATCTCCTGCAGCTGCACCACCGTGGCCTGCCCCATCAGCACGTTCATCACCACCGCGTCGGTCCAGCCCTCCAGCGGGTAGTGGAACACCGACAGCCGCATGTCGCCGCCCTGCCGCCGGGCCTCTACCGCCGCGTCGCGGGGGCCCCGCGCGGCCCAGTCGTGGGCGGAGTTGTAGCGCGCCTTGTCGGTGCCGAACTCGGCCATCAGGTCCAGCACCTGCTCTGCGTGGCTGGCCTTTTCCAGCACGATGCGGCTGGCGGCGATGCGTTCGCGGATGCCGGGGGCGGCGTTGATCACCGCCGCGAAACCGGCCGAGCCCGCCAGCTCGCTGTCGACGAAGGAGGCCATCAGCCGCATCACCTCGGCCCGGTAGCGCGGCGGCGCGTTGGCGGGCGAGGTCAGGCGGCCGCCGCGGGCGAGGTAGTCCTCCAGCGCCATGGTGTCTTCGGGATCACTGGTCATAGCTCAGCACCACCCTGTCGCCCACCGGCAGGCACTGGCACGACAGGACGTAGCCCGCCCGCACCTCGTAATCCTCCAGCGCGTGGTTCACCTGCATCTCCACCTCGCCCTCCAGCACCCTTGCGCGGCAGGTGGAACAGACCCCGGCCTTGCAGGAGAAGGGCGCGTCCATGTCTTGGGCCAGCGCGGCGTCCAGCAGCGAGGTGCCGTCGCGTGCCATGCGGAAGTTGCGGGTGGTGCCGTCCAGCGTGACCGAGACGGCGCAGCCGGCGTCGCCGGAGGTCTCGGCGCGCGCGGCAGGGCGCTGCTTCAGCTGGCCGGGCTGGGACGAGGCGAACAGCTCGAACCGGATCTGCCCGTCCTCCAGCCCGTGGGCGCGCAGCGCCTCGGCGATGGTCAGCATCATCGGCTCGGGTCCGCAGATAAAGGCCATGTCCACGGAGGCCGGGTCGATCCAGATCTTGAACAGGCGGTCCAGCTTTTCCGCGTCGAGCCGCCCGGTGAACAGGTCGATCTCCTGCGCCTCGGTCTCCAGCACGTGGATCACCGACAGCCGGCCGAGATACCGGTTCTTCAGGTCCTCCAGCTCCTCGCGGAACATGATCGAGCCGATGGCCCGGTTGGCGTAGACCAGAGTGAACCGCGCGGCGGGTTCGCGCGACAGGATGGTCTTGACCAGCGACAGCACCGGCGTGATGCCCGACCCGCCCGCGAAGCCCAGGTAGTGGCGCGCCGACTGCGGGTCCAGCGGCGCGTGGAAGCGCCCGGCGGGGGGCATCGCCTCCAGCACCGTGCCGGGGGTCAGCGCCTCGTTGGCCCAGCCGGAGAAGGCGCCGCCCTCGACCCGCTTGATTCCCACCCGCAGCGCGCCCTCGTCGAGGCCGGAGCAGATCGAGTAGGAGCGGCGGATCTCCTCGCCGTCGAAGTCGCGGCGGAAGGTCAGGTACTGGCCCTGGGTGAAGGCGAAGGCCTCGGCGTCCTCGGGGCGCGGGCGCAAGGTGAGGACCACGGCGTCGCGGGTCTCGCGCCGGACATCGGTGACTTCGAGGGGCAGGAAACGGGGCACGCGCGGCTCCTCAGAGGCACTTGAAGTAGTCGAAGGGTTCCAGGCAGTCGCCGCAGCGCCAGGCGGCCTTGCAGGGGGTGGAGCCGAAGCGGCTGACCTCCTGCGTCCGGGCCGAGCCGCAGCGCGGACAGGCCACCACGGCGTTGCCCTGCCCCAGCCGCGCCCGCGCCAGCAGGCGGCCGTCTGCGGCGGTTCCGTCCACCGGCGGCGCGATGCCGTAGGCGCGCAGCTTCTCGCGCCCCTCGGCACTCAGCCAGTCGGTGGTCCAGGGGGGCGACAGGCGCCGTTCCAGCCGCAGCCGTTCCACCCCGAGGGCGCGCAGGGCGGTCTCGATCCCGAGGTTGATGACCGCGGTGGCGGGGCAGCCGGAATAGGTGGGGGTGACGGCAACCACCAGCGTGTCGCCGTCATATCGGACCTCGCGGATGATCCCCAGGTCGGTGAGGCTGATCACCGGGATCTCGGGGTCGGGGATCTCCGCGAGGCAGGCGCGCACCGCGTCCAGCGAGACCCGGGTGTCCTGCGCGGCGCTACCACTCGGCATCGGGATAGGCCCTTTGCAGGAACTGCATCTCGGCCAGCAGGAAGCCCAGGTGTTCGGTATGCCGCCCCTGCTTGCCGCCGCGGTGAAAGCCGGGGGCCTCGGGCATTCCCAGCGTCGCCGCCTCCAGCACCTCGCGCACCGCGGCCTCCCAGGCCGGGCGCAGGGACGAGGGGGGCGGCATCACCCCCGCCTCCGCCAGCGCCGCGTCCACCGGGTCGTCGGCCAGCGCCTCGTCGGCGTAGGGCCAGAGGTCGGCCAGCGCGGCGGCCATGCGGGCGTGGCTTTCGGGCGTGCCGTCGCCCAGCCGCACCACAAGGTCGGCCGAGCGTTCGAGGTGGTAGGACGCCTCGCGCTCCGCCTTTGCGGCGATCTCGGCGAGGCGGGTCTCGGGGCTGGCGGCGGCGGCGCGCAGCAGGGGCAAATGCCAGGCGTCGAACAGGAACTGCCGCATCAGGGTACGGGCATAGTCGCCGTTCGGCCGCTCGAGCATCTTCACGTTGCGAAAGCCCGCCACGTCGCGGCGGAAGGCCAGCGCGTCGGCATCGCGCCCGCGCCCCTCGGTCTCGCCCGCCAGCGCCAGCCAGAGCTGCGCCTGCCCCACAAGGTCCAGCGCCACGTTCGCGAGGGCGATGTCCTCCTCCAACGCCGGGGCGTGGCCGCACCATTCCGACAGCCGGTGCCCGAGAATCAGCGCGTTGTCGCCGGTGCGCAGCAGCCACTCGGTCAGCGCGGGGCCGTGGGAGGGGTCGGGGGCGTGGCCCTCGCCCTTCGCCTCGCGGGCCAGCGCCTCGGCCTCGGGGGTCATCATGTCGGGCAGCGAGGGCATCACATGTGTCCCACGTCGTCGGGGATGTCGTAGAAGGTGGGATGGCGGTAGACCTTGCTTTCCGCCGGGTCGAACAGCGGGCCCTTTTCCGAGGGCGAGGAGGCGGCGATGTCGGCGGAGCGGACCACCCAGATGGAGACCCCCTCGTTCCGGCGGGTGTAGACGTCGCGGGCGTTGTTGATCGCCATCTCGGCGTCCGGGGCGTGCAGGCTGCCGACATGGCGGTGGTTCAGCCCGTGCTGGCCGCGGATGAAGATTTCCCAGAGGGGCCATTCACGGCTCATGTCGAGTGCTCCTGTAGCCGGGTGGAACGGGCAGCGCCCGGATGCCTGCTGCGAAGGAGCATCGCGCTCCGCTCGAACCTTTTCGCCCGGCCGCAGGCCGGGCAGCGCCCGACCCTCCCCCCGGGAGGGCGCATTGTGGACGTCACGCGCCGAAACATCGGCAGGCAGAGTGACGACGGCGCGGCGACCTCGTTCGCGGCATGCGCCCACCCAGGGTCGGGCGCTGCCCTACGCGCTGCTGCCCTACCCGCAGAAGCCAAATCCTGCACCGCCCCTACTCCGCCGCCACCCGCGCCGCCGCCTTGTCGGCGTGCGCCGCCAGCCCGTCGCGGAACCAGGCGCCCTCGTCCCAGGCCTTGCGCTGGGCCTCCATCCGTTCCGTGTTGCAGGGCCCCTGCCCCTTCAGCACCGCGTAGAATTCATCCCAGTCCGGCTCGGAGAAGTCGTAGCCGCCCTTCTCTTCGTTCCAGGCCAGCGCCGGGTCGGGCACCTTCAGCCCCAGGAACTCCGCCTGCGGGACGGTCTCGTTGACGAAGCGCTGGCGCAGCTCGTCGTTGGTGTTGATCTTGATCCGCCAGGCCATCGATTGCGCGGAATGCACCGACTCCTTGTCCGACGGGCCGAACATCATCAACGCCGGGTACCAGTAGCGGTCCAGCGCGTCCTGGGCCATCTCGCGCTGCGCCTCGGTGCCGCGCGCCATCTTCATCATGATCGCGTAGCCCTGCCGCTGGTGAAAGCTTTCCTCCTTGCAGATCCGCACCATCGCCCGGGCATAGGGCCCGTAGGAGCAGCGCTGCAGCGGCACCTGGTTCATGATCGCCGCGCCGTCCACCAACCAGCCGATGGCGCCGATGTCGGCCCAGCTGAGCGTGGGGTAATTGAAGATCGACGAATACTTCATCTTCCCCGACAGCAGCGCGCGGGTCAGATCGTCCCGGGTCACGCCCAGCGTCTCGCAGGCGGAATAAAGATACAGCCCGTGCCCCGCCTCGTCCTGCACCTTGGCCAGCAGGATCTGCTTGCGCTCCAGCGTCGGGGCGCGGGTGATCCAGTTGCCCTCGGGCAGCTGGCCGACGATCTCGGAGTGGGCGTGCTGGCCGATCTGGCGGATCAGCGTCTTGCGGTATCCCTCGGGCATCCACTCCTTGGGCTCGATGCGCTCTCCCGCGTCGATGCGGGCCTGGAAGGCGCGTTCCTCGGGGCTCATCTCGTCGGGCGCGGTGCCCTCGGACTTGACCATCTGTGCGTACATGGGCGGATCCTCCCTGGTGCGGAACATAGCGCAAAAGCATCACGCGAGAAACAGGAAATGCGCGCGGCCTGTGATGTTTCCCCGCGCTACCCCGCCGCCGCCTCGCGCGAGAGCCGCTCCAGCCGCCCGCGGGTCTCAGCGGTCTGCGCCGGCAGCAGACCGGCGGCAGAGGCAAAGCTGCGGCCCACATGGCCGTCGGCGGCGGCGGCGAGGGCGAGGTAGGCGTTTACGAACAACTGCCGCGCGGCGGGGCCGGGCCAGTCCGGCGGCAGGGCGGCAGCGGGCAGGCGCGGGTCGATCAGCGCCGCCTGCCGGTAGCGGTGCACCAGCCGCAGCCGCAGCGCCAGCGCCTCGGGACCTTGCGCCCGCGCGCCCGTGTTCAAAGCCGCCGCCACGGGGCGGTGCTGATCGAGGAACCTCTGGTAGGCCGCCGCTGCGTCCTCCAACGGCCAGAGCCGCGCGGCGAGGGACGGCAGGTCCGCGGCATCTACGGGCGGGCCCGCCGCCAGCAGCGCGCCCGGCGGCCTTTCAAGGTCCACCCGGTCCGGGGCCAGCGCCGCCTCTGGCCCCAGCCGCGCCCAGCCCTCCGGCAGCGCGCCCGCCGCCGCGCCCAGCGCCAGCAGCCAGCCATCTGGCGCCGGGGGCGGGGCGTAGAACAGCCGGCCCGCCGCCGCGAATTCCGCCTGCGCGGCCTCGGTCAGGCGGTAGTAGCTGCGCCGCCCGATCCGCTCGCCCGCCAGCCGCCCGGCGCCCACCAGCCGCGAAACGGCGGTGCGCACGAGGCTTTCGCTGATGCCATGGGCGGCGCAGGCCTCGATCAGGGTGCCCATCCACAACTGCCCGCCGCGCGGCTCTGCCACGTCGCCGTAGATCGTGACGATGAAGCCGGTGGCGCGCGGCGGATCGCGGTGCAGCGCGGCGCGCAGGGCGTGGCCGCCATCGGCGGTGGCATCGGCGGGCGCGGGGCTGGGCATCGGCGGGATCCGGGGCGGGGAAAGCATCACGCCATCAAAGCACGAATGCCCGGCGCTGTCATGTCCGGCGCCCCCGGATCGCCGGTCAGACCACCGCGTCGATCGCCCCCGCCAGCCGGTCCACCAGCAGATCCAGCTCGTCGTCCGAGATGATGAAGGGCGGCGCCAGCAGCACGTGATCCCCCTGCCGTCCGTCCAGCGTGCCGGACATCGGGTAGCAGGTCAGCCCCGCCTCGAAGGCCGCCTTCTTCACGCGCCCCGCCACCCCCAGCGCCGGGTCGAAGGGCGCCTTGGTCTCGCGGTCCGCCACCAGCTCGATCCCCCGGAACAGCCCGCGGCCGCGCAGGTCGCCCACGTGCGGATGCTGGCCCAGCCGCTCTGCCAGCCGCGCCTCCAGCGCCGCGCCCTGAACCCGCACCCGTTCCAGCAGGCCCCGGTCCAGGATCGCCCGCACCACCGCCAGCCCGCAGGCGGCGGCGGTGGGGTGGCCCATGTAGGTGTGCCCGTGCTGGAAGAACCCGCTGCCCCCCGCGATCGCGTCGTAGATCGCGCCGGAGCAGATCATCGCCCCCAGCGGCTGGTAGCCCGCGCCGAGCCCCTTGGCGATGCACAGGATGTCCGGCGTCACCCCCTCGGCCTCGCAGGCGAACAGGGTTCCGGTGCGGCCCATGCCGCACATCACCTCGTCGAGGATCAGCAGCACGCCGTAGCGGTCGCAGATCTCGCGGATGCGTTTGAAATAGCCCGGCGCGGCGGGCACCGCGCCCATGGTGGCGCCCACCACCGGCTCGGCCAGGAAGGCCATTACCGTTTCGGGGCCGACCCGCAGGATCTCGTCCTCCAGCGCCTGGGCGGCGCGCAGCCCGTAGGCCTCGGCGCTTTCGCCCTCGTGGCGCAGGCGGTACTCGTAGCAGGGGTCGATATGGCTGACGTCCAGCAAAAGCGGGCCGAACTGCGCGCGCCGCCACGCGTTGCCGCCGGCCGAGAGCGCGCCGATGGTATTGCCGTGGTAGCTTTGCCGCCGGGCGATCAGCCGGGCACGCTGCGGCTCGCCCTTTTCGACGAAGTACTGCCGCGCCAGCTTGATCGCCGCCTCCATCGCCTCGGACCCGCCGGAGACGAGGTAGACCCGTTCCAGCCCCCCGGGCGCATGGGCGATCAGCAGGTCGGCAAGGTCCTCGGCGGGCTGCGAGGTGAAGAAGCCGGTATGCGCATAGGCCAGCTGGTCCAGCTGCGCCTTGATCGCGGCGATCACCTCGGCATCCCCGTGCCCGAGGCAGGAGACGGCGGCGCCGCCCGAGGCGTCGAGATACCGCTTGCCCGAGGCGTCCACCAGGAAACAGCCCTCGCCGGCCACTGCGACGGGCAGGGACTGGCGGCTGTGGCGGGGGAAGACATGGGACATGGCGGCGGCTCCGGTCTGGACGCCGGGCTAATAGCATCGCGGTGCAGCGGCGCAACGTTCTTGTGCGCGCGCGGCGAAGGGAAAGTCGTTCGCGGCAAAAGCGACCTTGCGGCACTCTTGTCATGTCCCGTTGGACGGGTGCGACCGCCGTGCTACCTATTTTGGCCAAAAAACAAGAAACCTTTGGGAGGCAGAGCTCATCCAGCCGGAACAGAGCCATGTACAAACTGCTAGGGAGCACCTCATGAACCAAGTCAAAACCGCTGCGCTGACAGCAATGCTGGCGCTTGGCGCCCAAGGCGCCACGGCGCAGGAAGACTTCATCACCATCGGCACGGGCGGGCAGACCGGCGTCTACTACGTCGTCGGCCAGTCCATCTGCCGCCTGGTCAACCGCAACACGGCGGACCACGGGCTGAAATGCACCGCCCCCTCCACCGGCGGCTCCATCGCCAACATCAACGCCATCAAGGCCGGCGACATGCAGATGGGCGTGGCGCAGTCCGACTGGCAGTTCCACGCCTACAACGGATCCTCGCAGTTCGAGGGCGACCAGTTCGAGGACCTGCGCGCGGTGTTCTCGGTGCATGGCGAGCCCTTCAACGTGGTAGCCCGTGCCGACAGCGGCATCGAGAGTTTCACCGACCTGGTCGGCAAGCGCGTTAACATCGGCAACCCCGGCTCCGGCCAGCGGGCGACCATGGACGTGGTGATGGACGCCATGGGCTGGACCTTGGACGACTTCGCCCTGGCGTCCGAGCTGAAGTCGGCCGAGCAGGCCGCGGCGCTGGGCGACAACAAGGTCGACGCGATCATCTTCACCGTCGGCCACCCCGCCGGCTCGATCCAGGAAGCCACCACCACCGTCGATTCCAAGATCATCGCGGTGGACACGCCCGAGATCGCGGAACTGGTGGACGCCAACCCCTACTACGCCTGGGCCGACGTGCCGGGCGGCATGTACAAGGGCAACGACGACCCGGTCCGCACCTTCGGCGTCAAGGCGACTTTCGTGACTTCGGCACAGGTGCCGGACGAGGTGATCTACCAGGTGGTCAAGGCGGTCTTCGACAACTTCGACCGCTTCAAGGGCCTGCATCCGGCCTTCGAGAACCTCACCCCCGAGGACATGATCTCGACCGGCCTGTCCGCGCCGCTGCATCCGGGCGCGGAGAAGTACTACAAGGAACAGGGCTGGATGTAATCAGCTCCTGACGTCACGATAGGGCGGCGGCGCGGGGGATCCGCGCCGCCGCGCACGGGTGGTATACGGGGGACAGGGCGATGAGCGGCAAGCACGACGAACGGCACCAGTTCGAGGCGGGCGCGGTCGAAATGAAGGCCGCGGGCCACGGCGGGCTGAGCCAGGACGAGATCGACGCGCTGGTCGCCTCCTCCGACACCGGCGGGCGCACGCCGGGGGGCAAGGTCGGGATCTTCCTGCTGCTGGTGGCGCTGAGCTGGTCGCTGTTCCAGCTGTGGATCGCCTCGCCGCTGCCCTTCATGCTGGGCTTCGGGGTGCTGAACGACACGGAAAGCCGGTCGATCCACCTCGCCTTCGCCATCTTCCTCGCCTTCGCCGCCTTCCCCTCGCAGCGCACGCCGTTCCAGCTGGTGCTGGGCGTGGGCGTGCCGCTGCTGCTGAGCGCGCTGTTCCTCTTCTCCGCCAAGGAAGGCACGCCGGTCTGGTGGATTCCGCTGGTGGGGCTGGCGGTGGCCGGGGCGGTGGCGCTGGGATCGCCTAAGGACCGGGTGCCGTCCTGGGAGTGGGCCATGGCGCTGATCGGCGGCGCGGCGGCGCTGTACCTCTTCGTCTTCTACCGCGAGATCGGCACCCGCGTCGGCGCGCCGATCCTGCAGGATTTCGTGGTCGCGGTGATCGGCCTGTCGCTGCTGCTGGAGGCCACGCGCCGCGCGCTGGGCCCGGCGCTGATGATCGTGGCGACGCTGTTCCTCGTCTATACCTTCCTCGGCCCCTACATGCCGGGGATCATCGCCCACAAGGGCAACAATCTGTCCGAAGTGGTCAACCACCACTGGATCACCACCGAGGGCGTGTTCGGCATCGCGCTGGGGGTGTCCACCTCCTTCGTGTTCCTCTTCGTGCTGTTCGGCTCGCTTTTGGACAAGGCGGGGGCGGGCAACTACTTTATCCAGGTGGCGTTCAGCCTGATGGGGCACATGCGGGGCGGACCTGCGAAGGCCGCCGTGGTGTCCTCGGCGATGACCGGCCTGATCTCCGGCAGTTCGATCGCCAACGTCGTCACCACCGGCACCTTCACCATCCCGCTGATGAAGCGCGTTGGCTTCTCCTCGGAAAAGGCCGGCGCGGTCGAGGTGGCCAGTTCGGTCAACGGCCAGATCATGCCGCCGGTGATGGGGGCGGCGGCCTTCCTGATGGTCGAATACGTGGGCATCCCCTACTTCGACGTGGTCAAGCACGCCTTCCTGCCGGCGGTGATCAGCTACATCGCGCTGGTCTACATCGTGCACCTCGAGGCGATGAAGGCCAACATGCAGGGCCTGCCCCGCGCCTACGAGCCCAAGCCCTGGGTCGCATGGCTGCTGTCCGTCGCCTTCACCGTCGCCGCCATCTGCGCGCTGTCCTTCGCGGTCTATTACGGCATGGGCTGGATCCGCCCGGTGTTCGGCGCCTCGGCGGGCTACATCATCTTCGCGCTGCTGGTGGCGGTCTACGTGGGGCTGCTCTGGGTCGCCTCGCGCGAGACATCGCTGAAGATGGAGGACCCGAACAAGCCGGTGACCAAGCTGCCGGTGCCGGGGCCCACCGTGCGGTCGGGCCTGCACTTCATCCTGCCGGTGGTGGTGCTGGTCTGGGCGCTGATGGTGGACCGGCTGTCGCCGGGGCTCTCGGCCTTCTGGGCGGCGGCCTTCATGATCTTCATCCTCGTCACCCAGCGCCCGATCCTCGCCCTGATGCGCGGCGAGGGCGCACTGGGCCGCGCCTTCCGCGGCGGCTTCATCGACCTGTTCGAGGGGATGATCGCCGGCGCGCGCAACATGATCGGCATCGGCATCGCCACCGCCACTGCGGGCATCATCGTGGGCGCGGTCAGCCAGACCGGCGTCGGCTCGGCGCTGGCGGACGTGGTCGAGGTGCTGAGCATGGGCAACCTCATGCTGATCCTGCTGCTGACCGCCGTGCTGTCGCTGATCCTCGGGATGGGGCTGCCGACCACGGCGAACTACATCGTGGTCTCGGCCCTGCTGGCGCCGGTGATCGTGACGCTGGGCCAGCAGAACGGGCTGATCGTGCCGCTGATCGCGGTGCACCTGTTCGTCTTCTACTTCGGCATCATGGCGGACGTGACCCCGCCCGTGGGCCTTGCCAGCTTCGCCGCCGCGGCGGTGTCCAAGGGCGACCCGATCCGCACCGGGGTGGTGGCCTTCTTCTACAGCCTGCGCACCGCCGCGCTGCCGTTCCTGTTCATCTTCAACACCGACCTGCTGCTGATCGACGTGACATGGGCGCAGGGCCTACTGGTCTTCGTGGTGGCCACGGTGGCGATGCTGCTGTTCGCCGCCGCGACCCAAGGCTGGTTCCTGGCGCGCAACCGGGTGCACGAGACGCTGCTGCTGCTTCTGATCGCCTTCACCTTCTTCCGCCCCGGCTTCTGGATGGACATGGTGGCGCCACCCTTCGACGATGTCCCCCCCGCCGAGATCGAGGCCGCCGCCATGGCCGCCGTCCCCGGCGAGGCGCTGCGGCTGCGGATCGACGGGCTGGACGCGGTGGGCGATCCAATCAGCTTCGTCGCGCTGCTGCCGGTGGGCGCAGGCGAGACCGGGGCAGAGCGGCTGGCCGCCTCGGGGCTGGAGTACATCAACGGCGACACGCTGATCGTGGACAACGTGGGCTTCGGCAGCCCCGCGGCCGAGGCCGGGCTGGACTGGGACCAGACCATCACCCGGGTGCAGGTGCCGGCGGACCAGCCATCGAAATACTGGATGTTCATCCCGGCGATGCTGCTGCTGGCGCTGGTGATCTGGATGCAGCGGGGCCGGCAGCGCGAGCCGCAGGCGGCGACGGCGTAGGGTCTTGGCGCGAGCCGGGGCAGCGGCGGCCAGGGGGATGCCGCTCTACCATCGGTGGTCAACACTTTATCCCGACGTTTCGCCGTACCTCTGAGCGAAGGGCAAACGGCGACGAAGCGGCAGCCCGCGGGACGGGCCGCCGCTGCCCCGGCGGCTTCGCCGCTGTTCGGGGCGGGGGAGCGGAGTACGGGTCGGAGGTCTGGGGACTTCAGTCACACTTTGCTTTTTCATTACGGGTGCGGAGTGCGAGCCGGGACAGCGGCGGCCCGGGGGATGCCGCTCTGCCGTCAACGGTCAGCACTTTATCCCGACGTTACGCCGTGACCTCTGAACGGGGGACAAACGGCACCAAAGCGGCAGCCCGCGGGACGGGCCGCCGCTGCCCCGGCGGCTTCGCCGCTATTCGGGGCGGGGGAGCGGGGACGACCGGCTCAACCACACCCACCTAAAGCTGCACCATCTCCCCGCTGCGCGCCGACTCCATCGCCCCGAAGGTCAGCCGCAGCCCCGCCAGGTTCCCCCGGGCCGAGTTCTCCGGCACCCGCCCGTCCTCCACGGCACACAGCAACTCCCCCATCGCCCCGGCGAACCCGTTGTTGAACCAGGTCCCCTCCAGCACCGGCGAGGCGCGCCCGGCGGCGGTGGTCAGCGTCACCTGCTGGCGCCCCAGGTCCGGCCCCTCGCTGGTCAGGCTGCCGCGCGTCCCGGCCACGTAGCTGGCGTCGCGCGGGCCGAACCCGGTGGATCCGCCGAAGATCAGCGCCGCCTGCCCGCCCTCGAACCCCACCAGCGCCTGCGCCAGCAGCGGCACCTTCGACGCCTGCCCCGCCGCCATCGCCTGCGTGGCGAAGACCGAGGTCAGGCGCGGCCCCACCAGGCTAGCCACGAAGTCGAACCAGTGAATCGCGAAGTCGTAGAGGATCAGCTGCGGCACCTCCTCGAAAGGGGTGCCGGCGGTCCAGCCGTGGTCCCAGTGGATGGCGACGGTCACCCCCGTCACCTCGCCCACCAGCCCCTGCCGCACCGCCTGCCGCATCCATGCCATGTGCGGCGACCAGCGGCCGTTCTGGTTGACCGCCAGCGTCACGCCCCGGTCCTCGGCCAGCGTCACCAGCCGCTCGGCGGTGGCGATATCCCCGGCGAAGGGCTTTTGCGACAGCACGTGCTTGCCCGCCTTCACCGCCGCCTCCACCAGCGGCGCGCGCTCGGCGGGATGCGGGGTGATGTCGAGCACCTCGATCGCGGGGTCGGCCAGCAGCGCGTCGAAATCCGTCGTGGCCTGCGCCTCGGGAAAGAATTCGTCCCGCCGCCGGACCGCGCTGTCCTGACTGCGGCTGCAGATCGCCGCCACGTCGAAGCCCGCGGCGCGGTAGGCGTCCAGGTGCGCCCCGGCGATCCCCCCCGCCCCCACCAGCGCGATGCGCGGCCGGTAGGCGCGCGGGCGCGGCGGGCGGTAGTCGAGCTCGGGCGCCGGCACCTCGACCGTCTCCGCCGACTTCAGCGCGTAGGTGTCGGCGTCGGGAGTGCTCACGCCACCAGCTCCAGCGTGCGCTTCTGCTGCGCCGAGAGGTAGGCGGTGTCGACGATGCGCTGCGCGGTCAGGCAAAGCGCCGGCGCCAGCGGCCCGTCGATGGGCGCGCCGGTGGTCAGACGGTCCACCATGTACTCCACCGCGTTGCGCCGGCCCTCCGGCAGGGGCTCCACGTGGATCTTGTGCTGCGCCGGGTCCTCGCGGGTCTGCACCGTCACGTAGTCCTCGTAATCGTAGCTGGAGAGGGTGCCGTCGGTCCCAACGAAGACGAAGCCGCACTTGGGCTGCGGCTGGTGAGTCCAGGGGTCGGTGAAGGTGCCCCAGCGGGTCTCCATCTTCGACAGGCCGCGGGCGTAGCGGCAGATGGTGATGGAATGCTGGTCCACCTCGATGCCGGGGGTGTCGTCGGTGACGCAGGTCACCTCCAGCGGCGCGGCGCCGTCCATGTACCAGGTGCCCAGAGTGGCGCCGTAGCCGAGGTAGTCCAGCAGGCTGCCGCCGCCCGAGGCGCGCTTGTACCACCAGCTGCCGGGCTTCTGCCGCTCCACCTCCTCGGGCGAGACCTCGACCTTGTCGGCCAGGTGGTAAAGCGGGCCGCGGTTGCCGCCGTAGCTGTGGATCTCGATCAGCTGCCCGATCTCGCCCGCGTCGATCAGCGCCTTGGCGGTGACGTGGCTTTCCACCCAGGCCAGCGGCCAGTTGATCGCCAGCCGCCGCCCCGCCCCCTCCATCGCCGCGATCATCCGGCGGGCATCGGCGACAGAGCCGGCGAAGGGTTTCTCCACCATGACGTGGACCCCCAGGCGGGCCAGCCGCTCGGTGTAATCCGCGTGTTCGGCGGTGGCGGCGCAGAGGATGGCAAGGTCGGGCTTCGCCTCGGCGATGCAGCGGTCGAGGTCGGTGAAGATCCGGCCCTCGGGAATGGCGAAGGCCTCCGCCGCCGCCTGCATCCGGCTACGGTCCGGGTCGTAGATCCCGGCGATCTCGGCGCCCGGATGCTCGTGCACCATCCGCAGCAGGTCGCCCATGTGCATGTGGTCAAAGCTGATGCCCGCGATGCGCATCTTCCGTCCTTTCCGGCCCCCCGGGGCCCTTGTCAGCTTTCGTCCGTCAGCCGGACATAGGCGGCCGTAACCCCCAGGATGATCGCGCCGAACATGATCTTGCGCGTGCCCTCCGGCATCCGCAGCAGCGTCAGCATGGTGGTCAGCACCGTCAGGATCAGCGCCCCGACGATGGTGCCCGAGTACCCCCCGCGCCCGCCGAAGATCGAGGTGCCGCCGATCACCGCCGCCGCCACCGAGGGCAGCATCAGCGGCACCGCCAGCGACAGCGAAGGCGCCTTGATCAGCCCCACGTACAGCAGCCCCGTCAGCCCCGCGATAAGCCCTGAAAGGGCGTAGAGCGCCAGGTAGACCTGCCAGCCCCGCACCCCCGACAGCTTCGCCGCCGTCTCGTTCTCGCCCAGCGCGTACAGCAGCCGGCCAAAGCCGGTGCGCCGCAGCCCGAACAGGATCAGCGCCGCCAGCGGCACGAACAGAAGCAGCGCGTTCGGCAGGATCCAGACGCGGCCGGTGCCCAGCCAGGCCAGGAACTCCGGCACCGAGGACCCGGTGGCGATCACCGTGCGCTGGTAGACCTGCAGGCACCCCGTCGCGATCAGCCCGGTGCCCAGCGTCATGATCAGCGGGTGCACCCGGCAGATCCCCACGCCGAAGCCGTTCACCAGCCCCACCAGCACCGCCGGGATCAACGAGACCAGCACCGCGCCCCCGGGACCCAGGATCGACACCTGCGTCGCCATCACGAAGGCCGAAACCGTCGCCACCACCCCCGCCGACAGGTCGATCCCGCCCGTCAGCATGGTCAGCGTCTGACAGGCCGCCAGCATCGCCAGCGGGATCGCGAACTTCAGGGTATTGGCGATCCAGCGCTCGTTCACGATACCGGGGCGCATCACCTCCAGCGCCGCCACCAGCGCGATCAGCAGGATGATCAGCGGCACCAGCGGGTGATCCCGCACCAGCCGCCGCAGCCGCAGCCCCGTCCCTTCCCGTGCCGCGCCGCTCATGCGCGCCGCCCGCGGATCGCGAGGATCCCGCCCAGCATCACCACGACCACCATGATCGTTCCCTCCACGATGGTTGTCACGTTCGGGTCCACCGACATCAGCGTCAGCAGGGTCCGCACCAGCCGCAGGATGAACACCGCGATCAGCGGCCCCCACAGCCCGCCGCGCCCGCCGCCCAGCACCACGCCGCCCAGCACCACCGCGGCGACGCTGGCCAGCAGGTAGGGCCCGGCCACCGGCACCCCGATCCCGGTCGACGCGGTCAGCACCAGTCCCCCCAACGCCGCGAAGACGCCGGCGATGGCAAAGGCCGCGATCTTGGTGCGCTGCACCGGCACCCCGGTGCGGTAGGCGGCGGTGGCGTCGCTGCCGATGGCATAGATCGCCAGCCCCAGCCGCGAGCGGCGCAGCGGCACCCAGATCACCGCCACCAGAAGCACCAGCAGCACCAGCGAGTTGGGAATGTACCGCGTCACCGACTCGGGCGGCAGCGGCACCGAGCCGCCGATCAGCGCCATCAGCCAGCCGGAGGCGGCGCCCCCCGGCGCCCCCAGGATCAGCAGCGCCACGCCCTCCCAGACGTAAAGCATCGCCAGCGTGGCCACGATGTCGGGCACGCGGGTCAGCACGATCAGCGTGCCGTTGATCGCGCCCATGGCCGCCCCCAGCGCCAGCACGAACAGCGCCACCAGCACCCCCATGCCCTCGCCCGCGCCCTCCATCAGCACCGCCGCCGTCACCGAGCAGACCGCCATCATCGAGGCGATCGACAGGTCGATCCCCCCCGCGATCACCACCACCGCCTGCGCCGCCGCCGCGAAGGCGAAGGGCAGCGCGGCGCGCGCCAGGCTCTCGATCCCCGAGGCGCCGTAGTTCGGCTGCACCGCCTTGGTCATCACGAACAGCACCGCCAGCAGCGCCAGCAGCCCCAGGTTCCAGCCGAAACGGCGGACCCAGCGGCTCATGCCGGCGCCGCCTCGCGCGCCAGCCCGTAGGCCGCGCGCATCAACGTGGGCTCGTCCGCCTCTGCCGCCTCGATCACGTCCACCACCCTTCCGTTGAAGATCACCACCGCCCGGTCGCAGGCCAGCTGCACCTCCTCCAGCTCCGAGGTGTACAGCAGCACGGAGGCCCCCTGCGCCGCCAGTTCGCGCAGCAGCGGGTAGATCTGCCGCTTGGTGCGCACGTCGATGCCGCGCGTCGGATCGAAACACAGCAGCGTCTGCACCCCGGCGGCGATCCAGCGGGCGATGGTCACCTTCTGCTGGTTGCCTCCCGACAGCCGCCGCACCTCGCCCTGGGCGCGGGTGTCGATCTGCAGCCGCTCGATGGCGCTGCGCACCCGCCCGGCCTCGCGCGCCATGGGGATCGGGCCCCAGTTGCGCGGCCGCGCCGCGAAGGGCAGCGCGATGTTCTCGCGCACCGACCGCTGCGCCAGCAGCGCCTCGGCCCGGTCGCCGGGCACGAAGGTCAGCCCGGCGGCGATGGCGTCGGCGGGGTGCGAGAACCGCCGCGCCCGCCCCTCCACCTCCAGCACGCCGGCACTGGGCGCGGTGAACCCCGACAGCACGTCGAACAGCTCGTCCTGCCCCTGCCCCTCCAGCGCCACAACCCCCAGGACCTCGCCGGGATGCAGGTCGAACGACACGTCCGCCAGCCGCGCCCCCGCCGCCAGCCCCCGCGCCCGCACCCGGGGCGCCTGCCCCGCGCCCCGCGCCCCGGCCGGCGCGGCAACCCGGGCGGCGCGTTCCACCCGCGCGCCCAGCATCATCTCGACGATCCGGTCCTCCACCCCCTCGGTGATCTCCAGGTCCCCCACGGTGCGCCCGTCGCGCAGCACCGTGGCCCGGTCGCAGAGCGAGGCGATCTCGAGAAAGCGGTGCGAGATAAAGATCACCCCCCGCCCCGAGGCCTTCTGCCGCTGCATCACCTCCAGCACCCGGGTCACCAGGTCCGTGGGCAGCGCGGCGGTCATCTCGTCCAGCAGCAGCACGTCCGGCTCCGCCGCCAGCGCCCGCGCCAGGTCGAGGATCCGCAGCGTCGCCAGCGGCAGCCGCCCGGCCTCCTCGTCCAGCCGCAGCCCCTCGATACCCAGCTGCGCGGTCCAGTTGAGAAACGGCGCCACCGGCGTGCCGCTCAGGCGCAGATTGTCCGCAACGCTCAGGTCGGGGATCAGCGAGGGCTCCTGGTACACCGGCACCAGCCCGCTCTGGCGCGCCTCGGCGGGCGAGCCCACCCGCGCCTCGCGCCCCCGGATCAGCACCTTGCCGGCCCCCGGCCTCAGCGCCCCGGTCAGGATCTTCACCAGCGTCGACTTGCCGGCCCCGTTGGCGCCCATCAGGGCCACCACCTCGCCGGCGCGCACCTCCAGCGAGGCATCCTCCAGCGCCCGCACCGCGCCAAAGCTCCTGGCGATCCCCGAGGCCTGCAGCAGCAGCTCACCGCCCATGCGTCACCCTTCCCAAAACGCGGGTATCCCCTTCTTCTGGTTCAAAATATCCCGGGGAGCGCGAGGGGCAGCGCCCCTCGCACGGGTCGGACCGCCGCAGGCGGTCCGAGACATGTCTCGCCCGGACAGGCCCCTACTCGCCGGGGCCCTTGCAGTCGATGATCTGGGCCATGGTGTAGCTGGTCCAGTCCGGGATCGTCACCGAGACCGGCCATTCCGGGTCCAGGTCCGGGTTCGCCGCCTCGGCCAGCTTGGCGCGGCCCTCCTCGGTGGCGTTCTCCCACAGCTCGGGCGCCACCAGCACGGTCTTCTCCGCCGGCGCCTCGCCGTCGAGGATGTCGATCGCCAGCGCCACCCCGGCGCCGCCGACGGATCCGGGGTTGGTCACCGCCGCCCCGGTCAGCCCCTCGACCTCGCCCAGCTGGCCTACGAAACCGGCGTTGTCGGCGCCCACCACCGGCACCATCTCGGCGTCCGATTCCACCAGCGCGTCGACGATCACGTTGTCGATGCCCGAGGTCCAGATCCCGTCGAAGGGAATGCCCGTGGCGATGAAGTCGAGGATCTGCTGCTTGCCCTTGTCCTGCTGCCAGTCGGTGAAGACCTCGTGCGCCACGCTCACGTCCGGGTATTCCTCGAGTGCCCGCTTGAAGCCCTTGTCACGGTCCGAATCCGCCGAGGTCCCGGCGAAGCCGCGCATGTAGACCACCTCGCCCGAGCCGCCGATCTGCTCGAACAGCCACTTGGCCCCGAGGTAGGCGTATTCCTCCTGGTCGTTCGACAGCACGTAGGCCGAGGGCTCGCTGACCCCCTGGTCCACCGCCACCACCACGATGCCCTTGTCCGTGGCCTCCTTGATCGCCTGGTTCAGCGCGTCGGGGCTGGAGGGGTTGACCACGATGGCATCCACCCCGGCCTCGATCAGGTTGCGGATGTCCTCCAGCTGCCCGGCGGCGTCGGTGTTGCGGTGGGCGATGTTCAGCGAGGCCACCTTGCCCGAGGCCAGCGCCTCGGCCTTGATCGCGCAGATCATCTCCTCGCGCCAGCCGTTGCCCTGCACGGTGTTGGACACGCCGATCACGTAATTCTCGGCCAGCACCGCCCCGGGCGCCCCGGCCAGCAGCGCGGCGGCGGCCGCGCCCCAAAGCATCTTGTTCATCATAACTCCTCCTTGTTGTACGCGGGTTGTCCCGCCTTGCTTGCGAAATCAGACGATGAAGGGCGCCAGCACGTCCCGCGCCAGCCGGAAGCCGCGCTTGACCGCCGCCTCCGTGCCCTCGAAATTCCTGTCCTCGTGCTCGATCACCACCGGCCCGTCGTAGCCCGCGCGGTAGAGGTCCGAGAAGAACCGCGGCCAGTCCACGTCCCCCAGCCCCGGCATCCGCGGCACCTGCCAGCCCATGCCCGCCGAAAGGATCCCGCGCTCGTACAGCCCCTCGCGGTCGATCATCAGGTCCTTGGCATGCACGTGGCGGAAGTGGGCGCCGAACTCGGCGATGAAGCGGCTCTGGTCGATCATCTGGTAGACCAGGTGGCTGGGGTCGTAGTTGATCCCCACCGCGCCGTCCCACTCCTCGAGGATCCGCCGCCAGATACGCGGGCTGTAGGCGATGTTGTGCCCGCCCGGCCACTCGTCGTTGCTGAAGATCATCGGGCAGTTCTCGAAGGCCAGCGAGACGCCGTGGTCGCGGGCGAAACCGATGATCTCCGGCCAGATCTGCTGCGCGCGGGCCCAGTTGTCATCCACAGTCAGCGCGGCGTCGCCGCCGCAGAAGGTGTTGACCCCGACCCCCAGCCGCCCGGCCGCCACGATCACGTCCCGCAGGTGGGCGATCACCGCCTCGCGGTGATCGCGGTCCGGGTGAAGCGGGTTCGGATAATATCCCAGCGCCGAGATCCCCAGCCCCTTTTCGCGAAGCCGCCCCGACAGTTCCAGCGCCGCGCCGTCCGTCAGCTTCGCCACGTCGATATGGCTGGTCCCGGCATAGCGCCGCGTCGCCCCGCTGGAGACCGGCCAGCATGCCACCTCCAGCACCTCGAACCCCTCGGACGCGGCCCAGACCGCCACCTCCTCCAGTGGCTGGGTCTCGAACGGCGCGGTCAGAAGGCCAAGTTGCATGTCGTGTCCTCAGATCTCGTCCAGCTTCACCCAGCGCCCCTCGCGGGAGGAACGCAGAACCGCCTCGCAGACCCGCATCTCCTCGTGCCCGTCCGCGAAGGTGGCATAAAGCGGCCGCTCCGGCCGCCGCCCCGCCGCGATGGCGCGGTAGACCTCGCGGAAATGCGCGAAATGCGTGTCGCCGAAGCCTTCGACGTGGCCGCCCGGCAGGCTGGCCGCGGCGGCGCCGGTGGCGTTCATCAGCGCGGCGTCGCGCTGCAGCACCTGGTTGGGCGCGTCCCGGTGGCCGATCCACATGTGGTCCGGCGTCTCGCTGTGCCATGCGGCGGCGGCGGCGCTGCCGTCCACCTCCCAGCTCATGGCGTTCTTGCGCCCGGCGCTGACCTGGCTGATCGTCACCTGCCCCCGCGCCCCGCCCACGTAGCGCAGCATCACCAGCGCCGCGTCGTCGGTGCGGATCTCGCGCGGCCGGGTCTCTCCCGCCGCCCGGGAGAAGGTCTCCACCGGCCCCACAGGCTGCTGGCGGGTGCGGTGGAAGGTCGCGAGTTCGGCAAAGACCGCCTCGATCCGAAGCCCGGTGATGAAGCCGGTCAGGTCCACCCAATGTGTGCCGATGTCCCCGAAGGCGCGCAGCGCGCCGCCCTCTTCCTCGTCCAGCCGCCAGTTCCAGTCGGTGTCCTTCAGCAGCCAGTCCTGCAGGTAATGCCCCGAGACCAGCCGCACATCCCCCAACCCGCCGTCCGCCACCATCTGGTGCGCGTGCTGGTTCAGCGGATAGAACCGCGTGTTGTAGTTCACCGCGCAGATCCGGTCGCTTCGCGCCTCCCACTCCACCATCTGCGCCGACTGCTGGGTGCTCATCGCCAAAGGCTTTTCGCAGATCACGTGCTTGCCGGCGGCCAGAAGATCGCGCACCTGCTCGAAATGTGCCTTGTTGGGCGAGGTGACGTGCACCACCTCCACCTGCGGGTCGGCGCAAAGTTCGGCGATATCGGCATAGGCCTTCGCCACCCCCAGCGCCGGCGCCCGCTCGGCCCCCCGCGCGGGGCTGGAGCCCAGCACCCCGGCAACCCGCACCCCCAGCCGCCGCAGCGCCTCGACGTGCACGCCGCCGATAAAGCCGGTGCCGATCACCGCCGCGCCGATGTCGCCCGGACGTTTGCGCGCAGCCTCAGACAACCGAATACCCTCCGTCCACCGCGATACAGGTCCCGGTCATGAACCTCGCCGCATCCGAGGCCAGAAACAAGACGGCGCCGGAAATATCCTCCGGCGCGCCCCAGCGGCCCAGCGGCGTGCGCGCGGCGACATTGGCCACGTGCGCCGGGTCCTGCCGGCTGCGCGCCGACTGCTCGGTGACGACGAAACCGGGCGCGACCGCGTTCACCCGGATCCCCTCCCCGGCCCAGGCGATCGCCAGCGACTTGGTCAGCTGCGCCACCCCGGCCTTGCTGGCGCCGTAGGCCGGGTTCCGCGGGCTGCCGAAGCTGGCGTACATCGAGGCGATGTTGACCACGCAGCCGCCGCTGGCGGCCAGCTGCGGCCGGAAGGCCGAGGCGGTGCGCAGGCTGCCAGTCAGGTTGATGTCGAGAACGCGGGTGAAGAAGTCGGGCGCCATCTCCTCGCCCCGGGCGGTGATGGCGGCGCAATTGACCAGCACGTCCAGCGCCGCGGTCCGCCCCGCCAGCGCCTCGATGCCGGCGGCGTCGGTGACGTCGAGCTGCCGGTAGTCGAAATCGCCCAGCTCCGGCACCGGCTCCGGCTCGGCCCCGGTGATGGTGACCCCGGCCCCGGCCGCACGGAACGCCCGCGCGATGGCGGAACCGATGCCGCCCCGGCTTGCGCCGATCACCAGCACCTGCCGCCCGGCAAAGTCGAAGACGACCTGTCCGCTCATCTCTCCCCCTCCGAGCGGGAGGATTTCGCGCCCGGTGCCGGACTGCAAGAAGAATATGCGCCCACGCCCCTAGGCCCGGGGGCAACCGTTGCCGCTAGTCCGACCGAAGCACAGTTCAAGCAAAAAATTGCCGGAACGGGCAAAATAGTTTTCGTTCCTTAACCTCCCTGTGCCAGCCTGACCCGGCAGAACAAGAAACGGGACGAGGACAGCAGCATGTTTTCCACACTCGCTCGGGCGGGCCTTCTGGTCGTAGCCTCCGTGTTAACCGGCCTCGCGGCCGCCGCCCCCACCGCGGCGTCAGAAGGGCTCAGCCCCCGCCAGGAACAGGTCTTCCGCGCCACCTGCGACCACTACGCCGCCCGCCAGTCCGGCCCGAGTGCGGCCACGGCGCCCCTGCTGCAACGGCTGGCCATCAGCTGCGACCAGGCGCTCGCCGACCTCGCCCGCCCCGGCACGGCCCCGGCCGCCCGCAAAAGCGCGCTGGTCTACCTGGAACGGCTGGCGGAATTCAAGGCAACCGTCGTCACCATCACCCTGAAACGAATGATGCGCGGCGAAACCCGGGTGCGCGGGGTGACCGATACCGGCGAATACCTGATCGCCCGCCGCATGGGCCTGCTGGACCGCTACGAGGACTGGGCCGCGGCCAGCGGCTTCACCGTCGCCGGCGGCGACTGAAGGCACCGCCCCGCGCCCTGCCTGCCAATTCTTCTTGTCGAAAAATACCTCGGGGGGAGGTCCGGGTGAAACCCGGGCCGGGGGGCGGCGCCCCCCTCCGGAGGCTCAGCCCGCGCTAGTTGTTGAACAGGAAGTGCAGGACGTCCCCGTCCTTCACCGCGTAGGTCTTGCCCTCGACGCGCATTTTGCCCGCGTCCTTGGCCCCCTGCTCGCCCTTCAGCGCCACATAGTCGTCGTAGGCGATGGTCTCGGCCCGGATGAACCCGCGCTCGAAATCGCCGTGGATCACCCCCGCCGCCCGCGGCGCCAGCGTTCCCTCGCGGATCGTCCAGGCCCGAGCCTCCTTCGGCCCGACGGTGAAGTAGGTCTGCAGCCCCAGTAGCTCGTAGCCGGCGCGGATCACCCGGTCGAGCCCCGGCTCCTCCAGCCCCATCTCCTCCAGAAACATCGCCGCCTCCTCGGGGTCCAGCTGGCTGATCTCCTCCTCGATGCGGGCCGAGATCACCACCGACACCGCGCCCTCTGCCGCCGCCTTCCGCGCCACCGCCTCGGAATGGGCGTTGCCCGAGGCCGCATCCGCCTCCGAGACGTTGCAGACGTAAAGCACCGGCTTCTGGGTCAGCAGCTGCAGGGTGCGCCAGGTGCGCGCGTCCTCCTCCGAGACCGCCACCGTGCGCGCCGGCTGCCCGGCCTCCAGCGCCGCCAGCGCCGCCTTCAGCAGCCGCTCCTGCTGCACCGCGTCCTTCTCGCCGCCGCGCACCTTGCGGGTCAGTCCCGCCAGCCGCTTCTCGACGGAATCGATATCGGCCAGCATCAGCTCGGTCTCGATGGTCTCGGCATCGGCGACCGGATCGACGCGGTCCTCGACATGGGTCACGTCGCCGTCCTCGAAACAGCGCAGCACGTGGGCGATGGCGTCCGTCTCGCGGATGTTGGCCAGGAACTGGTTGCCCAGCCCCTCGCCCTTGCTGGCGCCCTTCACGAGGCCCGCGATGTCCACGAAGGTCATCCGCGTCGGGATCACCTGTTTCGACTTGGCGATCTCCGCAAGGATCTCCAGCCGCGGGTCGGGAACCGCCACCTCGCCCACGTTCGGCTCGATGGTGCAGAAGGGGAAATTCGCCGCCTGGGCCGCCGCGGTGCGGGTCAGCGCGTTGAAGAGCGTCGACTTGCCCACGTTGGGAAGCCCCACGATGCCGGTCTTGAAACCCATGAAAGGTGATCTCCCTGTGATGCGCCGCGCATGTAGGGGCGGAGCGGGGGCGGGGTCAAGCCGCGCCCGGCCCGGTGCGCCCCGCGCCGCCACCGCGGCTCAACCCCAGCGGTAGTGCCCGGTCACCCCCTCACCACAAATGTCGCCTCTTTTCCGAAGGTCGCACAGGTGACATTGCGGTCAATTTGTTCCCTGCCTCGTCCGGAAAACGGAAGGATTTTCAGGCGCATGACTCCTCCCTGTCTAAAAAGACAGGTTGAGCGCCCCCTGCGCGACATGGTCAGTGCCCCTACCGTTAGGAGTTGTAGGGAAGAGGACGAATGAAGCACCCCGTGGATGTGCACGTCGGCAAGCGGGTGCGTCATCGCCGCTGGATGGTCGGCATGACGCAGCAGCAGCTGGCCAGCAAGGTGGGCATCAAGTTCCAGCAGATCCAGAAGTACGAGACCGGGATGAACCGGATCAGTGCCTCGCGCCTGTGGGACATCGCCGAGGCGCTGGAGGTGGACGTGCGCTTCTTCTTCGAGGGGATCGACGAGAAGATCGACGCCGACGCCGTGGACGGCAACGTGCCCGGCGACATCCTCGCCGACAAGGAAGCGCTGGAACTGGTGCGCTCCTACTACGCGATGCCCGAGAACCAGCGCCGCCGCCTGTTCGAACTGGCCCGGGTGATGAGCGACGTCGCCTGAGGCCTCGGGCGGCACCCGCGCCCGGTTCCCGCTTGACGCCCCGGGTCCCGGCGGCTACCGCCCGGGACGACCCGCGGTGAGCCTGCCATGACCCTGCCTGCGAAACAGAACGTCGACCCCGCCCTCGCGCGCGAGCTTCTGGCGGTTGCCGAGGCCCTGGCCGATGCCGCCCGCGCGGCGATCCTGCCGCATTTCCGGGCCGAGGGGCTGGGCGCCGACGACAAGGGCAGCACCCTGTTCGATCCCGTCACCGTTGCCGACCGCGCCGCCGAACAGGCGATGCGCGAAGTGCTGGCCGCGCGCCGGCCGCAGGACGCCATCCTGGGCGAGGAATACGGTCGCAGCGCCGGCACCTCCGGGCTGACCTGGGTGCTCGACCCGATCGACGGCACCCGCGGCTTCCTCTCCGGCACCCCCACCTGGGGCGTGCTGATCGCGGTGGGCGGCGCCGACGGCCCCTTCCTCGGGATAATCGACCAGCCCTACACCGGCGAGCGCTTCATCGGCGGCCCCGGCACCGCCGCGATGACCGGCCCCCGGGGCGCTTGCCCCCTGCGCACCCGCCCCGCGCGGCCGCTGTCCGAGGCGATCCTCTTCACCACCTTCCCCGAGATCGGCACCCCCGCAGAGGCAGAGGCCTTCGCCCGCCTCTCCCGCGCCGTGCGCCTGACCCGCTACGGGATGGACTGCTACGCCTACGCCTTGGTGGCCGCCGGGCAGATCGACCTGGTGGTCGAGGCGGGTCTGCACCCCTACGACGTCCAGGGCCCCATCGCGGTGATCGAGGCGGCCGGCGGCATCGTCACCGACTGGCAGGGCCGCCCCTGCCCGCAAGGCGGCCAGGTCCTCGCCGCCGCCAACCCGCAGATCCACGCCGCCGCGCTGGACCTGCTGGGCGCGTCCTCGGGCTGACCCCTTCCCGCCCGCGCGCCGCCGCACTACCCTCTCCTGCACGACCCTCCCCCGCGCGACGCAACCGAGGCGCCCATGCCAGAGATCCTGATCCGCAACGCCGACCACGTGCTAACCATGGACGACACCCGGCGCGAGCTGACGGGCCAGGACATCCTGGTGCGCGACGGCGTCATCGCGCAGATCGGCCCGCGCCTCGCCACGCAGGGGGAAATCCTCGACGCGGCCGGCTGCCTCGTCACCCCCGGCCTCGTCAACACCCACCACCACCTCTACCAAAGCCTCACCCGCGCGGTCCCCGGCGCCCAGGACGCGCTGCTGTTCGGCTGGCTGAAGACCCTCTACCCGATCTGGGCCCGCTTCGGCCCCGAGGAGATCCGCGTCTCCGCCCTCACCGGCTTGGCCGAACTGGCGCTCTCGGGCTGCTCGCTGACCTCCGACCACCTCTACCTCTACCCCAACGGCGCCCGGCTGGACGACACCATAGACGCGGCGCGCGAGATCGGCCTGCGCTTTCACCCCACGCGCGGCGCCATGTCGATCGGCGAAAGCCTCGGCGGCCTGCCCCCCGACGCGCTGACAGAGGCAGAGCCGCGGATCCTCGCCGACATGATCCGCGTGGTCGACACCTTCCACGACCCCGCCCCCGGCGCCATGGTGCGGGTCGGCCTCGCCCCCTGCTCACCCTTCTCAATCAGCCGCGAGCTGATGCGCGACACGGCCCTGCTGGCGCGCGAGAAACGGGTGATGCTGCACACCCACCTGGCCGAGAACGACGAGGATGTCGCCTACAGCCTCGACCGCTTCGGCTGCCGCCCCGGGCAATACGCCGAAGACCTGGGCTGGACCGGCGCCGACGTCTGGCACGCCCATTGCGTCAAGCTGGACGCGCGAGAAACCGCGCTTTTCGCCCGCAGCCGCACCGGGGTGGCCCACTGCCCCTGCTCCAACTGCCGCCTCGGCTCCGGCATCGCCTCGGTCCGCGCCATGCGCGACGCCGGGGTGCGGGTGGGCCTGGGTGTGGACGGCTCGGCCTCCAACGACAGCGGCAACCTGGCGGCCGAGGCGCGGATGGCGATGCTGCTGCAGCGCGTTGCCCGGGGCGCCGATGCCATGAGCGCCCGCGAGGCGCTGGAGATCGCGACGCGCGGCGGCGCCGAGGTGCTGGGACGCGACGACTGCGGCCAACTGGCCCCCGGCATGCGCGCCGACATCGCCATCTGGGACCTCACCGGCATCGAATCCGCCGGCGCCTGGGACCCCGCCGCGCTGCTGCTGGCCGGCCCCACAAAGGTCCGCGACCTGCTGGTAGAGGGCCGCGCGGTGGTCCAAAACGGCCACCTCACCACCATCGACCTCCCCGCCACCCTCACCGCCCAACGCCGCCTCGCCGCCCGCCTCGCCCAAACCTGAAAGTCGAAGCGCCCCCTCCCCCCATTCTTCTTGTCGAAAAATACCTCTGGGGGAGTCCCGGCCAGGCCGGGACGGGGGACAGCGCCCCCCAC
>JBLXFD010000018.1:0-80460 GCA_048262455.1 Rhodobacter sp.
CCAGCACCGCCCCCACCACCCCCGGCGCGCGGCCCTGCATCTGCGACATCGCGTTGAACAGGTGCGTCGCGCCCCGCAGCCCCTCGGCCTCGGCGGCGGCGATTTCGGCGGCGCTCGCCTCGCTGTGCCCGGCGAAGACGGTGACCCCCGCCCGCACCAGAGCCGCCAGAGCGCCCGCCGGCAGGCACTCCGGCGCCAGCGTCAGCAGCAGCGGGCCGGGGAAGGGCCGGGTCAGGATCTCCAGATCCTCCGGCGTCAGCGGGCGGATCGCGGCCGCCTCGTGGATGCCGGGGCGGCGGGGGCTGAGGAACGGGCCCTCGAGGTGCAGCCCGAGGATCCCCGGCACCCCCGCCCCGATCGCCGCCGCCGCCGCCTTCATCGCACAGGCATAGCCCTGCCCCGGCGCGGTGATGAAGGTGGGCAGGATCTGCGCCGTCCCGCCCCGCGCCGCGCCCTCGGCCATGCGCGCCAGCGTTGCGGGCTCCGGCGCGTCGTTGAACAGCACGTCGCCCGCGCCGTTGATCTGCAGGTCGATCATCCCCGGCGCCACCACCTCGACCTCGCGCGCCCCCGTCGTCGCGCCCCGCCCGGCGGGGCCCACCGAGGCGATGCGCCCGCCCTCCATCTCGATCAGCACGTCGCGCCGCGGCGCCCCGCCGGTGCCGTCCAGCAGGACCCGCGCCAGGATCCCCCGGGGCTCAGCCGAAGACACTGGCGCCCCCCTCGGGATGCACGTGCTCGTAGTAGTCCGTCAGCGCCAGTCCGGCGGCCGCGGCGCGGTCCAGCACCACCGTCGCGCGCCGGTGCAGCTGCAACGCGGATCCCGGGCAGACCGCGCTCAGCGGCCCCTCGACCATGGCCGCGACCGCCGCCGCCTTGTCGGGCCCAGTGGCCAGCAGCAGGCACTCCCGCGCCTCTAGGATCGAGCCGATCCCCATGGTGATGGCGTAGCGCGGCGTCTCCTCGTCCCCGGCGAAGAACCGGCGGTTGGCCTCGCGGGTGTCCCGCGTCAGGGTCTTGACCCGGGTGCGCGAGCCAAGGCTCGAGGTCGGCTCGTTGAACCCGATGTGCCCGTTCTTGCCGAGGCCCAGCAGCTGCAGGTCGATCCCGCCGCAGGCGGCGATCAGCGCCTCGTAGCGGTCCGCCTCGGCCTGCGGGTCGGCGGCATCGCCGCGCGGGAGGTGGGTGCGCGCCGGGTCCACGTCGATATGCGCGAACAGTGCCTCGCGCATGTAGCGGTGGTAGGAACGCGGGTGATCCGGCGCCAGCCCCACGTATTCGTCGAGGTTGAAGGTGGTGATCCCGGCGAAGGACAGCCCCTCGGCATGGTGGCGGCGCAGGCGGTCGTAAACCGGCAGCATGGTGCCCCCCGTGGCCAGCCCCAGCACCCCCGCCGGGTTGCGCCGCACCGCCCCGGCCAGCAGCTCGGCGGCCCGGTCGGTCGCGGCCCCGGCGCTCTCCAGGATCAGCAGTTTCATTGCGCGTCGCTCCTTCTCGCCCGGCCCGGCCGCATCATAGGCCGGACCTGCGGCCGGATGTAAGCCGCAAGCCGGACCATTGCCAGCCGCCCGCCGCCCCGCTACCTCCGGGACATGACCGACGCTTTGGACATCGACCACCTGCGCCGCTGGATCGGCCGCGAGGAACAGGCCGAAGAGCTGCTGACTCCTGCGCTGGTGCAGCGCTTCGACGCCACGCTGGACCGCGCCCCCGGCCCGGACGGGGAGGACGGGGCGGCGCCGCCGCTGATCCACCTGTGCCTGTGCCAGCCCGCCGCCCCCACCGCCGAACTGGGGCCCGACGGGCATCCGGCGCGCGGCGGCTTCCTGCCGCCGGTGCCCCTGCCCCGGCGCATGTGGGCCGGCGGCGCCTTCACCTTCCACGCCCCGCTGCGCACCGGCGCGCACGTCACCCGCCGCTCGGTGATCCGCGACGTGACGGTCAAGCAGGGCCGCAGCGGCACCCTGTGTTTCGTGACGGTGGAACATGCCTTCGCCGGCGACGGCACCCTCGCGGTGACGGAACGGCAGGACATCGTCTACCGCGCCGCCGGGGATGCCGCCCCGCCGCCCGCGCCGCCCGCCCCCGAGGGCGCCCGCAGCCGCCGCGCGACCGCCAGCGCGCCGCTGCTGTTCCGCTACTCGGCGCTGACCTTCAACGGCCACCGCATCCACTACGACGCGCCCCACGCCCGCACGGCCGAGGGCTACCCCGGCCTCGTGGTGCACGGCCCGCTGCAGGCCACCTGGCTGTGCCACTTCGCCGCCGAACTGGCCGGCGCCCCCCCGGCCCGCTTCCGCTTCCGCAGCCTCTCGCCGCTGTTCGGCACCGACGACGTCACGCTCCACGCAGACCCCCCCGGCCCCGGCCCCCTGCGCCTCTGGACCGCCCGCCCCGGCGGCCCCCTGGCCATGGAAGCCGAGGCCGACTGGTAGCGCGCCCCCCCTTTCCCATTTCTTCTGGTCGAAAAATATCCCGGGGGAGTCGCGGCCGCAGGCCGCGGCGGGGGCAGCGCCCCCTTACGGGGATCTTGCCGCAGGCCCGGCCGCCCCGTAACGCTTGGCGCAAACCAGTTTTACACCCGCCACGGAAAGGACCAATATGATCATCGGTTGCCTGCGCGAGATCAAGAACCACGAGTACCGGGTCGGCCTGACCCCCGAAAGCGCCGCCGAGCTGGTCCAGCATGGCCACCGGGTGGTGATGGAGACCGGCGCGGGCGCGGGAATCGGCGCCTCGGACGAGGCTTACCGCGCCACCGGCGCCGAGGTGGCCGATGTCGCCGCGGTGTTCGAGCAGGCGGACATCATCGTCAAGGTGAAGGAGCCGCAGGCGAAGGAACGGGCGCGGCTGCGGCAGGGGCAGACGCTGTACACCTACCTGCACCTCGCCCCCGACCCGGACCAGACCCGCGACCTGATCGCCTCCGGCGCCACCTGCATCGCCTACGAGACCGTCACCGGCGCCCGCGGCGGGCTGCCGCTGCTCAAGCCCATGAGCCAGGTGGCCGGGCGGATGTCGATCCAGGCCGGGGCCCACGCGCTGGAGAAGGCGCAGGGCGGACGCGGGGTGCTGCTGGGCGGGGTGCCGGGGGTGCGTCCGGCGCGGGTTGTCATCATCGGCGGCGGCGTGGTGGGGTTCAACGCGGCGCAAATGGCGGTGGGCCTTGGCGCCGACGTGACCATCTGCGACCGCGACAACGACGTGCTGGAGGCCCACGCCCGCCACTTCGGCGCCAGCGCCGAGACCGCCTATTCCACCCGCACCCGGCTGCTGGAGCTGCTGTCGGACGCCGACCTGGTGGTGGGCGCGGTGCTGATCCCCGGCGCCGCGGCGCCCAAGCTGGTCAGCCGCGAGGACCTGAAGACCATGCAGTCCGGCGCGGTGCTGGTGGACGTGGCGATCGACCAGGGCGGCTGTTTCGAGACCTCGCGCCCCACCACCCACGACGACCCGATCTACGTCGAGGAGGGCATCGTGCACTACTGCGTCGCCAACATGCCCGGCGCGGTGGCGCGCACGTCGACCTACGCGCTGAACAACGCGACGCTGCCGCACCTTCTGCGACTGGCGGACAAGGGGGTGGCGGCGGCGCTGCGGGATGACCCGCACCTGCTGGCGGGGCTGAACGTGGCGCGCGGCGCGATCACCTGCGCCCCGGTGGCCGAGGCGCAGGGGCTGGACTACCGCCCCGCAGCCGAGGTGCTCGACGGGCTGTGAGTTTCGGCCCGCACACGGGCACCGGCCGGAATGGTCGGCGGCGCGGCGTTCAGCTGCTCGATGGCAAAGCCGGCGGCGGCCTTGTAGCCGGCCATGAAGTCGCGCCGCTCCGCCGGCGGGATCACCGCGTCGATGTCCTCGAAGACGCCGCCGCAGCGTTCCTCCACCAGGTTCAGCAGCCCGAAGGGCCCCGCCCCCCGGTTGCGCAGCACCAGCTGGCCCACCGGCCCCGCCAGCTTCGCGTCGTAGGCCGCCAGCGCCGCGGGCGTGGGCCCGTGGGCCAGCATCATCGCCCCCAGCGTGCGCGCGTCGATCACCGCCTGGCTGGCGCCGTTGGACCCCGTGGGATACATCGCGTGCGCCGCGTCCCCCAGCAGCCCCACGCGCCCGTTCACCCAGGTGGCGATCGGGTCGCGGTCGATCATCGGGTTTTCGTAGGCGACGTCCGAGGCCGCCAGCAGCGCCGGCACGTCCAGCCAGTCGTAGCGGAAGCCGTCGAAGTGGTGGGCGAAGCCCTGCACCGGCACAGGCTCGAACCAGCCGGTGCCCTGCCAGCCCTCGGCGGGGTCCACGGTGCGCTCGGCGATCCAGTTGATCTCTGCCAGCCCCTTCGCATCGGGGCGCGAGATCGGGTAGATCACCATCCGGTGCCGGTCGGTGCCCAGCCCGACGAAGGAAGACCCGCTGCGGATCGGCCGCGCCCGCGCGGTGCCGCGCCACATGATCGCGCCGCCCCAGTGGATCGGCGGCTGGTCCGGGTGCATCTGCGCGCGCAGCGGCGAATGGATGCCCTCGGCGCCGATCAGCAGCGCGCCCGCCTGCTCCTCCGTTCCCTCGGGGGTGCGCAGCAGCGCCGTGACCTTCCCTGCCTCCTGCCGGTAGCCGGTGACCTCGCAGCCGGTGCGGATCGCGGCATCCCCGGCGCGGGCGCGGAAGGTATCCAGCAGCAGCATGTGCAGCCGGCCCCGGTGCACCGCGTACTGCGGCCAGCGATAGCCGGCCTCCAGCCCGCGCGGTTCGGCATAGATGTCGTTGCCGTTCAGCCCCACCAGCGCCCACTCGCGCGCCGGCAGGCCGATGGCGTCAAGCTGCGCCGCGTCGATGCCGAGGTCGAACAGCTCGCGCACGGCGTTGGGCTGCAGGTTGATGCCGACGCCCAGCGGCTTCGGCGCGCGCACCTTCTCGAAGACCACGCAGGGCACGCCGATCTGGTGCAGCGTCAGCGCGGCGGCAAGGCCGCCGATGCCGCCGCCGGCAATCATCACGAGGGGATGGGTCATCGCGCGCTCCGTTCCTGCTGCGGGGGCTGGATAGAACGGCAGGCGCGGCGGGTCCAGACGCAGCTGGCACGGGCCCGGCCTTGTGCCGGACCCGGGAAAGGTCAGGGCTTGATGTAGGCGTAGCCCTGGGCCTGAAGGTGTGCGAGCTCGGCCACGCCGGAGGGGACGATGTCGCTTTCCCAGACGTCGTAGAGATCGTTGTCGTAGCTGATCTTGCGACCCTCGAGAATGTTGTTGCAGACGTGGAAGTTCACGCCCTGCGACTTCAGCGAGCCGATCACGGTCTGCAGGGTGTCGTTGGTCTTGGCTTCCATCAGCACGCCCACGCCATTACCGTGCAGCACCACCTTGAGATCGAGGTTCTCGGCGCCCACGGCGTTGATGTGGTTCTGGATGTTCTGCATCGCGCCCTTGTAGGCCTTCGACTCGGGGCCGCCATCGTAGTTGATGTGGTAGACGACCTTCTGCTTGCCATAGCCTTCGGCCTGCGCCCCGCCGGCGCTGAAAGCGGCAGCCATGGCGAGCGTCAGCAGCAAGGCGATGGACTTGAACAGATGTTTCATGTGTTTCCTCCCTGGATACGCCGGACGCAGGGCGCCGGCGTCGCCAATGTTACCCTTGCGGTAACCTGTGGCAACACAAATTCGAAAATTCGCATGATTTGATACGAAGGTGCGGAATCTGCGCCCGGCAAGGAAAAGGGGCGCCGCCGGGCGCCCCTTGATCCGGTGGGTTCGTTACTCTGCCGCCTGCCGCTTTGGCAGCACCCAGTCGGGACGGGCGAAGTGGCAGGTGTAGCCATTTGGCACCCGCTCCAGGTAATCCTGGTGCTCCGGCTCGGCCTCCCAGAAGTCGCCCGCCGGCTCCACCTCGGTGACTACCTTGCCGGGCCAGAGGCCGGAGGCCTCGACATCGGCGATGGTGTCCTCGGCCACCCGCTTCTGCTCGTCGTCGAGGTAGTAGATCGCCGAGCGGTAGCTGCGGCCCCGGTCGTTGCCCTGCCGGTCGCGGGTGGTGGGGTCGTGGATCTGGAAGAACAGCTCCAGCAGCGCGCGGTAGCTGGTGCGCTCTGGGTCGAAGTGGATCTCGATCGCCTCGGCGTGGTCGCCGTGGTTGCGGTAGGTGGCGTTGGGCACGTCGCCGCCGGAATAGCCCACGCGGGTCTTTTCCACCCCGGGCTGCTTGCGGATCAGGTCCTGCATGCCCCAGAAGCAGCCCCCGGCCAGAATTGCGCGTTCGGTCATTTCACGTCCTCCACCTGGTTGAGGTAATCGCCGTAGCCCTCGGCCTCCATGTCGTCGCGGTGCACGAAGCGCAGGCTGGCGGAATTGATGCAGTAGCGAAGCCCGCCCCGGTCCCGTGGCCCGTCCGGGAAGACATGGCCGAGGTGGCTGTCGCCGTGGGTGGAACGCACTTCGGTGCGGACCATCCCGAGGCTGTCGTCGCGCAGCTCGTTCACGTGCGCCGGTTCGATCGGCTTGGTGAACGAGGGCCAGCCGCAGCCGCTTTCATACTTGTCCGACGAGGCAAAGAGCGGCTCTCCCGAGACGAGGTCGACGTAAATCCCCGGCTCCTTGTTGTCGAGGTATTCGCCGGTGCCGGGACGCTCCGTCCCGTTCTGCTGGGTGACGCGGAACTGCTCCGGCGTCAGCCGGGCGATGGCGTCGTCTGATCTGTCGTAGGGCATGGGCTGCTCCATCCTGGTGTCCCTTTCGCCCCAAGATGGAGGCGCGGGGGGCGAATTGCCAGTGGGGCGGCACAACGCGGGACGGCGGGCGAACGGACTTGACGCGACCGTCACGCGCCCCAGATGTCGCCCACATCGTGGCGGTTCCGCGCCCGCGCCCGCGCGGTGACCCGCGCGGTGAATTGAATTTTGCGCCCCGTGGCGCCGATACCGGCAAACGCCCCAGACACGTTCCAGACCAGGAGGAATGCGTGAACGCCCCGAAGACGACCCACGACGACCACAGGTGCCGGACCGGCACCGGAGGGCTGGACTTCATTCTCGGAGGTGGCCTTCCGGGCGGACGGCTGTACCTGGTCGAGGGCACGCCCGGCTCCGGCAAGACCACGCTGGCGATGAAGTTCCTGCTGGAGGGGCGCGACGCGGGCGAGAAATCGCTTTACATCACCCTGTCCGAGACGGTGGACGAGCTGCAGTCCGTCGCGCGTTCGCACCACTGGTCGCTGGACGACATCCACCTGCACGAGGTGATCGCCGAGGCGGATTTCGCGCCCGACCAGGAACAATCTCTGCTGCATCCCAGCGATGTCGAACTGGGCGAGACCGTGCGCGGTGTGATGGCGCAGGTCGAGAAGGTGAACCCGGACCGGGTGGTGCTGGACAGCCTGTCGGACCTGCGGCTGCTGGCGCAGAACCCGCTGCGCTACCGCCGGCAGATCCTGGCGCTGAAGCACTTCTTTGCCCGCCGCAACTGCTGCGTGCTGGTGCTGGACGATTGTTCGTCAGAGCCGGGCGACCTGCAGCTGCATTCCATCGCCCACGGCGTCATCGCGCTGGAGCAGCTGTCGAACGACTTCGGCGCGGAACGACGGCGCCTGCGGATCGTCAAGATGCGCGGGCTGAAGTACCGGGGCGGGTATCACGACATCTCGATCCTCACGGGCGGCATCGCCGTCTACCCCCGCCTGATCGCCGCCTCGCACCACCGCGAGTTCGAGCATGATCTCGTCTCCACCGGGATGTCGCGGCTCGACGCGCTGCTGGGGGGCGGGCTGGCGCCGGGCACCAACACGCTGCTGAACGGGCCCGCCGGGGTGGGCAAGACCACCACCGCCGTCCGCTGCATGCTGAGCTTCATGCAGCAGGGCGGCAGGGCGGCACTGTTCCTGTTCGACGAGCGTCTTGCCACGCTGCTGGCCCGGTCCCAGTCGCTGGACATGGACCTGCAGCCCTATATCGACAACGGCCAGCTGCAGCTGCGCCAGATCGACCCGGCAGAGCTGTCGCCGGGGGAATTCGCGCACCACGTGCAGACCGCGGTGGAACAGGACGACCGCGGCTTCGTGGTGATCGACAGCCTTAACGCCTACCTGCACGCCATGCCCTCGGACAACTTCCTGCTGCTGCAGATGCACGAACTGCTGAGCTACCTGTCGCAGCAGGGCGTGGTGTCGCTCATGGTGCTGGGCCAGCACGGGGTTACGGGCGAGCTGCGCAGCGACGTGGACATCAGCTACCTCGCCGACACGGTGATGCTGCTGCGCTTCTTCGAGGCGGAGGGGATGGTGCGCAAGTCGGTGGCGGTCATAAAGACCCGCACCACCGACCACGAGCGTTCCATCCGCGAGTTCACGATCGATTCCTCCGGGATCAACTTCGGCCCGCCGATCACATCCTTTTCGGGTATCCTTTCCGGGGTGCCAAGCTATACCCGGGATGCGAGCGCCCTGATGACCGGCAGCGAATGAGGGACGGAGACCACGCCTTGGTGACATCCGACGACACTCCGGCGCCGGATCCGGGCGCGGTTGCGGTCTTCACCCCCTACGGGCGCGACTCTGCCGTGGCGGCGCAGCTGCTGGAAGGCGACGGTATCGCGGTGGCGCCGGCGGGATCCCTGTCGGAGATCGCCGAGATGCTGCGCAGCGGGATCGGCGCCGCGCTGGTCACCGAGGAATCCCTGACCGGCGATGGGTTCGAGGCGGTGAGGGCGGCGCTGCGCGACCAGCCCGCCTGGTCCGACACCCCCTTCATCGTTCTGGCCAACGGCGCGGCCGGCGGGCGATCCTCGCAGGCCCGCGCCCGGGTCGACGCGCTGGGCAACGCGGTGCTGCTGTCGCGCCCGCTGCACAGCGAGGAACTGCTGCGCGCCGTCCGCTCTGCCCTCACCGCCCGCACCCGCCAGCACGAGGCCCGCGAGCGGCTGGAAGAGCTGCAGCTGCGCGAGCAGCAGCTGCGCGAGAGCGAGGCGAAGTTCCACGCCATCGCCAACTCTGTCGACCAGATGATCTGGTCCACCCTGCCCGACGGCTACCACGACTACTACAACGACCGCTGGTACGAATACACCGGCGTGCCGCGCGGCTCGACCGACGGCGAGGCCTGGAACGGCATGTTCCACGAGGACGACCAGGAACTGGCATGGCGGGTCTGGCGGCATTCGCTGGCGACCGGCAAGCCCTACGAGATCGAGTACCGGCTGCGGCACCGCAGCGGCGAGTACCGCTGGGTGCTGGGCCGGGCGCAGGCGGTGCGCGACGAGGCCGGCAAGATCACCCGCTGGTACGGATCCTGTACCGACATCCATGAAGAGGTGACGGCCCGCGCCCGGCGCGAGGACGACCTGACGCGCCAGCGCGACCAGGCATGGCACCAGTCGCTGGACCTGATGGCCGTGGCCGCGCCCACGGGCGAGTTCGTGGCGGTGAACGCCGCCTGGACCCGCCTTCTGGGCTGGTCCGAGGCGGAACTGATCGGCCGGACGAACGTCGACTTTCTCCCGCCCGAGGATCTCGAAGCCAGCATGGAGGTCTTCCGCTCCGTCGCCGAGACGCCGCTGATCGAGCCCTACGAGGCCCGGGTGCTGCACAAGGACGGCAGCTATCGCTGGTTCGCCTGGACCGCCTCCATGCACGAGGGCAAGCTCTACGCCTCCGGGCGCGACGTGACCGAACGCCGGGCCAAGGACGCCGCCCTCGCCGGGGCCGAGGCGGCGCTGCGGCAAAGCCAGAAGCTGGACATGATCGGGCAGCTGACGGGCGGCGTGGCGCATGACTTCAACAACCTGCTGATGGCGATCCGCGCCAGCATGGACCTGCTGCGCCGACGCCTGCCCGACACCGACCAGACGGTAACCCGCTACATCGACAACGCCATCAGCGCCACCGAGCGGGGCGCCGGGCTGACCCAGCGGATGCTGGCCTTCGCCCGCAAGCAGGACCTGCGCGCCGAGGCGGTGGACGTGGGCGCCGTGGTGCCCGGCCTGCGCGATCTGCTGCAGCGCGCGCTGGGCCCGCAGGTGGAAATCGCCATAGAGACCGCGCCGGACCTGCCGCCGGCGATGGTGGACACCAACCAGTTGGAGATGGCCATCCTGAACCTCGCCGTGAACGGCCGCGACGCCATGGAGGGGGTGGGAGAGCTGACCCTCACCATCGAGTCGATGGAGGCCCGCGACTGCCCCGACCTCGCCCCCGGGCGCTACCTGTGCATCTCGGTGCACGACACCGGCGCCGGGATGGACGAAGAGACCCTGTCGCAGGCGATGGAGCCGTTCTTTACCACCAAGGGCGTCGGCAAGGGCACCGGCCTCGGGCTGTCCATGGTGCACGGGCTGGCCAAGCAGTCGGGCGGCACCTTCGTGCTGGAAAGCGCGCCGGGCAAGGGCACCACCGCCAAGCTGTACCTGCCCGTGGCTTCCTCCGATACCGCCGTGCCGGTGCCGGCGGCCGAGGACCCCCGCGCCGGCGGCACCGGGCCGCGCAAGCTGCGGCGGGTGATCCTGACGGTGGACGACGATTTCCTCGTCGCCATGGGCACCACGGGCCTGCTGGAAGACCTCGGCCACGAGGTGATCGAGGTGCATTCCGGCCGCGAGGCGCTGGAGGCGCTGGCGCAGCGGCCGGACATCGATCTCGTGGTCACCGACCAGGCGATGCCGCGCATGACGGGGGTCGAACTGGCCCGCCAGATCCGCGCGCTGCGGCCCGACCTGCCGGTGGTGCTGGCCACCGGCTATGCCGACATGCCCGAGGGCGGCGCGGAATACATCACCGCGCGGCTGGAAAAACCCTTTTCGGATTCGGCCCTTGCGCGCGTGCTGGCGGAACTCGGCTGATTTCATGAGCGCCATGGTAAAAGCGGAATTCTGCCTGTATCGATTCGCGCGCAAGTGGCGCTCCTGCGCCCAGAGCAACGCGACGGACGCCGCGACCGCAGGCGCACCCTTCTGTCCGGCGCGTTTTGTCCAAATTGCCCCGGCGGCAACACATCGAAAGAGAGTTTAATGGCTGCTCCAAAAATCTCCGAGGTACTTGCGATCCTGGAAGAGGAGTTCAACGAGGTCATGCAGGCCTGGTTCAAGACCCAGCGCCGCGAGGGCGTCCGCCGCCCCGACCTGTTTTCGAACGCCGAGAGCGAGCGCCAGCTGGGAGAACTGCTGCAGGCCTTCATCGACGGCGCCCGGAAGGTCCAGCTGGACCGCCCCGTCGACCTGAGCGACGACAGCTGGACCAACCTGCGCGACATCCTGTCGGAAGTGGCGCGCGAGCGGCTGGAACGCGGCGTCTCTCCCACCGAGATGGCCACCATGATCCTCGCGCTGAAACAGCCGCTTCACGCGCGCCTGCGCGAGCGGCTGGCGGGCAAGCCCGACCGGCTGGTCGAGGAGATCACCCAGCTGTCGCGCATCGTCGACGCCTTCGCGATGCACATCAACGAGGAATTCCTGGCCGAGCGTGACCAGATCATCGACCGCCAGCGCATGGAAATGATGGAACTGTCCACCCCGGTGGTGCAGCTCTGGGAACGGATCCTGACGATCCCGCTGATCGGCACCCTCGATTCCGCCCGCGCGCAGGAGGTGATGGAGAACCTGCTGAACTCGATCGTCGAGCACCGGGCCGAGGTGGTGATCGTCGACATCACCGGCGTCAAGGTGGTGGACACCCAGGTCGCCCAGCACCTGCTGCGGACCGCCGCCGCGGTGCGGCTGATGGGGGCCGAGGCGATCATCAGCGGCATCAGCCCGAAGATCGCCCAGACCATGGTGGAACTCGGCGTCGACGTGGGCGAGGTCACCACCCGCCCCAGCATCCGCGCGGCCTTGGCCGACGCCTTCCTGCGGGTCGGCTTCCAGATCCGCCGGTCGGAAGACTCCCGTGTCTGAGGCGGCGTCGGTCTACATGGTTGAGAACGTGCTGTTGATCGCGATCCGCGACAACATCACCGATACCGACATCATAGGCCTGCAGGAGGAACTGTCCGAGCGCATCGTGTCCGAGCGCGCCCGCGGCATCGTCATCGACATCGCGGCGCTGGAGATCGTCGACACCTTCGTCGGCCGCATCCTGGCGCAGCTTTCGGCCATCGGCCACCTGCTGGGCGCCGAGACCTACACCGTCGGCATGCAGCCGGCGGTGGCGATGACGCTGGTCGAGCTGGGGATGGACTTCAAGGGCAGCAAGACCGCGCTCAGCCTGTCGCACGCGCTCCGCGCGCTCAAGGCGAAAGGCCTGGCATGAAGCCGCCCCAGCCGGGGCTCGCCGCGACGGTGCCGCTGGAAAAGGAACGCGACATCGCCGCCGCGCGCATCGCGGTGTCGAACGTGCTGGACCAGCTGGGGGCGAAGACACTGGCCAAGGTGCGCTTCGTCACCGCCGTCTCCGAGATCGCCCGCAACGCGCTGGTGCACGGGCTGGGCGGGGTGCTGGAGATCACCGTGCTGGACACGCCCCGCGGGATCCGGGTGCGTTGTACCGACAGCGGCCCCGGCATCCCGGATGTCGAACAGGCGATGTCGGACGGCTACAGCACCGCCGGCAGCCTCGGCAAGGGCCTCGGCGGGGCGCGCCGGCTGGTCGACCGTTTCCGCATCGAGGCCCGCCCTGACGGCGGCACGATCATCGAGATGACCACGCATATATGAAGCATTCCCTCGACATCACCGAACCCAGCGGCATCGCCGAATGCCGCCGCCTGGCACGCCGGCTGGCAGAGCAATGCGGCATGGACGAGGAGCGGATCGAGCGTGTCTCGATCGTCGCCACCGAGGCCGCCACCAACCTGCTGCGCCACGCCGGCGGCGGGCAGGTGCTGCTGCAGCAGCAGCCGGTGGACGGCAGCCCCTGGCTGGCGCTGGCGGCGATGGACAAGGGCCCCGGCATCCCCGACCTGGACGAGGCGCAGCAGGACGGCTTTTCCACCGGCTCCAGCTCCGGCACCGGGCTGGGGGCCATGCGGCGGCTGTCGGACCGGTTCGAGATCACCTCGACCCCCGGCAAGGGCACGCTGCTGCTGTGCGAGATGGGCCGCGGCACCCGCAGCATCGGCGGCGTCGAGGTGGGGGCCTTCCTTGCCAACTACCCCAAGCAGGAGGCCTGCGGCGACGGCTGGACCGCGCGTAACCGCAAGGGCGTGGTGGAACTGCTGCTGGTGGACGGGCTGGGCCACGGCGCCAACGCCGAGGTGGCGGCCGCCGAGGCGGTGGAGGCCTTCGACCGGCTGGAGGACCCGAGCCCCGCCCGGCTGATCGCCCAGGTCTCGAACGAGTTGGCGGGCACCCGCGGCTCGGTCGGCTGCGTGGCGCGGCTGGAGGCGGCGGACGGGCGGCTTTCGCTGGCGGGGATCGGCAATATCTCGGCGCTGCTGGTCTCCGGCGCCGGCGAGGTCAAGCGGATGATCAGCCGCGAGGGCCGGCTGGGCGGCGCGGTGCGCATGCCCCCGGTCGAGGAGGCCTCGATCCGTCCCGGCGACACGCTGATCCTGCACACCGACGGGCTGGCCACCCTGCGCTCGGCCACCGATTTCCCCGGAATGGCGCGTCAGAGCCCCGCCATGGTCGCTGCGATGTTGATGCAGTCGCAAATCCGTGGCACCGACGACGCGGGGGTGTTGGTGGCGCGGCCGGTGCCGCGCGAGGAAGTGCGCTGATGCAACTCGCGAACCTGAAGATCGAGACCGACAAGGACATCCCGCGTCTGCGCGAGCTGGGTCAGGCCGCCGCAGAGGCCTGCGGCATCCAGCGCTTCCACGTCACCCGCGTCGTCACCGCGCTGCTGGAGATGGGGCGCAACGTGCTGCAGCACGGCGGCGGCGGCAAGCTGCGGCTTTCGCTGATGCGTCGGGGCGACAAGGTGGTGCTGATCGCCGATGCCACCGACCAGGGCCCCGGCATCACCGATGTCGAGGGGCACCTGAGCGGCCGGCTGGCCGGTGTCGGGTCGGGCATGGGGCTGGGGCTGCGCGGTCTTGCCCGGCTGGCCGAGGATCTCGACGTGCAGACCGGCAGCGAGGGCACCCACGTCGCCGCCAGCTTCTCCACCCCCATCGCCCCCGCCGATTTTGACAAGCGCGCGGCCGAGGTGCTGGCCACGCTGGAACGGCTGAAGCACTCGGACCCCGCCGAAATGCTGGTGCAGCAGAACCGCGACCTGGTGGACGTGCTGGCAGAGCGCGACCTGCTGATGGCCGAGCTGCACCACCGGGTGAAGAACAACCTGTCGCTGGTCACCGCGCTGATGCGGCTGTCGCGCAAGTCGGCGAAGTCCGAGGAGACCAAGCAGGTGCTGCGCGACCTCGAGATGCAGATGCGCGCCATCGTGCTGGTGCACGACCGGCTGCAGCACTCCGGCGCCAGCGACCGGGTGCCCCTGACCCCGCTTCTCGAGGTGGTGGCGCAGCAGTACCGCACTGCCTTCGGCGTCTCCAACCGCGAGGTGGGGGTCGCGGTGCGCGGCGCCGACGTGATCCTTGACGGCCGCGCCATCACCGACATCGCGCTGGCGGTGGGCGAACTGATCACCAACGCCCTGAAGCACGCCTTCGTGGGCCGCGACCGGGGCCTGATCGAGGTCAACGTGGCGCTGGACGACACGCACCTGCTGATCACCGTGGCCGACGACGGCGTCGGCCTGCCCCCCGAGGTCGACCGGCCGGAACGCTCGGACTCCCTCGGCTGGGTGATGATCCGCAACGCGGTGCAGAAGCATGGCGGCTTCCTGCGGACCCATTCGGAAAAGGGCCTGTCAGTGGAAATGACGCTGGTGGCCGAAGCGGTGGGCGCCACCCGGCAGGCCGAGGTAATCTGACCTCAGACGTGGGTCAGCACGTCGTAATCGTAAATCGACTTCCGAAACTCGTAATGCGCCGCCAGCTCCGCGTCCCGCTGGGCCAGGTCCTGGTAGTGGGAATCGTAGCGCATCCCGTTCTTGCGCGCGTTGCGCTGCACCTCGGCCACCCGTTCCAGCCGCAGCGCCTGGTAGGCCGCCAGCGCCCCCGGCAGGTCGCCCGCCCGGTCCCGCAGGATCCGCGCCAGCGCCGCGCCGTCCTCGATCGACTGGTTCGCCCCCTGCCCCAGGTGCGGCAGCATCGGGTGCGCGGCATCCCCCAGCAGCACCAGCCGGCCCTCGTGCCAGCGCGCCAGCGGCTCGCGGTCATAAAGGCCCCAGCGGAAGGTCTGGTCCACCTGCGCCAGCAGCCCGGTCAGGCGATCGTTCCAGCCCGCGAACTCGGCCCGCAGCTGGTCCGGGTCGCCCGGCGCCGACCAGCTTTCGCGCATCTCGCCCTCGGCGGGCACGAAGCCGACGAAGTTGATGATCTCGCCCGCGCGCAGGGGGAAGACCAGGAAGTGCTTGCGGTCGCCCAGCCACATCTCCCAGGCATCGGTGGGCCAATGCGGCGCGCGGGCGTGAGGGATGGTGCCACGATAGGCGATGGAGCCAGAGAAGACCGGCGTCGAGGGCGGCACCACGTGGGGTTGCAGGACCGAGTGGATGCCGTCGGCGGCGATCACCAGGTCCGCCCCGGCGCTTTCGCCGTTCTCGAACCGCAGCTTCGCCCGGTCCGCCGTCTGCTCGAACCCGGCACAGCGGTGGCCGGTGCGCACCACCCCCTCCGGCAGGTTGCGCGCCAGCATGTCCACCAGGTCGGCCCGGTGCATCCCGTAGGTGGCGTTCCAGCCCGACGAGTCGGTGGTCTGAACCCCGGCGATGCGGCTGCCGTCGGCGCGGTAGTAGGCGGAGTTGCCCCCCACCAGCGCGCCGCGCCGGTGCACCGCGTCCCCCAGCCCGATCCGCTGCATCTGCCGCACGCTGTTGGGCGTCATGAAGACCCCGGCGCCGATCTCGCCCAGTTGCGGGGCCTGCTCGTAGACGGTGACGGCAAAGCCCTGCGCCAGCAGCGCGTTCGCGGCGTAAAGCCCGCCGATGCCGCCGCCCACCACGGCGATGTTCTGGATCTCGGGCACGGTAATCTCTCCGGTCATTGGGTGGAAACGAAGGCGTCGATGTGCAGCGCGTCCGGCGGCAGCCCGCCGCGCGCGGTGAAGTCCCGTTCCGCCGCCTCGATCAGCCCGGGGGCGCCGCAGGCGTAGACCTCGTGACCGGCGAGCGAGGGGTGATCCTCCAGCACCGCCTCGTGCACCAGGCCGCGGCGGCCGGTCCAGTCCGGGCCGGGGTCGGAAACTACGGGCGTCACGGTCAGCCAGTCATGCGCGGCCTCCCAGCCGCGCAGCTGGTCCAGCGCGTAAAGCCCCCCGGCCTCCCGCGCGCCCCAGTACAGGTGCATCGGCCGCCGCGTGTGCCCCTCGATCTGCGCCTCCAGCACCGATTTCAGCGGCGCGTAGCCGGTGGAGCCTGCCAGCAGGATCGCGGGCACGTCCGAGTTCAGATCGACGCCGAAGGTGCCGAAAGGCAGCTCCACCGTCAGCCGGTCGCCGGGCTCCAGCCGCGACAGCTCGCCGTCAGAGAACCTGCCGCCGGGGATCACCCGGATATGCAGCTCGCAGCCGTCATTGCGGCGGGGGGCGTTGGCGAGGGAGAAGTTGCGCGTCTCGCCCTCGCCGAAGGTCACGCGCAGGTACTGGCCGGGGGCGAAGGGCACCCGCGTGCCGATGTCGTAGCGCAGCGACAGCTGCACCACGTCGGGCGCCACCTGCCGCTTGCGGCGGATCCGGGCCTCCAGCGTGCGGCGGCGAACCGGGTCGACCACCGAGACCGAGGCGGGGGCGATGCACAGGTCCGACTGCGCCTTGGCCTGGCACAGCAGCACGTCCTCGGCCGGCCCGGTGATGTCGGTGCCGCGCACCCCCGCGTCGCCCGACACGATGCGCCCCGCGCAGGTGTCGCAGACCCCCTTGCGGCAGGAGTAGGGCAGCGCCAGCCCCTGGCGCTCTGCCGCGTCCAGAAGGGTTTCGCCCGGCTCCACCTCGAAGCTGTGCGGGGTATCCTCGATCGTCACGCTATAGGCCATCGACGCCCCCCACCAGCCGCGCCGCGCGCAGCATTCCCTCGGGCGAGGCGACCCCCTGTCCCGCGATGTCGAAGGCCGCGCCGTGGCCGACCGAGGAGAACAGCACCCCGGCCCCCAGCGACAGGGCAGAGACCGCCTTGCCGCCCGCCAGCTTTACCGGGATGTGCCCCTGGTCGTGGTAGATCGCGACGAAGGCGTCGTAGCCCTCCCGCTGCAGCAGGGTGTCGGCACCCTCGGGCCCGTGCACGTCCAGCCCCTCGGCGTGCAGCATCGCGATGGCGGGGGCGATCAGGCGCGCGTCCTCGTCGCCGAACAGCCCGCCCTCGCCCGCGTGGGGGTTGAAGCCCATCACGCCGATCCGGGGCGCCGCGATGCCCAGCCGCCGCAGCCCCGCGTCGGTGACGCGGACAGCGCGGGCGACAAGGTTTGGGGACACGCGGTTCAGCGCGGTCAGGATCGGCTCGTGCAGCGTGACATGCGCCACCCGCAGCCCGCCGCCCACCAGCATCAGGAAGACGCTATCGGGCCCGCTGCCCTGCAGTTCCGCCAGCAGGTTCGGATAGCCGGAGAAGCGGCGGCCGGAGGCGTTGATCGCGGTCTCGGAATGCGGGGCGCCGACGATGCCGGCGGCATCCTCCGCCGCGCAAAGCTCCAGCGCCCGTTCGAGGTAGCCGACGCAGGCGCGGCCCGAGGCGGGGGTGGGCCGGCCCGGCGCGGCGTCGGCGGGGGCCAGCAACCCGCAGTCCACCAGCCGCCCGCCGTAGCCCGCGCCCTCGGCGAGATGCGCGTCGCCCACCACCACGGGCTCCACCCGCCCCTCGCGGCGCAGCGCCTCGGCGGCCTTCAGCGCGATCTCGGGGCCGATGCCGTTCGGATCGCCCATGGTCAGGATCACCCGCGCCGCCATGGTCAGAGCGGCAGGCCCAGCAAGGTGTCGATGTGGCTGCTGTCGCAGATCACCTCGCGCCGGGCCAGCCGCCAGCCGCAGCCGTCGCGCCGCAGCCGGTCGTGGTAGCTGCCGCTGGCGAACAGGTCGGTCTGCCCGTCGCGCATGATCCGCACCACCAAAAACGAGGTCTCCACCAGCACCTCGCCGTCCTCCTCGCCGGTGACGAAGGGCTGGGACAGCACGTGGCGGTAGCTGTGGCGTTCGTAGATGTTGGCGTCGCGCAGGGCGGTGACGCGGTCGCGGATCATGCCCTTGCCGTCCAGCCAGATCAGCCCCGCCTCCAGCCCCGCGCGGTGGTTCTCGGCCGAGGTGACCTTGTAGAATCCGTCGTGGGTGAAGAACTCCGGCCAGTCCTCCAGCGCGTCGGCGTCGATGCAGCGGGCATAGCGGACCTGCAGCTGCGAGATCTCGGCCAGCAGGTCGGTGGAAACGGCGTCTTCGCTCATCCCTGCATCCTTTCGCGGTAGGCGTGCCAGAAGCCGCGGATCGAGCCTTCGGAGATCCGGTTGCCCCCGGTGGCGAAGTCGCGCCCGCCCATCTCCAGCAGTGCCTGCTTGTCGTCCGCCCCGGCGATGCCGCGCTGGACGAAGCCGCCGATGCAGCCGTCCTCCATCGAGACGTAGCCGGCGGGGCCCACCAGGTTCGACTGCTTCAGCCGGGTGCGCCGCTGCTCGGGCGTGTCGTCCTCGAAGCCGAAGTAGGTCCAGACGAGTTCCGTCTTGTCGGTGCCCTTGGGCAGGATCTGACGGGTGGCCAGGCAGTTCTGGATCTGCTGCAGCACGAAGTTCGGGAAGGCCGACAGGATCTGCAGGGTGATGTCGTCGTCGAATTCCTTGAAGTTCTCCAGCAGCGACATGTCCGCCAGCTGGTAATCGCTCTGCGAGCGCAGCTGCTCTTGCTGATAGCTTTTCGAGGCCTCCGCCGCGCGGTCCACCGCCGACCAGCTGACGTGGCTGCCGCCGTCGTCCGAGATCATCAGCCCGCCCTTCATCGACAGCTTGTTCAGTTCGAAGGTGGTGAAGAACAGGTGCAGGATGCTGGCGTGGTAGCTGTCCTTGGTGTTCTCGACGTAGAGCTTCCAGTTGTTCGGCAGGATCTGCCGGAAGCGGCCCAGCACCACCGGCTTGCGCCCGTCCAGCACCCGTTTCACCCGCGCGGTGATGTCGGGGCCCAGCATCTCCTCGATGTCGTCGATGTCAGGATCGAAGCTGCCGAAGACCAGCCCGTAAAGCTCCGCCACCCGCAGCTTGCGGGGGCCGTGGTCGCTTTTGCAGAAGCCTTCCGCCATGCCGCCGGAGCCGTTCAGCCCGTCCTCGAAGGCCACGCCAACAAGGTCGCCCTGCAGGCTGTGGCGCCAGGCGTGGTAGACGCAGGTGAAGTCGCGCACGTGGCCGCGGTCATCCAGCGCCAGCAGCGCGCCGCGGTGGGCGCAGCGGTTCTCGAAGGCGTAGACCTGTCCGTCGTGGTCGCGGGTGACGATCACCGGCGTGGTGCCGACGAAGGTGGCGACGTAGTCGCCCGGCTCGGGGATCTCGGCCTCGAGGCAGAGGTAGTTCCAGCTGTTGCCGCGGAACAGCCGCTCCTGCTCGGCGGCGAGGATCGCGGGGTCGGTGAAGACACGGTAGGGCACACGGTGCACCCCGCCCTCCCAGTCGAGCAGGCTGTCGTCGCCGGCGGCATCCTTCATCGCGTCCTCCACGGTGTTCGTATAGCGAACAATGATCGCTATACGGTCACGGTAGTTGGGGAGCGGCGGGAGTGTCAAGGCGGGGCGGTGTGATTGGGGGGTGTGCGCGCTTGCGGGGTGGCTGGTGTTGCGTGGTGGCGGGGTGAACCCCGCCCTACCGCTTCTTGCGAGCGACGCGCTGATGCAGCCCCGAACAAGCCGAAGACGCGGGGCGAGCGCCTGCCCGTTCCGGCGGGGTGGTGTTGCGCGGTGGCGGGGTAAACCCCGCCCTACGTCCGCTCGAACGAAGCGCTGACAGCCCCCGGACAAGCCGAAGGCGCGGGGGCGAGCGCCTGCCCGTCCCGGCGGGCTGGCGCTGTGTCATCCTCGTGCAAGGCTCATTCTGCGCGCGGATATGGCGTGGATAAAGCGCCCATGCCGGAGGGAGGTGGCGCCACCCCACGGGCAGGCTCACGTTGCGCCTTGGCGGGGTGATCCCCGCCCTACAGCATCCGCGACAGCGCCTCCGCCCGGCGCTGCATGATCGGCAGGAACTCTCCCTTCGCCTGCTCCGGCCCGATCCGCGCGATGGAGGCCGAGATGCTCAGCGCCGCGACAGTGCGTCCCTCGGCGTCGCGCACCGGCACCGCGATGGCCAGCATCCCCAGCTCCAGCTCCTCGCAGATGATCGCGTGCCCGTCGCGGCGCACGGCGGCAATGCTTTCCATGATGCGCTCCGGCTCCGTCAGGGTCTTGGGCGACAAGGGCTCCAGCGGCACGCGGCCGAGGTAGGCGCGGACCTCCTCATCTGTGCGGTCCGCCAGCATCACCCGCCCGGTGGCCGAGGCGAAGGCCGGCAGCTTGGCGCCCAGCCGGACGAAGCCGGTCACCGGGCGCGAGACCTCGGCGCGGGCGACGAACACGGAATGATCCCCCTCCAGCACCGCCAGCGAGATCGACTCGCTCAGCTCGTCGCGGGTCTCGTCGAGGTGCGGCTGCGCCAGCTGCGGCAGGCTGGTGGTGCCAAAGAAGGCATCCCCCAGCCGCAGCATCCGCGGCGTCGGAACATAGGCCGATCCCGCCTGCCGCACGTAACCGAGATCCGCCAGCGTCAGCAGGCAGCGCCGAGCGCTGGCGCGCGACAGGCCGGCGTGGCTGGCGGCGCGAGCCACTGTCAGTTCGCGCCGTTCCGCGGCGAAGGCCTCGATCACGGCCAGCCCCTTGGCCAGCCCCCCCATGGCCTCCGGCGCGCGGGCTTTGCCCTTTGGCGGTGTCTCGGTCATACCGGTGCTCCCTCGTACAGATCCCTCCACGTTCGTATAACGAACAAAGATCGCTATGCGAATTAATTTCGTGACAAGCCTTCCGGCTTTGTGTCACCTTGCGGCAGATCGGACCGCCTGCGCGCCGCCTGGCACGGGATGCGGGCAGACAGACATCAGGGAGGAAACATGTCGCAGACCACGCTCACCCGCCGGACGCTCCTGGGCTCCGCCGCCGCCGCTGCCGGCGTTCTCGCCGCCCCCGCCGTCCTGCGGGCGCAGGAGGTCAAGCTGCGCCTGCACCACTTCAACTCTCCCCTGTCGATCGCCCATACCAAGTTCCTGCAGCCCTGGGCGGAACGGCTGGCCGAGGCCACCGACGGCGCCCTGGCGATCGAGGTTTTCCCGGCGATGCAGCTGGGCGGCAAGCCCGGCGACCTCTACGGGCAGGCCAAGGACGGCATCGTCGACATGATCTGGACCCTGCCGGGCTACACCGCCAATCGCTTTACCCTGACCGAGGTGTTCGAGCTGCCCTTCGTGGCGAAGTCCGCCGCCGCCACGGCGCCCGCGATCCAGGAGTTCGCCAAGCGCCACTTCGCCGAGGAATACGCCGACACCCACCCGATCCTGTTCCATTCCCACGCGCCGGGCCAGCTGCACACCAAGGGCACTGCGGTACGGACGCTGGAGGACATGAAGGGCTTGCAGCTGCGCGGCCCCTCGCGTCCGATTACCGCGGCGATCGAGGCGATGGGCGCGGTGCCGGTGGGCATGCCGGTGCCCGCGGTCACCGAGGCGATTTCCCGCGGTGTCGTGGACGGCGCCGCCCTGCCCTGGACCATCACCCGGCCGATCCGCCTGCACGAGGTGACCGACTACCACACGGTGCTGGACTTCTACGCCTCGGTCTTCGGGCTGGTGATGAACAAGGGCCGCTGGGACGCGCTGCCGGCCGAGCTGCAGGGCGCCATCGACGAGGCCTCGGGCATGGAGTTCGTGCGCGAGCTGGGTGAGCTCTGGGACGGCGACGAGGCCCAGGGCCGCGAGCTGGCCGAGGCCGCCGGCAACGAGATCATCGAGGTTTCTGAGGCAGAGCGCGATCGCTTCCGCGAGGCCTGCCAGCCGGTCATCGACGCATGGATCGCCTCGGTGAACGAGCGCGGGCTGGACGGCCAGGCGCTGTACGACGAGGCGCGGGCGCTGATCGAAGAGAACGCGGCCTGACACCGTCATGAGACTGGACGACGCGAATAACGGGGCCGGCCCAGCGCCGGCCCCGCCCGGTGCTGCCTTCCGCACCGTAGAGACCATCGCGCGCGCCTGCGCGGTGGCCGGCGGGCTGGTGCTGCTGGGCATGGCGCTGATGACCTGCGTCAGCGTCCTGACCCGGCTGTTCGCGGGCCGCCCGATCTTCGGCATCTTCGAACTGGTCGAGCTGTTCACCGGCATCGCCGTCCTGTCGTTCTTTCCCTACACCCATGTCACCCGGGGCAACGTGGTGGCGGAGTTCTTCACCCAGCGCCTGCGCCCGCGCCTGCGGGCGCTGCTGGAACTGGTGGCCGACATCGGGTTCCTCGCCATCGCGGCCTTCGCCTTCTGGCGGGTCTCGGCCGGCTTCGTGGAGTCGCTGCATAGCCTGAACCGCAGCTTCGTGCTGAACATGCCGGAATGGGTGTTCTACGGCCCCGCCGCCGCCTGGCTGGGGCTGCTGGTGGTGGTTTCCGTGGCGGTGATGCTGCGCTCGGCCCACCGGGTGCTGCGATGAGCGACCTGGCCTACGGGCTGATGATGTTCGGCGCCATGTTCGGCCTGATCGTGCTGCGCTTTCCGATCGCGCTGGCGATGGCGCTGGTGGGGGGCATCGGCTACGTCGAGTACAATTCCTTCCACGCCCTCAGCCAATTCGTGAAATCCTCGGTGGTCGGCAAGACCTCGAACTACACGCTGTCGGTGATCCCGCTGTTCATCCTGATGGGCCACTTCGCCACCCGCGCCGGGCTCAGCGCCTCGCTGTTCGAGTTCGCGCGCTACTGGGTCGGGCACATCCGCGGCGGCCTCGCCATGGCAACCATCGTCGCCTGCGGCGCCTTCGGGGCGATCTGCGGGTCCTCGCTGGCCACCGGCGCCACCATGAGCCGGATCGCCCTGCCGGAGATGCGCGCCTCGGGCTACGCGCCCACGCTGTCGGGGGGCGCGCTGGCGGCGGGCGGGACGCTGGGCATCCTGATCCCGCCCTCGATCATCCTGGTGATCTACGCGGTGATTGCCGAGCAGAGCATCGGCAAGCTGTTCATGGCGGCGCTGCTGCCCGGCCTACTGGCCATCGCGCTCTACATCGCGGTGATCGGCGTGGTCACCTTACTGAACCCGCGCCTCGGCCCCGCCGGGCCGCGGGCCGGCTGGGGGGCGCGGATGCGGTCGCTCTGGTCGATCTGGGTGGTGCTGGCGCTGTTCCTGGTGGTGGTGGGCGGCATCTACGGCGGCTTCTTCACCCCGACCGAGGGCGCCTCGGTGGGGGTGGTGGCGACGCTGTTCATCATGGCCGTGAAGCGTCAGGCCAGCCTCGAGAACATCACCGCCTCGATCCTCGAGACCGGCAAGACCACCGGGCTGATCATGCTGATCCTTGTGGCGGCCGAGGTCTACAACAGCTTTCTCGCGATGAACGGCCTGCCGCAGACGCTGGCGCGGACGCTGGCGGAATACCAGCTGTCGCCGATCCTGCTGCTGTTCGGGATGCTGGCGATCTACCTGGCGCTGGGCTGCGTGATGGATTCCATCTCTATGATCCTTTTGACGGTGCCGGTCTTCCTGCCGCTGGTGCTGTCGCTCGACTTGGGCATGAGCCAGGAGGCGGCGGCGATCTGGTTCGGGGTGCTGGCGCTGATCGTGGTGGAGATGGGGCTGATCACCCCGCCCATCGGGCTGAACGTCTTCATCATCGCCGCCTCGGACCCCGAGACGCGGGTGCAGGATGCCTTCGTCGGGGTCCTGCCCTTCCTGGTCAGCGACATCCTGCGGGTGGCGGCGATCATCTTCCTGCCGGGGCTGGTGCTCTGGCTGCCGGGGCTGATGTAGCGACGGGTGACGGGGGGCCGTAGGGCGGGGTTCGCCCACCATTGCGCAACACCAGCCTGCCAGTGGGGTGGCGCCGCCTTCCTCGGAGGTAGGCGATTAATACCAGCCAAGTCCGTGCGCAGAATGAGCGTTGCTCTGCGGCCCCCACAGCGCCAGCCCGCCGGGACGGGCAGGCGCTCGCCCCCGCGCCTTCGGCTTGTTCGGGGGCTGGTCAGTGCTTCGTTCGAGCGGGCGTAGGGCGGGGTTCACCCCGCCACCGCACAACACCAGCCTGCCCGTGGGGTGGCGCTAACAACCTATGCCATGAGCACTTTATCCCAGCCAAACCCGCGCGCAGAATGAGCGGTGCCCTGCGGCCCCCAAAGCGCCAGCCCGCCGGGACGGGCAGGCGCTCGCCCCGCGCCTTCGGCTTGTCCGGGGCGCATCATCGCCTCGTTCGAGCGGACGTAGGCGGGGTTCACCCCGCCACCGCGCAACACCAGTCCCCCGTAAAACCCGTACACATATCGACAATCCCCGCTGTTCAAGGCAGTGTCCCGCGCGACGAACAATGAAGGTATCCGATGCGCACACAGGTCTGTATCATCGGCGGCGGCCCCTCGGGCCTGTTGCTGTCGCAACTTCTTCACCTCAAGGGCATCGACACCGTGGTGCTGGAACGGCGCAGCCGCGACTACGTGCTGTCGCGGATCCGTGCGGGGGTGCTGGAGAGCGGCACGGTCGACCTGCTGCGCGAGGCCGAGGTGGGCGAGCGGATGGACCGGCTGGGCATCGTCGATGACGGCATCGTCCTGTCCAGCGACAACCGCGCCTTCCGCATCGACGTACAGGCGCTGACCGGCAAGGCGATGATGGTCTGGGGCCAGACCGAGATCACCCAGGATCTCTACGACGCCCGCGACCGCATGGGCGGCAATGTCATCACCGAGGCAGAAGGCGTCGAACCGCACGGCCTGGAAAGCGGCGCCCCCTTCGTCACCTACGTGAAGGACGGCACCGAGCACCGGATCGACTGCGACTGGATCGCCGGCTGCGACGGCTTTCACGGGGTCAGCCGCCGCTCGATCCCCGAGGGCGTGCTGAAGGAGTTCGAGCGGGTCTATCCCTTCGGCTGGCTCGGCATCCTGTCCGAGACGCCCCCCGTGACCCACGAGATCCTCTATGCCTCGCACCAGCGCGGCTTCGCCCTCGCCTCTCTGCGCAACGAGAACCTCAGCCGCTACTACGTGCAGGTGCCGGCGGGCGAGGACGTGGCGAACTGGACCGACGACCGCTTCTGGGAAGAGTTCCGCCTGCGCATCCCCGAGGAGATGGCCGCCCGCCTCGTCACCGGCGCCTCGGTGGAAAAGTCTATCGCACCGCTGCGGTCCTTCGTGGCCGAACCCATGCGCTGGGGCCGGCTGTTCCTGGTGGGCGATGCCGCGCATATCGTGCCGCCGACCGGGGCCAAGGGGCTGAACCTTGCCGCCTCGGACGTGCGCTATCTCTACCGGGCGCTCTGCGCGCACTACCTCGACAAGGACGATACCGGGGTGGAGACCTACGCGCAGACCGCCACCGACCGGGTGTGGAAGGCCACGCGTTTCTCCTGGTGGTTCACCACGATGATGCACCGCTTCCCCGACCAGTCGGCCTTCGAGCGGCGGATGCAGGAGACCGAACTGGCCTTCCTCGAAAGCTCCGAGGCGGCGCAGACCGCGCTGGCGGAGAACTACGTGGGACTGCCCTTCTAGGGCGGAAACGGAGGCCAGATGACCCGCACCGCCTTCTTCTGGGACGAACGCTGCTTCTGGCATTCCGGCGGCAACTACGCGCTGACCTTCCCCGTCGGCGGGCTGGTGCAACCGCTGGCGGCGGGCGGGCTGCCGGAAAGCCCCGAGACCAAGCGGCGGCTGAAGAACCTGCTGGAGGTGACGGGCCTCTGGGGAGAGCTGGACACCCGCGGCGCCGAACCCGCCACCCGGGAGGAGCTGGAGCGGGTGCATCCGCCAGCCTTCCTCGACCGGTTCAAGCAGGTCTCCGACGCCGGCGGCGGCGAGATCGGGCTGCGCACCCCCTTCGGCCGCGGCGGCTACGAGATCGCCGCGCTTTCGGCCGGGCTGGCGCGCGGGGCGCTGCTGCACGTGCTGGAAGGCCGCGCCCGCAACGCCTACGCCCTGTCGCGCCCGCCGGGGCACCATTGCCTGCCCGACTGGCCCAACGGCTTCTGCCTGCTGGCCAACATTCCCGTTGCAATCCGCGCCGCCCGCGCCGCCGGGCTGGCCCGGCGGGTGGCGGTGGTGGACTGGGACGTGCACCACGGCAACGGGACAGAGGCGATCTTTCTCGACGATCCCGAAACGCTGACCGTCTCGATCCACCAGGAACACAACTACCCGCTGGACACCGGCGAGGTGGAGGTGACCGGCGAAGGCGAGGCCGCCGGCACCAACATGAACATCCCCCTGCCCCCCGGCGCCGGGCACGACACCTATCTTGAGGCGATGGAGCGGCTGGTGCTGCCCGCGCTGCGCCGCTTCCGCCCCGACGTGATCATCGTCGCCTGCGGCTTCGACGCCTCGGCCTTCGACCCGCTGGGCCGGATGATGTGCACCTCGGACACCTTCCGGCAGATGACCGCGCAGATGATGGCGGCGGCCGAGGATCTGTGCGGTGGCCGGCTGCTGCTGGTGCACGAGGGCGGCTATTCCGAGGCGCACGTGCCGTTCTGCGGTCACGCGGTGCTGGAGGAGTTGAGCGGCAGCGCCATTCGCGCCCCCGACCCGCTGGCCGAGACGCTGGCGATCCGCCAGCCCAACGCGCGGATGCGGCAGGCGCTGAGCGATTACTTGACAGATTTGGTCGATTACTTTTCCCTGCGCTGAGCACTTTCCCCTTTAACGGAGCCTCCCATGCCCGAACAGAACCCGGCCGCGCTGGACTTTCTGCTGACCCGCCGCTCGCGCCCCGCCAAGACGCTCTGCGGCCCCGGCCCGGACCGCGACACCCTGCGCACCCTGCTGACCGCCGCCGCCCGCACCCCGGACCACGGCAAGCTGGAGCCTTGGCGCTTCGTGGTGCTGGAGCAGCCTGCGATGGCGCGGCTGGCGCAGACGATTCCGGACCACGGCGCCCGCCTTGGCCAGCCGCAGGACAAGATCGAGAAAACCCAGGGGGAATACGCCAACAGCTGCCTCGCCGTGGCGGTCGTGTCCTCGCCCAAGCCCTCGGACAAGATCCCCGAGATCGAGCAGGTCTATTCCGCCGGCGCCGTCTGCCTTGCCCTGCTGAACGCCGCGCTGGCGGCGGGCTGGGGCGCCAACTGGCTGTCGGGCTGGCCCAGCCACGACCCGCGCTTCTGCGCCGAGGCGCTGGGGCTGGCCGCGCATGAAAAGGTTGCCGGAATGATCCACATCGGCACCGAAACCTCCGCCCCGCCCGAGCGCCCGCGCCCGGACATCGAGGCCCTCACCACCTGGATCGAAACGTGATCTTCGCCGACTTCCTGCGCGCCCTGTCGCAGCTGGGCGACCGGCGCTTCCGGCGCGTGCTCTGGCTGGGGCTGGGGCTGACGGTGGCGCTGCTGTTCGGCGTCTACGCGGTGTTCCTCGGGCTGGTGAACTGGATGACCCCAGACACCGTGGTGATCCCGGTGATCGGCGAGGTGACATGGGTCGACGACCTGCTGTCCTTCGGCTCCATCGCGCTGATGCTGGGGCTGTCGGTCTTCCTGATGGTGCCCGTGGCCTCGGCCTTCACCGGCATCTTCCTGGAGGACGTGGCCCAGGCGGTGGAGGACCGGCACTACCCCGGCCTGCCCCCCGCCCCGCGCCTGCCCTGGACCGAGGTGCTGGCGGACACGCTGAACTTCCTCGGCCTGCTGATCCTCGCCAACGGCATCGCCTTCGTGATGGCGCTGTTCTTCGTGCCGCTGGCGCCGTTCATCTTCTACGGCACCAACGGGATGCTGCTGGGGCGGGAATACTTCCAGCTGGCGGCGATGCGGCGGCTGGGCCGCGCCGGCGCGCGCGAGGCCTACCGGCGGAACCTGCCGGCGATCTGGATGGCGGGCACCATGATGGCGGTGCCGCTGTCGGTGCCGCTGGTGAACCTGATCATCCCGATCCTCGGGGCCGCGACCTTCACCCACCTGTTCCATCGGACACAGGGCAATCGCCCCGAGAGAACAGATCAAAGTCGCATACGGTGATGATCCCCGACAGGATGATCCCCGCGATCACCGCCCAGAGAACCGCCGAGACCAGCGTCACGATGATGAACTTGCGCTTGAGGTGATGCACCTCGGGCGAGCCGGCCATGGTGCCGGGCACGATCTTGCCCGTGTCGCCCTGGGTGGTCAGCCGCAGCGGCAGCACCACGAAAAGCGTCATGAACCAGATGACGGCGTAGAGCACGAGACCCGAGGTGATGCCCATCACGCCTGCTCCAGCTCGATCAGGGTGCCGTCGAAGTCCTTGGGATGCAGGAACAGCACCGGCTTGCCATGGGCCCCGATCCGCGCCTCGCCATCCCCCAGCACCCGCGCGCCCGAGGCCTTCAGGCGGTCGCGCGCGGCGATGATGTCATCCACCTCGTAGCAGATGTGGTGGATGCCGCCGGCGGGGTGCTTTTCGAGAAAGCCGGCAATGGGAGAGCCCTCGCCCAGCGGGTGCAGCAGCTCGATCTTGGTGTTCGGCAGTTCGATGAAGACCACCGTCACCCCGTGCTCGGGCTCGTCCTGCGGCGGGTTGACCTTGGCGCCAAGGGTGTCGCGGTACTGCGCCGAGGCGGCCTCGAGGTCGGGAACGGCGATGGCGACGTGGTTGAGGCGGCCGATCATGCGGGTCTCCTGCAGGGTCCTGCCCCTGACATGGCGCAGCCGGCGCGGGATTTCCAGCACCGCGGCGCCGGCGGGCCGATTTGCCGCAAGATGGGCGGCGGCCTGCAGCGCGCTTAACCGGTGATTCACGCTTTGCGCGCAATCTCGGTGGCAGATGGTGAAAGGGAGACCACCGATGCCGACGCTCGACACACCCTTCGCGCCTCACCCCACCGCCGCGCGGCCGCTGACCGGCCTGACGGTGCTGGTGGTCGAGGACAGCCGCTTCGCCTCGGAGGCGGTGCGCCTGCTGTGCCTGAAAAGCGGCGCGCGCATCCGCCGGGCGGACAGCCTGGGCGCGGCGCAGCGGCACCTGACGGTCTACCTGCCCAGCGTGGTGATCGTCGACCTGGGGCTGCCCGACGGCTCCGGCACCGACCTGATCCGCCAGCTTGCCGGCGCGGCGCAGCGGATCCCGGTGATCCTGGCCACCACCGGCGACGACCGCATGCTGGTGGCAGCGATGGACGCGGGTGCGGACGGCGCACTTTCCAAGCCGATCGAAAGCCTCGGCGTGTTCCAGCGGGCGGTGCTGGACGTGCTGCCGCCGGACCAGCAGCCCGTCGGCCTGCGGCTCGCCCCGTCCGAGGTGGTCTCTCCCGACCCGCTGGCCTTTCACGACGATCTCGCCCACGTGGCCGAGGTGCTGCGCGTCAATCCCGACGGACGCACCCTCGACTACGCGGTGCGCTTCCTCGCCGGGGTGGCCCGCAGCGCCCATGACGACATCCTCGAACAGGCGGCGCAGTCGGTCGCCCGCCGCCGCGACCGGGGCCAGTCGGTGGGGCAGGACCTGGCGCGGGTCGCCGGGCTGCTGCAGGACCGGCTGGGGAACCGCGCGCTGATCTGATCCCCGCGTTTTTGCCGCCCCTGCCGTCTTGGCGCCGCGCCGTCACGGGCTAGCTTGGGCGGCAACACACAAAGGGGAAAACGGCATGCCGACGATCTACGAGGCGATCAAGAAGGACCACGACGAGCACCGCGCGCTGCTGGAGCGGATCGGGAAGACCGAGGGCGACAGCGACGACCGGCGCGAGGCCTGGAAGACCTTCTACGAAGACGTGAAAAGCCACGCGGCGGCGGAGGAAGAGACCTTCTATTCCAAGCTGCTGTCGAAGACCTGGGGCCAGGACGCCGCGCGCCATTCCGTGGCCGAGCACAAGGAGCTGGACGACCTGCTGGAAGAGCTGAACGAGATGGACATGTCCTCCTCCGGCTGGCTGAACAAGTTCCGCACGCTGGAGCATGACTACCTTCACCACATCGAGGAGGAGGAGGAGGACGTCTTCAGCCGCGCCAAGGAGGAGATCGACGACAGCGAGATCGAGGGCTACGGCGAGCGTTTCCTTGCCCGCAAGAAGGAAGAGCGCGGGCTGATCGACGAGAAGCGCGAGGACAGCCTGGAGGATTGAGCGCGGCGTTTCGGGCAACGCGCCCGGTGTCGCGGTGGAGGGGGGCGCTGCCCCCCGCCGCCTGCGGCGTCTCCCCCCGGGATGTATTTGGACCAGAAGAAGCCGGGAAGAGCGGCTTTTTGGAAGGTGGCGCCTTTTCGGGGGCGCGGCGATGCGTGTCTTTTGCACCACAGTGGCGGCGAACGGCGCCCCGTGGTGACAAAATGCTGCCCCATTTCCCTGCCACGCTCCGCATAGTGCGGAGGGGGAGAGGGGCTACGTCATGCATCAGTCATTTTCGAAACTCGTCGATTGGGCCGTTCTCGCGCTTGGCGCGGCGGCCCTGATCTCTGCCATCGCCGCCACTGCGGTGCAGCGGGTGCAGGCGGACGCGGGCACCCCGCCGGCCGCCGCCGCGCCGGTGCTGCCGGTCTAAAGCACCAGCCCGGGGTCGGCGCCCATGTCGAGGCCCGGGAACACGCCCTGCTCCAGCAAGGCGCGATCAAGCCCGAACAGCCCGCGCAGGGACCAGGCGGCGTAGGCGCGCACGTCGGCGGTGGGCATCAGGTCGCGCCGGTCCAGCAGCGCCGCTTCCTCCAGCCCCGGCCAGTCACCGAACACCCGGCCGCCGCGCAGCGCGCCGCCGGCCATCACCATCGCCCCGCCGGTGCCGTGATCGGTGCCGCCGGATCCGTTCTCGGCCACCGTGCGCCCGAACTCCGTCACCGCCAGCACCGCCGTGCGCGACCAGTTCGCCCCCAGCCCCTCTCGCAGGGTCAGGATCGAGCGTTGCAGCCGGTCCAGCGCCCGGTCCAGCCCCCGCGCCTGCCCCCGGTGGGTGTCCCAGCCGGTGAGCGAGTAGGAGGCGATGCGCGCGGTTTCGTTCAGCCGGTCCGCGGCGAAGGCGGCCAGCGGTTCGCGCCGGGCGCCCGAGGCCAGCGGCGGCAGGTCGGCGCGGTCCAGCCGCTCTGCCAGGTCCAGCGCCTCGGCGGCGGCGGCGGCGAAGGCAGGATCGGGGTCGTAGACGTGTTCCAGCAGCAGCCGGGCCTGGGGCGTCACCTCCAGCTCCAGCCCCGGGTCCCAGCGCCGCACCGGCGCCGCGCCGCGCAGGATGCCCATCTCGCCGTCGCCCACGGCAAAGGCGGTCTCGGCCCCCGCCCCCGGCAGCGCCTGCAGCAGCCGGTTCAGCCAGCCGCCGCGCCGGGCGCCCGGGGCCACGTCCATGCCGGTGCCGGCCTCCAGCAGGTCCTGTCCGTCGAAGTGGCTGCGCTTGTCGCGGTAGGGGGTGGAGACCGCCTGCGCGAAGCCCAGCTCTCCCGCCTGCCACAGCGGCAGCAGCGGGGCGAAGGCGGGGTGCATGCCCCAAAAGCCGTCCAGCGCCAGCGCGTCCGCCCGCGCCAGGGTGGGCCGGTGCGCGGCCAGCAGCGGGTCGCCCAGCGGCGGCAGCAGGCCCAGACCGTCCATCGCGCCGCGCAACACGATCACCACCAGCCGCGCCTCGCCGGGCACCGCCGCGAAGGTCATGGGCGCGGTCAGCGGGTGCGCAGCGGCCGAGCAGGCCAGCCCCAGCGTGCCGCGCAGCATCCCGCGCCTGGTGATCCTGCCCATGCCCTGCCCCCTCATCGCCGGTTGAACTCGGCCGAGGCCAGCACCAGCCCCAGCCCCTCCTCGCGGGTCTCCGCCACCCGCGCGGCCCAGAGCAGCCGCTCGCCCGCCACGTCGCCCAGTGCCATGGAGGCGAAAGCCTCGGGCTCCCGCTCCGCTGCCCGCCGCCCCGCCGCGCCCAGGGCCCAGCGGATGCGCGGCGCCAGGGCCTGGGGCTGCACCCAGGCGGCGCTGTCGTCCGGGAAGCCGTCGGGGCCGGAGGGGCCGGCGTAGTCCTGCCCCATGGCCGAGAGCGGGCGCAGCAGGTCGCGGGCGAAGGGACCGGGCGCCATGGCCACCAGTTCCGCCCCCGTGACCCCCAGCGCGCGCAGGGCCGAGCCGAGGTATTCCAGCGGCAGCTTCACCTTGGCGCCGAAGCCGCGCCAGGCCGCCGGGTGGTCCAGCATCGCCGCGTAGACCTGCGCCAGGTCGCCGCCGCTGTCCGTCCAGGCCCCCGCCATCGCCGTCACCAGCGCCGGGTCCGGGGTGTCGGAAGTAAAATGCGCCGCCAGCTTGGCCGACAGGTGCCGCGCGGTGGCCGGGTGTACCGCGAGGTCGTCCAGCGCGGCATGGATGTCCGACAGCTGCGCCGTGCCGTCGCCGCCGTAGCTGCGGCCCAGCACCGTTTCCGCCCCCGGCTCGGCATTGGCGGAGCGGAAGACCAGTTCGTCGTGGCGGCGGATGTTGAAGGTCAGCCCGGTCAGCAGCTCGGCCAGCTGGCGCACGTCCGCCTGCCCGTAGGGGCCGGCGACGCCGAGGGTGTGAAGCTCCAGCACCTCGCGGGCGAGGTTCTCGTTCAAGCCGCCGCGGCCCTTCTTGCCGACCTTGGAGTTGGGGCCGATGCTGGCGGTCTGGTCGAGGTAGATCAGCATCATCGGGTGTGTCACCGCCGCCTTCAGCAGCGCGCCGAAGCTACCGGCAAGGTGCGGGCGGATCGCCTCGTCGCGGTAGGCGGGGCCGGCGGCGCGGTGGGTGATGGGGCCGAAGCGCACGGCGAAGTGGTTGCCCCAGAACTGCGCCAGCCGTTCGCGGAAGGGATCGTCCGTCTCGGCCATGCGCGCCAGTTCCGCCGCCAGCCCCTGCCCCAGCGCCCGCTGCAGTCCGCTGCGCAGGCGCTTGACGCGGTCCTCGGCGCCGGGCTCCTGCTTGCGCCGGGCGCGCAGGGCCTCGGCCCAGGCACCGCCCAGCGCGGCGGCCTCGGGGAAGGGCATCTTGGGGAAGCGGGCCAGCGCCGTGTCCGGCCCGGCCAGCCGGTCCAGCATCGCGGCGGGCGCGGTGGGAGCGCCCAGCGCGGGATAGCCGCAGCCATAGCGGATCAGCGCGTAGCTGTCGCGCGAGATCGGGCGGTCGAACAGGGTCATGGCAGGGCCGGCAGGATCATCGCGTCAGCATAGCAGGATGGCGGGCGGCGCCACAGTGCCATGCACGCCGGATGCGCGCCGCCCCGCTTACGCCAGCGGCGGTGTTGCCGGGGCCGCGACAATGCGCGGCCGCCCGGCGGATTGTCGACCTCAGTCGTCCTTCGGCAGCACCCGCAGGCGCAGTTCCATCAACTGGTCCGAGGTGGGCTCCGACGGGGCGCCCATCATCAGGTCCTCGGCGCGCTGGTTCATCGGGAACATGATGACCTCGCGGATGTTCTGCTCGTCCGCCAGCAGCATCACCATCCGGTCGATCCCCGCCGCGCAACCGCCGTGGGGCGGGGCGCCGTAGCGGAAGGCATTCAGCAGGCCGGGGAACCGGTTCTCCACCTCTTCCTTCGGGTATCCCGCGATCTCGAAGGCGCGGTACATGGTTTCCGGCTTGTGGTTGCGGATCGCGCCCGAGATCAGCTCGTACCCGTTGCAGGCCAGGTCGTACTGGTAGCCCAGCACCTGCAGCGGGTCGCCCTGCAGCGCGTCGATCCCGCCCTGCGGCATCGAGAAGGGGTTGTGCGAGAAGTCGACCTTCCCGGTCTCCTCGTCCTTCTCGTACATCGGGAAATCGACGATCCAGGCGAAGGCGAAGCGGTCCTTGTCGGTCAGCGACAGTTCCTCGCCGATCACGGTGCGGGCGCGGCCGGCGACGGATTCGAAGCTGGCAGGCTTGCCGCCGAGGAAGAAGGCGGCATCGCCGACGCCGAGATCCAGCTGCTGGCGGATCGCCTCGGTCCGCTCGGGCCCGATGTTCTTGGCGAGCGGGCCGGCGGCCTCCATCCCGTCGGCGCCCTCGCGCCAGAAGATGTACCCCATCCCCGGCAGCCCCTGCTGCTGGGCGAAGGCGTTCATGCGGTCGCAGAACTTCCGGCTGCCGCCGCCCGGCGCGGGGATGGCGCGGATCTCTGTCCCGTCCTGTTCGAGGATCTTCGCGAAGATGGCAAAGCCGGAGCCGGCGAAATGCTCGCTGACCACCTGCATCCTGATCGGGTTGCGCAGGTCGGGCTTGTCGGTGCCGTACCAGCGCAGCGCGTCGGCATAGGCGATGCGCGGCCACTCGGCGTCGACGCGGCGGCCCTTGCCGAACGTCTCGAAACAGCCACGCAGCACCGGCTCGACGGCGGCAAAGACGTCCTCCTGCTCGACGAAGGACATCTCGACGTCGAGCTGGTAGAAATCGGTGGGCGAGCGGTCGGCGCGCGGGTCCTCGTCGCGGAAGCAGGGGGCGATCTGGAAGTAGCGGTCGAAGCCCGAGACCATGATCAGCTGCTTGAACAGCTGCGGCGCCTGGGGCAGCGCGTAGAACTTGCCCGGGTGCAGCCGCGAGGGCACCAGGAAGTCGCGCGCGCCCTCGGGGCTGGAGGCGGTGATGATCGGGGTCTGGAACTCGTTGAACCCCTGGTCCCACATCCGCTGGCGCAGGTCGCGCACCACGGCAGAGCGCAGCATGATATTGTCGTGCAGCCCCTCGCGGCGCAGGTCGAGGTAGCGGTAGCGCAGGCGGGTTTCCTCGGGGTAGTCCTGGTCGCCGAAGACCTGCAGCGGCAGCTCGGCGGCGGCGCCCAGCACCTCGATGCCGCGCACGAAGACCTCGATCTCGCCGGTGGGGATCTTGCCATTCACCAGCTCCGCGTCGCGGGCCTTCACCACGCCCTCGATGCCGATGCACCATTCCGCGCGCACCTTCTCGACCTCGGCGAAGGCGGGGGAGTCCGGGTCGCAGAGCACCTGGGTGATGCCGTAATGGTCGCGCAGGTCGATGAACAGGATGCCACCGTGGTCGCGGACCCGGTGCACCCAGCCGGCGAGACGCACGGTCTCGCCCACGTCATCCTTGCGAAGATCGGCGCAGGTGTGGCTGCGATAGGCGTTCATCGGGCGGTCCCTTCGGTTCCGGAAAATCCTGCGCGATACAACGCGCCGTCGCGCGGAAGTCAAGTCGGGGCGGGCCGGGGCGGCGCGGGGTCACGGGGTCGGCAAGGCGGCAGAAAATGCGCGGGCGGTGGAACCAAGCGCGGCGGCAAAGACTTATGGCAATGACCGAAGTACGGGCAAAACTGGACAAGTATCCGTTTTCATTGCAAAGTAATCCCGTGCCTGGACGAACTCGACGGTCCGCGGGGTCCATAGAACGCCCGGGCTGCACCGGCGGGGGCCGGTGGACGGCGCAGGGGGTGACAATGCTGGACTTTCTCTTCGACAAGATGGTGCGCACCATGATGCGCAAGAACGCGCTGCGGATCACCTTTCCGGACGGTCAGACGCGCGACTACGGCGACGGCTCGCCGGGCCCGGTGCACATCACCCTGCACGACCCCGCCATGCTTCCCCGGCTTGGCCTCAACCCCGAGCTGACGCTGGGCGAGGCCTACATGGACGGCACCATGACCATCAAGGACGACGACCTGCACGGGCTGTTCGCGGCGGTGATGCCGAACATCTCGAAGGGGCGCCGCACCGGCTGGCAGAAGGCGCTGGGGCGCACCCGCTCTGCCCTGCGCTGGCTGGACCAGTACAACCCGATGACCCGGGCGCGGCAGAACGTGGCGCATCACTACGACCTGTCGGCGCAGCTCTATGACCTCTTCCTCGACAGCGACAAGCAATACTCCTGCGCCTACTTCCGCACACCAGAGGATACGCTGGAACAGGCACAGGCCAACAAGAAGGCCCATATCGCCGGCAAGCTGCTGATCGAGCCGGGGATGCGGGTGCTGGACATCGGCTGCGGCTGGGGCGGCATGGGGCTGACGCTGGCGCGCGACTACGGGGCGAAGGTGCTGGGCGTGACCCTGTCCGAGGAACAGCACAAGATCGCCACCGCCCGCGCCCGCGCCGAGGGGCTGGAGGACCGGGTCGAATTCCGGCTGACCGACTACCGCGCCGTGGACGAGACCTTCGACCGCATCGTCTCCGTGGGGATGTTCGAGCATGTGGGCACCCCGCATTACCGCGAGTACTTCGGCCATGTTCGCGATAAGCTGACCGAGGACGGCATCGCCTTGATCCACACCATCGGCCGCACCCTGCCGCCGGGCCACACCAACCCCTGGATCGCCAAGTACATCTTCCCCGGCGGCTACACCCCGGCCATGTCCGAGGCGATGCGCGCGGTGGAGCTGGAGGATCTCTATCCCACCGACGTCGAGGTCTGGCGCCTGCACTACGCCGAGACCCTGCGCCACTGGCACGACCGCTTCATGGCGAACCGCGACCGGGTGAAGGCGATCTACGATGAACGCTTCTGCCGGATGTGGAAGTTCTACCTGGTGGCCTGTGAGATGACCTTCCGCCACCACCACCAGTGCGTGTTCCAGTTCCAGCTGGCGCGCCGGCAGGACGCGGTGCCGCTGACGCGCGACTATCTCTACCGCGGCGACAAGGCCAAGGCGCGCGCCCCGGCGGCCTCGCACGCGGCAGAGTAGGTGTCAGACAGGCGGGCGCGGTTAGCCCCGCAGCCGCGCCAGCAGCGCCCGGGTGGCGGCGCCGGTGACCGGCAGGCCCTGCGCCCGCTCGTAGGCCTCGATGGCGGCGGTGGTGCCCTTGCCCACCACCCCGTCGGCGCCTTTGGTGTCGTAGCCCGCGGCGGTCAGCCGTTCCTGGATCTCCTTGCGGTCGGCCAGCGTCAGGCCCTGCGCGTCGGGCGGGAAGTTGCCGCGCAGCGGCCCGCCTCCCGCCAGCCGGTCGGACAGGTGGCCCACCGCGATCACGTATTTCTCCGAGTTGTTGTAGCGCGCGATGGCGTTGAAGTTGCCGAACACCAGGAAGGCCGGCCCGCCCGCGCCCGAGGGCAGCAGGATCGCCCCCGGCCCGTGGTCCGGCAGGTTGCCGCCGCCCGCCAGCCGCACCCCCTGCCCCTGCCACTCCGCCACGCTGCGATTGCGCCCGCGCCCCGCCTGCCCGGCATTGAATCCCGCCGGCAGCGCCACCTCCACGCCCCAGGGCTGGCCGGTGCGCCAGCCGGCGTTGCGCAGGTAGGCGCCGGTCGAGGCCAGCGCGTCGGTGGGATCGTCGGACCAGATGTCGCGCCGCCCGTCACCGGTGAAGTCGACGGCGTAGGCCTCGTAGGAGGTGGGGATGAACTGCGTGTGCCCCATGGCCCCGGCCCAGCTGCCGGTCATCCGGTCGATGGTGATGTCGCCGTTCTGCAGGATCTTCAGCGCCGAGATCAGCTGTTTCTCGAAGAAGGCGCCGCGGCGGCCGTCGTAGGCCAGCGTCGCCAGCGCCGAGATCACCGGCACCGTGCCGCGCCGGGCGCCATAGCGGCTTTCGATGCCCCAGATCGCCGCCACCACCTGCTTTTCCACCCCGTAGCGCGCCTGCACCGCGTCCAGCGCCGCCGCGTGCCGCGCCATCATCGCGCGGCCGGTGGACACGCGGTCGGCGTCCACCGTCAGCGCCAGGTAGTCCTGCAGCGAGCGGTCCACCTCGGCCTGGTTGCGGTCGCGCTCGATCACCAGAGGCAGGAAACCGGCGCTGCCCAGCGCGCGCGTGACCACGGGCTCCGAGATGCCCGCAGCCCTCGCGCGGGGGCCGAAGGCCTGCAGCCATGCGTCGAAGCCGGGGTTGGGGACGGCCTTGAACTGCACCTCCGGCACGGGACCTGCACCGAGACCGGGGCCGTCGAAACGCGCGCCGCCGCTGCAGGCCGAAAGCGCGGCGGCCGAAAGCGTCAGCAGCAGGCTGCGGCGGGAGATTGCGGAAAGCGTCATGGCGGCCCCTCGTTTCTGGTTCTGTCTGCCCGGCGCGCAGGATAGCGGTTTCGCCGCCCCGCTCCCAGAGCAGATGTGCCCCGCGCCCGCCCCCGCGCGGGATGCCGCCTCGGGTAGCGGGGACACCGCCGTAGGGCGGGCTTCAGCCCGCCACTCCGCGATCCCGGCGGGCGAACCCGCCCTATTGCGCCACGGCGGGGTGAACCCCGCCCTACACCTCGTTCGAACGAGGCCCTGACCAGCCCCCGAACAAGCCGGAGGCGCGGGGGCGAGCGCCTGCCCGTCCCGGCGGGCTGGCGTCGCGCTACGGCGGGGTGAACCCCGCCCTACACATCGTCCGAACGAGGCGCTGATCAGCCCCCGAACAAGCCGAAGCCGCGGGGCGAGCGCCTGCCCGTCCCGGCGGGCTGGCGCTGTGTCATCTTCGTGCAACGCTCGTTCTGAGTGCGGACTTGGCCGGGATAAAGCGCCCATGCTTGAGGCCGGAAGCGCCACCCCACGGGCAGGCTCACGCTGCGCCCTACCTCGCCTTCCGCGTCACCCCTGCGCCAACCCCCGCGCCAGCCGCAGCGCCCCGTCCAGCGGGCTGCCCTCGGGCGCCACCAGCGCCGCGCGCACCTCTTCCGGCAGAAAGGGCGCGTAGTGCGGGCCGATGCCGCCGATCAGGCAGACCGGCTCGCCCGCCTCCCGCTCCAGCGCCGCCAGCGCCCGCAGGATCCAGTCCGCCCCCGCCTGCATCAGGTCCCGCGCCGCCGGGTCCTCGCCCGCCGCCTCCACCACCTGCCGCGCCAACCGGCCGTAGTCCGCCGGCACCGCGCGCAGGCTGAAAAACACCGCCGCGGGCAGCCCGCCCTGCTGTTCCAGCACCCGTTCCAGCAGCGGCGAGCCCGTGGCCATCCCGTCCTGCCAGTCCGCCAGTCGCGACAGCAGCCCGCGCCCCAGCCAGGCGCCCGAGGCCTGGTCCGATATCTGCCAACCCCAGCCGCCGACAAAGCCCCGCGCGCCGCCCGCCTGCCGCCCGATGAAGGAACCGGTGCCGATCGCTGCGAGGCAGCCGTCGCGCCCGCCAAGCGCCCCCACCATGCCGGTGGGACGGTCGTCGCTGACCTCCAGCCGCCGGAAGGTCAGGCCCGCGCGCAGCCGCTCTGCCTGCCCCGGATCGATCAGCCCGGCCAGCCCGACCCAGGCCGCGCCATTCTCCAGCGCCTCGCGGCTCAGCCCCGCGGCAATCCGCGCCTCCTCCAGCGCCGCGCGGACGCTGGCCAGCGCGCCTTCCGGAGAGGTGGCGACGTTGGCGGCGGGCCCGCTGCCCTGCCCCAGCACCCGGCCCTCGCCGTCACAAATCGCCGCGCGGCAGCCGGTGCCGCCGCCGTCCACGCCTACGCAGATCGTCATGCCCATCCTCCCGTCGCCCGGATCAGCGACGCGTGCACCGCCTCGGCCCGCCGCAGCGCCTCGGCATCCGCCGCGCCGGCCAGCGCGTAGCCGTCCGGCCGCACCAGCGCCGCCGCCAGCCCGCGTTCCGCCAGCCAGTCCTCGCCGCCCCGCACCAGCGGCAGCGCCGTCTCAAGAGGCCCCCGCGCCAGCACCCAGAAGCCGCCGCGCGCCGCCTCGTCGGCCCGCTGGCCGCCTGTCACGGGCTGCGGCACCAACACGCCGCCGGTCCTGTCCCGCTCTCCCAGCCCCGGCCCGAGGTCGGGCCAGATGGAACGCATCCGTCCCTCCGGCACCTCGCCCCGCGCCGTGCGGTTGATCAGCCGCCCAAGGTCCACCGACAGCGCGATGAAGGCGCGGGCGTTGGGGGCGCGCTCTGTCTCGTAGCTGTCCAGCAAGTCGGGCGCCGCGCCGCCCTGCAGCGCCGCCAGCTTCCACGCCAGGTTCGCCGCGTCGCGCACCCCGGCGCACAGCCCCTGCCCCATGAAGGGCGGCATCTGGTGCGCCGCGTCCCCCGCCAGCAGCACCCGCCCCGCCCGCCAGCGCCGCGCCAGGCGCGAGCGGAAGACGTAGACCGCCGACCGCTCCAGCCGCGCGTCCCCGGGGCCGATCCAGCGGGCGAGCCATGCCCAGGTCTGTTCGGGCGAGAATTCATCGGGATCGCCGGGGTCCAGCCGGATTTCCCACCGCCGGCGGTCGCCGACGCCGCGCACGTAGGTGGCGGGGCGGTCCGGGTCGCAGAACTGCACGGAGTGATCGCCGAGATCCGGGCGCGGGCGGGTCAGCGACAGGTCGGCCACCAGCCAGCGTTCCTCGAACCCCAAGTCTTCCTGCCCGATCCCCAGCGCCTGCCGCAGGAGAGAGCCGGCGCCGTCGCAGGCCACCACGTGCCCGGCCCGCAGCGGGCCCGCCGAGGTCTGCAGCGTCACGCCGCCCTCGTCCTGCGCCAGGCCCGTCACCTCGGTGCCGGGGTGGAAGGTGATCCCCGGAAACCGCGCCATCCCCGCCCGCAGCGCCCGTTCCACCCCCGGCTGGTGGCAGCGGTAGCTTTCGGCCCAGCCTTGCGGGCCGGTGCCGGTGTCGCGCGACCAGTCCACCAGCACCTTGCTCGCCGGGTCGCGGAACAGCATGCCGGGGTTCACCCGCGTCTCGGGCAGGATCGCCCCTGCCAGCCCCGCCGACTGGAACACGCGCATGGTCTCGCCGTCGAAATGCACCGCGCGCGGCAGGTCATAGATCCGCGCCTGCCGCTCCAGCACCGCCACCCGCAGCCCGCGCCGGCCCAGCAGGTTCGCCAGCAGCGCGCCCACCGGCCCGCAGCCCACCACCGCCACCCCGGTCTCCTGCGGCAGGGGCGTCACGGCTCCTCGGTGCGCGAGCCGGGGATCGGCGCGCCCGCCGCGTTGCGGTGGGTGCCGTCGGGGTCGAGGGTGGCGAGGCCCCAGAAAATCTCCACCCGGTGCCCGTCGGGATCGAGGATGTAGACCGCCTCGTTCTCGCCCCAGGACCCGTCGCCGCGCGGGTCGTGCCAGGAATGCAGCACCGGGCCCCGCACGATCTCGGCCCCCGCCGCGCGCACCCGGTCCAGCACGGTGTGAAAGTCCGCCTCGCTGTCACATTCCAGCGCGAAGTGGTGGAACGAGGGCGGCCCGTCCAGGTCGTCCTCGGGCCGCACCGGGCGGCGGCGGTAGGTCTTGGCGGGGTTGTGCACCAGCACCAACTCGTGGTGCCGGTCGCCCAGCCGCAGGAAGGTCAGCTCCACCGGGATCGCCGGCACCTCGTTGGCCGCGTGCCGCTCTGTCAGCTTGAAGCCCAGCACCTCGCGGTAGAAGGCGATGGACCGGTCGGTGTCGCTGACCTCCACCGAGAAGTGCTGCATCCGCGCGATCGCCATCGCCCTCTCCTCCGCCCGCATGATCTTCTGGAAGATCATGCCCCCCGGCATAATCTTCCGGAAGATTTTGCCTCAGTACGTCGCCCGCCCCCCCGACAGGTCGAAGACCGCGCCGGTGGTGAACCCGTTGTCGCGGCTGGCCACGAAGGCGATCATCTTCGCCGCCTCGTCCACCTCGAGGAACCGGCCTCGGGGGATCTTGGACAGCATGAACTCGATGAACTTCGGCTCCATCTGGTCGAAGATCCGGGTGCGCGCCGCCGCCGGGGTGACGCAGTTGACGGAGATGTCCTGCTCCGCCAGCTCCTTGCCCAGCGACTTGGTGAAGCCGATCACCCCCGCCTTCGAGGCGGAATAGGCCGAGGCATTGGGATTGCCCTCCTTGCCGGCGATCGAGGCGATGTTGACGATGCGCCCGTAGCCCTGCCGCTGCATCGCCGGCACCACGGCGCGGTTGGTGAAGAAGGTGCCGTTCAGGTTGATGTTCACGATCCGCTGGAATTCCTCCACCGGGTAGTCGGCGACCGGCGCGTTCAGCCCGGCGATGCCGGCGGAATTGACCAGCACGTCGATCCGCCCCGCCGCCTCCAGCGTGGCGGTGGCGGCGGCCTCGACGCTGGACCAGTCGCCCACGTCCACCTGCTGCACCAGCGTCTCGCCGCCCAGCGCCTCGGCGGTCTGCCGCGACAGCGCCTCGTCCATGTCCCAGATCACGATCCGCGCCCCGGCCTCGCGCAGCGCCTCTGCCACCGCGCGGCCGATGCCCTGCGCACCGCCGGTGATTACGGCCACCTGTCCGCTGAAATCCATTGCTGTGTCTCCTGTATGCGGCGCGACTTTCCGTTTGCCGCGCCCGATGGTCAAGCCGAATGCGCCGGGTTGATCCCGACCCGGCGCTCTGCCAGACACGCGCCCATCAACGGGAGAGACCCATGGGCGCCGAGATCATCGACGGAAAAGCCTTCGCTGCGCGGCTGCGCGAAAAGGTGGCGGAACACGTGGCCGGACTGCAGCAGGCGCATGGCCTGACCCCCGGGCTGGCGGTGGTGCTGGTGGGCGCGGACCCGGCAAGCGAGGTCTACGTGCGCTCCAAGCACAAGGCGACGGTCGAGGCGGGAATGGCATCCTTTGAACATCGGCTGGCGGAGGATACCCCCGAGGCGGACCTGCTGGCGCTGATCGACCGCTTGAACAAAGACGACAAGGTCCACGGTATTCTCGTGCAATTGCCCCTGCCGGACCAGATCGATTCCGACAATGTGCTGGCGGCGATCGACCCGGCGAAGGACGTGGATGGCTTTCACATTTCCAACGTCGGCCTGCTAGGAACCGGGCAGAAGGCCATGGTCCCCTGCACCCCTCTTGGCAGCCTAATGCTGCTGCGCGACCGGCTGGGCAACCTCTCGGGGCTGGAGGCGGTGGTGATCGGCAGGTCCAACATCGTAGGCAAGCCGATGGCGCAGCTGCTGCTGGGCGACAGCTGCACCGTCACCCTCGCCCACTCGCGCACCCGCGACCTGCCGGAGGTGGTGCGCCGCGCCGACATCGTGGTGGCGGCAGTGGGCCGGCCCGGGATGGTCAAGGGCGACTGGCTGAAGCCCGGCGCCACCGTGATCGACGTGGGCATCAACCGCATCGACGCCCCCGAGCGCGGCGCGGGCAAGACCCGGCTGGTGGGGGACGTGGACTTCGTCGCGGCCCGCGAGGTCGCCGGCGCCATCACCCCGGTGCCGGGCGGCGTCGGCCCCATGACCATCGCCTGCCTGCTGGCCAATACCGTCACCGCCTGCTGCCGCGCCAACGGGGTGGCGGAACCCGAGGGGCTGACCGCCTGAGCCTCAGCCCCGCTCGAACCCCCGCGCCACCTCCCAGTCGGTGACGCGGCGGTCGTACTGCCGCACCTCCCACTCGGCGGCGTGGACGTAGTGCTCCAGCACCTCGTCCCCCAGCGCCGCGCGCAGCATCTCCGACCCCTTGGCCAGCTCCGCCGCCGCGCGCAGGGTGCCGGGGATCCGCCGCGCCTCCTCCGAGCCATAGGCGTCGCCGGTGAACTCCGGCTCCAGCTCCAGACCCGCCTCGATCCCCGCCAGCCCCGCGGCCAACTGCACGGCGAAGGCCATGTAGGGGTTCAGGTCCGCGCCGCCGATCCGGTTCTCGATGCGGATCCCCTTGCCCCCCTCGCCGACCAACCGGAAGCCCGCGGTGCGGTTGTCGCGCGACCAGACGGCGCGGGTCGGCGCGAAGGTGCCGGCCACGAAGCGCTTGTAACTGTTGATGTTCGGCGCCAGGAACAGCGCCATCTCCGGCGCGTGGGTCAGCAGCCCGGCGACGTAGCCGCGCATGGTCTCCGACATCCCGTAGGTGCCAGACTCGTCGAGGAACGCCGGCGCCCCGTCCCGCCACAGCGACTGGTGCACGTGGCAGGAGGACCCGGCGGGCGCATCAGCATATTTCGCCATGAAGGTCACCGACTGACCGGCGGCAAAGGCCACCTCCTTGGTGGCCTGCTTGGTGATGGCGTGGTTGTCCGCCGCCTCCAGCGCGCCGGCGTAGCGCACGTTGATCTCCTCCTGCCCCGCCCAGGCCTCGCCCTTGGAACACTCCACCGGGATCCCGGCGCCGTACAGCACGTTGCGCAGCCGCCGCATCACCGCCTCCTCCTTGGCGGTCTGGAACAGGTGGTAATCCTCGTTATAGGCGCTGACCGGCGACAGATCGCGATACCCGGCGGCCGCCGCCGCCTCGAAACTGTCGCGGAACAGGTAGAACTCCAGCTCCGAGGCCATCACCGGCTCCAGCCCCCGCTCCGCCAGCCGCGCCAGCTGCCGCTTCAGCACCTGCCGGGGCGAGACCGCCACCGGCTCGCCGTGATGGTCCAGCAGGTCGCACAGCACCAGCGCGGCGCCCTCCTGCCAGGGGATGCGCCGCAGCGTCGACAGGTCCGGCTTCATCACGTAGTCGCCGTACCCCTGCTGCCACGAGGCCGAGCGGTAGCCGGGCACCGGCTCCATCTCCATGTCCACGGTCAGCAGGTAATTACACGAATGGGTCTCCTCCACCGCGCTGTCCAGGAAGTGGCGCACGTGGAACCGCTTGCCCATCAGCCGCCCCTGCATGTCCACCTGCGCCATCAGCACGGTGTCGATCTCGCCCGAAGTCGCCGCCTTCTCCAGCGCCTCCAGCGTCAGGTTTCCTGCCATCCGTCCCTCTCCCGTCCTGCCGCGGCTTCTGCCCCGGCCCGATCAAGCCCCGCCCCCGCGCGGCTTGTCAAACCTTTCCCGAGGCCACCCCAAGGGCGCCCCTGCTGCAAATCTCTGGTTTCGAAATATCCCGGGGAGCGCGAGGGGCAGAGCCCCTCGCCCCGGTCGGATCGCCGAAGACGATCCGATCCAACACCCAATCCCTCACCAGCCGAACCGCGCCAGCACCCCCCGGTGGTCCGAACCCAGCACCGGCCGTGGTTCGGCGCTGCCCGCGCTGCCCGCCGGCCCGTAGACATGGTCGATCGGCAGCGGCATCAGTGGCTCCAGCGGCGGGTAGGAGGGCAGCGCGCGGCCGATCCGCACGGTGCCGGTGACCTGCGCCAGGTGCGCGGGCGCGGTGCCCCAGGGCACCATGTTGAAATCTCCCCCCATCACCGCCGGCCCCTCGACCACATCCAGCAGGCGGCCCACCCGCTTTTCCACCTGGCTGCGCTGGCTGCCCTCGGGCCAGGGCCAGGTCAGGTGCAGCGACACCGCCCAGAGGGGCCCGTCCGGGGTGTCCAGCTGCAGCGCCAGAACGCTGCCGGCACCGGGGCGGCAGGTGCGGGTGCCGGGGATCTCGGGCCAGCGCGCGGCGATGGCGACGCCGCCCACGTCGGAGTTGCCGCAATGCGCCTGGGTGGGCAACATCGCCTTCAGCCCTTCCAGCACCGCCATGTTCGGCTTCGTCACCTCCTGCAGCGTCACCACGTCGGGCCGGGACTCGAGGATGTCGGCGATCACCGGCGCCGGGTCGGCCAGGCGGAACGACAGGTTCTTCTGGTAGAGCACCACCCGAGGCTCCGCCGGCGCCGCCTGCGGCCGGGCATAGGCCCAGATCACCGGCGCCGCGCCCAGCAGCGCCAGCGGCAGCAGCAGCCAGCCCCGCCGCGCGCCCGCCAGCCCCAGCGCCGCGCCGGCCAGCAACAGGCCCAGCGCGATCTGCCAGCGCACCACCGCCAGGGAATCTCCCACCCCGTGCAGCGCGCCGCCGTAGCTGCCCGCCAGCAGCAGCGCCAGGAGGGCCGCGACCGCCCAGAGCGCCCCGCGCATCAGGCGAAGCGGCCCAGGCGGTAGGGGGCGAGCGCCGGGGCGCTCTCTCCCGACATCTCCGCCGCGATCGCCTCGCCCATCAGCGCGGCGAGGGTCACGCCGGAGTGCATGACGGCGAGGTACAGCCCCTCCGGCCCCACCGGCCCCACCGCCGGCAGCCCGTCCCCGGGCATCGGCCGCCATGCCACGGTGCACTCCTCCCAGCGCAGGTCGCAATTCGGAAGGAACCGCCGCAGCCGTTCCAGCGCCTGTTCCGCCAGCGCCTCGGGCGAGACCTCCAGCCGCGCCGTCTCGTCCCCCTGGTGGTTCGGCGAGGTCGGGGCGACGATGCGGCCCTCGGCGTCCTGCCGGATCTCCAGCCCCGGCGGCACCAGGATCTTCGGCAGGCAGGGCGGCTGCGGGTTGGTGCGCATCATCACCGCCGGGCGCGGCAGCAGCGGCACCGGCGCGCCGAAGGGCGCGGTCAGCGCGGGCCCGCCGCTGCCCGCGGCCACCAGCACGTGGTCCGCCTCCAGCACTCCGCCCTCCACCCGCGCCCCGGCGATGCGGTCGCCGCGGGTTTCCAGCCCCAGCACCGGGCAGCCGGCGAGCACCCGGGCGCCGTGGTCCTTCGCCGCCGCCAGCAGCGCGCGCACCACCGGGGTGCCCTCGGCCACGCCCTCCGCCGGGAAGTGCAGCGCCGCCTCCGGCGCGGCGAGGCTCGGCACCGCCGCCGCCACCTGCGCGCGGTCCCAGCGCTCCACCGGGTAGCCCAGCGCCTCGAGCCGCGAGGCCTTGTCGTCAAGCGCCGTGCCCCCGGCCTCCCACCAAAGGCAGCCGGGCCAGCTGATCGGCAGCCCCGGCACCTCGGCCTCCAGCCGGTGCCAGGCGGCGATCGCCTCCTGCCGCAGGCGGAAGTGGGTCTCGTCGGCGAAGAAGCTGGCGTTGATCCAGGCGAAGCTGCGGCCCGAGGCGTCCAGCCCGGGATGCGCCGCCTCGACCAGGATGACGGCATGGCCGCGCCGGGCCAGCCGGTAGGCGGCGGCGGCACCGATCAGGCCGGCGCCGACGATCAGCGTGCGGGGGGGCATGACGTCTCCTTCGTTGCGGGTCCGGCGCAGACGATCAGATAGGGGGGGCGGCGGCAAGGGTTGGATGCGGTCCCGGCCCGGAAGCAGGCGCAGGGAGCATGAGCACCCGGCCCGGAACAAGGCACGCAGTGCCGCCGGGCCAGCGCCCGTCCGTCCCCCGGGCGGGCGCTTCGTTGACGTTGGCGCGGGGGTGGAGCGGGAGCGTGCCGGCGAAATAAAGTGGCGACCACCAGTGTCAGGGCGCCCACCCACGAACGGGCGCTGTCCCTCTGTCGTGACAAGAGTACCCGGCCCGGAACAAGGCACGTAGTGCCGCCGGGCCAGCGCCCGTCCGTCCCCCGGGCGGGCGCTGGCCCTCTGTTGTGGCAAGAGTACCCGCGCCGAAGGACGGGCGCCGGCTTTATGTAGTTCAGGCGCGGTTCTTGTAGATGTCCACCAGCTTGCCCAGCATCTCCAGCGCCTCGCCCCGTTCCCGCTGGAACGAGTTGCGCCCGATGATCGAGCCGTTGCCGCCGCCGTCGCGGATCGCGCGGGCGTCGTCGTAGACCGAGTCCGCCCCCTTCTTCGAGCCGCCCGAGAAGACGATCAGCCGGCGCCCGTTCAGGGCCGCCTTCACGCAGTCGGTCACCCGCGCCGCCTGGGTCGAGACGTCGATCTGCTGCTCCTCGTAGACCTTCTTTGCCTCCTTCAGCATCAGGTGGTCGGTGCTCAGCTTCACCTTGATGATGTGCGCGCCCAGCAGCGCCGCCATGTGGGCGGCGTAGGCGGCGACGTCCACGGCGGTCTCACCGTCCTTGGTGATCGCCTCGCCGCGCGGGTAGGACCAGATCACCGTGGCGATGCCGACCGAGGCGGCCTCGCGGCGCATCTCGACGATCTCCTCCATCATGTCCAGCGCGCTGTCCGAGCCGGGGTAGATGGTGAAGCCGATGGCCGAACAGCCCAGCCGCAGCGCGTCGTCGACGCTGGCGGTCACCGCCTGGTTCTTGCCGGCGGTGTCGGACATCAGCGAGTTGGCGGAGTTCACCTTGAGGATCGTCGGGATCTGGCCCGCGAAGGTATCGGCCCCGGCCTCCAGCGGCCCCAGCGGCGCGGCGTAGGCGGTCAGGCCGGCGTCGATGGCCAGCTGGTAGTGGTAGTGCGGGTCGTAGGAGGGCGGGTTGGGCGCGAAGGACCGGGCGGGCCCGTGCTCGAACCCCTGGTCGACGGGCAGGATGATCATCTTGCCGGTGCCGCCCAGCTTGCCGTGCATCAGCATCTGGCAAAGCTTGCCCTTCACCCCGGGGTTCTCGCCTTCGTAGTTCGCCAGGATCTTCTTGACTGTGCCGGTCGCCTTCATGGGGGCCTCCTCCGTTGATGAGATTGACTCCCGTTTAGGCCGTCGGCGCGGCAAGGCCAATTGGTGGTTGCGCTAACGCACGGGATTTGTGGGTGTTCCTCCCCATCAGCCCCGGCCCGAACAGCGGCGAAGCCGCCGGCCAGGCTCCTGCGCTACTCCTGCGTTACTCCTGCCGCTCCTGCAGCGACGCCAGCAGCGCCTCCTGCCCGCTCAGCCGTAGCTGGATGCGCTCTGCCATCACCTTGGCCTGCGCCGCCGGGGTCACACCGCCGACGCCGATGCGCCGGCCCATGCGCCACCACAGGCCCGGCTGCCAGGCGCCGGTGCCGGGGGTCTTCAGCCGCACGAGGAAACCGTTCGACGGCTTGAAGGCGAAGGCGCCCTTGTCCACCCCCACGATGTCGTCGAAGGCGCAAAGCACCCGGCCGTTGCCGTCGCGCAGGCCGGCGTCCGTCAGCTCGAGCCGGGTCTCGGTGGCGCGGCGGATCTTCTCGCCCATCACCAGCGCGCCGGCGCCCAGCGCCAGCAGGAAGACCCGCAGCGGCAGGCTTTCGGGCGGCCGGGCCAGCGCCAGGTAGAACAGCAGCGCGCCCAGCACCAGCATCACGGCAACCGCGAACCAGCGGCGCGCCGGCGAGGGCGCGATCACCGCGAGAATCTCGTCGGCCATGGTCTAGCGCATCTTGTTGAGCTTGGCCTGCAACTCTGCGAGCTGGCGCTTGATCTCGTCCAGGTCCTCGCCCTCGCCGCCCGTGCCGCCACCGCCGCCGGGGCGACCCGTGGCGGGGCCGGTGGTCATCCCGGGCCAGGCGCCGGACATGGCCTTGAGGAAGGCCTGCTGCTGGGCCTTCATCGCCTCCAGCCCCGGCATTCCTGCCATGGGCGAGGCGAGGTTGCCCAGCATCTTGGACTGCCCGTCGCGCAGCATCTCGAAGGACATCTGCAGGAACTGCGGCACCACCGACTGCACCCCGGTCGCGTAGCTGCGCACCAGGTCGTTCAGCACGTTGATCGGCAGGACGTTCTCGCCCTGGCTCTCGTGGTCGGCGATGATCTGCAACAGGTACTGGCGGGTCAGGTCGTCGCCGGTCTTCAGATCGATGATCTGCACCTCGCGCCCCTCGCGGATGAAGCGGGCGATATCCTCCAGCGTGACGTAGTCGCTGGTCTCGGTATTGTAGAGCCGGCGGCTGGCGTAACGCTTGATCAGCAGCGGAGAATCGGTATCAGCCAATTCGGTCCCTCCCCGGGCCTTTTGCAGTGCAGCGAAAGCCTACGGACTAGCCGCGCAAAAGAAAAGGGCGGGCTTGGCGCCCGCCCCAGGTGACGCGCCGGCAGGGAGGAGCCGGGCGCGTCGTGTCTTGTCAGTCGATTACTTGGCAGCGGCGGTGGCCGAGGCCTTCTTGGTCGCGGCGGTGATGTCCGCGGTGGCCTTGCGGGCGGCGGCCGACATGTCCTCGGACATGTCCTTGCCGGCGGCCAGCATCAGCTCGACGGTTTCCATCTGCACGCGCTTGGCGACTTCGGCGAAGGCGGCCATGGTCTCTGCCGACATCTCGGCCTGGGCCGAGGCGAAATCGGTCAGCGACTTGGTGTAGTCGGCCGGATCGTCCTTGGCAGAGGTCATCTGGGCCAGCTTGGACAGGGTGTCCTTGGTCCAGCGGGTCGAGATCTCGGTCGACTTGTCGGCGGCTTCCAGGGCAACCTTCGACAGCTTGTCGGACAGGGTGGCCTGGGTCTTGAAGGCGTCCTGCATCGCGGTCATGTCGACCGGGAAGGCACCCATCATGTCTTTCATCACCTTGGTGTAGTCTTGGGTCTTGGCAGCCATGTCATTTCTCCTTCGGGTGATCGGCGGGGACGATCGTTGTTGTTCGATGCGCCCAATATGCATGCTGCAGTGCGGCATTTCAAGGTTTTATTCTGCGGTGCAGCATTTTTTTGAAAGGCGTAACGGCGACAGGCACTTACCCTAGGGCATGCGGCCGAAAACCCTTGGTTTCATGGGAAACCCAAGCTGCCCCTGCACCGGAAAATCCACGGAATCACCCCAGCCCCGCGCCGCGATACGACTTCAGGCGGCCTCTTCCGCCGTCCGTCCCGCCAGCACGTAGGTGCCCGGCGCATCGCCCAGGATCTCGCGGCCCCCTGCCCCCGGTTGCCGCGCCGGCACCTTCTTGCCGGAGCGCGGCTTTAGCCAGGCTTCCCAGCGCGGCCACCACGACCCCTCGTTGAACTGCGCCGCCTTCAGCCAGTCCTCCGGCTCGGGCCCCACGTCCTCGTTGGTGTAGTGGCCGTACTTCTTCTTGCTGGGCGGGTTGACGATGCCGGCGATATGCCCCGACTCCGACAGGATGAAGGTCTTGGAACGGCTGCCCATCTGACGGATCCCGTTGTAGGACGCGGTCCAGGCGGCGATGTGGTCGGTCTCGCAGGCGATGGCGCAGAGCGGCACCCGCACGTCTTTGATCGACAGAACCTCGCCCAGGATCTCGATTTCGCCCTTGGCGAACTGGTTCTGCTGGCACAGCCAGCGCAGGTACTCGGTGCACATCCGCCCCGGCAGGTTGGCCCCGTCGCCGTTCCAGTAGAGCAGGTCGAAGGCGGGCGGCGTCTCTCCCATCATGTAGCTGCGGATGGCGGGCTTGTAGACAAGGTCGTTCGACCGCAGGAACGAAAAGGTCCGCGCCATGATCGCCGACGACAGGTACCCCTTCTCGGCCATCTCCTCCTCCAGCGCGTCGACGAAATCGTCGGTGAGGAAGGGCGTGAACTCTCCCTGGTCCGAGAAATCCGACAGCATGGTAAAGAAGGTCGCGCTTTTGACCGACTTGATCTTCTGCTTGTGCATCCAGGCCAGCATCAGGGACATGGTGGTTCCGGCGATGCAGTAGCCGGCCGCGTTCACCTGCTCCTGCCCGGTGATCTGCTTCACCTCGTCGATGGCCTTCAGGAACCCGTCGCGAATGTAGGTGTCCATCCCCACGTCGGCATAGCGGGCGTCGGGGTTGACCCAGGAGACGATGAACAGCGTGTAGCCCTGGTCGACGATCCAGCGGATCAGCGAGTTCTGGGGCTTCAGGTCCATGATGTAGAACTTGTTGATCCAGGGCGGGAAGATGATCAGCGGCGTCTCGTGCACCTCGTCGGTGGTGGGGCTGTACTGGATCAGCTCGAACATCCGGTTGCGGAACACCACCTTGCCGGGGGCGGTGGCGATGTTGCCGCCCACCTCGAAGGCGTTCTTGTCCGCCAGCGTCACGTTCAGCACGCCCTCGCTGGCCTCGATGTCGCGCACCAGGTTCTCCAGCCCGTCCACCAGGCTTTGCCCGTTCGTCTCCACCGCCCGGGCCAGCGCCTCGGGGTTGGTGCCGAGGAAGTTGGCGGGGCTGAACAGGTCGACGATCTGCCGGCTGAAATAGCGCACGCGCCGCCGCTCTACCTCGTCGAGGTGGTCCAGCTGGTCGACGGCCCCCTGCACCGCGTCGGCGTTCAGCAGGTACTGCTGGCGCAGGAAGTTGAAATAGGGATTCGCCTGCCACACCGGGTCGGCGAAGCTGCTGGCGGCGGCCGGGTCCGCGGGCGACGGCATCCCGGGCACCAGCGACTGCTGCGCCTCGACATAGTTCTTCACCGACTGGCCCCAGTAGGCGACCTGCTGTTCCAGCAGTTTGGCGGGGTTCGACATGACCTCGGCCACGTAGGCCGCCGCCGCCTTGGCATACAGATCCTGCCCCGGCGCCTGCAGGCCCTGGCGCACCGGCCGCTTCTGCGCCAGCGCCGTCACCAGGCGCTGCGACAGGTCCTCCAGCCGGGCCAGGTTGGCGTTCAGAACCTCCATGTTACGTCCGGGTTCTTTTTCGTCAGTTGCCATTTGATCGTATCCGGTTATTTTGCAGGTGCAGCATAGCGGCGCGCCGGGGCGGGACATACGCGACTAATGGTCATGCTGCACCATCTGAGGACATAATTCATGCGTTATCTGCCGACCTACGACCTCATGGAGACGGTGCGGAACACCAACCAGTGGCTGGGCGCTACCGCGCTTGCCTTCGGATCCTATCCGATGATGGGCCTCGCCCCCACCCCCCTGTTCCGCATGATGGCGGCCTGGGGCGAGGTGACAGAGCGGTCCTTCGACCGGATCGTGGCCAAGCCGGACTGGAACATCACCTCGATCACCGGCGACGACGGGCGCGACCACGTGGTCTCGGTCGAGACCCTGCTGCACCGGCCCTTCGGCGACCTGCTGCACTTCGACGTGCTGGGCCGGCCCGCGCGCAAGCGCCGGGTGCTGCTGGTGGCGCCCATGTCCGGGCATTACGCGACGCTGCTGCGGTCCACCGTGCTCAGCCTGCTGCCGGACTGCGAGGTCTTCATCACCGACTGGCGCAACGCCCGCGACATTCCCGTCAGCGAGGGCAAGTTCGACATCGAGGACTACACCCGCTACCTCGTGGACTTCATGCGCGAGCTGGGGTCCGACACCCATGTCATCGCCGTCTGCCAGCCCGCGCCGCTGGCGCTGGCCGCCACGGCATGGCTGGCCGAACATGCGCCGCAGGACCAGCCCCGCACCCTGACCCTGATCGGCGGGCCCATCGACCCCGACGCCGCGCCCACCGAGGTCACCGACTTCGGCCGCCGCGTCACCATGGGACAGCTGGAATGGGCCGCGATCCAGAACGTGGGCGTGAACTATGCCGGCGTGGGCCGCATGGTCTACCCGGGGATGATGCAGCTGCTGAGCTTCATGTCGATGAACGCCGAAAAGCACGGGCAGGCCTTCTTCGACCAGGTGCTGGCCGTCGCCAAGGGCGCGGCGAGCGAGCATGACCGGCACAACCGCTTCTACGACGAGTACCTTGCGGTCATGGACATGCCGGCGGAGTTCTACCTTTCCACCGTCGAGCGGGTGTTCAAGTCGCGCGAGATCGCGCGCAACGTCTTCACTCTCGATGGCGCGCCGGTGGACATCGGCAAGATCACCGACGTGGCCGTGAAGATCGTCGAGGGAGAGCAGGACGACATCAGCGCGCCGGGCCAGTGCCTTGCCGCGCTGGACCTGCTGACCGGCGTGCCCGACGACCGCAAGGCGGCGCACCTGGAACCGGGGGCAGGCCACTACGGCATCTTCGCCGGCAAGTCCTGGCGCAACAACATCCGCCCGTTGGTGCTGGAGTTCCTCGATGCCAATGGCAGCGATGCTGCGCAGCCGGCGGGGGACGTTCAGGGCGAGGTGCCGCAGCCCGAGGGCGACCTGGCGGAGAAACCGGCACTGACCGGCGACAGCGCGGTCACCCCCGCGGCGCGGAAACGCGCGTCGAAAGCGGCCAGGAAAGCCAGTCCCGCAGGGAATCAGACACGGCATTAGGGTTTTCCAGCGCCGGCAGGTGGCCGGCGCGGGGGATCACCTGCAGAACCGCGTTGGGCATCATGTCCGCCATGAACTCGTGACGCCTCAGCGGGAATACCGTTTCGTGTTCGCCGCACATCACCAGCGTGGGGGTGCGGGTCTTGCGCAGCATCCCCTGCTGGTCGGGCCGCTTCTGCATCGCCCGCGACTGGCGCACAAAAAGGTCGGGGCCGAGGTCCAGCGCCATCTGCTGCATGATCTCCATCAGCCCCGCGCGGTCGGGCGTGTCCGCCAAATGCTCGGCCCGCAACTCGCTGCGCATCGCCTCCGACAGTCGGCCGGCCCGCGCGGCGACGATGCGCGGCTCGCGGTCGGCGGCGACCTTCGGCAGCTCCGCCTGACAACTGGTGTCCATCAGCGCCAGCCGCGTCACCCGCTCCGGCTGGATGCGCAGGATCTCCAGCGCCACCATGCCCCCCAGCCCGTGCCCGCACAGCGCGAACCGCGCCGGCGCGCCGGTGAGAATGACCTGCGCCATCTCCTCCACCGTCTCGCCCTCCATGGGCGCGGCGAAGTGGATCGAGGTGGTCCAGCTCAGCTCCACCACCTGCGGCAACAGGCCCCGCGCGTCGGACATCATGCCGGGGATGAGCACGAGGGGCTCTAGCATGGGCACCTCCGCAATGTTCGAATCGATGAATTCAGATCGTCAATCAGCCGCAAATCAATCCCGCAATATCGAATCTGTCTGATGATGTCTTCCATCACACCCGCTCCAGCACATCCGCCACCGCGCCCTTGATCAGCGCCAGGCACTCGGGGGTGGAGAAGCGGTGGTCGGCCCCCTTCACCAGCGTCAGGCGGATGTCTTCGCCCTCCGCGTGATCCAGCAGCCGAAGCGCCACCTTCACGTCGACGTCGGTGTCGGCGGTGCCCTGCAGCAGCCGCACCGGGAAGGGCAGCGGCAGCGGCGTGCGCAGGACAAGGTGGTTGCGCCCGTCTTCGATCAGCCGGCTGGTGATGACGTAGGGCTGGTCGGAGTAGTCCGAGGGCTGCTCCACCCGCCCGATGGTCGCCAGCGCCTCGCGCTCGGAGGCGTCGAAGGCGGCCCACATGCTGTCCTCGGTGAAGTCCGGCGCGGCCGCGATGCCGACGAAGCCGCGCACCCGGTCTTCCAGCCGCCGGCACAGGATCAGCCCGATCCAGCCGCCCATGCTGGAGCCCACCAGCACAACCGGCCCCGGCACCAGCGCCTCGATCGCCGCCTGCGCGTCCTCGGCCCAGTCGCCGATGGCGCCGTCAAGGAAGTCGCCCGAGGACTCGCCGTGGCCGGAGTAGTCGAGCCGCAGGAACCCCTGCCCCCGCGCCCGCGTCCAGGCCTCCAGGTGCACCGCCTTGGTGCCGTTCATGTCGGACCGGAAGCCGCCCAGGAACACCACCACCGGTCCTGATCCCGGGGTCAGGTGATAGGCGATGCGGCGCCCCTGCGGGGTGTCCAGAACGGATGGGCTGGTCATGCGGCCTCCCTTTTCATGCCCGGTGCGCCTTGAATAACCACGCCCGCGCCTGCCACGAAAGGCCAATCTGCCCTTCCCCGTGGTTGACAGCGGCGATCCGCCCCGCCCATATGCCGCCCGAGACATATAACCCGCAACCGGGCGTTCCGTGGGCGCCAAACTGACGAGGAAAGCCGATATGGCCCAGATTTCCCTCACCTTCCCCGATGGCAATGCGCGCGACTACGCCGCCGGCGTCACCGCCGCCGAAGTCGCCGAGAGCATTTCCAAGTCGCTGGCCAAGAAGGCCGTGAGCGCCACCGTCAACGGCGCCCATCACGACCTGCAATGGCCGATCGAGAGCGACGCGCAGATCGCCATCCACACCATGCAGGACGACCAGGCGCTGGAGCTGATCCGCCACGACGCCGCCCACATCATGGCCCGCGCGGTGCAGGAGCTGTGGCCCGACACCCGCGTCACCATCGGGCCGGTGATCGAAAGCGGCTTCTATTACGATTTCGACCGGGCCGAGCCCTTCACCCCGGAAGACCTCGGCGCCATCGAGAAGAAGATGAAGGAGATCATCAACGCCCGCGACACCGTGCGCACCGAGGTCTGGGACCGCGACCGCGCCATCGCGCACTACCGCGAGCGGAACGAACCCTACAAGGTGGAGCTGGTGGAGGCGATCCCCGACGACGGCCAGCCGATCCGCATGTACTGGCACGGCGACTGGCAGGACCTGTGCCGCGGCCCGCACTTCGCCCACACCGGCCAGGTGCCCGCCGACGCCTTCAAGCTGATGCGCGTCGCCGGCGCCTACTGGCGCGGCGATTCCAACCGGCCGCAGCTGCAGCGGATCTACGGCGTCGCCTTCCGCAACCGCGAGGACCTGAAGGCGCACCTGACCTTCCTCGAGGAAGCCGCCAAGCGCGACCACCGCCGCCTGGGCCGCGAGATGGACCTGTTCCACTTCCAGGAGGAAGCGCCGGGCATGGTGTTCTGGCACCCCGACGGCTGGACCGTCTACCGGCAGCTGGAGGACTACATGCGCCGCCGGCTCGACGCGGCCGGCTACCGCGAGATCCGGACCCCGCAGGTGGTGGACCGCAAGCTGTGGGAAGCCTCGGGACACTGGGACAAGTACCGCGAGAACATGTTCATCACCGAGATCGACGAGGAACATGCCAACGAGAAGCGCGTCAACGCGCTGAAGCCGATGAACTGCCCCTGCCACGTGCAGGTCTTCAACCAGGGCATCAAGAGCTACCGCGACCTGCCGCTGCGGCTGGCGGAGTTCGGCAGCTGCCACCGCTACGAGGCCCACGGCGCGCTGCACGGGCTGATGCGGGTGCGCGGCTTCACCCAGGACGACGCGCATATCTTCTGCACCGAGGACCAGATCGAGGCGGAGTGCGCCTCCTTCATCGCGCTGCTGTCGCGGATCTACGAGGACACCGGCTTTGGCCGCTTCGACATCAAGCTGTCGACCCGCCCCGAGGTGCGCGTCGGGTCCGACGAGGTCTGGGACAAGGCCGAGGCAGCGCTGGAAAAGGCGATCCTGTCGGTGCGCGACGACTACGAGGTGGACCCCGGCGAGGGCGCCTTCTACGGGCCGAAGCTGGACTTCAAGCTGACCGACGCCATCGGGCGCGAGTGGCAGTGCGGCACCTTCCAGGCGGACTTCAACCTGCCGGAGCGGCTGGACGCCAACTACATCGGCGCGGACGGCGACAAGCACCGGCCGGTGATGCTGCACCGCGCGATCCTCGGCAGTTTCGAGCGGTTCATCGGCATCCTGATCGAGAACTACTCCGGCAAGCTGCCCTTCTGGCTGGCGCCGCGGCAGGTAGTCGTCGCCTCGATCGTGTCGGACGCCGACGACTACGTGCGCGAGGTGGTCGAGACGCTGCGCGCCCGCGGTCTGCGGGCCGAGGCGGACGTGCGCAACGAGAAGATCAACTTCAAGGTGCGCGAGCATTCGGTGGCCAAGGTGCCGGTAATCCTGGCCTGCGGGATGAAGGAAGTGGCGGACCGCACGGTCTCGCTGCGCCGCCTGGGCGAGAAGGACACCCGGGTCGAGACGCTGGACGCGGTGGCCGAGGCGCTGGAGACCGAGGCGCTGGCGCCGGACCTTGCGGCGGAGCGGGCGGGTAAGGCGGCCTGACCCACGTACCCTGCCGGCGCGGGACAAGGCCGAAGGCCGCCGCGCCAGCGCCGGCGCGCCCCCACGCGGCGGCGCTTTGGGTGCCGCTGGCGCTTAAGCCGGGGGTCGCCCGGATCTGGCTGGCATAAACTTCGTGGTTCTACCGTTGCAGCGCCGCCGCGCGCGCCGTCACTGGCGCGGCTAAGCACCCCTGCCCCGGCTCAAACCGCGTCCGGCTGCCGTGCCGCGAGGGCCAGCAGCCCCGCCAGCCCGCACATCCCGATGGGGAACATCGTGAAGACGTTGAACCCGAAGGCGTAGTGCATCCCCGCCGCCGAGAGCAGCAGGCAGATGCCGCCCACCGCCGCCTGGCTGCGTGCCATGGCGCCGCCTGCGATCGCGAGGATCGGCGCGAGGAAACTGGTGACCTTGATCAGCCCCGCGTCCCCCAGCAGCCAGTCGAGATCGCCGGGCTCGCCGTAGCTTTCGAAGAAGGTGACGTAGCCGTAGCTGAAGAAGCCGACGATCATCCCGATGATCCCGCCGATGACACCCAGCGTCAGGGCCGCGTTGCGCATCTGTCTCTCCTTGCCATCCGGGCCTTGCCGTCCGGGCTCTCAGATAGGCACCTTCGCGCCGCTATCCAAGAAGCTGCGCCTGCACCTCGGGGCCCCAGCCAAGGTGCAGCCGGCCCTCCGATTCGATCACCGGGCGCTTCATCAGCGTGGGATGCGCCGCCAGCAGGTCGGCCGGGGGACGCGCCCGATCGGCCGCATCGAGCCCGCGCCAGGTGGTGGAGCGGCGGTTCACCAGGTCGTCGCCAAACGCCTCCAGCAGCCGCGCCAGATCGCCGGGCGTCACGCCATCTGCCCTTACGTCAGTTATATGCGGCGCATAACCCGCCGCGCGCAAAGCTTTTTCCGCCTTGCGGCAGGTGTCGCAGGTTTTCAGCCCCCACAGCCGCATCGCCGCCTCCCTCCGTGTTGCCCGTCCTCCATCCTTCTCGCCTCCCGCGGAGTCAGGCTCAAGCGTAAAAAAACTCTTGATTTTCATCGGGAATCGAAGAATCTCGGGACCGTGACAACAGACTTTCTTTGACGACCGCTCCTGTCACGGAGCAGCCAAAAGAAGTCGATGGCTGCACCGGACCCGCCGCAATTCCGTGGGCGGGCGTATGACGAGGGAGAGACGGCATGCCCACCGGCACCGTGAAATGGTTCAACACCACCAAAGGCTATGGCTTCATCGCCCCCGACGACGGCGGCAAGGATGTCTTCGTGCACATCTCGGCGGTGGAGCGTGCGGGCATGACCGGCCTCGCCGACAACCAGAAGATCGGCTACGAGCTGCAGGAAGGCCGCGACGGCCGCGCCTCTGCCTCGGACCTGCGCGCGATCTGACGCGGCGCCTTCGCCTGTGCGATCAAAGCGGCCCCCGGGGGGCCGCTTTTTCTTTGCGCGGGCCTCAGTACCCCTTGCAGCAGGGGCGGTAGGCCGGGATCGGCGCGGGGACCGGCGCGGGCGCGTCGTAGGTCTGGCGGTAGGTCGGCTTGGGCGCCGGCGCGTAGGTGGGCTTGGGCGCGGGCTGGTAGGCGTAGGGCTGCGGCGCGTAATTCGGCTGCGGCGCCGGCTGGTAGCCGTAGGGCTGCGGCGCGTAGTTGGGCTGCGGCGCGGGCGGGCGGTTCTTCCAGTGCCAGTCCTGGTAGCCCGCCCCCTGCCCGTGCAGCACCACGCGGGTGTTGTAGCCGGCGTAATAGCCGGGGCGGCCGACCGTCGGCATATCGCGCGAGGTGTCGGTCAGGTGTTTCTCGCCATACCACTTCCCGGGATTGGGGCAGAAGGAATAGACGTCGGCGGTGGCGTTGCCGCAATAGGCCTGCGCAGCGCCGGCGCTGACGGCCAGGGCCAGCGCGGCGGCGGCGATGCGGAAGGATTTATCAAGCATGCGTTTCCCCTCAGGCAAATGAAAAGGCCCGCGCGGGGGCGGACTTGCCGGAGGGTAACGGGGGCGGGCACCCGATCAACGAAGGCGCGGGGAAACGGACTGTTTCAGCCCGCCCCGCACACCCGCCGAAGGCCCGGGATCAGTTGTTCGGCCAGCTCTTGTCGTAGGCGATGAAGCCCTCGTTCAGCCCCTTGCCGGTGGCCACGTAGGTGCCGCGCGGCGGCGGCGCGCGGCGCACGCCGGGGGCGTTGTAGTAGGTGCCCGAGGCGGTGGGCACGCCGCAGCAGATGACCCCGTTGATGGTGACCGGCTGCAGCCCCTGGGGGCAGTAATTGTTGGCGGTCGGGTAGGCGTAGATGCGCACGCCCGGCGCCACGGAGTGGCGCGGCACGTGGGTCCAGGCGGGACCGGCCTGCTCTTTCTTGTGCTTGTGCTTGAACCAGGCCTGCGCCGGCGCGGCGGCGGAGGTCAGAAGGGCCGCGCCGAGAAGCACGGCGGAAATACGGGCGAACATGTGGTCTCCATTAATCTACGATGCACGCCCCCAGGCAGGGCCAGCGGTATCACGGGGCTGGGGATAACTCAAAAGCCGGGGAACGCCCGGATTGTTTCGATCCCGCGATGTGGCAGAAATGATTCGCCCCAGAAGGGCGGCAGCGCTTCCCCTGCGTCTGCTCGGACCTGTTCAGGCCTGTTCGGGCACGCTCTCGGTCGCGGTGCGGCGGGCGAGGTCGTGTTTGCGGCCGGGACGGCGGGTCCAGTAGACGAAGATCAGGTAGACCATCGCGAGGATCGCCATGGTGGCGGCTCCGGGGATCAGCAGGGGCGAGAATTCCATGTGGGGCTCCGTTGCAATTGACTGATCCGCAGCATGTTTCGCGATTGAGCCTAAAATAGGGCGGAATTGCCGCCTCCCCGCGCCGCCCCCTGCCCCGGGGGCGCGACAACGGAGCGCGGCGCAGAAACCTTGACGTGAGAGTGTTTTGTGCCTATTTGGCAGCCATCGAGGAAAGACGGGCAATATGGCCTGTCGGGCCGCCCGGACACGCGGCCATAACGTCAGCCGCCATCCGAAAGGGATACATGACCGACTTCTCCGAACTGGGGCTATCCCCCAAGGTTCTCCGCGCCGTCACCGACGCCGGCTATACCAAGCCCACGCCGATCCAGGAAGGCGCCATTCCCGCCGCGCTTGAAGGCAAGGACGTGCTGGGCATCGCCCAGACCGGCACCGGCAAGACCGCCAGCTTCACCCTGCCGATGATCACCCGCCTCGCCCGTGGCCGCGCCCGCGCCCGGATGCCGCGCAGCCTGGTGCTGTGCCCGACGCGGGAACTGGCCGCGCAGGTGGCCGAGAACTTCGACACCTACTCCAAGCACGTGAAACTGACCAAGGCGCTGCTGATCGGCGGCGTCTCGTTCAAGGAACAGGACATCCTGATCGACAAGGGCGTCGACGTGCTGATCGCCACCCCCGGCCGCCTGCTGGACCACTTCGAGCGTGGCAAGCTGCTGCTGACCGGCATCGAGATCATGGTGGTGGACGAGGCCGACCGGATGCTCGACATGGGCTTCATCCCGGATATCGAGCGGATCTTCAGCCTGACCCCCTTCACCCGCCAGACGCTGTTCTTCTCGGCCACCATGGCGCCCGAGATCGAGCGGATCACCAATACCTTCCTGTCCGCCCCCGCGCGGGTCGAGGTGGCCCGCCAGGCCACCGCGTCCGAGACGATCGAGCAGGCGGTGGTGATGTACAAGCCGTCCCGCCGCGATCGCGCCGCCAAGGAAAAGCGCGACGTGCTGCGCGCGGTGATCGAGGCCGAGGGCGAGGCCTGCACCAACGCGATCATCTTCTGCAACCGCAAGGTGGACGTGGACATCGTCGCCAAGTCGATGAAGAAGGCCGGCTTCAACGCCGAGGCGATCCACGGCGACCTGGAGCAGTCGCAGCGGACCCGCACGCTGGAGGCCTTCCGCGCCGGCACCCTGCGCTTCCTCGTCGCCTCGGACGTGGCCGCCCGCGGGCTGGACATCCCGGCGGTGAGCCACGTGTTCAACTACGACGTGCCCTCGCATTCCGAAGACTACGTGCACCGCATCGGCCGCACCGGCCGGGCCGGCCGCGCCGGCAAGGCGGTGATGATCTGCGGGCCGTCGGACGACAAGAACTTCGCCGCGATCGAGAAGCTGATCGACAAGCAGATCCCCCGCGTGGACAGCCCCCTTGCCGATGTCGCCCCCAGCGCGGCACCCGAGGAGGAAGAGGCCCCCGCCAAGCCCAAGCGCAGCCGCGGCGTGCGCGCCAAGCGCGGCGAGCGCCCGGCGGCAGAGCCTGCCCGCGAGGCCGCCGCGCAGGCCGAGGCCCCCGCGCAGGCGGAACCCGCCAAGGCAGACCCGGTCCCCGCGAAAGCCGAAGCGCCGCAGCTCGAGAAGGCCGAGGCCCAGCCCCGGACCGAGCGCGAGGAGCGCCCGCGCCGCGACGACCGGTCCGATCGCAAGCCGCGCGATCGCCGCGACCGCGGCGGCCGCCGCGACGACCGCGAGCAGGACCGCGTGGTGGGCATGGGCGATCACCTGCCGCAGTTCATCGCCATGAGCTTTGACGAGCGTCGGACCTGACGCCGGTATCGTTGTACCGGCCATGAGCGCTTCCGGAGAGGGCGACCTGCACCGCTACTTCCTCGCCAATGGCGGGGAAGTCCTGCACAAGTGGTTCCACTACTTCGACATCTACGAACGCCACTTCGCCCGCTTCCGCCCCCGCCCCGTGCGGATGCTGGAGATCGGGGTGTACAAGGGCGGCTCGCTGCGGATGTGGCAGGACTACTTCCACGGTGACAGCACCATCGTCGGCATCGACATCCGCAAGGAATGCAAGGCCCTGGAAGGCGGCAACATCCGCGTCCGCATCGGCAGCCAGGACGACCCGGCGTTCCTGAAACGGCTGGTGAAGGAGTTCGGGCCCTTCGACATCGTGCTGGATGACGGCAGCCACCAGAACGCCCACGTGATCCGCAGCTTCGAGACGCTCTACCCGCTGCTTTCGCCCACCGGCCTCTACATGGTCGAGGACTGCCACACCTCCTACTTGCCGGCCTTCGGCGGCGGTGTGGGGCAGGAAGGGTCGATGGTGGAGTTCTTCAAGACCAAGATCGACGAGCTGAACGGCCAGTTCCAGAAACCGCCGGCCGTCACCGACTTCACCCGCGCCACCGCCTCCATCACCTTCTACGACAGCGTCATCGCGGTGGAGAAACGGCCCCAGGGCCGGCGCCACAGCTTGAAGACCCACGGCATGGGGATCGACCCGGACGCGTGACCGCCTGCCCTCGCCCATGAAAAAGGCCCGCCCGCGCAAGCGGACGGGCCTTTCCCTATCGCGGCGCCGGCCGGCCTACGCCAGCTTGGCGTCCATCGTGATCTCGGCGTTGAAAAGCTTGGACACCGGGCAGCCTTCCTTGGCCTTGCCCGCGGCTTCCTTGAACTTCTCCTCCGACGCGCCGGGGATGCGGGCCTTGAGGTCAAGGTGCACCTTGGTGATCTTCAGCTCGCCCGGGTCCAGCGTCACCGTGGCGGTGGTCTCGATCGACTCGGCGGTCATGTCGTAGTCGCCGAGGATGTTCGACAGCGCCATCGAGAAACAGGCGGCGTGGGCCGCGCCCAGCAGCTCCTCGGGGTTGGAGCCCTTCACACCCTCGAAGCGGGTCTTGAAGCCATAGGGCTGCTCGTTCAGCGCGCCGGTCTCGGTCGAGATGGTGCCCTTGCCGTCCTTCAGTCCGCCCGACCACTTGGCCGAGCCTTTTTTCGTGATCATCCCAGTCTCCTTTATGCGGGGGAATCCAAGATCTAGGCGCGGCGCGCGGGTTTTCACCCCCGGCCCGCGCCATTTCCCCTTAGGTCAGGCGGCTGATGACCACGGTGACCTCGGGCTTCTTGCCGATCTCGTCCATCGCCGCGCGGCGCACGATGCGGCGCAGGGCCTCGTCCAGCTTCTCGTCGTTCTTCAGCGTCTTGCGGTCGGCGCGGTTCATGAACTGGCTCAACTCTTCTTCCAGCACGTCCACCAGCGGCGTATTGGAGCTGCCGGTCTCGGCCAGCCCCTCCAGCTCGCACCAGGGATCGCCCAGCGGCGCGTCGTCCTCCAGGATCACCGTCACCGTCACCTGCCCGTTCAGCGCCAGGCGAATGCGGTCGCGGATCACGCCGTCGAAGGCCCCCACCAGCACCTTGCCGTCGAGATAGGTGCGCCCGGTCTCGACATGGCCGATGATCCGCGGCTTCTTGCCCGTCAGGTCCACCATGGCCCCGTTGGGCGCGATGACACCGTCCAGCCCGGCCTCCTTGCCCAGTTCCACGTGGGCGCGCAGGTGGCGGTGTTCGCCGTGCATGGGCACCAGCATCTTCGGCGCGACCAGGCGGTGCACCTCGGCCAGGTCCGGCCGGTTGGCGTGGCCGGAAACGTGGTAGCGGCCGCCGTCGTCGTCCACCACCTGCACCCCCATCTCCGAGAAGGCGTTGACGATGCGGCCGACGCCGCGCTCGTTGCCCGGGATGGTCTTGGAGGAGAACAGGAAGGTGTCGCCCTCCTTCAGCTCCAGCCCCAGGTAGCGCCCGCGCGCCAGCTGCGCGGTAGCCGCGCGCCGCTCGCCCTGGCTGCCGGAGGTCAGCAGCATCAGGTTCTCGCGCGGGATGTTGCCCGCGTCCTCGGGGCTGACCACGGGGGGGAAGCTTTTCAGCACCCCGGTCTCCAGCCCCGCCGTCACCATACGGCGCATGGCCCGGCCCAGCAGCACGATCGACCGCCCTGCCCGCTCGCCCGCCTCGGCCAGCGTCTTCAGCCGCGCGATGTTGCTGGCGAAGGTGGTGGCGGCGAAAAGGCCCGGCGACTTGGCGATCAGCGCCTCGATGTCGCCGCCGATCTCGGATTCGGACCGCCCGGCGTGGGGCGAGAAGACGTTGGTGCTGTCGCAGACCAGCGCCTGCACGCCGGTCCCCGCGATCTCGCCCCACATCTTCGGATCCCAGGCCTCGCCCACCCCGGGATTGCGGTCCAGCTTGAAGTCGCCGGTGTGCACCACGCGGCCGTGGGGCGTGTCGATTACCATGCCGGAGCTTTCGGGGATCGAGTGCGAGATCGGCGCGAAGCCCACCTTGAACGGCCCCGCCTGCGTGGTCTCGGGCCAGGGGCCCACGGTCTTGACGATATCGGTGTCCAGCCCCGCCTCTTCCAGCTTCAGCCGCGCCAGGTGGGCGGTGAAGTTGCGCGCGTAGACCGGGGCCTTCAGCTGCGGCCAGAGCCGCGCCAGCGCGCCGATGTGGTCCTCGTGCGCGTGGGTGATGAAGATCGCCTCCAGCCGGTCGGCGCGGGCGCGCAGCCAGTCCATGTCGGGCAGGATCAGGTCGACGCCGGGGGTGGTGTCCATGTCCGGGAAGGTGACGCCGAGGTCGACGAGGATCAGGCGCTCGTTCTCCTCGGTGCCGACGCCGTAGACGTAGGCGTTCATGCCGATCTCGCCGGCGCCTCCGAGGGGAAGGTAGATCAGGCGGCTTTCGCTCATGCGGGCTCCTGCCTCTTGTTGTAGCTGTGAATCACGGTCAGGCCGTGCATGGTCAGGTCGTCCTCGACCCGGTCGAACAGCACTTCGCCCTGCGCGAACAAAGGCGCAAGCCCCCCGGTGCCGATTATCCGCATCGGGGCGTCGTATTCGCCCTTGATACGCGAGGTAACCTCCTGGACCAGCCCCACGTAGCCCCAGAACACCCCGGCCTGCATGCAGGCGACGGTATTGGTGCCGATGACCTTCTGCGGCCGGGTGATGTCCACGTGCGGCAGCGCGGCGGCGGCCATGTGCAACGCCTCGAGGCTGAGGTTGACGCCGGGGGCAATGACGCCGCCGACATAGGCGCCGTCGTGGGCCACCACGTCGAAGGTGGTGGCGGTGCCGAAGTCCACCACGATGATGTCGCCGCCGTGCCGGTCGAAGGCGCCGGCGGTGTTCACCAGCCGGTCGGGGCCCACCTGGGTGCCGGCGTCGACCCGGGGGGGCACCGGCAGCAGGCAGTCGGGCTTGCCCACCACGTAGGGGCGGGTACCGAAGTAGCGGTCGCACAGGACGCGCAGGTTGAACACCACGCGCGGCACGGTTGAGGAAATGATGACCGCGTCGATGCGCGCCGCGATGCCCCGGTGCTCCATCAGCTGCGAAAACCAGACGTAGTACTGGTCGGCGGTGCGCTGGTGTTCGGTGGCGGTGCGGAAGGTGGCGACGAAATCGTGCCCGTCCCAGACCGCGAAGACGGTGTTGGTATTGCCGCAGTCGATGCACAGAAGCATGGGACCCTCCGGGTTCAGAAGAAGACGTCGCCGGCGGCGATGGCGCGGCGGCCTCGGGGCGTATCCAGCACCAGGCGGCCGGTCTCGTCCAGTGTCTCGAACCGGCCCTCCAGCGTCTCCTGCGGCAGGCGCACGGTCACCGTCTCGCCCAGCCGCGCCGCCCGGGTCAGCCATGCATGGCGCAGGGGGGCGAAGCCATAGTCCGCCAGGCGCTGCTCCCAGCCGGCGAAGGCACAGGCCAGCGCCGCGAGAAAGCCCGCAGGGCTGACGAGCGCCCCGGTCTCCTGCGCCAGCGACACCGGGCGCAGCGCCCCCGGCTCGACCTCGCCCGCCTCGGGCGCCTGCGCCAGGTTCACCCCGACCCCCACCGCCAGCGCCCCGCCCGGCAGCCCCTCCAGCAGGATGCCCGCCAGTTTGCCGCCGTTCAGCAGCACGTCGTTGGGCCATTTCAGCGCCCAGCCGGCCGCCGGAGCCAGCGGCGACAGCGCGTCGTGCAGCGCCAGCGCGGCGACGAAGCTGCGCAGCGCCGCGGCCTCGGGCGCGCCGGGGCGCGGGATCACCAGCGTGGCCGCGAAATTTCCCGGGGGATGGCGCCAGGCCCGCCCGCGCCGGCCGCGCGCGGCGGTCTGGTGGCGGGCGAGGATCCAGGCTGGGCCGCCCAGCTCGGGCAGCCGCCGGCGGGCCTCGTCCAGGGTGCTGTCGGTCTCGTCCAGCACGATGCGGGCGTAGCCCTCCGGCCAGGCCCCTGCCCCGCCGGTCGCGGGATCAGTTGACAAGAGACGCCGCCGCCGCCGCCGCCAGCCCCTCGATGCCGAAGAGGTTGATCACCCCCAGCAGCATCGCCGCCGCCGCGCCCATCAGCATGGCCCATTGCACCGGCGCCATTGTGCCATCCAGCGCCTCGCGCTCTTCGCCGAAGTACATGTAATAGACGATGCGCAGGTAGTAGAAGGCGCCGATCACGCTGGCCACCGCGCCGGCCACGGCCAGCCAGGCCATGTCGGCCTCGACCGCCGCGCGCAGCACGTAGAACTTGCCGAAAAAGCCCACCAGCGGCGGCACGCCCGCCAGGCTGAACATCAGCACCAGCATCGCCAGCGCCTTCAGCGGCTCGCGGCTGGCGTAGTTGTTCAGGGCGCCGATGTCGGTGACCACCCGGCCGTCGCGGCTCATGGACAGGATGAAAGCGAAGGTGCCGACGTTCATGGTGACGTAGATCGCCATGTAGACCAGCATCGACTGCACCCCGAAGGCGGTGCCCGCGGCCAGGCCGATCAGGGCAAAGCCCATGTGGGTGATCGAGGAATAGGCCATCAGCCGCTTGATGTCGCGCTGGCCGATCGCGGCGACCGCGCCGAGGAACATCGAGGCGACGGCCAGCAGCGCGACCACCTGGCTCCAGTCGCCGGTGACGGTGCCGAAAGCATCGTGCACCAGCCGCGCGAACAGGGCCATGGCGGCCATCTTGGGCGCGGTGGCGAAGAAGGCGGTGATGGGGGTGGGGGCGCCCTCGTAGACGTCCGGGGTCCACATGTGGAAGGGCACGGCGGAGATCTTGAAGGCCAGCCCCGACAGCAGGAACACCAGCCCGAACAGCAGCCCCAGCGGCAGGTCCGGCGCGCTGGCGGCGGCGAGGATGCCGGCGAACTGGGTGGTGCCGGCGTAGCCGTAGGTCAGCGAGGCGCCGTACAGCAGCAGGCCCGACGACAGCGCCCCCAGCACGAAGTACTTCAGCCCCGCCTCCGTGGACTTGGCACTGTCGCGGCGCAGCGAGGCGATCACGTAAAGTGCCAGCGACTGCAGCTCCAGCCCCATGTACAGCACCATCAGGTCGCCGGCCGAGACCATGACCATCATGCCCACCGCCGCCAGCGCCACGAGGATCGGGTACTCGAACCGCAGCAGGTCGCGGCGCAGCATGTATTCCTGGCTCATCACCAGCACCGCGGCGGCCGAGACCAGGATCACGATCTTGGCGTAGCGCGCGAAGGCGTCGTCGCGGAAGGTGCCGCGGAAGGCGTTGCCGGCGCCCTCGCCGCTCAGCCCGATCCAGGCGGCCAGCACCAGGAAGACCGCGGCGGTGGCCCAGAGCAGCATCGGCGCGGTGCGGTCCTTGCCGGTGTAGACGCCGAACATCAGCGCCGCCATCGCGTAGAGCGACAGCAGGATCTCGGGCAGCAGCGTGTTGAGGTCGGCGGAGGTCATGTCAGTGCCCCGTGGTTTCGGCGACGCGGCTGGCCGCCCCGTCCCAGCTGAGGACGGCGGTTTCGTGGTCGCGGATCAGCGCCTCGACCGAGGGGCCGATGACGTCGAGAACGAGGCTCGGGTAGACCCCCAGCAGCAGCGTCATCGCCACCAGCGGCGCAAAGAGATACTTCTCGCGGCGGTCCATGTCGGTGATGGTGCGCAGGCTTTCCTTGATCAGGTCGCCCATCACCACCCGGCGGTAGAGCCACAGCGCGTAGCCCGCCGACAGGATCACCCCGGTGGTGGCCACCGCCGCCACCCAGGTATTGGCCTGGAACATGCCCATCAGGGTCAGGAACTCGCCCACGAAGCCGGAAGTGCCCGGCAGACCGACGTTGGCCATGGTGAACAGCATGAAGATCAGCGCGTAGGCCGGCATCCGGTTCACCAGCCCGCCGTAGGCCTCGATCTCGCGGGTGTGCATCCGGTCGTAGATCACCCCGACGCAGAGGAACAGCGCCCCCGAGATGAAGCCGTGGCTGATCATCTGGAAGATCGCGCCGTCGATGCCCTGCTGGTTCGCCGCGAAGATCCCGGCGGTGACGTAGCCCATGTGGGCGACCGAGGAATAGGCGATCAGTTTCTTCATGTCCGACTGTGCCAGCGCCACCAGCGAGGTATAGACGATGGCGATCGCGCTGAGCCACAGCACCAGCGGCGCCAGGATCTCCGAGGCGACGGGGAACATCGGCAGGCTGAAGCGCAGGAAGCCGTAGCCGCCCATCTTCAGCAGGATCGCTGCCAGCACCACCGAGCCCGCCGTGGGCGCCTGCACGTGCGCGTCGGGCAGCCAGGTGTGCACCGGCCACATCGGCATCTTAACCGCGAAGGAGGCGAAGAAGGCCAGCCAGAGCATGGTCTGCAGCCCGCCCACCACCTGCACGCCCAGCAGGCTGAAGCTTTCCGTCCCGAACTCGTGCCGCAGCAGCGCCTCGATGTCGGTGGTGCCCGCGTCGTAGAACATCGCCACGATCGCCACCAGCATCAGCACAGAGCCGAGGAAGGTATAGAGGAAGAACTTGAAGCTCGCGTAGATCCGTTCCTTGCCGCCCCAGATGCCGATGATCAGGAACATCGGGATCAGCCCGCCCTCGAAGAACAGGTAGAACAGCACCAGGTCCAGCGCCACGAAGACGCCCAGCATCAGCGCCTCCAGCACCAGGAAGGCGATCATGTATTCCTTCACCCGGTGGGTGACGTTCCAGCAGGACAGGATCACCAGCGGCATCAGGAAGGTGGTCAGCATCACGAACAGCACCGAGATGCCGTCGACCCCGACCTTGTAGGTCAGCCCCGCCAGCCACTCGTACTGCTCGACGAACTGGAACCCGGGGTTGGCCGGGTCGAACTGCGCGATCAGGAAGATCGAGATCACGAAGGTGATCGAGGTGGCGATCAGCGCCAGCCACTTGGCGTTGCGCTGCGCCGCGGCGTCGTCGCCGCGCAGGAACAGCGCCAGGATCGCCGCGCCCAGCAGCGGGATGAAGGTGATCATCGACAGGATGTTTTCCATCGTCGCGGTCCCGTTCAACGAAGTGCCATCCAGGTGATCAGGATCACGATCCCGAGCACCATGGTGAAGGCATAGGTGAAGATGTAGCCGGACTGCGCCCGGCCCGCGAGACGGGTGAAGAACGGCACGATCCCCATGGCCACGCCGTTCAGCGCGCCGTCGATGGTGCCCTGGTCCCCGCGCCGCCACAGCGTCCGGCCCAGCCACAGGGCGGGGCGCACGATGGCGAAGTGGTAGATCTCGTCGAAGTACCATTTGTTCAGCAGGAACAGGTACAGCGGCCGCTGGTTCGCCGCCAGACGCCCCGGCAGCGAGGGCCGGCGGATGTAGAAGACCCAGGCGGTGACGAAGCCGATCAGCATCGCGACGAAGGGCGCGACCTTGACCCAGACCGGGGCGTGGTGGGCCTCGTCCATGACGTGGTTGTCCGGGTGGGTGTAGACCGCGCCGTCCCCGGGCATCCAGCCGGCGGCGGTGGCGGCGGCCTCGCGCGCCGTTTCCGGCCCGTGGGCGTCGGTGTCGGGAGCGTGGCCCTCGGCGGTCTCCTCGGTCACCGCCTCGGCGGCGGTCTCGGTATCGCCCTCGGCCAGGGCCTCGACGGCGGCGGCCGGACCCTCGGCGTGGTCCGCTGCGCCCTCGGCGCCGGCCTCGGCATGGGAGGACACGCCGTAGAAGCGGTTCACCTGCTCATGGGTGCCGAAGAAGCTGCCGAACCAGACCATCCCGGCAAAGATCGCCCCCAGCGCCAGCACGCCCAGCGGGATCAGCATGGTCATCGGGCTTTCGTGGGCATGCTCGTGGGTGTGCTTGTCGCCCCGCGCGCTGCCGAAGAAGGTCAGGAACATCAGCCGCCAGGAATAGAAGCTGGTGAACATCGCCGCGATCACCAGGGTCCAGAAGGCGAAGAGGCCGACGCCGCTGTGGGCGCCCCAGGCGCTTTCGATGATGGCGTCCTTGGACAGGAAGCCGGCAAAGCCGATGTGGGTCAGCGGGATGCCGACGCCGGTGATCGCCAGCGTGCCGATCATCATCGCCCAGAAGGTATAGGGAATGCGCTGGCGCAGCCCGCCGTAGTTCCGCATGTCCTGCTCGTGGTGCATCGCGTGGATCACGCTGCCGGCCCCGAGGAACAGCATCGCCTTGAAGAAGGCGTGTGTGAACAGGTGGAACATCGCGGCGGAGTAGACGCCGACGCCGGCGGCCACGAACATGTAGCCCAGCTGCGACATGGTCGAATAGGCGATCACGCGTTTGATGTCGTTCTGCACCAGCCCGATGGTCGCGGCGACAAAGGCGGTGGCGGCGCCAAGCAGTACGATGAAGCCCGCCGCTTCCGGCGCGAACTCGTAGAGCGGCGACATGCGGCAGACCAGGAACACCCCGGCGGTCACCATGGTCGCGGCGTGGATCAGCGCCGACACCGGGGTCGGGCCCTCCATCGCGTCGGGCAGCCAGGTGTGCAGGAACAGCTGCGCCGACTTGCCCATGGCCCCGATGAACAGCAGCACCGCGATCAGGTTGGCCGCGTTCCACTGCTGCCAGAGGAAGGACACCTGGGTCTCCGCCAGTTCCGGCGCGCTTTCGAACACGATGTCCATCGAGATGGAATCGGTCAGGTAGAACAGCGCGAAGATCCCCAGCGCGAAGCCGAAGTCGCCCACCCGGTTGACGATGAAGGCTTTCATCGCCGCCGCGTTGGCCGAGGGCTTGCGGTAGTAGAAGCCGATCAGCAGGTACGAGGCGACGCCCACGCCCTCCCAGCCGAAGAACATCTGCACGAGGTTGTTCGAGGTCACCAGCGCCAGCATCGCGAAGGTGAAGAACGACAGGTAGGCGAAGAAGCGGGCGCGGTAGTGCTCGCCCTCGCGGAAGTTGTCGTCGTGGGCCATGTAGCCGAAGGAATACAGGTGCACGAGCGCCGATACCGTGGTGACGACGATCAGCATGATCGCGGTCAGCCGGTCCAGCCGGATCGACCAGTCGGTGCTGAGGCTGCCGCTTTCGATGAAGCGCAGGATCTGGATGTGCCGGGTCTCGCCGTCGAAGCCGAGGAAGACCACCCAGCTGAGCGCGCAGGCCAGGAACAGCAGGAAGGTGGCGGTCCACTGCGCGGCGTATTCGCCGATCAGCTTCCAGCCGAAGCCGCAGACCAGCGCGCCGACCAGCGGGGCGAAAAGGATGATCGGTTCCATGCGCCGCTAGCCTTTCATCACGTTGACGTCTTCGACGTCGATGGAGCCCCGGTTGCGGAAGAAGCAGACCAGGATCGCCAGCCCGATTGCCGCCTCGGCCGCCGCGACGGTCAGCACGAACAGGGTGAAGACCTGCCCCACCATGTCGTTGAGGAAGGCCGAGAAGGCGACGAAGTTGATGTTCACGGACAGCAGGATCAGTTCGATCGACATCAGCAGGATGATCACGTTCTTCCGGTTCAGGAAGATCCCGAAGATGCCGATCACGAACAGCGCCGCGGCGACGGCGAGGTAATGTTCAAGTCCGACCATTGCGTCCCTCAAGCCTCTTTTTCTTTTCCCGCCGCCGGCGGCGGGCGGTGACGACCAGCGCCACCAGTCCGAGCAGTGGCAGGAAGGGCGCGAACTGTTGCATCCGTCATCTCCCGGCCCCGCCACGGAGCCCCGTTGAATCGCCCGCGCTTATCGCGCCGCCGCCGCCCCGCCGCAACCGGGCAGCGCCCGATCGTTGCGCCATGGCCGCAGCCGGCGCGCGCGGCTCAAAGCCCCTGCCCCGGCTTCACGTCGCGCACTTCCATCGCCTTGGCCGGGTCGCGGTAGATCTGCGCCAGGATGTCCTGCCGCTTGACCCAGGTGCGGTGCCGCAGGGTCAGCACGATCGCCCCGATCATCGCCACCAGCAGGATCAGGCCCGCCAGCTGGAACAGCAGGATGTAATCGTCGTAGACCAGCAGCCCCAGCGCCGCGGTATTGTGGATCTCGTCCGCCGGCGGCGTCACCGCCTCGCGCATCAGCGCGGCTTCCTCGGCGAAGGTCCAGCTGCCGAAGACCAGCCCCAGCTCCATCAGCAGGACCACCCCGATCAGCAGCGCCAGCGGCATGTACTTGGCCATCTCCGCCTTCAGCTCGGCAAAATCGACGTCCAGCATCATCACCACGAAAAGGAACAGCACCGCCACCGCGCCCACGTAGACGATCACCAGCAGCATCGCCACGAATTCCGCCCCCAGCAGCACGAACAGGCCGGCGGAGGACAGGAACGACAGGATCAGCCAGAGCACCGAGTGCACGGGGTTGCGGCTTACCACGGTGAACAGGCCCGCCGCGACCACCACGAAGGCGAAGACGTAGAAGGTGAAATCGGCAACGGTCATGCTGTGCCCTCCTTGCCCCCGCTCAGCACCTCGCGGGCGAGGTTGGTGGCGCGGGTCATCGCGGGGACGCCGCCGAACATGCCGGCCAGCGCGATGGTCTCTGTGATCTCCTGCTGGCTCGCGCCGGCCTCGACGGCATGGCGCACGGTCAGGCGGATCTGCGCCTCGGCCTGCGCGCCGAGGATGGTCAGGCCCTGCAGCGTCAGCAGCAGCTTGGTCTTGGCATCCAGCCCCTCGGGGTTGGCGCCCTTGCCAAAGAAGGTCTCCATCACCTCGCCGGGCATGGTGGGCCACATCTTTTCCAGCGCGGCGGGGCTGAACTGCTCCATCATCGGGGCCATGGCCTCGGCCCAGCCCTGATTCATCTTCATCAGGTCCTCGAAGGGGTTCTTGGGCTTGTCGCTCATCGGTACGGCGCGTCCAGTTCCAGGTTCCGGGCGATCTCGCCTTCCCAGCGGTCGCCGTTCTCCAGCAGCTTTTCCTTGGTGTAGTACAGTTCCTCGCGGGTCTCGGTGGCGAACTCGAAGTTCGGCCCCTCGACGATGGCGTCCACCGGGCAGGCCTCCTGGCAGAAGCCGCAGTAGATGCACTTGGTCATGTCGATGTCGTAGCGCGTGGTGCGGCGGCTGCCGTCCTCGCGCGGCTCGGCGTCGATGGTGATCGCCTGCGCCGGGCAGATCGCCTCGCACAGCTTGCAGGCGATGCAGCGTTCCTCGCCGTTGGCATAGCGGCGCAGCGCGTGCTCGCCGCGGAAGCGCGGCGACAGCGGGCCCTTCTCGTGCGGGTAGTTCAGCGTGGTCTTCGGCGCGAAGAAGTACTTCAGCCCCAGCTTGAAGCCGGCGAAGAAGTCCGCCAGCAGGAAGTAGCGCGTGGCGCGGGCGTAGTCGATCTGGGTCATGCCTCGGCTCCGGTGCCGTGATGTGTCGGGCGTGGTGCGGCCATTGTCAGCCCCCCACCGTCCAGCGGGCGTAGGCGCCGCCGAACAGCTCGAAATGCGCGAAGAAGGACACCAGCACCACCCAGAACAGCGACATCGGCAGGAAGACCTTCCAGCCCAGCCGCATCAGCTGGTCGTAGCGGTAGCGCGGGACGATGGCCTTCACCATCGCGAAGATGAAGAAGAAGAACCCCATCTTGGCCACCATCCACAGCGCCCCGTGGGGCAGGCCCGGGATCGGCGACAGCCAGCCGCCGAAGAACAGCAGCGTGATCAGCGCGCACATCAGGAAGATGGCGATGTATTCGCCCGCCATGAACAGCAGGAAGGGGGTCGAGGAGTATTCCACCTGGTAGCCCGCCACCAGTTCCGATTCCGCCTCGGGCAGGTCGAAGGGCGGGCGGTTTGTCTCGGCCAGCGCCGAGACGAAGAACAGCACCACCATCGGCAGGTGCGGCAGCCAGTACCAGCTGAACAGGCCGAACCGCCCCTCCTGCGCCGCGACGATGGCGCCGAAGTTGAGCGAGCCGGTGGACAGGATCACCCCGATGATGATCAGGCCGATGGAGACCTCGTAGCTGATCATCTGCGCGGCGGACCGCAGCGAGCCCAGGAAAGGGTACTTCGAGTTCGAGGCCCAGCCCCCCATGATGACGCCGTAGACCTCCAGCGAGGAGATCGCGAAGACGTAGAGCACGGCGACGTTGATGTCGGCCAGCACCCAGGTTCCGTTGAACGGGATCACCGCCCAGGCGCCCATGGCCAGCCCGAAGGACAGCAGCGGCGCCAGCAGGAAGACAGAGCGGTCGGCGCCGGCGGGGATCACGATCTCCTTCAGCACCAGCTTCAGCATGTCGGCGAGGCTTTGCAGCAGGCCGAAGGCGCCCACCACGTTGGGCCCGCGGCGCATCTGCACGGCGGCCCAGACCTTCCGGTCGGCGTAGAGGATGAAATAGGCGGACAGCAGCAGGAACACGGCCATCAAAAGGCCCTGCGCCACCAGGATCAACAGGATGCCGAAGCCAGTTTCGAAGAAGTCAGCCATATGTCCTCACACCGTCGGTATGCCGGTTTCCGCGCAGTTCTGGACGGTGACTTCGGCGTCAATCGTGCTGAGCCCGCGCGGCAGGCCCGGTGAGATGGTGTAAACCGCATCTCCCCGCCAAACGCCACCCTCTTCCGTCACATTTGTCCGCACGTGGCGTGCGAATCCGTAGCCGCGGATCAACGTGTACTGGGCCGCCGCGCATTCCGCGTAGTCCTCGACATCCGCCCCGTCGCGGGCGCCGGTCATGGCGACGCGGAAGTTCACCAGGTCGCCCTCCAGCAGCCGCGTCTCGATCCCGCGGTAGGCGGGATCGAAGGCGGCGCGCCGGGCCTCGACGGCCTCGGGCGTGACAGGGGCGCAGGCGGCCAGCCCCGCCAGGAACAGGCCGCCAAGCGCGGGAAGAATCCCCGGCCGGCTGCGGATCCGCATGGCTACTCGGCCGCCACCGGCGTGCCGGCGCGGGCGCGGTCGAGGGCCCCCGCGCTCAGCTCGGCCATCAGTTCCGAGGCGCGGGCGATGGGGTTGGTCAGGTAGTGGTCGCGCACCGGGCTGGCAAAGCCGCCCTCGCCCAGCTGCCCCATGGGCACCGCCTGCCACTCGTTCCGGGCCACCTGGTCCACCTTCTTCAGCAGCGGCACCTCCGTCACCAGCTTCTGGCGCAGCTGCGCCAGGCTGTCGAAGGGCAGCGCCTCGCCCAGTTCGGCCGAAAGCGCCCGCAGGATCGCCCAGTTCTCCTTAGCCTCGCCCGGCGGGAAGGCGGCGCGCAGCGCCAGCTGGGGCCGGCCCTCGGTATTGACGAACAGGCCCTGTTCCTCGGTGTAGGCCGCGGCGGGTAGGATGATGTCGGCGCGGTGGGCGCCGCGGTCGCCGTGGCTGCCCTGATAGATCACGAAGGGACCCTCGGGCAGGTCCACCTCGTCGGCGCCCAGGTTGTAGATTACCTCGGCCCCGTCCAGCGCGGCGGCCATGCCGCCCTCGGTCACAGCGCCCACGTCCATGGCGCCCACGCGGCCGGCGGCGGTGTGCAGCACCAGAAGGCCGGACTTCGTCGCCTCGGTAAGCTTCATCGCCGCGCCCAGCACCGACTCGCCGTCATCGCCCGACAGCGCGCCCTGCCCGACGATCACCAGCGTGTCCTGCTCCTGCGCGTTGGGGTGGTCCTTTTCGAGGAACTTCCGCAGCGCCGCGCGGTCGGTGCCGAGGTGGGTGTAGTCGTAGGTCAGGTCCACCGCCGCGCCCAGCAGCACCACCCGCGCCCCGCGCAGCCATGCCTGGCGGATGCGCGCGTTCAGCACCGGCGCCTCGTTGCGCGGGTCGGTGCCCAGCAGCAGGATGGTCTGCGCGCGGTCGATGTCCTCGATGGACGCGGTGCCGACGTAGCCCGACCTGTTTCCGGCCGGCAGCTTGGCGCCGTCGGTGCGGCATTCCACGACACCGCCCTGCCCCTCGACCAGCGACTTCAGCGCGAAAGCCGCCTCGACCGGGGCGAGATCGCCCACCAGCCCGGCGACCTTGCGGCCCTTCATCGCGGCGGCGGCGGCAACCAGCGCCTCGGGCCAGGAGGCGGGGCGCAGCTTACCGTCCACCCGGACGTAGGGCCGGTCCAGCCGCTGGCGGCGCAGGCCGTCCCAGACGAAGCGGGTCTTGTCGCTGATCCACTCCTCGTTCACGCCGTCATGGTTGCGCGGCAGGATGCGCATGACTTCGCGCCCCTTGGTATCCACCCGGATCGAGGACCCCAGCGCGTCCATCACGTCCACCGTCTCGGTCTTGGTCAGCTCCCACGGCCGGGCGGTGAAGGCATAGGGCTTGGACACCAGCGCGCCCACCGGGCACAGGTCGATGATGTTGCCCTGAAGGTTGGAATGCAGCGTCTCGCCAAGATAGCTGGTGATCTCGCTGTCCTCGCCGCGCCCGGTCTGGCCCATCTGCGCGATGCCCGCCACCTCGGTGGTGAAACGCACACAGCGGGTGCAGGAGATGCAGCGCGTCATGTGGGTCTCGACCAGCGGGCCGAGGTTCAGGTCGTCCACCGCGCGCTTGGGCTCGCGGTAGCGGGAGAAGTCCACGCCGTAGGCCATGGCCTGGTCCTGCAGGTCGCATTCGCCGCCCTGGTCGCAGATCGGGCAGTCGAGCGGATGGTTGATCAGCAGGAACTCCATCACCCCCTCGCGGGCCTTCTTGACCATGGGGGAATTGGTGCGCACCTGCGGCGGCGCGCCGTCCTTGCCGGGGCGCAGGTCGCGGACCTGCATGGCGCAGGAGGCGGCGGGCTTGGGCGGGCCGCCCACCACCTCGACGAGGCACATCCGGCAGTTGCCGGCGATCGACAGGCGTTCATGGTAGCAGAAGCGCGGGATCTCGATCCCCGCCACCTCGCAGGCCTGGATCAGCGTCATCGCCGGGTCGACCTCGACTTCCAGACCGTCGATGATGATTTTGCGCGTGTCGCTCATGGCTCGTCCATCCGTAGGGGCCGCTGGTTTCGGCCCCGTTATTCGCTCAATTCTCCCGCAATAGCCAGCCGGTCAGGGTGTTTTTCTTGATCTCCTCGCGGCCCAGCCGGCAGTAGCTTTCGGGATCGCCGGGGGTCACGCCGTTGCGCGCGAGGTAGGCGTCGCGCAGCTTGACCAGCTCGGCCTTGGCGACCGGATCCTTGCGCATCGCGTTGATGTCGGACCAGCTGTAGCCGAGGCCCAGCGCGTAGCTGACCAGCTGCACGGTCTTGGAGTTCACCCGCATGTCCCGCGCCTCGATCGAGGGGCAGTTGTTGCGGATCTCGTCGCCCACGGCGGCGGACAGGAATTCGCCCTGCACCCGCTTGTTGTTCTTCAGCGGCTCCAGCGCGGCGGCCTGTCCACCGGCAAAGGCCGTCAGGGCCGCCACGGCGGCGAGGATCGGAAGGATCTGCGTCTTGAAGCTCATGGTTTCTCTCCGGGCCATCGGTTGCCAGCGCCGCGGCTGCGGCACCGCAATCAGATGCACCTTCGGGGGGCGGCAGGTCTAGTGGGGGGCGAGCCCGGAGCGGCCGATGGGCGGGGTGCCGCCGGCGCGGGGGGCGGAGGGAGGCCTGTGGTGCAAGCTACTGTAACGATGCGAAACTTTGCTCACGGTTCGGCGGGAACGGGGGCGGTAGAGCGGGTTTCGCGCCGTCTCGCGGCTGGTCACGTTCGCGCCATTGTCGTGAGAGGGGGGCGATAGCCGGCCTGATACAGGGAGTGGCGGGGTGAACTCCGCCCTACGGCTTTGTGCGAGCGACGCGCTGATCCGCCCCGGACAAGCCGAAGGCGCGGGGCGAGCGCCTGCCCGTCCCGGAGGGCAGCCTCACGTTGCGCCATGGCGGGGTGAACCCCGCCCTACCGCTCCTCCGAACGACGCGCTGATGCGCCCCGAACAAGCCGAAGGCGCGGGGCGAGCGCCTGCCCGTCCCGGCGGGCTGGCGCTGTGTCATCCGCGTTTAAGGCTCATTCTGCGCGCGGGTATGGCTGCCATAAAGCGCCTATGCCGGTGGTTGGCGGCGCCACCCCACGGGCAGGCTCGCGTTGCAACATGGCGAGGTGCACCCCCCCCTACGGCTCCTCCGAACAACGCGCTGATGCGCCCCGGACAAGCCGAAGGCGCGGGGCGAGCGCCTGCCCGTCCCGGCGGGCTGGCGCTGTGTCATCCGCGGGCAACGCTCATTCTGAGCACGGACTTGGCAGGGATAAAGTGCCCATGCCGATGGTTGGCAGCGCCATCCCACGGGCAGGCTTGAGTTGCGCGGGGGCGGGGGGCTGAAGCCCGCCCTACGCCATCTTAGAAGATACGCACAGTTGCGCCACCACAGGCCTGCCGGCGCCCCGACCTACCGCGCCGAGCAGCGCCCCTGCAGGGTGATCGAGTCGCCCACGACCTGCACCCGCTCCGGCGGAATGTCGGGGCCCACCGTCCACTCGGTGTCCGACCGGCCGAAGCTGCGCAGGCAGTAGACCGTGGCGCGGTAGCGCCCCGCCTCCTGCGCGCCGCGCAGGTCCGCGCGCGCCGGGCGCACGGTGATGGTCATCTGGCGCTTTTCCGGGCCGGAAATATCCAGGGTCGAGCGGTACTTGACCCCGTTGATGTTGACCGAGTTCGACCCGCGCGGAGAGGCCGCGCCGATGCCCACCGCGCCCACGGTGTTCTGCACGACCGAACAGCCGGACAGGGCCAGCAGCGACAGGGCGAGAACCAGCCTGCGCATGGTCTACTCCGCCGCCACGGCGCTGATGCGGCCGGTGCGCTGCGCCTTGATGCGGTCCTCGATCTCGTCGCGGAAGTTGCGGATGAGGCCCTGGATCGGCCAGGCCGCCGCGTCGCCCAGGGCGCAGATGGTGTGGCCCTCGACCTGCTTGGTCACGTCGAACAGCATGTCGATCTCCTCGACCTCGGCCTCGCCGCGCACCAGCCGCTCCATCACCCGCATCATCCAGCCGGTGCCTTCGCGGCAGGGGGTGCACTGGCCGCAGCTTTCGTGCTTGTAGAACTTCGCCAACCGCCAGATCGCCTTGATGATGTCGGTGGAGTTGTCCATCACGATCACCGCCGCGGTGCCGAGACCCGACTTCTGGTCGCGCAGGTAATCGAAGTCCATGATTGCTTCGCGCATGTTCTCGCCGCGGATGCAGGGCACGGAAGAGCCGCCGGGAATCACCGCCTTCAGGTTGTCCCACCCACCCCGGATGCCGCCGCAGTGCCGCTCGATCAGCTCCTCGAAGGTGATCGACATGGCCTCTTCCACCACGCAGGGGTTGTTCACGTGGCCGGAGATCGCGAACAGCTTGGTGCCCGCGTTGTTGGGGCGGCCGAAGCCTGCGAACCATTCCGGCCCGCGCCGCAGGATGGTCGGCACCACAGCGATGCTTTCGACGTTGTTCACCGTGGTCGGGCAGCCATAAAGCCCAGCGCCCGCCGGGAAGGGCGGCTTCATCCGAGGCATGCCTTTCTTGCCCTCGAGGCTTTCCAGCAGCGCGGTTTCCTCGCCGCAGATGTAGGCGCCGGCGCCGTGGGCGACGTAGAGGTCGAAGTCCCAGCCCGAGCCCGCGGCGTTGCCGCCCAGCAGGCCCGCGTCATAGGCCTCGTCGATGGCCGCCTGCAGCGCCTCGCGCTCGCGGATGTATTCGCCGCGGATGTAGATGTAGCAGGCGTTGGCCCCCATGGCGAAACTGGCGATCAGGCAGCCCTCGATCAGCGTGTGCGGATCGTGGCGCATGATCTCGCGGTCCTTGCAGGTGCCCGGCTCGGATTCGTCGGCGTTGACCACCAGGTAGCAGGGGCGGCCGTCGGTCTCCTTCGGCATGAAGGACCACTTCAGCCCGGTGGGAAAGCCCGCGCCGCCGCGGCCGCGCAGGCCACTGGCCTTCATCTGCTCGACGATCCAGTCGCGCCCCTTGGCGATGATCCCCGCGGTCCCGTCCCAGTGACCGCGCGCCTTGGCGCCGTCGAGCGTGCGGTCGTGCATCCCGTAGAGATTGGTGAAGATGCGGTCCTTGTCGGCGAGCATTCGGATTATCCTTGGTTGTTCCGGCGTTTCCGCCAGATCTGAAGGGTGACGATGAAGGCCCAGAGGAAGGCGGCAAGGGCGGCGAAATCGAACAGGAAGACAAAGCGCGGTGCAAGCCCCAGGGCCGCGCCCGCGGCCTGGCCTGCCAGCCACAGCACCACCGCGACGATCAGCACGATCGCCACGCTGCGGGACTGCCGGGCCAGCGCCCTGCCTTGTTCATCGCCTGCCGTCACCCTGTCATCCCCCGGCGGCCAGCGCCCGGGCCTGTGCCACCCAGTCGTCGCGGCTGACCCGGCCCCGGAAGCCCCGGAGATTCGAGTCCATGTAGGCGATTTCCCCGGGTCCCCAGGCGGCGATCTGGTCGTAGTGCCAGATCCCCATCTCGTTCAGCGTGACCTCGAGCTTGGGGCCCACGCCCTTGATCTGCTTGAGGTCGTCGGCCTGCCCGCCGCGCGGCGCGGGCATCTGCGCCGGGGCGGTGCCGTCGGTATCGGGCGCGGCGTCCTGCGCCGGGGCAGCCGCCGCGGGAGAGACCGGCGCGGGCTGGTCGGCGGAGGCCGCGGGCGCCGGGCGCGCGGCGGCGGGGGCCGGGTCGGCGGCGGGCGTCGGCGTGGGTGTCGG
>JBLXFD010000019.1:0-75126 GCA_048262455.1 Rhodobacter sp.
CGGTGCGGGGCGCGCTCGGTCAGGGTGACGTCCGACCGGTCCCCGCTCGCGTGGGGGGTGATGTAGCCGGCGGGGCCGTGCACCTCGTACAGCAGCTGCTCGGTCACGCTGGCGACGCTGACGCGCCCGCCGGTGTCGTCGGCCTTGGCCCCCACCAGCGATCCGTCCGCGCCCACCTCCGCGATGGGAAAGCCGATGTTCGCGGGATCGGGAATGTCCTTGTAGCCGGGATCGAAGAACACGCCCCCGGCCAGCTGAGCGCCGCATTCCAGCAAGTGCCCGGCCACCGCGCCCGCCGCCAGCCGGTCCCAGTCGTCCGCGGCCCAGCCGAAGTGATGGATCAGCGGCGCCAGCGCCAGCGAGGGATCGCCCGTGCGCCCGGTCACCACCACATCGGCCCCCTCGCGCAGCGCCGCCACCATGGGCTGGGCGTCGAGGTAGGCATTGGCGGCGATGATCTCTCCGCCGTGGGTGTCGATGCCGGCGTCGGCCTCGAACACCGGGTAGTCCGCCAGCGGCAGGCCCCGCACGTCGTCGCCTTCCACGATGGCGACCTTTACCTTGCGCAGGCCAAGCTCCGCCGCCAACTGCGTGATCCGCCGGGCCGCGCCGGCGGGGTTCGCGCCGCCGAAGTTGCCGATGATCGGTATGCCGTGCTCAAGGCACAGCCCCAGCACCGGCGACAGCAGGCGGTCCAGCATCGGCTCGTACCCCTGCGCGGGGTCCGCGTTCCGCGCCAGCTGCGCCAGCGCCACCGTCCGCTCCCCCAGCACCTCGAAGAACAGCGCCGAGGGTAGCCCCCGCGCGATCAGCGTCCGGACCACCGGAAGCGCGGCGTCCACCCGGTCGCCGGAGAATCCAGAGGCGTTCCCCACCAGGAATCTCGTGTCGGCCATTGGCATCCTCCCTGCTCCCATGCGGTCATCAACATTGCCGACCCAATTGTCAACAATATTTCCAACAACGCCAATGCAGCCGGTGGCCACGGCGTCCTCTTCCTTGAAACCACTATAATACAAGGCGCTCGCGGCGATACCGCGGGACCTCGTTTTGAAATTATTTCAGATGGATTCCGGTCGGCTCAGACCGTCGCGGCAAAGGTGCCGTGCTTCAGCTCCCAGGCCCGCCGGTAGGCGATGCTGGAATCCGGCAGGTGCACCCGGACCGCCTCGACATAGCGGGCGTGGTCCGATTGCTGCATGGCCGCGAGGATCTCGCGGTGCTGCGCGACCACCAGGTCGAGGTAGCCCGGCTCGTTGTACTTGATCGCCCGGATGCTGTGCACGCGCCGGGAATATTCCTCGATCACCCGCTGCAGCATCAGGTTCGGGCAAAAGCGGTACTGCTCGCGGTGCAGCGCGACGTTCAGCCGGAAGACCCGGCGCAGGTCGCGGGCGGCGGCGGCCTCGGCGTGGGTCTCGACCAGTTCCTCCAGCCGCGTCAGCCGCTCCGGCTCCACCGGAAGCGGCGTGCGTTCGGCGGCGCGCAACTCGAGTATCTCGCGCAGCTCGTAGAGGTCGTCGATCTCGTCCGGCGTCGGCTCCACCACGAAGGCGCCGCGATTGGGAACCCGGGTCACCAGACCCCGGTTCTCCAGTTCTCCGAGGATGCTGCGCAGCAGGTAGCGGCTTAGCCCGAACCGTTGCTGCAGCGTGTCCTCGATCACCCGGGACCCGGGCGGGTACAGACCGAAAACGATGTCTTCCTCGATCTGGTCGATGACTTCCATGGCCTGCCCGCGCGCACCCTTCGTTCCGGTCCCGCCTTAGTAAAGCGTCCGGACCACCTTGTCACCGGCATCGGGCCGGGCCTCTTTCAGCATGCCCGCCACCGCGGCCGCGAAGATCTTGGTGTCGGTGGAAAGCGAGGCAAGATCGAAGCCGTCCCGTAGCATGGCGGCGGCGACGGCGGCGTTGCCGGTGTGGATGCCGGCAAAGCGCCCGGCGGCCTGCGCCTTCTCGCGGATGGTGGTGATGGCCTCGGCGACCTCGGGGGCGATATCCTCCAGCGAGGGCGGGTAGCCCATGGAGATCGCCAGGTCCGACGGCCCGATATAGACCGCGTCCAGCCCGTCGACGGTCAGGATGTCGTCAAGGTTGTCCAGCGCCTCGCGGGTCTCGATCATCGCCAGTTTCGCGATCCGGGTGTCGGCTTCCTCCTGGTAGGTCGGCCCGTAGGCATAGGAGGCGCGGGTCGGCCCGAAGGAGCGCGAGCCGTGGGGGGCATAGCGGCAGGCAGAGACGAAGGCCTCGGCCTCCTGCCGGGTGTTGATCATCGGGCAGATGATCCCGGTGAACCCGGCATCCAGCAGCGCCATGATGAAGCCCGGGTCGTTCCAGCGGGCGCGCGCCAGCTTCGGCGCATCGCTGACGCCCATGGCCTGCAGCATCATCAGCGCCATCTGGTAATCCACCAGCCCGTGCTGAAGGTCGATGGTCAGCGTGTCGAACGGCTGCCGTGCGACGATCTCGGCGGTGACGGTGGAGGGCATGGCGCACCAGCCGTTGAGGCATTTGCCGCCCTGTTCCCAAATCTCTCTAACGCTTGGAATAGACATCTCTTCCCCTTCCTGAAATCAAATCGCGACGCGGCTTGGCTCGCCCGCCCCATGCGCCAGGTCCGGCACTTCCAGCCCCTGTTCGCGCGCCAGGTCCGTGATGGCGGACAGGACGGCGGGCGGCACGGTCAGACCCTCGCGCCGGGTCTTTTCGCGCCGCGCCCGTTCCGGGTCGCCCGGGATCAGCACGCGGTCCACCCCCGCCTCCGGCCGGCAGCCGTGCAGGAAATCGATGTACTCGCGCACCTCGGCGCCGAAGCCGCCGGTGTCGTCCAGCCGCTTCGGGTCGATCACGATGGCCAGGTAGCCGTTGCCGAAGACCCCGTCGCCGGGCTTGTTCGTGCCGCTGCCGGTCAGCGCGCCGGCCAGCAGCTCGCAGGCGAGCGCCAGACCCGATCCCTTGTGGTCGCCCATGGTGCGCAGGGCCCCTGCCCCGGCGCGCGGGTCGGGGACCGGCTGGTTCAGCGTCTCGCCGTACAGCGCCTCGGGGTCCGAGGTCCGCCGGCCGTCACCGCCCACCAGCGCCTCTGCCGGCAGCGGCTTGCCGCCGCGCGCGGCCACCAGCGCCTTGCCCTCGGCCACGATCGAGGTGGCGAAGTCCAGGATGAAGTCGTCGCCCCCGGGGTTCGGCACACCCAGCGCGATGGGCGCCGTGGAACAGGCCGCCTCGGCAGAGCCGAAGGGCGCCACAATCCGCGAGCCGCCCACGTTGACGAACTGCAAAGAGACCAGCCCCGCCTCTGCCGCCTGTTCGGCGAAGGCGCCGAGGCGGCCGACGTGGCCGGCGTGGCGCATGGCGATGATCCCGCAGCCGTGGGTGCGCGCCCGGTCGATGCCGATCTCCATCGCCTCGCGGGCCAGCCGCTGGCCCATGCCCGACTGCCCGTCAAGCTGCACCAGAACGCCCGTGTCCGCGATGATCCTGACGGACCGGTTGGCGTGGATCTTGCCGGAGCGCAGCCACTGCACGTAGCGCGGGACGCGCACGACGCCGTGGCTGTCATGACCCCGGGCGCTTGCCTCCACCAGGTGCTCGGCCACGATCCGCGCCTCGTCCGGGGCGCAGCCCTCGGCCTCCAGAACCTCGCCGATCAGCGCTGCGAGCCTGCCGGTGTCGACCGTCTGGTCATGCATCTGTCTTGTCCTCCCGCCGCAAGCTGAAACCGTAGTGGTGGTGATCCACAAAATTGTCAACAAAATCGTTGACCATTATTCTCCGTCGCGCGGCAAGTCCGCGCAAACTCAGTCCGCCGTCCAGCCCCCGTCCACCAGCAACGAGGTGCCGGTGACCAGCGCCGAGGCGTCGGAAGCGAGGTAAAGCACCGCGCCCATGATATCCTCCACCTCGCCCACCCGGCCCAGCTTGATCTTCTCGGCGATCCATGCGGCGCGCTCGGGGTTGTCGAAGGTGCCCGCGGTCAGCGGCGTGCGGATGAAGGTGGGGCAGACGGAGTTGACGCGGATACCGCTGCCGCCCCATTCGATCGCCATCGCCTTGATCATCCCCTCCAGCCCATGCTTCGAGGCGCAGTAGAGCGCCCGGTCGATGCCGCCCACGTGGCCCATCTGGCTGCCGATATGGATGATCGAGCCGCCCCGCCCGGCCATGCCCTTCGCGGCGGCGGCCGACAGGAAGTAGGCGGCCCGCAGGTTGACCCCCATCACGGCGTCGAAATCCTCCGGCGAGGTCTCCAGCGCCGGTCCGTGGCGCGCGATCCCGGCGGAGTTCACCACCACGTCGAACCGCTCCCCCGCCAGCGCCGCCTGCATGGCCGCGAGGTCGGCGATGTCCAGCACCAGTGCCCGGGCCGACCAGCCCTCGGCCTGCATCAGCGAGACGGTCTCTTCCAGCCGCGCCTGCCCGCGGGCGGCGCAGACCACCTCTGCCCCCGCCTCGGCAAGGGCCACCGCGCAGGCCTGCCCGATCCCGGAGGACGCGCCGGCCACCAGCGCGCGCCGCCCGTCGAGGCGCATGGAGGGCGTGCGCGGCAGGGCCATTACGCCGCGCCCACCAGCTGCGCCGCGCCGCCGTAGGGCACGTTCACGCCCCCGTAGCGGCGCACCCGCAGGTTGCACTGCTCAGCATGGCCGACGAAGCCCTCCAGCAGGCAGAGGCGCGAGCCGTAGGCCCCGATCCGCGCCGCCGCCTCGTCGGTGGTGACCTTCTGATAGCTGTGGGTCTTCAGGAACTTGCCCACCCACAGCCCGCCGGTGTAGCGCCCGGCCTTGCGGGTCGGAAGCGTGTGGTTGGTGCCGATCACCTTGTCGCCGTTCGACACGTTGGTGCGCGCGCCGAGGAACAGCGCGCCGTAGCAGGTCATGTTCTCGAGGAACCAGTCGTCCCGGTCGGTCATCACCTGAACATGTTCCGATGCGATCTCGTCCGCCACCGCCAGCATTTCCTCGTAGGTATCGCAGACGATCACCTCGCCGTAGTCCCGCCAACTGACCCCGGCGGTTTCGGCGGTGGGCAGGATCTGCAGGATCCGGTCGATCTCCACCAGCGTCTGCTCTGCCAGCCGGCGCGAGTTCGTCACCAGCACGGCCGGCGAGTTGTACCCGTGCTCGGCCTGCCCCAGCAGGTCGGTGGCGCAAAGCTCGGCGTCCACCGTCTCGTCGGCGATCACCATGGTCTCTGTCGGCCCGGCGAACAGGTCGATCCCGACGCGGCCGAACAGCTGGCGCTTGGCCTCTGCCACGTAGGCGTTGCCCGGCCCCACCAGCAGGTGCACCGGCTCGATGCTTTCGGTGCCGATGGCCATGGCGCCGACCGCCTGGATGCCCCCGAGCACGTGGATCTCGTCGGCTCCGCCAAGGTGCATCGCGGCGATTACGCCGGGGTTCGGCTCTCCGTTGAAGGGCGGCGTGCAGGCGACAATGCGGGGCACCCCGGCCACCTTGGCCGTGGCCACCGACATGTGCGCCGAGGCGACCATGGGGAACTTGCCGCCGGGCACGTAGCAGCCCACCGACTGCACGGGGATGTTCTTGTGCCCGAGGATCACCCCCGGCATCGTCTCGACCTCGATGTCCAGCATCGACTCGCGCTGGGCCCGGGCAAAGTTCTTCACCTGCTCCTGCGCGAACTTGATGTCCTCGAGGTCCTGCGGGCTGACCTTGGCGATGATCGCGTCGATCTCCTCGGCGCTCAGCCGGTAGCTCTCGCGCGCGTAGCCGTCGAACTTCACCGCCAGGTCGCGCACCGCCGCATCCCCCCGCGCCTCGATGTCCTTCAGGGTCGCCGCGACGACCGCGGCGATCTGCGCGTCGTCCTCTGCCCGGTCCGCTTCCGGCTTGCCGCGCTTGAGATAGGTGATGGGCATGTCGGAGTTCCCTTTCCGGTCAGGTCTGCAAGTTGGCCTCTGGATAGCCCACCGGGGCCGGAACGCAATTTTGACCTTGGGCCTTGCAAGATTTTCAAACGGCTCAGCCGCTCTGGCGCACCTGCAGTTCGCCCTGCAGCACACGCAGGTCGCCGGTCTCCACCGGCCCGTCGATGCTGAGCAGGATGTCCACAGCCTGTTCCAGCATCCGGCGCAGGGGCTGGCGCATGGTGGTCAGGCGGTAGGATTCCCAGGAGGCCATGGGAATGTCGTCGAACCCGATCACGGCGATGTCCTGCGGCACCGTCACCCCGGCGAACCGCGCCGCGTCCAGCAGCGCCATGGCCATGATGTCGTTGGCGCAGAAGACCGCGTCGGGCAGCGGGCGCAGCAGAAGCAGCTCCTGCGCGGCGGCAAAGGCGCGGTGATAGTCGAAGCCGCCCTCGAACTCCTGCGCCAGCTCGCGCCCGGCGGCCTCCAGGTGGTCGCGGAACCCGCGCATCCGCTCCAGGTGGGTGGAGGTGTCGCGGCGGCCGCCGAGGAAGGCGATGCGCTGGCGCCCCGCCGCCAGGAACCGCGCCGCGATCTGCTGCGCGCCGCCGTAGTTGTCGCAGCACACCGCCATCATGCGCGCGTCGGACTGCACCCGGTTCAGCAGCACCGCCGGCAGCCCGTGCTCGCGGCAGGCGCGGGCCAGCTGCGACTTCATGGTGGAACTGGCGAGGATCACCCCCTCCACCCGGAAATCCAGCACCTGCCGCATGATGGTGTCCACCTGCTCGGCCGAGGGGACGACGTGGACGATCGCCTTCAGCCCCCGCTCCGGCAGGTAGCGGGTCAGCTCGTCCACCGCGATCGGGTAGAAGGGATTGCGCATCTCGCTGACCACCATCGCGATGGTATTGCTGGCCTGCCCCGCCAGCACCCGGTCCACCGAGCTGACGTAGCCCAGCTGGCCGGCGGCCGCGAAGATCGCCTTGCGCTTCTCCTCCGAGATCGAGCCGCCCGAGCGGTACGCGCGCGAGACGGCGGAGACCGAAACCCCCGCAAGCGCGGCCACGTCGCTGGCTGTCACCTTCCTCATGGCACGGGTTCTAGGCCGCTTTGACGGCGGCGCGAAGCCCTTTCGGCGGGGACGACAGATTTGCAAGCGGCGCCGCGCGCTGCCCCGGAAAAGGAGTTGACATGTCAATTCGTCCCGGTACTCTCAGGTGAGTTGAATAATCAACTACCCATCCTTGGGAGGGGATGCGGACACTCTGGGAGGACTTCATGACCCGTAACATCTGCGCGGCGCTCGCGGCCGCAATCAGCACGATGGCAGCCGGCGCCGCCCTTGGCGAAACGATCAAGGTCGGGGTCATCGCGCCCTTCTCCGGCCCCTTCGCAATCTACGGCAAGCAGTTCCAGGAAGCCATCGAGACCTACGTGGCCCGCCACGGCACCACCGCCGGCGAGCACGAGATCGAGTTCATCTACAAGGACGTGGGCGGGCCCAACCCCGACCAGTCCCGCAGCCTGGCGCAGGAACTGCTGATCCGGGACCAGGTGGACTACCTCGCCGGCTTCACCTTCACCCCCAATGCCCTGGCGGTGGCCCCGCTAATCGAGCAAAGCCAGACGCCCACGGTCATCTTCAACGCCGCCACGTCCTCGATCAACAGCGAGAGCGACTTCTACCTGCGCACCAGCTACACGCTGTGGCAGGTCTCGGCGCCGCTGGCGGAATGGGCCTATGATCAGGGGATGCGGACGGTCGCCACCACCGTGACCGACTACGGCCCCGGCATCGACGCCGAGAACGCGTTCAAGGCGGCCTTCGAGGCGAAGGGCGGCGAGGTGCTGGACACGGTCCGCATGCCGCTGTCCACCACCGACTTCACCCCCTTCATCCAGCGGGTGCGCGACATCGCCCCCGACGCGGTCTTCACCTTCCTGCCGGGCGGCCCCCCCACCTTCACCTACACCAAGACCTACAACGAGAACGGTCTGGCCGCCGCGGGCATCAAGTTCCTCGGCACCGCCGAGACCGAAGAGGTCAACCTGCAGGGTCTGGGCGACGACGCCATCGGCCTGACCACCGCCTACCACTATTCCAGCGACCACGAATCCGAGGCCAACGACGCCTTCAAGGCCAAGCTGACAGAGCTGTTCCCCGACGCCGTGGCCAACTGGGCCTCGGTCGGCGCCTACGACGGCACCCACCTGATCTACCAGATGGTCGAGGCGGCCGGCAGCGACGGGCCGGCGGCGGTCGAGGCGGCGCTGGGGCTGGAATGGGAAAGCCCGCGCGGGCCGGTGACCATGGACCCCGAGGCGCGGACGGTGGTGCAGAACGTCTACATCCGCGAGGTGGAGCGCGACGCGGACTCGGGCCTGCTGGTCAACCGCGAGAAGGGCGTCATCGCCACCGTCGGCGATCTCGGCTGGAAGAAGTGACCCACCCCCGGGCCGGTCTTGTACCGGCCCGGACCGCCCCCCTGCCGGAGCGCCCTGCATGACATTGCTTCTGAACATCGCCGTGGACGGGATCGCCTACGGGATGATCCTCTTCATGATCTCGGTGGGCCTGTCGGTCACCATGGGACTGATGCGGGTGGTCAACCTGGCCCACGGCGGCTTTGCCCTGCTGGGCGGCACCTTCGCGCACTGGCTGGCGCAGGAACAAGGCCTGCCCTTCTGGCCTGCCGCGCTGCTGGCCGTGGCCGCCACCGTCGCCGTGTCGCTGCCGCTGGAGCGGGTGATCTACCGGCGCATCTACGGCTTCGGCGACCTGCAGCAGGTGCTGGCAACCATCGGCCTGACCTTCCTGATGATCGCCACCGTCAACCTCTGGCAGGGCTCTTCGCTGCTGAGCATCCCGCTCGCCGACAGCCTGAAGCAAAGCGTCGACCTGGGCTTCCGCACCCTGCCGGTGCACCGCCTCGTGGTGATCGCCGCCGGCCTCGTCTCGGTGCTGGGGCTCTGGCTGCTGCTGGACCGGACGCTGTTCGGCATCCGCCTGCGGGCGGCGGTGGACAAGCGCGGCACCGCCTCGGCGCTGGGGATCGACACCGACCGGATCTTCATGATCGCCTTCGGCCTCGGCGCCGGGCTGGCGGCGCTGGGCGGTATCCTCGGGGCAGAGATCCTGCCGATCGACGCCTATTACCCGGTGCGCTACATGGTGCTGTTCCTGATCGTCGTGGCGGTGGGGGGCATGGGCTCCATCGCCGGGTCCTTCGCGGCGGCGCTGGGGCTGGGGCTGCTGGAGACAGCGACCCGCTACCTCGTGCCCGACTACGCCACCATCGTCTTCTACACCTTCGTCATCCTCCTGCTGGCCCTGCGCCCCCGCGGCCTGATGGGGAGGGCGCAGGCATGAGGTCCCTTGCCCCGCCGCTGCTGCTTCTGCTGCTGGCCGTCGCGCTGTACTTCGCGCTGCCCTACAACCTGGCCTTCCTGACGCGCATCCTGATCATGGTGGTGCTCGTGCTGTCGCTGGACCTGGTACTGGGCTACGCCGGTATCGCCACCCTCGGGCAGGCGGCCTTCTACGGCGCCGGCGCCTACGCGGCCGGGCTGTTCGCCATCCACGTCTGGGCCGATCCCGTGGCCGGCCTTGCCGCCGGGGCCGTGGCGGGGGCGGTGCTGGCCCTTGTCTCGGGGCTGGTGCTGATGCGCACCCAGGGGCTGACGCTGATCATGCTGACCATCGCGGTCGCCTCGATCTGCCTGGAGATCGCCAACAAGGCCCGCGACCTGACGGGGGGCGCGGATGGGCTGCGCGGCATCCGGATGGAGCCGGTGCTGGGCCTCTTCGCCTTCGACTTCGTCGGCAAGACCGGGTTCTGGTACGCGCTGGCGGCCGTGGTGGTGGTCTTCGTCTTCCTCTCGCGCCTGACCCGCGCCCCGCTGGGGCTGTCCCTGCGCGGCATCCACGAAAGCCCCGAACGCATGGCCGCCATCGGCGTGTCGGTCTACTGGCGCAGGGTCACCGCCTATACCATCGGCGGCGCCATCGCGGGCGTCGCGGGGGCCCTGTCGGCGCAGGTCACGCAACTGGTCAGCCTGGAGAGCTTCTCGTTCACCCTCTCGGCCGAGGCGCTGATCATGCTGATCCTCGGCGGCATCGGGCGGCTCTATGGCGCGGTGCTGGGAACGCTGATCTTCATGTTCGTGCATCACTGGGCGGCGGCGAACGACCCGTTCAACTGGTTGTTCGTCATCGGCGCGCTGGTGCTGGCGGTGGTGTTCTTCCTGCCGAAGGGCATCATCTCGGTGCCCACGGCGCTGACCCGCCTGTTCAGGGGGGGCCGTCATGCAGGGTCTTGAGGTCAGGGGGCTGTCCAAGCGGTTCGGCGGTCTGACCGTCTCGGAAGACATCGACTTCGACCTGCGGCCGGGCGACCGCAAGGCGCTGATCGGGCCGAACGGGGCGGGCAAGAGCACCTTCTCGAACCTCGTCACCGGCATCCTCGCGCCCTCCTCCGGCACCATCCGCTTCGACGGCGCCGACATCGGCGCGCTGAACGAGGCGCGGCGGGTGCGGCTGGGCATCGCCAAGACCTTCCAGATCACCACGCTGTTCCGCGAACTCACGGTGCGTGAGAACCTGCGCCTGCCGATCCTCGAGCGCGAGCGGCGCGGCTACCGCCTGTTCCGGCGTGCCGACGGCGATGCCGGGACCGAGGCCGAGATCACCGGCCTGCTGGACCAGTTCGCGCTGGGCCCGCTGGCGGACCGCAAGGTGGCCGACCTCGCCTACGGCCAGCAGCGGCTGGTGGAACTGGCGCTGACCATGGCGCTGAGGCCGCGCGTGCTGATCCTCGACGAGCCCGCCGCGGGGGTGCCATCCTCCGAAACGCACCTGATCGTCGACGCGATAGAGCGGCTGCCGGGGGACCTGTCGGTGCTGATCATCGAGCATGACATGGACCTGGTGTTCCGCCTGGCGCGGCAGATCGTCGTGCTGGTGCAGGGCCGGATCCTGACCGAAGGCACGCCCGAACAGATCGCGGCCGACGCGCGGGTGCGCGAGCTTTACCTCGGAGGCGGCCATGACTGAGGGCCTGGTGCTGGAGAACGTCACCTCGGGCTACGGCCCCACCCACGTGCTGGACCGCGTGAACCTGGTGCTGCGGCCCGGAGAGCGGCTGGCGGTGATCGGCCGCAACGGCGCCGGCAAGACCACGCTGCTGTCGACGATCATGGGGCTGGCGCGGCTGCACGAGGGGGCCATCACCCTGGGCGGCCGGCCGATCCACGGGCTGGCCCCGCACCGGCGGTCGGCGCTGGGGCTGGGGCTGGTGCCGCAGACCCGCGACATCTTTCCCTCGCTCACCGTCGAGGAGAACCTGCTGGCCGCCCGCCGCCACCCGGCCCGGCTGGAACAGGCCTATGACCTTTTCCCCCGCCTGAAGGAACGCCGCAGGAACGGCGGCGCGCAGCTGTCGGGGGGCGAGCAGCAGATGCTGTCCATCGCCCGCACCCTGATGACCGGGCCAAAGGTGCTTTTGCTGGACGAGCCGCTGGAAGGGCTGGCCCCGGTGATCCGCGAGCAGCTGATGCAGGTCTTCGAGGATCTCGCCAGCGACGGCAGCCGGTCCGTCGTGCTGGTGGAACAGCAGGCCGCCGCCGCGCTGGCCTTCGCCGACCGGGCGGTGCTGATGGCCAACGGCGCCATCGTCCACGACGGGCCCGCCGCCGACCTGCTGGCCCGGCCCGACCTGCTCAACCGCCATATCGGCGTGGCGCTGAGCGCCTGAAAGGAACCGTCATGACCCTGATCGAAGGCCACCGCCCCCTTGATCCCGATCCCGCCATCCCGGTGCTGGAACCCGACCCCTACGCCGAGGCGACGCTGCTTGATCCCCTGCCCTACTACGCGGCGCTGCGCGAGGCGGGGCCGGTGGCCTATGTGCCGAAGTACAACGTGCTGGCCGTGGGGCGCTACGAGGAGACGCGAAAGACCTTCTCGGACCACGAGAACTTCGTGTCGTCCCGGGGCATCGGGCTGAACGACTTCAAGCTGGAAAAGCCCTGGCGCCCGCCCTCGATCATCCTCGAGGTGGACCCGCCCGACCACACGCGCACCCGCAAGGTGATGTCCAAGGCGCTGTCGCCCAAGGTGGTCCGCGCGCTGATGGAGGATTTTACCGCCACCGCCGAGACGTTGGTGGACCGGCTGCTGGAACAGTCACGGATCGAGGGCGTGGTGGACCTGGCAGAGGCCTTCCCCACCGCCGTCTTCCCCCGTGCCGTGGGCATGAAGGACGTGAACCCGCGGCACCTGGTGGACTACGGGGCCATCGTCTTCAACGCCGTCGGCCCGGACAACGAACTGCGCCGCCGCGCCATGGCCCGCGCGCCGGAGGTGGGGGGCTGGATCAACGCCGCCTGCGCCCGCGACCGGTTGAGCGGCGACGGGCTGGGCGCGCTGGTCTACGAGGCCGCGGACGCCGGCGACATCACCGCGGAAGAGGCCGCGATGCTGGTCCGGTCGTTCCTGTCGGCCGGGGTGGACACCACCGTCACCGGCATCGGCAACGCGCTGTGGTGCCTGTCGCGCAACCCGGACCAGTGGGAGGCGCTGAAGGCCGACCCCTCGCTCGCCCGCCCCTGCTTCGAGGAGGTGCTGCGCTACACCACGCCGGTGCACACCTTCCTGCGCACCGCGAACCGCGACACCGAGATCGCCGGCCACCCGGTGCCCGAGGGGGCCAAGGTGATGTGCGTGCTGGGCGCGGCCAACCTGGACCCCGAGAAATGGGAGGACCCGCAGGCCTTTCGCGTCGACCGCCGGCCCTCGGGCCACTTGGCCTTCGGCGCGGGCATCCACGGCTGCGTCGGCCAGAACATCGCCCGCGGAGAGCTGGAGGCGCTGCTGTCGGTGATGGCGCGCAGGGTGGCGCGGATCGAACCGGCCGGAGAGGCCGTCTGGCGGCCCAACAACGCCATCCGCGCCCTCGACCGGCTGCCCCTGAAACTTGTCCCGAACTGAGAAGACCGCAATGATCAAGGTAACCTACATCCAGCCCGACGGCCGCGAGAGTACCGTCGAGGGCCGCCCCGGCGACAGCGTCATGCAGACCGCGCTCAACAAGGGGGTGGAGGGCATCATCGGCGAGTGCGGCGGCTCCATGGCCTGCGCCACCTGCCATGTCTATGTCGCCGGGGAATGGGCCGGGCGCACCGGCGCGCGGCGCGATGGCGAGGAGGACATGCTTGACTGCGCCGCCTCCGAAATGCAGGAGACCTCGCGCCTGTCCTGCCAGATCATCCTGACCGAGGCACTGGACGGGCTGCGGGTTCATGTCCCGGAAGAACAGGCGTGACGCCGGCCCCCACGACAGCGCCCGCACCGACCCAGAGGTGACGCCCGTGACACGACACAAGCGCATCGAACAGCCGCCCGAACCACCGGCCCAACGCCTCGCCAGCCCGACGCGCGAGCGCGAGGGCGTGGCCATCCTCGACATCGACCACTACGCGCCCTTCCTGTTCAGCGCGGTCAGCAACGCCTGGGGCCGCAAGACCTCGATGATATACCGCCGCGACTTCGGCCTCGGCATCGTCGACTGGCGGGTCATCTCGATGCTGAACATCGAGCCGGGCATCATGGCCAGCCGCATCTGCGACGTGATCCACCTGGACAAGGCGGCGGTCAGCCGCTCGCTCAAGCAGCTGTCGCAAAAGGGCCTGCTGCGGTACGAGCAGCCGTCGAAGGACCCGCGCAAGCGGCTGTGGTGGCTGTCGGAACAGGGGCTGGAAACCCACGACGCCCTGCTGCGCGTCGCCCTCGCCTGCGAAAGCGATCTTGTCGCGGGGGTGCCGGCGCAGGAGCTGGACACCTTCCTGCGGGTGATGCGGCAGATGCTGGCCAACATGAACGGCAAGTGAGGGCGGCGGGGGCCTGAACAGGCGCCTGTCAGACCGAGACCCCCGCCAGCAGCGTCTCCCGGCCGATCTCGCTTCGGTCGCCCGCGATCGTGACCTCCCCCCGCCGCATGACGACGAAGCGGTCGGCAAGGTCGTAGGCGAAGTCGAAGTACTGCTCCACCAGCACGATCGCCATCTGGCCCTGGGAACGCAGGTGGCGGATCACCTCGCCGATCTGCTGGATGATGTTGGGCTGGATGCCCTCTGTCGGCTCGTCCAGCAGCAGCAGCTTGGGACGGGTGATCAGCGCGCGGGCTATGGCAAGCTGCTGTTGCTGGCCGCCGGACAGGTCGCCGCCGCGGCGGTGCAGGAAGTCCTTGAGGATCGGGAACAGCTCGAAAATCTCGGCGGGGATCTTCTGCTCGCCGGAGGGCAGGCAGGCAAACCCGCTTTCGAGGTTCTCGCGCACCGTCAGCAGCGGGAAGATCTCTCGCCCCTGCGGGACGTAGGCCACCCCCTTCTGCGCCATGGCGTGGGCCGGCAGCGGGTCCAGCGCCTCGCCGTCCAGCCACAGCGCGCCGCCGGACCGGGGGTGGGTGCCCGAGATGGCGCGCATCAGGCTGGTCTTGCCGACGCCGTTGGTGCCCATGACGCAGGTGACCTCGCCGATCCGGGCGTCCAGCGTGACGCCGTTCAGGATTCGGCTGTGCCCGTAGTGCAGGGTCAGGTCGTCGGTTCTCAGCATGTCTCAGCGCCCCAGATAGACATCGATGACCTCCTGGTTGGCGGTGACGTGGTCGAGGCTGCCCTCGGCCAGCACCGCGCCCTCGTGCAAGACCGTGACGCGGCAGTTCAGCCGGCGCACGAATTCCATGTCATGTTCGACCACCACCACCGCGCGGGTCTTCGCGGCCTCCACCAGCAGGGCGGTGGTATGCTCGCGCTCCTCGGGGGTCATGCCGGCGGCGGGTTCGTCCACCAGCAGCAGCTTCGGCTCCTGCGCCAGCAGCATCCCGATCTCCAGCCATTGCTTCTGCCCGTGGCTCAGCTCGCCCGCCAGCCGCGGCAGGTGGTCCTGCAGCCCGATCTCCTCGGCGAAACCCGCCACCCGGCCAAGGTCCGCGCCCGAGGGCCGGTAGAACAGCACCGCCAGCGGCCCGCGCTTGTGGCGCAGCGCCAGCAGCAGGTTCTCCTCCACCGTCTGGTCCTCGAAGACCGTGGGCTTCTGGAACTTCCGCCCGATCCCCTCGCGGGCGATCCGGGCCTCGGACATGGACAGCAGCGAGCGGCTGAGATCGCCCCACCGGATGCTGCCGCTGTCGGGCCGGGTCTTGCCGGTGACGATGTCCATGAAGGTGGTCTTGCCCGCGCCGTTCGGGCCGATGATGGCGCGCAGTTCGGCCTTGCCGATCTGGAACGACAGGTTGTTGATGGCGCGAAAGCCGTCGAAGCTGACGGAGATGCCGGAAACTTCCAGAAGCGAGGTCACTGGCTGGCCTCCCGTTCGCGCAGCGCGCCCTGGTCGGGGCCGAGGTCGGCGCCGTGCCGCTCCGGCGGGCGGCGGTTGGTCCACAGGTCCACCAGCCCGCCGATGCCCTTGGGCGCGAAGAGCGTGACGAAGACAAAGCTGAGGCCCAGCAGGATCAGCCACCAGTCCACCCATTTCACCGTGTAGAAGCCAAGGTTCACGTCCGGCGCCTGTCCGCCGGTGAACCAGCTGGAGACCAGCGACACGAAGGCCGCCCCGATCACCGCGCCGTAGATCCGCCCGCGCCCGCCGATGGCGACCCAGACCGCCAGGTAGATCGAGGCAATGGGCGCGATTTCCGCCGGGTTGATGATGCCGGCCTGCGGGTAGTAGAGCGCGCCGGCGATGCCCGCGATCATGGCGGTGACGGTGAAGATCGCCAGCTTGTAGGTCTCGACCGAGTAGCCGAGGAACCGCACCCGCGCCTCGTTGTCGCGGATGCCGCGCAGGACCGACCCGAACTTGCCCGAGGACATCCACGCCGCCAGCACGTAGCCCAGCGCCAGCGCCAGCGCCGAGCCCCAAAAGAACCACATCGACACCTGCGCCTGCGGGGCCTCGACCCCGGGCAGGTTCTGCAGCCCCGACAGCCCGTTGTTGCCGCGCAGGCCGCTGTCGTTCTGGAACAGGTACAGCGCCAGCGCGAGGGTCATGGCCTGGGTCAGGATCGACAGGTAGACCCCCGTCACCCGGCTGCGGAAGGCCAGCCAGCCGAACACCCCCGCCAGCAGTCCCGGCACCAGCACCACCAGCGCCAGCTGGATCGCGAGGCTGTCGGCGAAGGTCCAGACCAGCGGGAACTCGTTCGAGCCGACGACCCCGAAGATCTGCGTGCCGATGGCGTCGGTGATCTCCTGCGCGGTGGGCGGGATCGGCGCCTCTGCCATCGCGCCGGCGACGATGTCATGCGTGCGCTGGTACATCAGCCACATGCCGATCATGTACCCGCCGATCCCGAAGAAGGCGAAATGCCCCAGCGACAGGATGCCGGTGTAGCCCCAGACCAGGTCCATCGCGATGGCGGCAAGGCTGAGGCACAGCGTCTTGCCCAGCGTCTTGACGAAGCTGGTGGAGATGAGGCCGGCGCCGAAGGCCTCTGACATCACGGTGACGGTCAGGGTGAACAGGGCCAGCGCCGACAGGAAGATCAGCACCGAGGGATTGCGGGCGATGAAGCTGCGGTTCATTGGCTCAGTCCCCCGCCGCCCGGCCCCGCAGCGCGATGATGCCGCGCGGCCGGAACTGGATGAAAAGAATGATGAAGACGATCATGTAGGTCTGCGCGGCCAGCGTGTTCGACGGGTTGAACCACTCGATCCCCTTCTGCAGGAAACCGATCATGGTGGCCCCCAGCAGCGTGCCCCAGATGTTGCCCACGCCGCCGACCACCACGGTCATGAAGCTTTGGACGATGTAGTCGCCCCCCAGCTCCGAGGTGACCTTGGCGAATAGCCCGATGGCCACCCCCGCCACCCCCGCGATGCCGGAGCCGAGGCCGAAGGTCAGCATGTTCACCCGGTTCGGGTTGATCCCCATGCTGGCGGCCATCTGGCGGTTCTGCGTCACCGCCCGCGTCTCCAGCCCCAGCCGGGTGCGCTTCATGATGAAGAGGAAGACCCCGAGGAAGATCAGCGCCAGCCCGAAGATCGCGATGCGGATGTAGCTGATCGAGACCACGTCGTTCAGCACCCATGCCCCGTCCAGCCAGGCCGGCGCGGTCAGGGGCCGGGCCTGGGTGCCGAAGATGTTCTTGGCCAGCTGCTGCAGCGCGATGGAGATGCCGAAGGTCGCCAGCAGCGTCTCGAGCGGCCGGTTGTAGAGCCAGCGGATCACCAGCCGCTCCATCGCCACGCCCGCCGCGAAGGTGACGGCGAAGGCCAGCGGGATCGCCAGCAGGATGCTGACGGTGTGGTTCGGCACCAGCTGCTGCACGACGAAGCCGGTGTAGGCGCCCATCATGATGAACTCTCCATGAGCCATGTTGATCACGCCCATGACCCCGAAGGTGATGGCCAGCCCGATGGCGGCGAGGAAATAGATCGAGGCAAGCGACAGCGCGTCCAGCGTCAGGTCGAGCGTCTGGCCGACCCCCACGCGGGTGGCGATGGCGGCCAGCGCCCTGCGCGCGGCGGCGGTGACGGCGATGCTGGGGTCGGCGTAGATCTCGGCAAAGCTGTGGGCGGCGAGGGCCGCGTCGATCTCGGCGGCGCTGGGGGTGGGCGTGGCCCGCCCCGCTGCGACCAGCGCGGCATAGGCGCGGGCGCGGGCGGCTTCGGTGTTCAACTGCGCGATGGGCACGCCGCCGACGGTGCCGCCCTCGATGTTCTCCGCCAGCGTGGCGCGGATGACGGCGGGGTCGAGCATCGGCGGCGCAAGGCCCGCCTCCACCAGCATGTCATAGGCGCGCCCGGACGGCAGCGCCTCGGACCCCGGGGTCAGCACCCGGGCGACGTTCAGGCCCTCCGGCACTGCGCCGGGCTCGATCCGCAGCCTGGTCGCCACCAGGGGGTTCAGCGTGGCGCGCAGATCGACGCCGAGGTCGCCCGACATCTCCTCGATCGCCGCGACGCGCGCCGCCTCGTCCCGGTCGTAGGCGATGGTCAGCAGCCGCTCCAGCCGCCGCTTCTTGGCCAGCAGCACGGCATCCGCTTCGCCCTCGATCGAGGCGCGCAGGGGCGTCAGCGCGTCCGCCGCCGGGTTCCGTTCCAGCGAGACCAGCGCGTCGAGGCGGTTGGCGCGGTCCGGGTCGGACAGCTGGAACTGCACCAGCGCGGTGGCCAGCAGGGCGCGGATGCCGGAGTTCGGCTTGATCTGCTCGACCTCGTCCTTGAGCAGGTCGCCCACCGCCGCGCCGGTGTCGAAATCGTATAGGCGATACAGCCGGTCGCCGGTCTCCTCGCCGCGAAAGAACAGCCCGTCCGACTGGCGCTGCCACATCTGCTTGGCCTGCCAGACCTGCAGCACCTCCTGCGCCTGCGGCAGCCCGCTGGCGGCCACGGCGGCGATGGCCGGCGCGATGGTCGTGCGGCTGCTTTCCGCGATGATCCCGGCGTGCTCCTGCAGGACCGCCTGCATGGGGCCCTCCTGGGCCGCGGCCGGCATCATCCAGGCGGCCAGCAGCAGGCCGGCGGCGAGTGAACGCATCATTGGGCTGGTTCCAGTTGTCTTTGGGGGGGGGAGAGGTTGGGGCGCGGCCGAGGCCGCGCCCGCCGCGTCCTAGTAGTTGGACAGCGTCTGCACGCAGGTCTCGGTCTCGGTGTTGTACATCCCGCAGCCGAGGTCCTTCCAGTCCGAGGTCAGCTTGGCGCTTTCCGGCAGGAAGTCGGTCCATGCGTCGCCCGGCACCACGTCGGTGGCGCTGATGATGTCGAACTGCCCGTCCGCCTGGATCTCGCCGATCAGCACCGGCTTGGCCAGGTGGTGGTTCGGCAGCATCACGGCGGTGCCGCCGGTCAGGTTCGGGAACTCCTGCCCGTACATGGCGGTGCGCACCGCGTCCACGTCGGTGGTGCCGGCGGCCTCGGCCGCGTTCACCCACATGTTGAAGCCGATGTAGTGGGCCTCCATCGGGTCGTTGGTGACGCGCTCTTCGCCCATCAGGTCCTTCCACTTGGCGACGAAGGCCTCGTTCGCCTCGGTGTCGGCGGACTGGAAGTAGTTCCAGGCGGCCAGGTGCCCCACCAGGTTCGAGGTATCGAGACCCGACAGTTCCTCCTCGCCCACCGAGAAGGCCACCACGGGAATGTCGTCGGCGCTGATGCCGGCGGCGGCCAGTTCCTTGTAGAACCCGATGTTGGCGTCGCCGTTGATGGTGGAGATCACGCCCACCTTCTTGCCGTCCGCGCCCAGTGCCACCACGTCGGCGACGATCTTGGACCAGTCGGAATGGCCGAAGGGGGTGTAGTTGACGAAGATGTCGTCGCTGTCGATGCCCTTGCCCACCAGGTAGGCCTCGAGAATGTTGTTGGTGGTGCGGGGATAGACGTAGTCGGTGCCCAGCAGCGCGAACTTCTCGACCCCCAGCTCGTCAAGGAAGTAGTCGGTGGCCGGGATCGCCTGCTGGTTCGGCGCCGCGCCGGTGTAGAAGACGTTCTTGGACGATTCCTCGCCCTCGTACTGGACGGGGTAGAACAGCAGGCCGTTCAGCTCCTCGATTACCGGCAGCACCGACTTGCGGCTGACCGAGGTCCAGTTGCCGAAGATCACGTCCACCTCGTGCACGGTCAGCAGCTCGCGCGCCTTCTCGGCGAACAGCGGCCAGTCGGAGGCCGGGTCGACGACCACCGCCTCCAGGTCGCAGCCCAGCACGCCGCCCTTGGCGTTCTGGTCCTCGACCAGCATCAGCATCGTGTCCTTCAGCGTGGTCTCGGAAATCGCCATCGTCCCGGACAGCGAGTGCAGGACGCCCACCTTGATCGGGCAGTCCGCCGCCCAGGCCGGCGCGGCAAGGGCGGAGGCCGCGAGCGTGGCGGCGAGTGTGGGTTTCACGAATGTCATAAGTCTCTCCTTCGGGGCAGGCGGGGCACAGCTTGCGCAGGCGCGCCGGCTTCCCTAGTTCTGCCCGGGCAGCTTCGGTTGCATCCGTGTGGCGGCCGGGACAGAGGCTCAATTCCAACCGGTCGTCACACACCCTTCCGGCGGCTCGTCCGCCCGACTGGCAGGCACATCGATTCTGCATCGCAGCGGTGAAGGCAAACCGGGCGACGCCGCGGAACCGCCGCTTCCCCCCGTTCGCCTAATTTCTGGTCACATGCACGGCCACCTGCCTAATCGCGCGCCGAACGGCGGGAGGCGTGGAGGTTTCGCGGACCCCTCGCTGGCATCCGGCGGTGCCGCGTCGTTGAAAAGGCCCGTCACCCGACGGGAGAAAGCCGATCACCCTTGCCGCCGCCATACCCGCGCCCGCCGCGCCGATGCCGCAGACACCGCAGGCGCAGCCGCGCGCCCGCGGGGCGGTCTTTGTATCGGCCAAGCGGCGGGGGGCGGCAAGCGTGCTGGACGGGCTGCGCCAGTCAGGCTCGCTGAAGGTGCTGTTCCCGCGGGCCACGGGCCCTGCCCTGCAGGCCGTGCTGGTCAATACCGCCGGCGGCGTGACCGGCGGCGACCGCTTTCGATTGAATGCCGTGGCCGGGCCGGGCACCGAGCTGACCCTGACCACACAGGCCTGCGAACGTGCCTACCGCGCGCAAGGCGCCGAAACAGGCGAGCTGCACAACCACCTGGCCGCCGGGCCGGGCGCCCGGATCAACTGGCTGCCGCAGGAGACCCTGCTGTTCCAAGGCTCCGCCCTGCGCCGCACCCTGCGGGTGGACCTGGCAGGCGACGCGCGGCTGCTGATGGCAGAGCCGCTGGTCTTCGGCCGGGCCGCCATGGGCGAGCGCTTGACCCGCGCGCGTTTCCACGACCGGATCGAGATCCGCCGCGACGGCGCGCTGCTGTACCTCGACAGCCTGCGGCTTGACGGCGACGTCGCCGCGCAAATGGACCGCCCCGCCCTGGGGGCCGGCGCCGGGGCCATGGCGACGCTGATCTTCGCCGCGCCCGAGGCCGAGGCCCACCTCGCCCCGCAGCGCGCCATGCTGCCCGCGACCGCCGGCGCCAGCCTGGTGCGGGACGGCGTGCTGGCGGTGCGCGCCCTCGCCCCCGACAGCTTTGCCCTGCGGCAGGTGCTGATCCCGATCCTCGCCCGCCTTTCCGGCGCCACCCTGCCGCGACCCTGGATGATCTGACATGCAACTGACCCCCCGAGAGAAAGACAAGCTGCTGGTGGCCATGGCCGCGGAGGTCGCGCGAAAGCGCCTGGCCCGCGGTGTCCGGCTGAACCACCCGGAAGCCATCGCCCTGATCACCGACGCGGTGGTCGAGGGCGCCCGCGACGGGCGCAGCGTCGCCGAGATGATGCAGGCCGGGGCCGAGGTGATCACACGCGAGCAGTGCATGGAGGGGGTGCCCGAGATGATCCCCGAAGTGCAGGTCGAGGCGACCTTTCCCGACGGCACCAAGCTGGTGACCGTCCACACCCCCATCCGGTAGGGCGGGGTTCACCCCGCCGCTTGCTCGAGAAGGACACCCGATGATCCCAGGAGAACTCTTTCCCGCCGAGGGCGTGCTGACGCTGAACGCGGGGCGCGAGGCGATCACCCTGATGGTCGCCAATACCGGCGACCGCCCGGTGCAGGTGGGCAGCCACTACCACTTCGCCGAGGTCAACGGCGCGCTGGACTTCGACCGCGCCGCCGCCCGCGGCCTGCGCCTCGACATCGCCGCCGGCACCGCGGTGCGGTTCGAGCCGGGGCAGCGCCGCGAGGTGCAGCTGATCCCGGTGGCCGGGGCGCGGCGGATCTACGGGTTCAACCAGGTCGTGATGGGAGCGCTCTGATGCCCGCCACAATCACCCGCGCCGACCATGCCGCCATGTTCGGCCCCACCACCGGCGACCGGCTGCGGCTGGCCGATACCTCGCTGATCATCGAGGTGGAACGGGACCTGACCGGCCCCTACGGCGAAGAGGTCAAGTTCGGCGGCGGCAAGGTGATCCGTGACGGCATGGGACAGGCCCAGACCACCCGCGCCGAGGGGGCGGTGGACACCGTCATCACCAACGCGCTGATCGTCGACCACTCGGGCATCTACAAGGCGGACGTGGGGCTGAAGGACGGGCGCATCCACAGGATCGGCAAGGCCGGCAATCCCGACACCCAGCCGGGGGTCGACATCATCGCCGGTCCCGGCACCGAGGTGATCGCCGGCGAGGGGCGGATCCTGACCGCCGGGGGCTTTGACAGCCACATCCACTTCATCTGCCCGCAGCAGATCGAGGACGCCCTGCACTCCGGCCTGACCACCATGCTGGGCGGCGGCACCGGCCCGGCCCACGGCACCCTCGCCACCACCTGCACCCCCGGCCCCTGGCACCTTGGCCGGATGCTGCAGGCCGCCGACGCCTTCCCGATGAACCTCGCCTTCGCCGGCAAGGGCAACGCCTCGCTGCCCGCGGCGCTGGAGGAACAGGTGCTGGGCGGCGCCTGCGCGCTGAAGCTGCACGAGGACTGGGGCACCACCCCCGGCGCCATCGACTGCTGCCTGTCGGTGGCCGACGCGATGGACGTGCAGGTGATGATCCACACCGACACGCTGAACGAGTCCGGCTTCGTCGGGAACACCATCAAGGCCATCGCCGGCCGCACTATCCACGCCTTCCACACCGAGGGCGCCGGGGGCGGCCACGCGCCGGACATCATCCGCATCTGCGGCGAGGCCCACGTGCTGCCCTCCTCCACCAACCCGACGCGCCCCTTCACGGTGAACACCCTCGAAGAGCACCTCGACATGCTCATGGTCTGCCACCACCTGGACAAGTCGATCCCCGAGGACGTGGCCTTCGCCGAAAGCCGCATCCGCCGCGAGACGATCGCGGCCGAGGACATCCTGCACGACATGGGGGCGCTTTCGATCATCGCCTCCGACAGCCAGGCCATGGGCCGGGTGGGGGAGGTGCTGATCCGCACCTGGCAGACCGCCGACAAGATGAAGACCCAGCGCGGCGCCCTGCCCGAGGAGACCGGCGACAACGACAACTTCCGGGTGCGCCGGTACATCGCCAAGTACACCATCAACCCCGCCATCGCCCACGGACTGTCCCACGAGATCGGGTCCATCGCCGAGGGCAAGCGCGCCGACCTGGTGCTGTGGAACCCCGCCTTCTTCGGCGTGAAGCCGGAGATGGTGCTGCTGGGCGGCACCATCGTCTGCGCGCAGATGGGCGACCCGAACGCCTCGATCCCCACGCCGCAGCCGGTCTACTCGCGCCCCATGTTCGGCGCCTACGGCCGCTCGGTCGAGCATTCCGCCGTCACCTTCGTCTCCGCCGCCGCCCAGGACGCGGGAATCGGCGACCGGCTGGGGCTGGCCAAGCGGACGCTGGCGGTCACCAACACCCGCGCCATCGGCAAGCGCGACCTGAAGCTGAACGACGCCACCCCCCACGTCGAGGTGGACCCGGAGACCTACGAGGTCCGCGCCGACGGCGAACTCCTGACCTGCGAGCCCGCCGAGGTGCTGCCCATGGCGCAGCGGTACTTTTTGTTCTGATGCTCAGCGCCAGCACATACCACCCGCACGCCCACCGCACCCCCCTGGACCGGCTGGTGCTGACCTACGAGGACAGGTTCCTGCGCCGCAAGGTGCTGCGGACCGAGGCCGGCGCCGACCTGCTGGTGGACCTGCCGCAGACCACCTCGCTGGACCACGGCGGCGTGCTGGTCACCGGGGACGGGCAGGAGATCGCCATCGAGGCCGCGCCCGAGCCCCTGCTGGAGGTGCGCGGCGACCTCGCGCGCCTCGCCTGGCACATCGGCAACCGCCACACCCCCTGCCGGATCGAACCCGCCCGCCTGCTGATCCAGCGCAACCACGTCATGGCCGACATGCTGGCCCGGCTGGGAGCGCAGGTGACGGAGGTGACGGAGCCTTTCACCCCCGAGGGCGGCGCCTACGGCCACGGCCGCACCCACGGCCATGCACACTGACAGTAGCTTCCTGACGCTGTCGCAGTGGTTCTCGCCGGCCTTCCCGGTGGGGGCCTTCGCCTATTCCCACGGGCTGGAAGCCGCCATCGAGGCGGGCAAATTCCACGATGCGGCCAGCCTGCGGGACTGGATCGAGGACATCCTGCGCCATGGCAGCGGCCGGTCCGACGCCCTGCTGCTGGCGGCGGCCCACCGGGCGGAGGCCTGCGGGCTGGCGGAGATCGACGAGACCGCCCGCGCCTTCGCCCCCAGCCGCGAGCGGCTGATGGAGACAGACCTGCAGGGCGCCGCCTTCTGCCGGATCATCCGGGACGCCTGGGGCCTCGACATCGCCGGGCTCACCTACCCCGTGGCGATCGGACGTGCGGCGGGGCTGCTTGGCCTTCCCCTGCCCCTGGCCGGGTCGCTCTACCTTCAGGCCTTCGCCGGCAACCTGGTGGCCGTTGGCCAACGCCTTGTCCCCATCGGGCAGACGGAGGCGCAAACCATCATCCGCGCCCTCGCCGGCCTCTGCCTCGAGATGGCGCGGGACACGGCGGAGGGACGGCTCGACACCCTGACCAGCAGCGCCTTCGCCGCCGACATCGCGTCGATGAAGCACGAAACCCAGTATTCGAGGATATTCCGCACATGAAGATGAACGGCCCCCTGCGCATCGGCATCGGCGGCCCGGTAGGCGCGGGCAAGACCACGCTGACGGCGGCCCTGTGCCGCGCCTTCCGCGACACATACTCCATCGGGGCGATCACCAACGACATCTACACCAAGGAGGACGCCGAGGCCCTGATGCGCCTGCAGGTGCTGCCGCTGGACCGGATCATCGGGGTCGAGACCGGCGGCTGCCCGCATACCGCGATCCGCGAGGATGCTTCCATCAACCTCGGCGCCGTGGCGGAGATGACCGCCCGGCACCCGGAGATCGAGATCATCCTGATCGAGTCCGGCGGCGACAACCTCTCGGCCACCTTCAGCCCGGAACTGGCGGACCTGACGATCTACGTCATCGACGTGGCGGCGGGCGAGGAGATCCCCCGCAAGGGCGGCCCCGCGATCACCCGCTCGGACATCCTGGTCATCAACAAGACCGACCTCGCCCCCCACGTGGGCGCCGACCTGGGCGTCATGGACCGAGACGCCAAACGCATGCGCGGCCCCCGCCCCTACGTCTTCACCAACCTGCGCAGGGAGGAAGGCATCGACGCGGTGCGCGACCTGATCGCGGGGATCGGCGGGCTCAGTTGAACATCCGGTCCGGCAGGAACAGCGCGATCTGCGGCAGGGCGAGGATCAGGATCACCGCCAGCAGCATCGCCAGCCAGAACGGCCAGATCCCGCGGAAGACGGTGTTCAGCGGAACCTCCGGAGCGAACCCACCGGCGCCGCGAAGCCCGCACCGACGAAGCGCAGCCCTTATCGGAGGTCAGTGGTCCAGCACGAAGACCGCCTCGTCGGTCCAGTTGACGTAGCAGGGATCGCCTTCCTTCAGGATCACCACGTCGGCGCCGGGCACCCGCACGCGGATCTGCGCCGCGTCCTTGCGGCCGATCACCAGCGCGTTGTCGCCGTAGTTGACGATGGTCTCGACCGTCATCGACGCGTGGCTCCGGTCCGGCAACGGCGTGCGCGAGAGCTTCAGGTGCTCGGGCCGGATCAGCAGGCAGACCTCCTGCCCGTCCGACAGGGCGCCGTGGGCCGCGGGATCGTACCTCACCTCGCCCAGGACCGGGCTGAGCGCGCGTCCGGCGGCGGCATCCAGCACCTTCGCGTCCAGAAGATTGCTTTCGCCGATGAAGTCCGCGACGAACCGCGTGGCGGGCCTGTGGTACACCTCCAGCGGGGCGGCGGCTTGTTCGATCTGGCCGTTGGAGAACACCACGATCCGGTCCGACATCGACATCGCTTCCGTCTGGTCGTGGGTCACGAAGATCGTGGTGACGCCCAGCCGCCGCTGGATCCGCTTGATCTCTATCTGCATCGCCTCGCGCAGGTTCTTGTCCAGCGCGCCCAGGGGCTCGTCCAGCAGCAGCAGATCGGGTTCGAACACCAGCGCGCGGGCCAGGGCCACGCGCTGCTGCTGGCCGCCGGAAAGCTCCTTCGGATACCGGTGTCCGAAGCCCTCGAGGCCCACCAGCTCCAGCATCTCGGCCGCTTTCCGCAGGCCCTCGGCCTTGCCCGTCCCGCGCATCTGCAGGGGGAAGTACACGTTCTCCAGCGCCGTCTTGTGCGGGAACAGGGCGTAGTTCTGGAACACGATGCCGATGTTGCGTTCCTGCGGCGCCAGCCCGGACAGGGATTGCCCGTCGATGGTGATGCTCCCGCGGGTGGCGTTCTCGAAGCCGGCGATGATCATCAGGGTCGTGGTCTTGCCGGACCCGGACGGGCCGAGGAAGGTGACGAACTCGCCCTTCTCGATGGTCAGGTCGATATCGTCCAGCGCCACGAAATCGCCGAACGCCTTCTTGACGTTTGCCAGTTGCAGGTAAGGGGTCATGCGGCCTCTCGGGAATGGGTGGGCGCGGCGCCGGGTTTGCCCGCGCGGGCCGGCTGCCGGCGGAAGGCGCCCAGCAGACGCGGCGCGACAAGACCCAGGAACACGGCGAGGAACAGAAGCGTCGAGATCACCGCGATGACCGGGTCGGCCTCTTCGCGGATCGAGTCGAACATGCGCCGGGGCAGCGTTTCCGCATCGCGGCCGGAGATGAAGATCGCGACGACGGTCTCGTCGAAGGACTGGATGAAGGCGAACAGCGCCGAGATCAGCAGGCCCGGCCGCAGGATCGGCAGGGTGACGTGCCAGAAGGTCTGGCGCGGCGTGGCCCCCAGCGAGCGCGCCGCGCGTTCCAGCGTGCGGTCGAAGCCCTTAAGGTTGGCCGACAGCACCAGGAAGGTGATCGGCACCGACAGGCAGGTATGGGCAAGGATCACCCCCAGGTGCGAATGCACCAGCCGCAGCGAGCCGAAGTAGGAGTAGTACCCCACCGCCATCACGATATGCGGCACGGCCATGGGCATCATCATCATCAGGTTGGCGATCCCCTTGCCCCAGAACCTGTGCCGCACCAGCGCGAAGGTGGCAGGCACCACCAGCGCCATGGTCAGGATCGTGGTCATCGAGGCGATGAACAGCGAGTTGAAGGTCGGCCGCAGCCAGCTGTCGTCGTTGAAGAACTGGATGTAGTAGCCGAAGGAATAGCCCGGCGGCGGGAACTGCAGCGAGGCGGCGGTGGAGAAGGACATGGGCACCACGATCACCAGCGGTGCGGCGATGAAGACGATGATCGCGATGCCGATCCAGCGCATGAGGCGGTCCATGGCGGTCTCCTACCCGTAAAGCCGGTCGAGACCGAAGCGCCGGGAATAGATCCACAGCACGATCAGCGTGATGACCAGCAGCACGATGGCCATGGCCGAACCCAGGCCGAAGGCGAGGAACTGCTCGATCTGGTGGCCGATCAGCCCGGCGGCCATCTGCTCGGTAGGAGAGCCCAGCAGCACCGGCGTTACGTAGAACCCGAGGCAGATCACGAAGACCAGGACCGAACCGTTGGCGATCCCCGGCGCGGTCAGGGGCAGGTAGACGTGGCGGAACAGGGACGTGCCGTAGGCGCCCATGCTCTCGGCCGACCGGATCAGCGACGGGTCGATCTTCTTCATGACCGAGTAGATGTTCATGATCATGTACGGCGCGAGGATATGCACCATCGCGAGGGTCGAGGCGAAGCGTGTGAACAGGATCCCCGGCGGGTCCTGGAAACCCACCGTCTCCAGCAGCCAGATCACCGGCCCGTTGTTGCCCAGCAGGACCATCCAGGCGTAGGTCCGCACAAGGAACGAGGTCCAGAAGCTCATGGTGATCAGCAGCAGGATCGCCATCGCCCGCCGCTCGGTCGTGTGGTTCATCAGGTAGGCCAGCGGGTAGCCCACCAGCAGGCAGCACAGGGTGACGAGCCCCGCCGTGTAGAAGGTGTTGACGAAGACCCGCCGGTACAGCGTGCCGGTCAGGACCTTCTCGTAGTTGCCGAGGCCGGGGCGCGGTTCCGTCACGCTCATCAGCGCCACCTGCGCCAGGGGCACCAGGAAGAACAACGCGAGGTACAGGGCCAGCGGCGCCAGCAGAAGCCAGGGCCACAGGTTCCTTCGGGCGGAGAGACTGGAAATGGTCACGGCCATTCGGCATCGTCCTTGCATCGGAACCCGTGCGAGCCCGGTCAGGCCGGGTCTCGCCGATCCCCGGCATCGGGGACCAGGGTGAAATGGCGGCCGGACCCCGCGGGGGATCCGGCCGGCGCTCTGGTCAGGTGGCGATCCATTCGTCGAACCGCATGGAGACCTCGTGCGGGTCGCCGCCCCAGTTCCCCATGTCCTGCTCGAAGGTCTGGGGGTAGTTCTCGGCAGAGGTCGGCATCCGCGGCAGCGCCGATTCCGGAACGAACTGGTTGGCCTCGGGGTTCAGCGCGCCGTAATTGCCCTGGGTGACGAAACCCGCCAGCGGCTGGGCCGAGGTCGCGAACTTCACGAACTCCTTGGCCGCGTCCATGTTCGGCGTGTCCTTGGCCACCACCCAGTAGGCGCGGTCGATCTCTGCCTGGTTCCAGGTCGCGGCGACGGGCGCGCCGGCGTCCAGCGCCTCGTAGTAGCGGCCGTGCCAGATCCCGATCATATCGACCTCGCCGTCCCGCAGGATCTGCGTGGACTGCGAGCCGCCGGTCCACCAGACGCGGATGTGCGGCTTGATCTCGTCCAGCTTGGCGAAGGCGCGGTCGATGTCGAGCGGGTACAGCTCTTCCATCGGAACGCCGTCGGCCAGCAGGGCGATCGGCAGGACCCGCGCCGCGTAGCGCTGCAGCGACCGGGCACCGGGGAACCGCTCGACGTCCCAGAAATCCGCCCAGCTCTGCGGGGTGCCGTCCCAGCCCTTGTCGGTGCGCCAGGCCAGCATGGTCGCGAAGGCGTGGCTGGCGGCGCCGTTCTGGAACAGCGCGCCTTCGTAGGGCGCCTCGATGTCTTCCAGCAGCCCGGCCTCGTTGGCGCGCACGATGTCACCGCCGCCCAGGGTGGTCACGTCGAACTCGTAGACGCCGGTGCGGACCTGCTGCGCCAGCTTGGCGAAGGACACCGGAGAGACGGTGTTGATCTTGATGCCGGTCGCCTCGGTGAACGGATCGAAAAGGTTCGCCGTCGCGGCCTCGAGCCAGGGGCCGCCCCAGGAGTTGATGTACAGCTCGGTGCCCTGCGCCCGCGCCAGATGGGGCGTGGCGAGCGTCGTCGCGGCAGCGGCGGCGGTGCCTTGCAGGAAAAGGCGGCGGCTGGGCCGCAAGAGCCTTGCTTTGATGTTCGTGGTCATGGGTGTCCTCTCAGCTGTCAGGTTGGCGGAAGGTGGCCCGGTACAGGCGCAACCAGTTTTCGTGGGTGATTTTTGCGACCTCTTCTTCAGAGAACCCCACGCTGCGGAGGCCGTTTGGTATCTTGTCCAGGTCCTGGAGGGTCGGGAACCAGTCCGGCGGCGGTGCCTTGCCCGGCCGTGCGGCCGACGCGGCGCCGTAGTCTATTCCGCGGGTCCAGCGGCCCATGCGCATCCAGGCGTAGTCGGGCGGCGTGAAGTTGTGGCTGCGGTCGGTGCCGATGGCAACGCTGTCGATGCCGGCGATCTCGACCGTCTTTGCCACCATCTCGCACCAGGTCTCGATGCTCTTGCAGTAGTAGTCGCCGGTGATGTTGCGGTAGGCGGCGCAGCCGATGACGCCGCCGGTCTCGCCCAGCGCGCGCAGCACGTCGTCGGTCTTGTTGCGCTTGTGCGGGAACAGGCTGTCGGCATTGGCATGGGTGACGGCGATGGGCTTCTCGCTGACCTCGATCGCCTGCAGGGTCGAACGGTTGCCGACGTGCGAGCAGTCCACCAGCATCCCCGAGCGGTTCATCTCGAGGATCACTTCCCGGCCGAACCGCGCCAGCCCCGAATCCTCCGCCTCGTAGCAGGAGCCGGCCAGTTCGTTCTGGTTGTTGTAGGTCAGCTGCACCACCCGCACGCCCAGCTCGGCGAACATCTCGACCAGGCGGATGCGGCCCTCGAAGAGGTTCGCGTTCTGGAACCCGAGGATCGCCGCGACCTTGCCCTCTTCGCCCGCCCGCACGATGTCGTCCGGCGTCAGCGCGATGGTGGCCAGGTCGGCGTTCTCGGCGATCAGGTCGCGCCAGCGGCCCAGGCTGTCCAGGCTGTCCAAGGCGCCCTCCCAGAACCCGCAGGTCACCACCACGCCGCCGAGGCCGGCCGATTGCAGCGCCGCAAAGCTGTCGCGGTCGAAGTGGCCGCATTGCAGGCCGTCGATCAGTTTGGTCATGCCAGCTTTCCCTGTGCCGTCTTTTCGCCCACCGAACCGATAAAGCTCACGTCGGTGTCGTCGTCGTTGTCCTTGCGCCCGATCACCTGCCCGTCCTCGGTCACGATGACCGGGCCGGCATGACGCCGCGAGACCGCGGAATCCGGGGCCAGCGCCGTCTGGGCGCGGTCGTAGACCCGCCACCACCGCGCCGCGCTCAGCCGGCAGCCCTGCTGCATCACGCCGTCCAGCAACGGATCGGACACCGGGCCGGGAACGGCCGAGACGGTCAGGCCGTCGACCGTCACCTTCAGCCCGTTCCGGCCTCCGAGCCCCTCGGCGATACGCAGTTCGCCGGGATCGGCCACATCGGCGACCTCGATCCGCGCGTCCTTGCCAAGCGCCACCGCAAGACCCAGCAGGTCGATCAGCGAGGGCACCGCCACCCAGGCATGCTGCCCGCCGCACTGCAGCCGGTCATCCTTTAGCACGATCCGCGCGGGATCGGCGGTCATCAGAATGTCCAGCCGGTCCAGCAGCATCCCGAAGCCGCCCAGACCCATCGCCTGCGAGTACATGACCGTGTCGCCCATCATCAGCGCAGAGCCCTTGGGCAGCGCGGTCAGCGACAGGATCCGCTCGCTCATCATCCGCATCTCGCGCGGCATCACCCGCAGCGTTTCTGCATCGCTCATTGCAGCGGCTCCTCGGGGTAGAACCAGCGATCCCCCTGCCCCGCGCGTATCTCGTCGCGGGTCGGCGCGCCGTGGTACAGGACGCCGCGCAGGTTGCGCTGCAGGAAGTCGCGGGTCTTGTCGATGCCGTGGAAGGTGACGTTCATCAGCCGCACCAGGTCGATGGGGACAAAGCCGCCGGCGTTGATGTTGGCATGGGCGGTATGGAAATGGGTGCCGGCCAGCGACTGGACCCGGGCCACCATCAGGCGGTGCGCCGGGTGCATCAGCAGGAAATGCGCCATCGGCTGATCGGCGGGTGCCTGTTCCAGGTCGCGGCGCAGGCGCTGGATGTCGCCGGGAAGGTCCAGCCCCAGGTCACGCGCCTCCGGCACCTCCTGCCGCAATCCACGGCGCGGCTCTTCCGCGGTTTCCGACTTGTACCAGACGTAGTCCTGCGCGTCCGGCGCCGTCATGTCGATGTCCATCGCCCAGGCGTAGTCGGCATCGATCAGCGCGGCGAGGTCGGCCGCCGTCATGGCGGGATCCACGGTCAGCTCGTCCGCCCCGCCGATCTCTGCCGACAACCCACGCGCCACGTCCGGCACCAGTTCGATCAGGAGCGACAGAAAGGTCTCGTAGCTCTCGGGCGCCAGCGTGGCCTCTGCAAGGCGCGCGAGGGCGTCGAAGGGGAACTGCTCTGCCTTGCCGTCCAGCGTTCCCTTGGCGTGCAGTTCTTCCAGCTGCGGCAGCAGGCCCTGCAGGTCTGCGGCGATCCGCTCGCTCGAGGTGAAGGTCTCGTAGACCATCCGGTCCTGGGCCCGGAACAGGCTGGCGCGGCGGACCAGCTCGATCAGGTCCGCGATCCGCGGGTCGCCCTGCTGCGGCTCCAGCCGGCAAGCGGCCTTGATGGCGGTCTCGCGGGCGGTGATCCAGGAGTTCACCAGCCGGGGATGCTTCTGCACGAAGAAAATCAGCCCCAGCGCCGACCCGTTCCCGACCCCCAGGAAACGCCGCAGCGCCGGGTCCAGCGCCACCGCCCTCTCGGACCGCAGCCGCGCCAGGTGTTCCACCAGGTCGCAGGAGAACTCGCGCATCAGGTAGGCCACGAGCAACTGCGCCTCCAGCACGTTGCCCAGCGCATGATCCGGCCCCAGCGACGGGAACGGGCGGGTGCCGAAGGTGCCGTTGCCGTCCAGCCCGGTATTACGCATCAGGTAGCAGACGCCGTTCAGGTCGCCGATCTCCGGCTGCCGCCCCTCGGCCAGCGCGTCGAGCGTCGCGTTGAACACGCGCATCGACCGGTTCGACCGGCACCAGACCAGCGCGTTCGGCGTCGCCCGGCCGCGGTACAGGCGCGGCAGCTGGTCCCGGGCGGCGGCGATGTCCTCTTCGCTGGCCGGCCCCTCGTTCAGCGTGCCCTTCATGTCCCAGGCGCGGCCGATGATGCGCCCGGTGCGGCCCTCCGGGCGCGGCGGGTAGGAAAAGGCGATGAAGCTGAACTCCTGCCCCGGCGTCTTGATGGAATAGACCACCGTGCCTTCCGCCTCGGCGTTCACGTCGAACCGCTGAAGCGAGATGTCCCAGCGTTCGCGGATCATCCGGGCCATGAAGGCGCGCGTGCCGCTCAGCCGGCTGGGCTGCATCGCCGCCAGCCGCGCCGGCTTCATCACCTCGCGCCAGTCGCGCAGGTCCGGCCGTCCGGCCGCGTCACGGGTGTGAAGACTGCGGGTCATCGCGGCTGGTCCCCCCGCAGAACCTCGGTGATCTCCGCCGCCGCGCCCAGCAGCGGGTCGAGAAAGCGCGGCAGGTCGAACCGCGTCTCGGGGGCCAGCAGCGAGACCGTGGCCCGGCAGCGGCCGTGCAGATCGTGGACCGGAACCGCCACGGCCAGCACGCCGCTCTTGGTGTAGCCCGTGGACACCGCGTAGCCCTTTTCGCGGACGTCCTTCAGGATCTCCTCGTCCGGCAGGGGGTGCTCCCCGGCGCGCAGACGCTGGACGGTGGCGGCATCGCCGAAGGCGACCAGCACCCGGCCCGAAGCCGAATCGTTCAGGCGCATCAGCGTGCCCAGCTTCTGGTCCGCGCGCAGCAGGCTGTCGGATTCGACCCGCGCCACGATGCAGGGAAGCCCCCGGTCGATCACCGAGAGCGAGGCGGTCTCTCCCACCCGCGACACCAGCCGGCTAAGCGCCGGTTCGGACCTTACCCCGATGTCCGCCTGCTCCAGCGCCGCCGCCGCCAGCCGCGTGGCCAACATGCTGAGCCGGTAGCGCCCGGCCTCGTCCTGCTCCAGCCACCCCGCCGCCACCAGCGTGTGAAGCCGCTGGTACGCCGTCGCCGGGGACAGGCCCATCGCCAGTGTGACCTCCGACAGTTTCTGCGGGCGGGACCGGGCGGCGAAGTGGTCCACGATTTCCAGCGTGCGCAGGACCGTGGAGAGCGGCCGCACGCCCTTCGCTTCCGTCACTATTTTATTAGAATAGCCATTCTGCATATAGAATATCGTGCCGCCAAGACGGGCGAGCTGTCAAATGATAATGACGCAGGGTTCAGACACCGCCCGAAAGGCGGTCGCAAGTGGCTGATACTGAGGGAAAGATCTGACGTCACCGGCTTGGCCGGATTTTACTGCGGCGTCCGTTCGACGACGGATCGAGCGCGCAGCCGGCACAGCCGACGCGATTCGCAGCCGCGCCATATGCCCGCCGTAAGCATCGGCGGCTGCGGCATACCGCGCCCCGCCGTGCCCTCAGGTGACGGGGCAACGCCCCCTCTGCCCGTCTGTCGACGACGGCGGCCAGCGCCGCCGCCAGCAGTCTTTTACTTGCGCAGGTACTTTACCAGCGCCGCGACGATCAGCACCAGGATCACCAGGATCACGAGCCACCAGATGCCCATTCCGAACATCATTCCACCGTCCATCATGTCATCTCTCCTTTCGTCCGTTCGAGCCGACCGAGATGGCCCGCTGCCACTGGAACGACCTTACAGCGCTGGACGGTTCCGCCGGGCCCTTTCGGGCCCTCGTCACCGGGTTGCCTCGTCGCCCGCCGTGATTTCCGCCTGCGCGCCGCGTTCGCGCTCGGGCCAGGTGCTCTTGATGAAGCCGAGGGTGGCGATGATCTCGGCGTCGGTCAGGATGCCCTCGAAGGCGGGCATGTCGCTTTCGTAGCCCGGCACCACCGCCCCCAGCCCCTGCTTGGTGATGGTGAACAGCTGCCGGTCCGCGTGGTGCCAGGTGTGGCCCGTCTCGTCGTGGGGCGGGGCCGGCATGCGGCCGTTGTCCAGCCGCCGGCGCCACTCGGGCTGGCCCTCCAGCTTGTCGCCGTGGCAGGAGGCGCAGTTCTCGGCGTAGACCTCCTTGCCCAGTTCCAGCGCCGCGGCGTCCACCTGCGTGCCCATGACGGTCAGCGAGGGCTCCGCGCCCCCGCTGCCGGCCCAGGCGACCACGGCCGCCACGGCCGCGGCGCCCGCCATGCCTGCGATCGCCAGGCGCTTCATGCCGGCCTCCGCAGGTACTTGACCAGCGCCAGTACGCCCAGCACCAGCACCGCCAGCACCAGAAGCAGCAGCACCCCGCCGACCCCCATCATCACGCCCATCATCGGCCCGCTCATCATGTCCATCATCGGGCACTCACTCATTGGAATAGACGGAAACCCCGTCCTCCCCGAAGGCATAGGTCTTCAGCGTGCCGCTCTTGCCCGCCATCCCCGGCGCGTTGCGGGGCATGCCCGGCAGGGTGATGCCGGTGATGTCGGGCCGCTCGGTGGTCAGGCGCCGGACGATCTCGGCGGGCACGAGGCCGCTGACGTAGTAGCCGTCCACCTCGGCCAGGTGACAGCCCAGCCCCTGCTCCGGCACCCCCGCCTCGACGGAGCGCTTGTCATAGTCGCGGTCGTCGATGCGGGTCACGTGGTAGCCCTCGGCCTCCATGTAGTCGGCGTAGACGTCGCAGCAGCCGCAGGAGGGGTCGCGCCAGATGGTCATCTGGCGGTCGGCCGGGACGGCCGCGGTGGCGTCCGGGGTCGGGGCGGGCTGGCTTTCGGCCGTGGCGAGGGTGGCGAAGCCGAAGAGCGCGGCGGCGGCGAGCGTGGTGGCGGCGCCGAGTTTGGTTCTGTTGGTCATGTCAGCTGTCCTTGAAGGTGTTGAAACGGGTCCACGTCGCCCCGGCATCGCGGCTGAAGGCCAGGGTGCCATCGCGGGCGGCGACGAGGTGAAGCGGGTCGGCGGGATCGACGGCGAGCGCGCCGATGGTGCCGGGGGCGGCGAGCGCCCAGTTGACGCCGGCGTCGGTGGAGGCCCAGAGGCCACTTTTGGTGCCGGCGTAAAGCTGCCGCGGCGCCTCGGGCGCCAGCGCCAGGTGGGCGACCGGCTCTTCCGCCGGCAGGGACGCGGCGGGCGGCGGGGTCTTGCCGGCGACCAGCGCGTCCATGGCGTCGCCCGCCGTCACGTCCTGCCAGCGGCAGAAGCAGTCGGGCACCCGGGTCAGCCCCGCGCCGGTCCCGGCATAAAGCCAGATGCCGCCCATGCCGGTCTCGCTGGCGACCGAGACGAGGCTGAGCACCTCGTGCTCGGCACCGTCCAGGTAGGGGCGGTCCATGACGAACTCCCACGTCGCGCCGGTATCGGGGCTGCGCCACAGCCCGTCCCCCGCCAGCGCGGCATAGAGCATCTCCGGCTCCCGCGCTGCCATGGTCAGGGCGGTGACGGGGGTGTCCGGTAGGCCGGCACCGGCCTGGGCCCAGCTCTCGCCCCCGTCTTGGCTTCGCCGCAGCCCGCCCTGCGCCAGCGCCGCCAGAAGCGTGCCGGGGCGGGCGGGGTGGCTGGCCAGCGTGGTGACGGGGGCGGTGAGGGCAAGTTTCCGCGCCTCCTCCGGCAGGAGACGCCAGAGGCCGGCATCGGTGGCGACCACGGGCGTGGTGCCCTCGAAGGCAAGGGCGCGCGGCGCCCCGCCGGTTGCGGCGTGGGTCCGCCTTGGAAGGAGCATCGGCGCGGCGAGGGCGGCAAGGCCGCCGCCAAGCAGGCGCCTGCGCGTCAGGGCGCGCGGGGGAGATAACGGGGGAAAGAATAGGGGAAAGACAGGCATTTGGCAGGTTCCCGATAGTGACATCCGGTGTCGGTCGCGTGCCGGCCGGAAGGCGGCGGGCACTGCGGGACCGGGCCGTCACCCTCGGGTGCGGCCGGTCAGATCAGGAAGCGGCTTCGTGGTGGAAAGGGGTCCGAGCCCGGGTCGAGCCCCGACAGGTCGCGGTCCCGCGGTCGCTCCAGCGGCGTCACGCGCCGGCCGAAGGGGGCGGTGCGGGGTTCCGCGGCGGTCGAGAAGACCGGGGCCGTGCAGTCGAGGTCGCAGACCAGCGAAGCCTCGGCCTCGGGGCTGCAGGCGGGGCAGAGGTCGTCGTGCCCCTCGTCCATGGCCGCGGCGGCGCTTGCCATGCCCAGCGTCATCCTCGCGCCGCTCACGTCCTGCAAAAGCGCGCCGCCCAGCAGGGCGAGCGAGAGGCAGAGCATGGCAAGGCGAAGCACGGCGCGCATGAGACGCATCTAGGGGCTCATAACCCGTTTGTCGATGGCCGGGCGCGGCGGGCCCTTCAACTGTTCGGAAGGGGCGGCCCCGTCAGGGCTCGTATCAGGGCCCGTAGAAGACCCCCACCAGCCACAGCGGCACCGCCGGCACGTAGGTTACCAGCAGCAGCACCAGCACCAGCACGCCGATGAATGGCAGGTTGGTGATGGTGGTGCGCCAGACATCGGTCTTGGCGATCGAACAGGCGGTCACCAGCACGCTGGCCACCGGCGGGGTCTGCTGGCCCAGCGCGATGTTCAGCGTCAGCAGGATCCCGAACTGGATCGGGTCGATCCCCAGTTGGTGCACCAGCGGCATGAAGATCGGCACCGTCAGGATGATCGCCGCCGCGCCGTGCAGCACCATGCCGACGAACAGCAGGAAGATGTTGATCAACATCAGCACCGCCAGCTTGTTCTCGGTGATCGCGGTGATCCCCTGCGCCAGCCGCTGCGGCACCTCCGTCTCGGTCAGGTACAGTCCCAGCACCGCCGAGGAGGCCACCAGCAGCATCACCGTCGCGGTCTGCAGCACCCCGTCCACCAAAGAGTTGTAGAGGTGGCGCAGTTCGAGTTCCCGGTAGATGAAAAGCCCGATCACCAGCGCGGCCAGCACCGCCAGCCCGGCGCCCTCGGTCGCGGTGACGATACCGCCGAAGATGCCGCCGAGGATGATGACCGGCAGGATCAGCGCCCATGCGGCGTCGCGCGTGGCGTGCCACAGGCGGCACAGGTTGAACCCCTCCTCGCGCGGCAGGTCGTATCGGATGGCGAAGAAGTAGCACAGCGCCATCAGCAGCAGCCCGCCGATGATGCCCGGCAGGATTCCGGCCACGAACAGTTTGACGATCGAGGTGTTGGACAGCGCGCCGTAGAGGATCATCGGGATCGACGGCGGGATGATGATCGCCAGCGAGGCCGAGGAAGAGGTGATTGCGGCGGCAAAACGCGGGGTGTAGCCCTTCTTCTTCATCGCCGGGATCAGGACGGAACCGGTGGCGGCCACGTCGGCCACCGCCGAGCCGGAGATCTCGGCGAAGAACATCGACACGCCCACGTTCACCATCGCCAGCCCGCCCCGGACGAAGCCGATCAGCGCCGAGACGAAGGCGATCAGCCGGGTCGAGATGCCGCCGGTGTTCATCAGCGCGCCGGCGAGGATGAACAGCGGGATCGCGATCAGGGGAAAGCTGGTGGCCCCGTCGTAGACCGACAGCGCGGCGTTCAGGAAGCCGAGGTGGCCGTTGTTCAGCCAGACCCCCACCAGCCCGGCGCCGAGGATCGACACCGCGATGGGCTGGCCGATTGCGATCAGTGCGAACATGCCCAGAAGGACCAGCGCCTCGCTCATGTCTTCTGCTCCCGCTGCGCCGCGATCTCGGCCTCGGCCCGGGCGATCTCGTGGGCGATTTCCTCGCTGTCGGGGTCGCGGCCGCTGCGCACCGCCGCCAGCCGTTCCGGCAGGGTCAGCAGCCGGCCCGCGATCATCAGCGCGGCGCTGACCGGCACCACCCCCTGGATGAACCAGCGCGGCACCCAGCGCAGGGTGGTCATGGTCTCGTTGCCGAAGATCCCCAGGATCACCCAGCTGCCCCAGAGCACCACCGCGAAGACCCCCAGGAAGACCAGCTCGTTCACCGTGAACAGCACCAGCCGGCCCGCGGGCGGCAGCCCGTACAGCAGCCCGCTGAAGCCAAGGTGCGCGTTGCGCAGCACCGCCAGCGCGGCGCCGGAATAGGTGATCCAGGCCAGCAGCACGATGGCCACCTCGTCGTACCAGATCAGCGAATTGCCGGTGTAGCGAAAGCCGACGCCCATCAGCACGATGACCGCCAGGACCAGGATCAGCCCGATGGTGATCGCCTGCAGGGCAAGGTCGAGCCAGTGGATGAGGCGGGCGCGCATGGTCTCTCCGGCAAAGGGCGGGACGGCGAGGCTGTCGCCGTCCCGGTCAGGTTCCAATGGGTGCGGTCGCGGCCTAGCTGCCGCCGCCGGCCAGACCCATCACGTCGTCGATCATCTGCTGTCCGCCCTCGACCTCGGCGGCGAACTTCTCGTACAGCGGCGCCGAGGCGGCGACGAAGGCCTCGCGGTCGGCGGTGTTCACCTCCATCCCGTCGGCCTTCAGCTCGTCCAGCAGCGTGCCCTCGGCGGCGGCCCCCTGCTCGCGCGCCCACAGCGCCATCTCCTGCGCGGTCTCGGCGAGGATCTGCTGCACCTCGGGGTCCAGCTTCTCGAAGGCGGTCACGCCCACGGTGGGATAGGCGGGCGAATAGACGTGGTTGGACAGCGACAGGTACTTCTGCACCTCCTGCAGCTTGGCCCCGGCGATGTTGGTCAGCGGGTTCTCCTGCCCGTCGATCACCCCGGTCTGCAGCGACACGAAGACCTCGGAAAAGGACATCGGCGTCGGGTTGGCGCCGTACTCGCTGAACATCGCCACGCGCCAGGAGGAATTCGGCGTGCGGATCTTCAGCCCGTCGAGATCGGCGGGGGTGTTGATGGGCCGCTCGTTGTTGGTGATGTGGCGGAACCCGTTCTCCCAGACCGCCAGCGGGCGATAGCCCTGCGCCTCGGCGGCCGGCACCAGCACGTCCTTGAAGAAGGTGGTGTCGATCTTCGCCAGGTGATCGCGGTCGGCCACCAGGAACGGCAGGTCGAAGATCGCGTATTCCGGCGCGATCTCGGGCATGATCGAGGAGGGCAGCGTCATGTGCATGGTGCCGATCTTCAGCTTCTGCAGCATGTCCTTGTCCTTGCCCAGCTGCGAGCTGTCAAAGACCTTCACCTCGCCCATGTCGCCAAGCTTCTCGTTGGCGCGGCGGGCGAATTCGTGGGCGGTCTGCCCCTGCAGCGAGCTTGGCGTCGCGGAGATCCCGAAAATGATCTCCTGCTGCGCCAGCGCCGGGCCGGCGGCAAGGCCTGCCGCCAGGGTTGCGGCGACGAAGGTATGTCTCAGTTTCATTGTCTCTCCTCCCAATGGGTTGTCTGAGGTCGTCTGGTCGTGGTCAGCCGATGGTCAGCCGATGGTCAGCCGGGCACGTTCTCCCGCAGCAGGCCGGCGATCCGTTCCGGCAGCCGCTCGCGCAGCCCGGGGTCGATCTCGCCGCGCGGCTGCATGGCGGCCAGCCGGCGGCCCAGGGCGGCGGCGTTGAAGGTGGCGCCGGTATCGGCCACCCCCTGCCCCGCGATGTCGTAGGCGGTGCCGTGGGCCGGGGTCACGATGGGAAAGCCGTAGCCCGCGATCAGCGTGACGCCGCGGTCGAAGCCCAGCAGCTTCATCGCGATCTGCCCCTGGTCGTGGAACATGGTCAGCACCGCGTCGAACTCTCCCTTCACCGCGCGCACGAAGACGGTGTCCGAGGGCACCGGCCCGGTGACGGCCAGCTGCGCCTGTTGCGCGCGCTCCACCGCCGGGCGGATCAGGTCCTCGTCCTCGTCGCCGAAGTTGCGCCCGTCCCCGGCGTGGGGGTTCAGCGCGGCGACTCCGATGCGCGGCCGCTCGAACCCGGCGGCGCGCATGACCTCGTCGGTCAGGCGCAGGCTGTCGAAGATCCGCTCCGCGCTCAGCATGTCCGCCACGTCGCGCAGCGGCACGTGCGAGGTGACGCGGGCGTTCCAGACCTCGTCGAGCACGTTGAACTCGCGCCCCGACCGGGCGGCGTCGATGGTGCGGTTGATGAACCCGATCTCGTCCACGTAGTCGGGCGAGGCAAGGCGCATGGCGTGCTTGTTGAAGGGGGTGAAGAACACCGTGTCCGCCAGGCCCGACTGCGCCGCCAGCAGCGCGGCGGCGAAGTTCTGCAGCGAGGCGCGGCCGCCTGCGGGCGAGGATTCGCCCAGCGGCACCGCCTCTGGATCGCAGTTCGCGAGGTCGACCAGCAGGCTGCCCTCCGGCAGCGGCCACGACAGGGCGTCCACCGATAGCGCCGGCAGGTCCACCGAGACCCCCGCGTGCCGGGCGCCCTGCTGCACCATGCGGGCATCGCCGAAGATCACCAGGTCGCCGGGGTTCGCCACGTCGTCCGCAAGGACGCGCGCCGCCAGTTCCGGCCCGATACCTCCGGCATCGCCGATCGCCATGGCCACGCGGCCGGATCCTGTCATGTCGCCCCTCCCCGATTCTTGTATTTTGTATACATGATACAACTATCGACTTGCAACGCCTTGTTGGTTATCCTGTTCGAACCGCATCAACGGGCCTGAAAGATGTCTGATTACACCGACTTGTCTGCCGCCGGCGCATTGGCGATCAAGAACCGCTCGCTGCACGACCAGGTCGCCAGCCGCGTGCGTGACATGATCATCGAGGGGATTCTCGAACCCGGCAGCCGCATCGACGAGGCGCGCCTGATCGATGATCTCGGCGTCTCGCGCACCCCCTTCCGCGAGGCGCTGCGCACGCTGGCGGCCGAGGGGCTGGTGATCGTGCGTCCCTCGAAGGGCAGCACCATACGCAAGCTGACGCCAGAGGACGTCTTTTCCATGCTGGAGGTTCTGGGCCACCTGGAGCGGCTGGCGGGGCAACTGGCCTGCCAGCGCGCCTCCGAGGACGAGATCGCCGGCCTCGTGGACCTGCACAACCGCATGATGGCCTTCTACAGGTCGCGCGACCGGATGCCCTATTACAAGCTGAACCAGGAATTCCACAGCCGCCTCACCGCGTTGTCGAAGAACCAGACCCTGATCGAGATGCAGTCGAACCTGCAGGCCCGGCTGAAGCGCATCCGCTACATCGGCAACCAGACGCCGGAGAACTGGACCGGCGCGGTGCAGGACCACGAGGCGATGGTGGCGGCGCTCTCGGCGCGGGACGGGGGCGGGCTGGGGGACGTGATGGCCGCCCACCTCAGCAATACCTGGGAACGGGTGAAGGACAGCCTGTAGGGGCCTAGAACAGCGAGCCCTGCTGCGGCGGCTCCTCTGCCTTGCCGCGCCGCGCCGGGCGGCCGCCGATTTTCAGGCGGCCATCGGCGAACTCCACCTCCAGCCCGGTCGCGGCCTCGGCCTCGGCCTTGCGCGTCACCACGCCGCCGTCGCCGCGCACCACGGCATAGCCGCGCTTCAGCGTCTCGCGGTAGCCAAGGCTCTGGCGCAGCCGTTCCAGCGCCTCCAGCCGCTTGTGCCAGACCTCCAGCCGCGCCCGGCCCGCCGCCGCCAGCCGCGCCGCGGCGGTGGCGACGCAGTCGGTCTGCCGCCGGCGGTCCCGGCTCAGCAAGTCCGGCCGCAGGCGCGCCGCCAGCCGCTGCAGGTCCCGCTCGCGCAGCCCGCGCCCGCGTCCCAGTGCCGGGGTCAGTCGCGCCGCCCCCTGTGCCAGCCGCGCCCGGCGGTCCGCCAGCATCCGGCGCAGCACGCCGGGGCGCAGGTGCGCCGCCGCCTCGGCCAGCCGCGCGCGCTTGCGCTCGCGCATCCGGTCCAGCGCGCCGGGCAGGCGCAGGGCCGCGAAGGCCAGCCGCTGGCGCGCGGGGGCGGCCAGGGTTTCGGGCCGGGGCAGCGCGCGGGACAGGTCCCCCAGCCGCTGCCGCCGCCGCGCGATCCCCTGCGCCGTGCAGCGCCGCAGACGGGCCTCCTGCGCCTCGGTCCAGTTCAGCAGCTCCAGCCGCACCGGCACCGCCAGTTCCGCCGCCGCGGTGGGCGTCGGCGCGCGGCGGTCGGAGACGTAGTCGATCAGCGTTGTGTCCGTCTCGTGCCCCACGGCGGAGATCAGCGGGATCCGGCTGGCCGCCGCCGCCCGCGCCACCGATTCCTCGTTGAAGCCCCACAGGTCCTCGATCGACCCGCCGCCCCGCGCGACGATCAGCAGGTCCGGCCGCGGCACCGCGCCGCCGGGAGTCAGCCGGTTGAAGCCCTCGATGGCCCGCGTCACCTCCGGCGCGCAGCGCTCGCCCTGCACCGCCACGGGCCAGATCAGCACCTTGCGCGGAAAGCGGTCGCGCAGCCGGTGCAGGATGTCGCGGATCACCGCGCCCGAGGGCGAGGTGATCACGCCGATCACCTCCGGCAGGTAGGGCAGCGGCTTCTTGCGCCCGGCGTCGAACAGCCCCTCGGCCTCCAGCGCCTTCTTGCGCTTTTCCAGCATCGCCATCAGCGCGCCGACACCGGCGGGGCGGATGTCCTCGATCACCATCTGGTACTTCGACTGCCCGCCGAAGGTGGTCAGCCGCCCCGTGGCGATCACCTCCATCCCCTCCTCGGGGGGCGTGGCCAGTCGGCCCGCGACGCCCTTCCAGACCACGCTGGCAAGGCAGTTCCGGTCGTCCTTCAGGTCAAGGTAGATGTGGCCCGAGCGCGGCCGCGACACGCGCCCCACCTCGCCGCGAACCCGAACCTGGCCAAATTCGCCCTCCACAACGCGTTTCACGGCCCCCGACAGCTCGGAGACCGTGAACTCGTGCGCGTTTCCGCCCGTGGGCGGGTCTTCGTCGATCAGGTCGGACATGGATCCATCCATGCCCGATCCCGCGGCAAAGGAAAAGTCAGGCCGCGTCGCGCTGGTGCTTTCCCTCGGCGATCTCCTCCACCAGCTTGGCGCAGAAGGCATCGAGGTCGCCGGGGTTGCGGCTGGTGACGAGGCCGTTGTCGGTGACGACTTCCTTGTCCTCCCAGTGGCCGCCGGCGTTGATCACGTCGGTCTTGATCGACTTGTAGGACGTCAGCTTGCGCCCGTGCACCAGGCCGCATTCGATCAGCAGCCAAGGCGCGTGGCAGATGGCGCCGATCGGCTTGCCGGCCTCGAAGAAGGCGTGGACCAGCCGCAGCGCGTCCTCTTCCACCCGCAGCAGGTCCGGGTTGATCTGCCCGCCCGGCAGCACCAGCGCGTGGTAATCCTCGTGGCTGACGTCCTTCAGCGCGCGGTCCACCTTCACCGGGTTGCCCCAGTTGTCGGTGTCCCAGCCCTTGATCTCGCCGTCCTCGGGCGAGACCACGTGCACCTCGGCGCCGGCTTCCTTCAGCTTCTTCAGCGGCACCTCCAGTTCCGACTGCTCGAAACCGTGGGTGGCGAGAATCGCGATCTTCTTTCCGTCCAGCTTGGCCATGATGACCTCCGTTCAATGCGTTGCATGTCTGTCGGCCCTATCAACCCGTGGACGCCGCCCATGTTCCTTGCACCCCCGGTGACGTGACCGGAGCCCCGCCTTCCTTGCACCCCGGCCGCCGCGCGCCTAATCAGGCGGCAATTCGGCAGCGGAGCGTGACATGAACATCCTGATCCTCGGCGGCGGCGGGCGCGAACACGCGCTGGCCTGGGCCTGCCTGCAGAACCCCAAGTGCGACCGGCTGATCGTGGCGCCCGGCAACGCCGGCATCGCCGCCATCGCCGACTGCGCCGCGCTGGACATCGAGGACGGGGCGGCGGTGGTGGACTTTGCCGTCGCCGAATCCATCGACTTCGTGATCGTCGGCCCCGAGGCGCCGCTGGCCGCCGGGGTCGCGGACGAGCTGCGGGCGGCGGGCATCCTGTGCTTCGGCCCGTCCAGGGCTGCGGCGGCGCTGGAGGCTTCGAAGCGGTTCACCAAGGAGGTCTGCGATGCCTGCGGCGCCCCAACCGCCGCCTGGGCCCGCTTTACCGACCCGGTGGCGGCCAAGGAATACCTGCAGGAACAGGGCGTGCCGATCGTGGTCAAGGCCGACGGGCTGGCCGCCGGCAAGGGCGTGGTGGTGGCGATGACCGAGGCCGAGGCCATGGGCGCCATCGACGACATGTTCGGCGGCGCCTTCGGCGCGGCCGGGGCCGAGGTGGTGATCGAGGAATTCATGGAGGGCGAGGAAGCCTCGTTCTTCGTGCTCTGCGACGGCACCGACGTGCTGCCGGTGGGCACCGCGCAGGACCACAAGCGCGTCGGCGAGGGCGACACCGGCCCCAACACCGGCGGCATGGGCGCCTATTCTCCCGCCCCGGTGCTGACCGACGAGATCGCAGAGCGCGCGCTGGCCGAGATCATCCGCCCCACGGTGGCCGAGATGGCCCGCCGCGGCACGCCCTACCAGGGGGTGCTCTACGCCGGCCTGATGATCCGGGACGGGGCGCCGCGGCTGGTGGAATACAACGTGCGCTTCGGCGATCCCGAGTGCCAGCCGCTGATGATGCGGCTGGGCGCGCAGGCGCTGGACCTGATGCACGCCTGCGCCGAGCAGCGGCTGGGCGGGATGCAGGTGAACTGGGCCGACGACCACGCGCTTTGCGTGGTGATGGCCTCGAACGGCTACCCCGGCCCCTACGACAAAGGCAGCACCATCGGCGGGCTGGAACGGCTTCCCGAGGACAGCCACCACATGGTGTTCCACGCCGGCACAGCGCTGGAGGACGGGCGCATCACCGCCAGCGGCGGCCGGGTGCTGAACGTCACCGCGCGCGGCGGCGACTTGGCCGAGGCGCGCAGCCGCGCCTACGACCTGGTGGAGGGGATCGACTGGCCCGGGGGGTTCTTCCGGCGCGACATCGGCTGGCGCGCCCTGGGCCAGCCCTAGGACGCGCCGGCGGGGCGGCGGCTCAGGCGCCGCCCATGTCCATCCCCAGCGCCTTGGCGACGGTGAAGATGTCCTTGTCGCCGCGCCCGCACATGTTCATGCAGATCAGGTGGTCCGAGGGCAGCTCCGGCGCGATCTTCAGCACGTGGGCCAGCGCGTGGCTGGGCTCCAGCGCCGGAATGATGCCCTCGCTCTCGCAGCACACCTGGAAGGCGTCCAGCGCCTCGCGGTCGGTGATCGAGACGTATTCGGCCCGGCCGATGTCGTGCAGCCAGGAATGCTCGGGCCCGATGCCGGGGTAGTCCAGCCCGGCCGAGATGCTGAAGCCTTCGAGGATCTGCCCGTCGTCGTCCTGCAGCAGGTAGGTGCGGTTGCCGTGCAGCACGCCGGGACGGCCGCCGGTCAGCGAAGCGCAGTGCTGCATCTTGTCGTCGACACCCTTGCCCCCGGCCTCGACCCCGATGATCCGCACGCTCTTGTCGTCGAGGAACGGGTAGAACAGCCCCATGGCGTTCGATCCGCCGCCGATCGCGGCGATGATGGTGTCGGGCAGACGGCCCTCGGCCTCGTGCATCTGCTCTTTCGCTTCCTTGCCGATGATCGCCTGGAAGTCGCGCACCATGGCCGGGTACGGGTGCGGGCCCGCCACCGTGCCGATGCAGTAGAAGGTGTCGCGCACGTTGGTGACCCAGTCGCGCAGCGCGTCGTTCATCGCGTCCTTCAGGGTGCCGCGGCCGGAGGTCACCGGCACCACCTCGGCCCCCAGCAGGCGCATGCGGAAGACGTTGGGCTTCTGCCGCTCGACGTCGTGCGCGCCCATGTAGACCACGCACTTCAGCCCGAACTTGGCGCAGACGGTGGCGGTGGCCACCCCGTGCTGCCCCGCCCCGGTCTCGGCGATGATGCGGGTCTTGCCCATGCGGCGGGCGAGGATGATCTGCCCCAGCACATTGTTGATCTTGTGCGCGCCGGTGTGGTTCAGCTCGTCCCGCTTGAAATACACCTTGGCCCCGCCCAGCCGCTCTGTCAGCCGCTCGGCGTGGTACAGCGGGCTGGGGCGGCCCACGTAGTGCTTCCACAGGAAGTCCATCTCGTCCCAGAAGCTCTGGTCGGTCTTGGCATGCTCGTACTGCGCCTCGAGGTCGAGGATCAGCGGCATCAGCGTCTCCGACACGAAACGCCCGCCGAACTGGCCGAAGCGGCCGTTCTCGTCGGGACCGGTCATGAAGGAATTGATGAGATCTTCGGGCATGGGTCTCTCCGCTGTCGGACCCGGCAGGGATACCTGCCCCGGCGCGCCGGAACAAGCGCCAAGCCGGGGGAACGGGCCTTAGGGTTTTCTGCCTTACCCATGGTCAACGGCATTGACGCTGCCCGCCGCGCTGGCCAGACTTCGGGCGACGGGGAAGAAGAAGAGGAAGATGGTATGAGGTGGGGACCACGGGCAGTGGCGCCTGCTTTCGCGCTTGGGCTGGTGCTGGCGTTCGACGGCACCTCGGCGCAAGCGGGGCAGGCATGCGAGACCATGGGCGGCACCGCGCCCGCGGGCGTGCAGATCACCGAGGCCGCGACCACCCCCGCCACCCCCGAGATCCCCGTGGACCACTGCCTGCTGCGCGGCCTGATGGGCGCGCGCACCGGCAACGACGGCAAGCCCTACGCGATCCGTTTCGAGCTGCGGCTGCCGAAGGACTGGCAGGGGCGGTTCCTGCACCAGTTCAACGGCGGCAACGACGGCGCGGTGGTGCCGGCGCTGGGCAGCGGCACCGGGGTCGCCATGTCGGCGCCGGCGCTGACCCGCGGCTTCGCCGTGGTCTCCTCGGACGCGGGCCACGACGGCGAGGCGAACCCCGAGGCGGGGCTGGCGGGATCCAACGTCTTCGGCTTCGATTTCGAGGCGCGGCGCGATTACGGCTACGGCGCGGTGGAAAAGCTGCACCCCGTGGCGCTGGCGCTGACCACGACCTTCTACGGCCGCGCGCCCGATTACATCTACGGCTACGGCCGGTCCAACGGGGGCCGGCACGCCATGGTGGCGGCCTCGCGGATGCCGGGGGCCTTCGACGGGCTGCTGGCGGGCTACCCCGGGTTCAACCTGCCCCGCGCGGCGCTGCAGCACGCCTGGGACGTGCAGGCCTTCCGGTCGGTGGCGGAAACCCTCGCCGGCGCCTTCAGCCGCGAGGAGCTGGAGCTGGTGGCCCGCGGCGTGGCGGCGGCTTGCGACGGGCTGGACGGGCTGGAGGACGGGGTGGCCTTCGACGTGAAGGGCTGCCAGCAGGCCTTCGACATCGCCGCGCTGACCTGCGCCGAGGGCCAGACCGCCGACTGCCTGCCCCCCGCCAAGGCCGAGGCGCTGGCGCGCATCCACGCCGGGCCGATGAATTCCGCGGGCGAGCCGCTTTACAGCGACTGGGCCTGGGACACCGGCATCGACAGCAACAACTGGCGGTTCTGGAAACTGGAAAGCGCGATCCCGCCCTGGGAGAACAAGCCGCTGATCGCGGTAATGGGTGCCGGCTCGCTGGCGCAGGTCTTTACCACGCCGCCCACGCCCGTGGAGGGCACCCCGGCGGCGCTGGAGGCCTTCCTGATGAACTTTGACTTCGATCTCGACGCGCCGAAGATCGAGGCGGTGGCCGAGGGCTATCCCGAAAGCGCCATGACGCTGATGACCCCCCCGGACGCCGAGGCGCCGCGGCTGGAGGGGCTGGAGGAAGCGGGCGGCAAGCTGATCGTGTTCCACGGGGTCTCGGACCCGGTGTTCTCGTTCAGCGATACCGCCCGGTGGTACGAGCGGCTGCAGAAGAACAACCCGGCGTCGGCCAATTTCGCCCGGTTCTACGCGATCCCCGGAATGCCCCACGGGCAGGGCGGCAACGCGCCGGACGAGGTGGATTTCCTCGGCGCGCTGGTGGCCTGGGTGGAAGAGGGCACGGCGCCCGGCGCGGTGCCCGCCAGGTTCCCCGCCAGCCGCGAGCAGCTGGACCCGGGCAACGCCGGAGCCGAGCGGCCGCTGTGCCCTTGGCCGCAGGTGGCGGTTTACGTGGGCGACGACCAGATGTCGGCGAAGAGCTTCACCTGCCGGGAGGGCACCCGGCCCGGAGCAAGGCGCGCAGCGCCGCCGGGCCAGCGCCCGTCCGTCCCCCGGGCGGGCGCTTCGTCACCGTTTGCGAGGGGACTGAGCGAGGGAGTGGCGGTGCCATGAACCGACGACCACCAGCGGCACGTGCGCCCACCCACGGACGGGCGCTGCCCCTCCTGTCACGCCCCGGCTACCCCTGCGCTGCCCGCGCAAAGGCCGCGATCAGCCCCGCATCCTTCACCCCTGGCGCGCTTTCCACGCCAGAGGAGACATCCACCTGCCGCGCGCCGGTCAGCCGCGCCGCCTCGGCCACGTTCTCCGGCGTCAGCCCGCCCGCCAGCATCCACGGCACCGGCCAGCGCCGCCCCGCGATCAGCCGCCAGTCGAAGGCCACCCCGTTCCCGCCCGGCAGCGCCGCGCCCTTAGGCGGCTTGGCATCCACCAGCAACTGATCGGCCACGCGGCCGTACTCCTCCAAAGCCGGCAGGTCCGCCTCGGTGGCCACCCCCACCGCCTTCATCACGGGCAGCCCGTACCGCGCCCGCACCTCTGCCACCCGCTCGGGGTTTTCGCGGCCGTGAAGCTGCAGCATGTCCAGCGGCACCGTCTCGGTAACGACGTCCAGCCAATCGTCCGACGCATCCACGGTCAGCGCCACCTTGCACAGGCCGGGCGGCACCTCGGCCGCCAAGCGCGCCGCCTCTTCAGGCGAGAGGTTGCGGGGGGACTTGGGGAAGAAGACGAAACCGACATAGGCCGCCCGCGCCCGGGCCGCGGCCTCCACGTCGGAGGCGGCGGTGAGGCCGCAGAACTTGACCCGCAGGTTCACCCCAGCAGCCTCAGCCGGTGCGGCTGCCGGACTCCAGCAGCGCCAGAACCTCGTCGCCATGGGCGGGATTGTCGGTGCGCAGCCGGTTGACCTCGCGCGCCAGCCGCTCTTTCTCGCGGCGCTGGCGGGCGGCCTCGGCGCGGTGCTTGTGTTCGCGCAGCCACTCCCAGACGAAGCCCAGCAGCAGGCCGGCGACCACGCCGCCGAAGATCACGATGAACAGCGGCAGCGTGACGCTGGCGCCGATGCCGAGCACGAGGGCCAGTTCCTCGGGCAGCAGGTGCAAGGTGACGTCGGCGCGGTTGGCAAGGGCGACGGTGATCAGGACGATCGCGATCGCGGCCAGGATGGCGTAGCGGATGTAGCGCATGTGGCTCCTCAGGCGTTGCCGTTCAGCCGGTCGCGCAGCAGCTTGCCGGTCTTGAAGAAAGGCACGTGTTTCTCTTCCACCTCAACCGCCTCGCCTGTCCGCGGGTTCCGCCCGACGCGCGCATCGCGCTTTTTCACCGAGAAGGCGCCGAAGCCGCGCAGCTCCACGCGGTTGCCGGCGGCCACCGCCTCGATGATCTGTTCGAAGATGGTGTTGACGATCCGCTCCACGTCGCGCTGGAACAAATGCGGGTTCTCGTCGGCGATCTTCTGGATCAGCTCCGAGCGGATCATTGCAGCATCTCCCTTGGACGATAATTGAATCGGGGCCGTCTGGCGCGGCTTCTACAGGCCGGAACTATATGGGGAATTAAACGGCCCATAAACCTGTGCACAACCCGAATGGCGGGGATAAAGCGCATTTGCGTGAACAATCGGCGCCAGATGCGGCAGCGCAGCAGGAAAAACGCGATTGTTTGGCGGATTTTCGCCGTGTCGCAGGACCTTACGCCAACGTTAGCGAATCGCGCCCGGAAACGAAAAAGGCCCCGCACCTTCCAGCGCGGGACCCTTGTTCACCACCCTTGGCGGCAAACCTACTTTTCGTCGCCCTTCAGCGCGGCGCCGAGGATGTCGCCCAGCGAGGCGCCGGAGTCGGAGGAACCGTACTGCTGCACCGCCTCCTTCTCTTCGGCGATCTCGCGTGCCTTGATCGACAGGCCCAGGCGGCGCGACTTGGCGTCGACGTTGGTGACGCGGACGTCCACCTTGTCACCCACGCCGAAGCGCTCGGGGCGCTGCTCGGAGCGGTCGCGCGACAGGTCGGAGCGGCGGATGAAGGACTTCATGCCCTCGTACTCCACTTCGATCCCGCCGTCCTCGATCGCCGTCACGTTGACGGTGATGATCGAGCCGCGCTTCACGCCGTCCACGGCATCGGCGAAGGGATCGCCTTCCAGCGCCTTGACCGACAGGCTGATACGCTCCTTGTCGGTGTCCACCTCGGTGACGACGGCCTTGACCATGTCGCCCTTGCGGTAGTTCTGGATCGCTTCCTCGCCACGCTGGTCCCAGCTGAGGTCGGACAGGTGGACCATGCCGTCGATGTCGTTCTCGAGGCCGATGAACAGACCGAACTCGGTGATATTCTTGACCTCGCCCTCGACCTCGGTGCCCACCGGGAACTGCTCTTCGAACACTTCCCACGGGTTGCGCATGGTCTGCTTGAGACCCAGCGACACCCGGCGCTTGGCGGTGTCGATCTCCAGCACCATGACTTCCACTTCCTGCGAGGTGGAGACGATCTTGCCGGGATGGACGTTTTTCTTGGTCCAGGACATTTCCGAGACGTGCACCAGGCCCTCGACCCCCGGCTCCAGCTCCACGAAGGCGCCGTAGTCGGTGATGTTGGTGACGCGGCCGGTGTGCACCGTGTCCAGCGGGAACTTGGCTTCCACGGAATCCCACGGATCGTCCTGCAGCTGCTTCATGCCGAGGCTGATGCGGTGGGTTTCCTTGTTGATCTTGATGACCTGGACCTTGACGGTCTCGCCGATCGCCAGGATCTCGGAGGGGTGGTTGACCCGGCGCCAGGCCATGTCGGTGACGTGCAGCAGGCCGTCGACGCCGCCGAGGTCGACGAAGGCGCCGTACTCGGTGATGTTCTTGACCACGCCGTCCACGGCATCGCCCTCGGACAGCTTGCCGATGACCTCGGCGCGCTGCTCGGCGCGGGATTCTTCAAGGATGGCGCGGCGCGAGACCACGATGTTGCCGCGGCGGCGGTCCATCTTGAGGATCTGGAACGGCTGCTTGAGGCCCATCAGCGGGCCGGCATCGCGCACCGGGCGGACATCGACCTGGCTGCCGGGCAGGAAGGCCACGGCGCCGCCGAGATCGACGGTGAAGCCACCCTTGACGCGGCCGAAGATCGCGCCCTCGACGCGGTTCTCGTCGGCGTAGGCTTTTTCCAGGCGGTCCCAGGCTTCCTCGCGGCGGGCCTTGTCACGGCTGATGACGGCCTCGCCCCGGGCGTTCTCGACGCGGTCGAGGTAGACTTCCACCTCGTCGCCCACTTCGATGCTGGGCGCTTCGCCGGGATTGGTGAATTCCTTCAGATCGACGCGGCCTTCCATCTTGTAGCCGACGTCGATGATGGCCTGGCCTGCTTCGACAGCGATGACCTTGCCCTTGACCACCGAACCCTCGTTCGGCGTGTCGATTTCGAGACTTTCGTTAAGAAGGGCCTCGAATTCCTCCATAGATGCGTTTTGAGCCATGTGGCGCTTGGATTCCTATTCAGTGGTTTTTCCGGCCGCGCGGTTGTCTCCGCCGGTCTTGGGGTTTCATTGGTCTAGCGGGGCCGCAAAGCAAAGAGGGCCGGAGGCTCCGACCCTGCTCATCCCTCTGCCATGCGGCGTTTCCCGCCTTGTCGACGGGCGCGGGTATAGGCCAGCAAGGGGCGGTTGGCAAGAGCCGGGGTGACTTCCGGCGCCGCCCGCCCCCGCCGGATCAGCAGTACCGTTCGGGCCCGACGTACTGGCCGGTGCTGTAGCGGTCGCCATGGGCCCAGCCCACCGGCAGCACCTTCTCGATCGCCGCCAGCTGGCCCGCGTCCAGCGACAGCTCGGTTCCCCGGGCCAGTTCGCGGAAGTGGGTGACGGACCGGGTGCCGGGGATCGGGATCACCCCCTCGCCCTGCGCCAGCAGCCAGGCGATGGCCAGCGCCGCCGCCGGCTCGCCCATCTCCGCCGCCAGCTTGCGGAAACGGTCGGTGGCCTCGAGGTTGCGGCGGTGGTTGTCGGGGCTGAAGCGCGGGTTGACCTTCAGGAAGTCGATGCCCGGCACCCGCTCGGGCCGGATCGGATCGTCGGTCAGCAGCGAGCGGCCCACCGGCGAGAAGGCCACCAGCGCGGTGCCCAGTTCCTCGCAGGCCTGCACCAGCCCCAGCTCCGGCGCGCGGGTGGCGAGGGAGTATTCCGACTGCACCGCCGCGATCGGATGCATCTCGGCCGCGCGGCGCAGCGAGGCGGGGGCGATCTCGGAAAACCCGATCGCCTGGCACTTGCCCTTCTTCACCAAGCCGGCCAGCGCCTCGGTCGCCTCCTCGATCGGCATCTCGGCCTCGCGCCGGTGGATGTAGTACAGCGCGACGCTGTCCACCCCCAGCCGCTTCAGGCTGCCGTCAAGCTCGGCCTCGAGGTGGGCGGCGTCGTTGCGGTAGCAGCGCTTGCCCTCGGCGTCCTTGGTGATGCCGCCCTTGGTGGCGATGACGAAGCGCTCGCGTGCCTCGGGGCGCTGGGCCATGTAGCGGCCGATGATCTCCTCGGACTTGCCGCCCGCATAGACATTGGAGGTGTCGAGGTGGGTCACCCCCAGCTCCATCGCCGCGTCCATCACCGCGAAACCGTCGGCCTCGGTCACCGGCCCGTAGAACGGCCCCAGGGACATCGCCCCGAACCCCATGGCAGAGACCTCCGCCCCGCCCCTGCCCAGCCTGCGCGTCTTCATTCCCGCTCTCCCCTGCGTTCGTTCACCACGGCGACGGCCTGTGCCACCGCCTGGTCGATGGTCATGTCGCTCGTGTCGATCAGCACCGCGTCCTCGGCCTGCTGCAGCGGCGCGTCGGCGCGGCCGCTGTCGCGGGCGTCGCGGGCCTTCTGGTCGGCCAGCACCTGGTCATAGTCCACCGCGTGGCCGTTCGCCGTCAGCTCCTCGAACCGGCGCCGGGCGCGCACCTCGGCCGAGGCGGTGACGAACAGCTTCACCTGCGCCTCGGGGCAGATCACCGTGCCGATGTCGCGCCCGTCCAGCACCGCGCCGCCGGGGCGGCCGGCAAAGTGGCGCTGGAAGGCTACCAGCGCCGCGCGCACCTCGCCCAGCGCCGCCACGCGGCTTGCCGCCTGCGCCACGGCGGGGGTGCGCAGGTCGGTCTCGACCAGATCCCCCCACTCCAGCCCCTCGGCCGCCGCCAGCGGCTCCTCGCCTGCCAGCACCCGCCGCCCCACCGCGCGGTAAAGCAGCCCGGTGTCGAGGTGGGCAAAGCCGAAACGTTCCGCCACGGCGCGCGAGATCGTGCCCTTGCCCGCCGCCGCCGGCCCGTCGATGGCGACGGTGAAGGCGCTTTCGACGGCCATGGCTACCCGGCCTCCAGCGTTGCGCCGAGACCCCGCATCAGGGGCTCGAAGATCGGGAAGGAGGTGGCGATGGGCCCGCTGTCGTCCACCGTCACCGGCGCCTTCGCGGCCATGCCGCAGCACAGGAAGGACATGGCGATCCGGTGGTCCAGCCGCGCGGCGCAGGTGGCGCCGCCGGGCACGCCGCCGGCGCCCATGCCGTGCACGGTGAAGACGTCCTCGGTCTCCTCGACGGTGACGCCGCAGGCCTCGAGCCCCCGGGCCATGGCGTCGATCCGGTCGCTTTCCTTGACCCGCAGCTCCTTGACGCCGCGCATCACGGTGATGCCCTCGGCGAAGGCGGCCACCACGGACAGCACCGGGTACTCGTCGATCATCGAGGGCGCGCGTTCCGGCGGAACCTCGATGCCCCTGAGGTCCGGCGAGTAGCGGGCGCGCAGGTCGGCCACCGGCTCGCCTCCTTCCTCGCGGGGGTTCTCGTAGGTCAGGTCCGCGCCCATCTCGCGCAGGGTCTCGTACAGCCCGGCGCGGGTGGGGTTCAGCCCGATGTTCGGCACCAGCACGTCCGAGCCCGGCACGATCAGCGCCGCGCAGACCGGGAAGGCCGCCGAGGACGGATCGCGCGGCACGGCGATGGACTGGGGCCGCAGCTCCGGCCGGCCGGTCAGGGTGATGACGCGGCCCTCGTCCGTGTCCTCCACCGTCAGTTCCGCGCCGAAGCCGCGCAGCATCCGCTCAGTGTGGTCGCGGGTCGGCTCGCGCTCGATCACCACGGTCTGGCCGGGGGCGTTGAGCCCGGCCAGCAGCACCGCCGACTTCACCTGCGCGGAGGCCACGGGCAGCGCGTAGCGCACCGGCACCGGGTCCGCCGCGCCGGTGACGGTCATTGGCAGCCGCCCCCCGTCGCGCCCCCGCGCCTCTGTGCCGAACAGCGCCAGCGGGTCGGTGACACGGCCCATGGGCCGTTTGCGCAGGCTGGCGTCGCCCGTGAAGGTGGCGGTGATCGGGGTAGTGGCCATGGCCCCCATGATCAGACGCACCCCGGTGCCGGAGTTGCCGCAGTCGATCACGTCCTCCGGCTCGGCGAAGCCGCCGGTGCCGACCCCGTGGATGTGCCATTCGCCGCTGTCATCGCGGCTGATCTCTGCCCCGAAGGCACGCATGGCGCTGGCGGTGTCTAGAACGTCCTGCCCCTCCAGCAGGCCCGTCACCCGGGTCTCGCCGACGCTGAGCGCCCCGAGGATCAGGGCGCGGTGGCTGATGGACTTGTCCCCCGGCACCTCGGCGGTGCCGGTCAGCGGGCCGCCGGCGCGGGCGGTCATGGGGGTGGCGGGGCCGTGGCCGGACATGGGAACCTCTTCGTGTGAACGGTTCTGGCTGTAACGGCTGAGGGCGGGATGGTCCACTAGGAAGCGGGGGGCGGAGTTGTCGTGCCTCTCGCTGATCAAAAGTCCCGCCCGGCGTCTACGCCGGGCCGCGCCGACCCGCCCCCCCGGGGCGGCGCGATTGCGCCACCCCGCGGGTCGGCGCTGCCCTACGCGCTTCCTTCAGTCGCCGTGCCCGAAGCGGTAGGGCGGGCTTCAGCCCGCCATTGGCCCGCCCCCGCCCCCTACCCCTTCCGCCGAAACGTCAGGTAATGCGGCACCCGCCCCTCCCGCAGCGCCTTCTGCTCGTAACGCGTCGAGATCCAGTCCCCCCAGGGCTCGCGCCAGTCCGCCGCCCGCTCCGCCTGCCACGCGAACCCCTGCCGCGGCACCTCTACCAGCGTTTGGCGCACGTAGTCGGGAATGTCGGTCGCCACCCGGAACTCCGCCCCCGGGGCCAGCACCCGGGCCAGCGGCTCCAGATGCTCGGGCGTCACGAAGCGGCGGCGGTGGTGGCGCTTTTTCGGCCAGGGGTCGGGGTACAGCAGGAAGGCCTTCGCCACCGACCCCTCCGGCAGCACGTCGAACAGGTCGCGCACGTCGCCGGGGTGGATGCGGATGTTGTCCACCTCCGCCTCGCGGATCTTGCCCAGCAGCATCGCCACGCCGTTGATGAAGGGCTCGCAGCCGATCAGCCCGGCCCCCGGGTTGGCCGCCGCCTGGTGCACCATGTGCTCGCCGCCGCCAAAGCCGATCTCCAGCCAGACCTCGCGCCCGCCGAACAGCGCGCCAAGATCCAGCGGCGCGCGGTCCGGGTTGCTCTGCCAGTCGACGGCGCCGGGGCTCAGCGGCGCCAGGTCGCTGTCCAGGAACTCACGCTGGCTGTCGCGCAGGGTCTTGCCGTGGCGGCGGCCGTAGAAGTTGCGCCAGGGGGCGCCGGGGTGCTTGGGCTCGGTCATGGCGCGGCCTATGGCGCAAGCGCGCGGGGCGCGTCAACCGCCCGGGGTGCCGCGGTAGCGGAACACGCCGGTGCCGGCGGCGATCACCTCGCCGGTGTCGTCGCGCACCTGCCCGTCGGCGAAGTAGGTGGACCGTCCGCCGCCGCGCCGCCAGCCCTCGGCGATCAGCAGGCGGCCCCGGGGGCGGGACATGAAGTTGACCGTCAGCGACAGGGTCAGCGCCAGCACCGGGTCCGCGCCCTCGCCGGCAAAGCAGCCGCTGTAGCCCATGGCGCTGTCCAGCAGCGTCGCGTGCACCCCGCCGTGGGGCAGGCCAGAGCGGTTCTCCAGCTGCTCGCTCAACTCCAGCTCCACCCGCGCGTAGTCGGGGCGCCATTCCGCCAGGTGAAAGCCCAGCAGCTTCTGCAGCGGGTAGCGCGGCGCGCCGGGGGCCGGGTCGCGCGGATCCTCCGTCATGCCCCCTGCCCCACCTGCCGCGACAGCGCCCGGCCCGCCGCGACCAGCCGCGGGCCGTAGTCGCGCACCAGCGCCTCCGACGGCGCCAGGAAGGCCGGACCCCCGATGTTCAGCGCGTACAGCCGGTCGCCGTTCAGCGAGGGCACCGGCACCGCGATCCCGTTCACCTCGCCCCGCCACTCGCCGAAGGAGGTGGCAAAGCCGTGGCGGGCAAAGCTTTCGACGGCCGCCGCGGCGCCGGCGTGGATCGTACCCGCCTGCTCGGGGTTCTCCGCGATCGCCTGGGCGATCAGCGCCTCGCGCTGCGCCGGGCCCAGCCCCGCCAGCATCGCGCGGCCCATGGACGAGGTGAACAGCGGCACCCGGTGGCCCACGTGCATGGTCACCGACAAAGCGTCGCGCGCCCGCTGCACCGCGAGGAAGACCACCTGCAGCCGGTGCCGCTCGCCGAGCGCGGCGGTCACGTGGGGGTTGGGTCCCTCGCAAAGCTGCCGCATCTCCTCGCGGGCCAGCTGGCTCATCTCCATCCCCGCCAGCACGCCGAAGCCCAGCTCCAGCACCCCCGCCCCCAGTCCGTAGGCGCCGCTGCGCCCCAGCTGCTGCAGGTAGCCCAGGCGGCACAGCGTGTAGGTCAGGCGGCTGACGGTGGCCTTCGGCAGGCCTGTGCGGGCGGCGATTTCCTGGTTGGTCAGCCCCTCCTCGCCGGGACGGAAGCAGCGCAGCACGTCGAGACCCCGCGCCAGCGCGGTGACGAAGTTGCGATCGCCGCCGGCGTCGTCCTCGCCGCCCGTCAGCGTCATGCTCCGCTCTCCCGTGCCGGCAGGTCCGCGTCCACGCCCGCGCCCTCCCGCGCCGCCTCCAGCCCCTGCGCGGCGAAGCCCGGCACGTGCGCGCCCAGCTCCAGCGCCTGCGCGGGGTTCGAGGCGTTGCCCTCCAGCGCGCGCCACTTCACCCCCTGCAGGATCGCGGCCATGCGGAAGAAGGTGAAGGCGAGGTAGAAGTGGAAGTTCTCGATTCCCGGCAACCCGGCCCTGCGGCAGTAGGCGGCGATGAAGTCCTGCTCGGGCGGCAGGCCCAGCGCCGCGCGGTCCGCCCCGCCCAGTCCGCGGCTGTCCGGGCCGGCGGGGCGGCGCCACTGCATCAGCACGGCGGCGAGATCGGCGAAGGGATGGCCGAGGGTCGACAGCTCCCAGTCCAGCACCGCCACGCAGCGTGGCGCCGGGTCTTCGGAGAACAGCAGGTTGTCCAGCCGGAAGTCGCCATGCACCAGCGTGCGCCGGCCGTCGTCGGGCGGCTGGTTCGCCCCCAGCCAGAGGATCAGCGCCTCCATCTCCGGGATCTCCTCGGTCGCGGTGGCGCGGTACTGGCGGGTCCAGCGGTCGATCTGCCGGTTGTAGTAGCTGCCCGCGGGGCCGAAATCCTCCAGCCCCGCCGCCGCAAGGTCCACCCCGTGGATCGCCGCCAGCACCCGGACCATCTCGTCCGCCACATGTGCGCGGCCCTCGCGGTCCAGCTCCGGCAGTCGCGGGTCGTCGAAGCTGCGGCCCGGCACCTCGTCCATCACGTAGAAGGCCGAGCCGATCACCGCCTCGTCCTCGCACAGCACCCGCATCCGCGCCACCGGCACCGCGCTGCCCTCCAAGGCCTTCTGCACCCGGAACTCGCGGTCCACGGCATGGGCGGACTTCAGCAGCACCCCCGGCGGCTTGCGGCGCAACACGTAGCGGCCGGAGCCGGCGATCAGGCGATAAGTTGGGTTCGACTGGCCGGTGGGGAACTTCTCTGCCCGCAGGGGGCCCTCGAAACCGGGCATGTGCCGCGCCAGCCACTGCGCAACGCGGTCCGTGTCCAGCCCGATCCCGCCGGTCATCACCCTCGTCCTCCCATGTCGGGAACGATGTTAAGCAGAATTGGCGCGGATACAATGGGTTGCGTGGGGGAGGCCGGTTTGCGGCGCCGGGTCGCCGCAGCGGCGGGTCCGGGCGGGGCATCGGCCGTTTCCAAGGGCGCCGCGCCGCGCTAGGGTTTGCGCGAAACCACGGAAATTCCATGCGCCTCGCCCTGCTTCTCGCCCTGCTGCTGCCGCTTCCCGCCGCCTCGGGCGAGTGGACCTCGGACGGTCTCTGTACCGGCGACCGCCTCGTCCCCGGCCTGCGCCTGCAGGAGCAGCGCGGCACCGTTTCCTGCGAGGATGGCACCCTCACCTTCGAGGCCGGGCCGAAGACCTCCACCGTCGGCAAGGCGGCGATCATCGTGCCCTTCCCGCCCGCCGGCCATGGCACCCTGCAGGTCTCGGCCGAGGTCTACCTGCCGGCAGACAGCGCCGCCAACTCGCTGATCCTGATGGACGCCGAGTGCAAGGACTGCGGCCTGCCGGGCAACCCCGGCCTGCGGCTTTACCTGCGCCGGGGCGCGCTGCGGGTGGACCGCAAGAAGATCGGCGAGCGGCACGCCTGGGTGGCGGAGGACCCGCTGCGGCTGGTGCCGGGGGAATGGAGCACCGTCACCTGGGAGCTGGTGCTAGGGGGCGAGGCCGAGGGGCACAGCCGCGTCACGCTGAACGGCGAGACGGTGCTGGAGAACGCGGGCCGCACCCTGCCCGAGGGCGACGCGATGGCGGTGGACCGGGTGCAGGTAGGGCTGACTGCCAATTCCAACCCGGACATCCAGCGCCTGCGGATGCGCAACATCCGGATCACCTGGCCTTAACCCGGCCGTCGTCGCCAGACCGTCAGCCCTCGGCGCGCACCGGCGCCCACTTCGTGGTGCGCACCCCGGCCCAGTAGCGCAGGATCGCGTAGCCGATGGTCAGGTGCCCCACGGTGAACAGCACCGCCGCCGAGGCCCCCGGCAACCGCCGCGCGGGGCGCCACAGCAGGGCCGCCGCCGCCAGCCCGTAGACCAGTACCTGCCCCGCCAGCACCACCGCCTGCACCGGCCCCTCGCCCGCCGTCAGCACCGAGGCCAGCAGCAGCACCGGCAGCACGAAGGCCACCAGCCGCCGCAGCAGCTTGTGGCAGATCAGCTGCAGCGCGTAGACCCCGCTGCGCGCCGGGTTCATCAGGCGGCGGAAGTGCATCAGCCCGCGCCAGCCCCGCTCGGTCGAGCGCAGGCGGCGTCCGGCCTCGGCGCGCGGGTCCGAGGTGACAGTCTCCAGCGCCTCGGCGCCCGGCGCGTAGGCCAGCCGCCGGCCCTGGTCCACCACCGCCACCGAGATGGCGAAGTCGTCGGCCATGTCCCCCGGCACCACCGGCACCAGCGACCGGCGCACCGCGTAAAGCGTGCCCTGGGCCGAGACCACGCCGCCGACCCGGTCCTCGGCCCGCTTCAGCGCGTTGTCGTAGCGCCAGAACAGCCGCTCTGCCGCCGCCATCAGCCCGCCGCTGTTCGGAATCGCCAGTTGCCCGACGCTGCCGCCCACCCCGGGGTCGCCCAGCGGCGCCAGCAGCCGGGCCAGCGCGCCGGGGCGCAGCAGGCTGTTGGCGTCCGAGAAGATCACCACCTGCTCCGGCGCGATCTCGGCCAGCCCGCGGTTCATCGCCGCCGCCTTGCCGCCGTGGCTGTCCAGCGTCAGCACCCGCACCCGCGGATCGCCCGCGGCCGCGGCCAGCGCCGCCGCCTCTGTCCCGTCGGTGGAACCGTCGGAGACCACCAGCACCGAGACCCGGTGCGCCCCGGTGTCCTGCGCCAGCACCGAACGGATCTTGCCGCCGATGTCCGCCGCCTCGTTGCGCGCGGCGATCAGCATCACCGCGTCCTGCGGCATCGGGTCGAACCGGGGCCGCGCGGGCATCAGCCGGGCCAGCCCCATCCACAGCAGGCCGTAGCCGAACAGCGAGAACAGCGTCAGCCCCAGCGCGGCCCAGAACAGGAAGGTCATCATCGTTGCCACTCCGTCTCCGCCGGCACCGCGGCCGCGCGTTCGCGCCCCGCCAGCCAGGCCGCCTTGCAGCACAGCGCCACCAGGATCCACAGGTACTTGTTGTCCTCGTTCGGCATGAACAGGCTGGACAGCAGGAAGGCCAGCATGGCGGTGCCGAAGGCGCGGGCGAAACCGGCCATCTCGCCGCCCGCGCGCGCCGCCTTCAGCGCCATGCCCGCGGCGCCCATCACCGCGCCGAGGAACAGCATCAGGCCGATCACGCCCATCTCGACCATGACCTCCATGTAGCTGTTGTGCAGCTGCCGGGGCTGGGCGCGGCGGCCGGGGTACCAGCGGAACTCGTCGCCGGCGTAAAGCGATGGATAGGCCCCCGGCCCGACGCCGGTCACGGGATGGCGGGTCCACAGTTCCCAGCCGATCAGGTTGTAGCTCATCCGGCGCAGCAGCGTCCGGTCCGAGGTATTGCCGCCGTCGAACAGCCCCGCCAGCACCTGGAACCGTTCCCAGATCGCGTCCCCCACGAAGGGCAGCGCGGCCAGACCGGCCAGCACCGTCAGCACCACGGCCAGCGGAAAGCGCGGGTGGCGGCGGTTGTGCCAGCCGATCAGCAGCATGGCGAAACCGAACCCCAGGATCGCGCTGCGCGAGCCGGTCATGGGCAGGCCCATGGTGCAGATCAGCGCGCAGCCCGCCCAGATCCAGCGCCAGCGGCGGTCCTCGATCGCCAGCACCAGCGACAGCACCAGGCTGGCCAGCAGCAGGTGCGAGGCGGTGGTTGGGTTGTAGGCCGAGGCGCCGGCGGGCCGGACCTCGCCCTGCCAGGCGGCGATGTCGTCGGGGTTGGCGGCGGGCAGCAGGTCGATGCCCAGCCGCGCCTCGCCCACCATCAGCATCGCCGAGATCGCGCCGCTGACGGCGATCACCAGCGCCATCACCCGCAGCTGCCCGCCGGTGGCCACGGTCAGCCCGATGAAGGGCACCAGCAGCAGGGTCGACAGGAAGCCCTTGGTATGGTCGCTCCCGGCGTCCATCCAGGGGGACAGCAGGTGCGAGATCACGATCCAGATCGCGAACAGCAGCGTCGCCAGCAGCGGCATCGACAGGCGCGGGCGCTGTTGCAGCATCGGGTTGGTGCGCAGCGTGACCAGCAGCGTCGCCAGCAGCGCGGCCGACAGCAGCTTGAACATGGACAGCGGCAGGTGCCGGTCCACCAGCAGCGCGATACCGTCCATCTGCGCCAGCCCCACCAGCGCGTAGGCCGACAGCACCGGCGCGGCCAGCATCACCAGCGCCCCCACCGACAGCACGAACAGCACCGCCGGCAGCAGCACCCCCGCCACCGCCGCCAGCGCCGCGGCGCCGGCCAGGCCCAGCCCGCCCGTGATGCCGCGCGCCGGGCTCATGCCGAGCGGTAGTTGTCGACGTAGGTGACGGCCACGGGCACGTTCAGCGCCCGGCGCAGGTCGGCCAGCTGCTCTGTCAGCACGCCGGCATCGGTCTCGTCGCGGCCCACGGTGACCAGCACCGCCTCAGTGTCCTCGGGCACGTAGCCGGGACGGCGGGCGTGCTTGAGCACCCCGATGTCGAAGGCGGCGGCCTCGGGCGAGCGGGCGATCATCTCCTGCACCACCGCCTCGGCGCGGTCCTCGGACCGGCTGTCGAGCACCAGCACCGGCAGCCCGCTTTCGAGCTGCGACCAGCCCAGCAGCGGCCCCTCGGACCGGCCGCGGCGGCCCTTGCCGGAGACGTCCACCGGCTGCAGCACCCGCAGCCCGCTGGCCTCGGCCAGGTCGGCGGTGGTGCGCAGGCGGCTGCCCATCTGGTCGCTTGCGAAGATCGCGAAGAAGGCCAGCAGCAGACCGGCGACACCGCCGAACACGGTTTCCTTCAGCACCTTCGGGTTGTCGGGGTACAGCGGCGGGCGCGCCGGGTCGATCAGGCGCAGCGTCTCCATCCCCTCGGATTCGTTCATCAGCACCGTCAGCAGCCGCGAGTCGATGTCGTTCAGCCGGGTCTGCTCGCGCGCCAGGGCGTTGTCGATGGCCTCGATGGGGCTTTCGAAGGCGGCGAACTCGCGCAGCCGCGTCTCCAGCCCGCCGATGATCTGCTGGCGCTCGTCCAGCGCCTCGACCAGTTCCACCTCGCGCAGCCGCGCCAGTTGCAGCTGGTCCTCGGCGGCCTGGTCCAGCCCGTCGCGGCGCAGCCGGCGGTCGCCGGATTCGAAGGAGGTCAGGATCGCCCGGGTGGCCCGCAGCGAGGCGCGGTCGCCGTCCAGCCGCGCCTGTTCCTGCGACAGCCGGTCCAGCAGGTCGGCGCGCTCGGCGCCGAAATCGACGATGCCGTTGGAATTGCGGAACTGGTTGCGGTTCAGCGTCAGCCGCGCGATCTCGGCCTCCACCTCGGCCCGCTGGGCGCGCAGGAAGTCCATCAGTTCTTCCGAGGCGGCGGCGGACTGCTCGCGGGTGCGGTCCTGGTAGACCTCGGCAAGGATGTTGGCGATGTCCGCGGCGGTGTCCGGGTCCTTCCAGGCGACCGAGATCTCCATAATGAAGGAGCTTTCGATCATGTTGATCGAGATCGCCTCCTGGATGTCGTTGATGATCGAGGCCTCGCCCGTCACCGGCACGAAGCTGCCCGAGTTCATCCAGCGCAGCGTGGACTTCACCGTGCGCTTGGCGGTGCTCAGGAACTCCTTCAGCACGCCGTCCTCGTGCTCCACCGCGGCGGCGCCGCCGTTGCTGGCGTTGCGCTCTGTCAGCAGCCGGTAGGTGCGCTGGGCGATCTCGCGGCTGCGCAGGTATTCCATGTGGCTTTGCGTGACCACGTTGGCGCTGTCGTAGGAGGAGGAGCGCACGTAGACCTGGGTGAACCGCAGCTCGGCGTCGGTGGGCTGCACCGTCACCTTGGCCGAGGCCACGTAGACCGGCGAGGCGTTCAGCTTGTAGACCGCCAGCAGCGCCGCCAGCCCCGCCGCCGCCAGCGTCAGCCAGACGCACAGCCAGATCTTGCGGCGCAGCAGCTCGCCGTAATGGCCGAGGGTGTTGCCGACCGCCGCCGAAGCGGGGGCGGGCGCCGCCTGCGCCGGGGCGTTCCCGGCAATGGCAAAGCCGCCGCGTGCCGGGGCCTCGGGACGCGCCTGGCGCAGAACCGGCGGACGCATGATGCTGTCTTCTCGTGCCATATCGTTCTCTCCTTGACGCTTACCCGTGGGCGAGCGCGTGCCGGGTCGGCGGGTTCGGGGTGGCGATGCGGATCTCTGCGGGGCGGTCTGCGGGATCGGCCCAGACCCAGGCCGGGAAGACGATGCGCCGCTCGGTGGTCAGGGCGCGGGCGGCCAGCAGCACCACGTCGGGCAGGCAGGCCACCACGGCGCCGGCGACCTTGGCCAGCGCCCGGTCGGTGCGCGACAGGGCGCGGCCGCGTTCGGCCTCGTTACGGAAGCTGGAGTTGGGGGCGAAGGCCGGCTTCAGCCCCTGCGCCGGCCCCAGGCCAAGCGCCGCCAGCAGCTGGCCGCCCGAGGTCTCGCCGCCGGCGCGGAAGGCCTCGAAATCCAGCCGCACCACGCGGCCCGGGTGGCGCCGGGCCAGCCGGTCCACCAGGCGCCGGTGCCAGACGTTCGAGGCGGCGGCGCGCAGGATCGCCCAGGCCCGCGCCGCGCCCTGCGGCGGGCGGCGGCCATAGGCGCCCAGCCGCGAATGCAGCAGCGAGACGGTGTCGCGGTGGATCGCCACGAAGACCGCGCCGGGCATCGCCTTGGCGATCTGCGCGGCGCAGCGGGTGTGGTGGGGGGATTTCTCCACCCAGGCCGCCCGCCCCTCGCGGTTGGCGACAAGGTCCATCGCCAGGGCAAAGGCGGAGGCGGCGGTCTTGGCCTGCCGCACCGCCATCGCCTCGGCCGGCGACAGGCCCAGCAGGCGGCCGTAGTCGCTGGACAGGAATGCGTCCAGCGCCCGGGCCCGCTGCGCCGGGTCGCGCCAGTTCCAGGCGCGGGCGAAATGCGAGAAGAACAGGCTTTCGTGGATGCCGTGGTGGCGCGCGTCGGTCAGCGCCGTCACCTGCGGGTGGGCGGCCAGGAGGTTGCCGATCCAGGTGGTCCCGGATCGCTGCAGCCCCAGCACGAAGATCGGCCGAGCGCTCATGTCAGGCCGCTGCCGCAATGCCGCCTCGCGGCGTCCGGTGCTGCTGGAAGATCTCCAGCTGCCGCCAGGCGTTCACGCGCAGGTCGAAATGCGCCTCGACATGGTCGCGCCCCTGCAGCGCCAGCCGGTCGGCCTTGTCGGGATCGGACCGCACGTCCTCCAGCGCCGCGCGCAGGCCGGCGACATCGCCCGGCTCGGTCAGCCAGCCGGTCTGGCCGGGGCGGATCAGCTCGGGGATGCCCGAAACGTTGGTGGAGATCGCGGGACGGCGGTGGGCCAGCGCCTCGATCATCACGTTGGGAATGCCCTCGGTGCGCCCGTTGGGCCCGATGATGGACGGCGCCACGCAGACCGAGGCGTCGCGGTAGAGCTGCTCGATCCGGGCAAAGCTCTGCTGCCCGAGGAAGCAGACCCGCACCCCCATGCCGGCCTCGCGCACCTGCCGCTCCAGCGCCGGGCGGTCGGGACCGTCGCCGGCGATCTGCAGCGTCCAGTCGGCGCAGTTCATGCCCTTCAGCGCGTCCAGCAGCACGTTCACGCCCTTCCGGGGCTGCAGCGACCCGACGTAGAGAATGCGGAACGGCCCGTCGCGGCGCACCGGGTGGGCGTCGATGGCGCGCACGTCGACGCTGGAATGGATCACCTCGATCCGGTCCTCGGTGAGGCCCGGCACTTTTTCGGCCAGGAACCGGCGGCCGAAGTCGCTGACGGTGCGGATCGCCGAGGCGCCCGCGAACTTCTGCGCCAGCAGCCGCTGGCTGCGGAAGATGTCATGCGCGCGGCAGCTGATGGAATAGGGCACGCCAGAGACCTGGTTGGCGATCCAGGCGGCGGTGGCCGGGTGGCCGGCGAACTCGGCATGCACGTGGTCGGCGCCCCATTCGCGCAGCTCCTCGCCCAGCCGCAGCGCGGCGGGCAGCAGCGCCAGCGACTTGGCGGCCATGCTGCCGTCGCGGCCCTGGTGGCGCGCGATGGTGCCGCTGAGCCTTGCGGCCAGCCCGGGATGGCGCGCGGCGGCGCCGGCGGCCTCGGTGCCGAACAGCGGGATGTGGCAGGCGCGCTTGGCCAGCGGGCGGGCGAAGTCGTGCAGGATCTGGTCCTCTCGCCACGGGGTCAGGTGATAGATCCGCAGGTCCACGCCCAGTTCCAGAAAGACCATCAGGTCCCGCAGGATGAAGGTTTCCGTGGTCTTGGGGAATTCGGTGACGATGACGGCAAGTTTCAACGGGCTTCTCCCTGTCCGATCAATGCGGCCTGTCCGGCCGGCAGCCGCGCCTTCAGCCGGCGCAGGGTCAGCACGACCCGGCGCAGCGCGCCGATGCCGGCCAGGACCGGGGCCCAGCCCAGGTCGCCCTGGAAGCAGCGGATGTGCGCCTTCAGCGCGATGGAATCGACGATGCCGGAGCGGAAGCCGCCATAGTCCTGCCCGGCGTGGACCCGGGCGATGATGTCGGGGCGGGCGGTCTCGCCGTTGCGGCCGCGCCCGCCGGTGGTGGCGATGAAACCGGCCTCGGCGGCCAGTGCCCGGCCGCGCGGGCTGGCGGCGTTCTGCGGCCAGCAGAACAGCACGGGATCGCGGTCCAGCTCGCGGCGGAACACGGCCCTGCAGGTCTCGAAGGTCTCGCGCACCCGGAGGTCGTATTCCGTGCCGGTCTCCTGCCGGGCGCCGTCCCAGGCGCGGGCGGAGAGCGAGGGCGCGCTGCTGAGGATCGGGGTGCCCAGCGGCACCACCGGCTTGCGCAGGTACCAGTCGTGCTTGTCGCCGGGCATCCGGGCCCACTGCATCCAGGCCTGGTCGCGCAGGTTCGACGGGCGCAGCTTGCCCACCACCTCGGCCGAGGTGACGACGCGGCCGTGATCGGTGCCGTGGGCCTCGACCCGGAACTCGCGGCTGGCCTCGAGCATCCGCAGCTCGCGCCAAGTCATGAACCCGTCCAGCCGCGGCCGCGCCGCGGTCTTCATGGTGGGGCGCAGCGGCTGGTCCGGCGCGATGAAATCGGTGGAGATGAAGACCGTCGCCCGGGCCCCGTGCTTTTGCAGGATCGGCCAGGCGCAGGCCCAGGTATCGAGGTACCCATCGTCGAAATGCAGGCAGATCGCGTTGCGCGGCAGCGGCTTGCCCGCCAGCCGGTCACGGACCACCTGCTCGCTGTCCAGCACCCGCAGGCCCATGCGGCGCATCAGGCGCAGGTGCCGTTCCAGGCTGGCCGGGCGGATCGAGGTCTGGTCGGCCCAGGGAAGCCACTGCGCGTCGGGGCTGACGGAATGGTAGGTGAGCACCGGCAGCCCCGGCACCCCCCGCAGCGCCCGCCGCGCCAGGGCGAAGCCCAGCACGGCCCCCGCGGCCGCGCCCAGCAGGTCCATCCCGCCGTGGGTCAGCCAGGCACCGCCCAGCGCACCGGCGACGGCGGCAAGGCTCAGCCCGGCGCTGGCGCGGCGGCGTTCGGCCAAGCGCGCGCGGTCGGTGTCGCGGATCGCGGCGGCATCCGTGGCGGGCGTGGTCTGGGTCTCGGCGGGGGCCAGGGCGATCATGTCGGCAGCACCGTCTGGTCGAGGAAGTACCGTTCCAGCCGGTAGCGCTGGTAGGCCGAGGGCTCGTCGAAGGTGGCGTAGCCGACGAAGCCGGACTGCCCCAGGCCCACCGGCATCACCGTCTCGACCCGCGCTTCCAGCACCAGCCGCGCCACGCGGCCCGAGCCGAGCTTGCGCAGCAGCGTCACCCGGCAGGGCCCGGCGGGCGCGGGACGGGTGGCCACGAACTGCAGCGTCTCGTCCGACATCGCCAGCACCGCGCCGGTCAGCTGGCCGCCGGGGGCCTCCAGCTCCAGCGCCACGTTGCGGGCCCGGGCAAAGCCGGAGCGCAGGAAGGTATGCCGCCCCACCGGCGAACGCGCCGCCCGCAGCGCCTCTGCCGCCGCCGCCACGCCGCGCCGGGCGACGTTGAACCCGGTGGCCAGCACGAAGCGCAGCAGGAAGCCGTAGCGCACGGGCGCGGCGCAGCACATGGCATTGAACCGCCCGCGCAGCCGCTTCGAGGCAGAGTGCGGCAGCAGCGCCTGGCTGAGCCCCACCAGCCCGGGACGCACGAGAAAGCGCTGCTCGAAGCTGTCGCTCTCGGCCTTGTAGACCGGCACCATCTCGGGCCGCACCGGGCGCGGGCCGAAGAAGACCATGTCGCCCTTCAGGATGTTGATGAGCTGCGGCAGCTCGTCCAGCCGCGACTTGCGCAGGTAGCTGCCCACCCCGGTCTCCAGGTTCGACCGCTTGGGCAGGGTGCCGCCGGTCAGCTGCGCCTGGGCGTTCACCGCGAGGGTGCGGAACTTCAGGATGTTGAACAGCTGCCCGTTCCGCCCCAGCCGCGCGCCGGAATAGAACATCGGGCCGCCGCCGCCGATCCGCAGCATCGCGCAGATCGCCAGGAAGACGGGGGCGGTCAGCAGCAGGAAGAAGGCCGCCAGCGCCCGGTTGAACAGCGCGTCGAGGCGCGGGTGCCGGGGCAGGTAGCCGGACTTCATCAGCCGCGGCGACAGCAGCCCCGTGCCCTCCGCGCGGCGGATGGCCGGGGCGGGCTGCAACCGCAGATCGTTCGCGGCATCGGGAAGCGCCACGCCCGCCGCGGCCGCGGCCACGGAGGCTGTCCGCGCCGTCACGGGCTGGGGCGGAATCTGCAGCCGCAGCGCGTCGCTCTTGCGGGTGTCGGTGCCGATCGGCAAGTTAACTCTGTCGAGGAACGCCATCTGCGTTGCCTACCTTTGTTCATTTCAGTGCCAAGCTTTCGCCGTAATCTACGCCCCGCCTCGCCGCAGGTTCGACACATTTCATAATTAACCTCCGGCAGGCCTTGGCATTGATACCAAACCACTATTCGCCCCCCGGATTGTCCGCTTCCAGTGAACGATGAATTCAACCTCAGGATGAGCCGCGCGGCGCGCCAGACCGGCGCTGCCACAGTCTTGCCGAATCTTTCAATCGTGCTAGCGCACCTGCGATCCGGCGGTGTCGAGAAGGCCGTGGTGGGTCTGCTGAACGCGCTGGAGGGCCGGCGTTTCCGCTGCCGGCTGATCCTCGGCCGCCGCGAGGGGGCGCTGCTGTCGGAGCTGCGGGACGGGATCGTGGTGACCGACCTGGGCGGCGCGCGGGCCATGGCCTCGGTGCCGCGGCTGGCGCGGCTGCTGGGGCGAGATTGCGACGTGGTCTACTCCGCCACCAACGCGCGCAACGTGGCGACGCTGGCGGCGCTGCGGCTGGTGCCGGCGGCGCGGCGGCCGAAGGTGATCATCAGCGAGCACACCACCCCCGACGACTACCTCGCCGCCGCCCGGCGCCCGGCCCTGCGGCGCGCGGCGATGCGCTGGCTCTACCCCCACGCCGACGCGCTTGCCGCCCCGGCCGAGGGGCTGGCGGAACGCTGGCTGGCGGTGGCGGGAACCGACCGGCCGCGCCCGGTGACGCTGCCCAACCCCATCATGACCGACGCCGGCCTTGCGCTGGCGGAGCGCGTGGCGCGGGGCGAGGGCCCAGCCCGCGACCCCGCGCTGGTGGTGGCGGCGGGGCGGGTGGCGCCGGTGAAGGGATTCGACCTGCTGCTGGAATCCTTCGCCCGCGCGCTGGCGCGGCGGCCCGAGCTGCGGCTGGAGATCTACGGAGAGGGCGACGCGCGCGCCGCGCTGGTAGCGCAGGCAGAGGCGCTGGCGCTGGGCGACCGGGTGCGGCTGCGCGGCTACGCGGTCTCGCTGCCAGAGGCGCTGGCCGGGGCGGGGCTGATGGTGGTGCCGTCGCGGCGCGAGGGCTTCGGCAACGTGGTGGTCGAGGCGCTGGCGGTGGGCACCCCGGTGCTCGCCCCCGACTGCGCCGGCCCCGCCGCGCTGCTGGCCGAGGCGCCGGGGGCGGGACGGCTGGTGCCGCTGGAGAACGCGGAAGCCCTTGCCACGGCGATCGCCGAGATGGCCGGCGCCCTTGCCCCGCGGGAGGCGGCGGCGCGGCATGGCCCCGCCCTCGCCGCCCGGTTCGGAACAGAGGCCGCGGCGGCCCGGTTCGCGGATCTTGCCGAGGCGCTGCTGGCTTAGATCCGGGTCAGCCTACAGCGCCCGCCGCGCCAGCATCGCCAGCCGGTGCAGCGTGGGGCGCAGGATGAACTCGTGAACCCGCGGCAGCCGCACCACCCAGGGAGAGAACCGTTTCTTGAAGTCGTCGCGCCGCCGGGCGGCGTTCGCCTCGGGCTTGGGCCGACCCTCTAGGATCCGCTCGTCCGACAGACCGCCAAGATCCAGCCAGCGCACGCCCTCCATCCGCCGGCCCTCGCGCATCAGCGCGTATTCCATCATGTAGCTGCGGGGCTGCGGGGCATTGGGGTCGCACCAGGCGTTGGCGAAGGGCAGCAGCCGGTCGCCGTCGCGCAGGGCGGTGAAGGCGCCGAAGAATTTCCCGTGCAGGTCCATCGCCATCGCCGCGCCGCCGTAGGCGCGGATGTGGTCCAGCTGGCTGTGCACCGTCGGCAGACCCGAGATGGACATGCCCCGGTCGCGGGCGAAGTTGTCGAACCAGCCGATGAAGGTCTCGATCTCGGCGGGGTCGGTCAGGGGCCGCACCGACAGCCCCTCGCGCCCCAGCCGGCGGATGTGCAGCCGGCAGCTTTTCGAGAAGCTGGCGACGATCTGTTCCTCGCTGCGGTCAAGGTCGATCAGCCCGGTGCGCGCGTGCAGGGTCTGGCGGTCGTGCGGCGCCACCTGCGCGCCGAGATCGCGCATCGCCTGTTCGCAGGCATCGGCGTCATCGTCGTACCAGCGCGGGTTCAGCGTGACCGACAGGAAGCCGGCGCGCTGCAGCTTGGGCAGCAGCACCGACAACGCCGGGGCCAGATCCTCCAGCCGGCGCACCAAGGGGCCGCGCCGGAAGGCGCCCAGCGAATGGCCGCCGGGCAGGCTGGTGCGGCGCAGCAGGCCGGCCATCAGCAGCTCGCCCCCCTGCCCGCGCACGGTGGCGTAAAGGTAATCCTGCCGCGCCTTGCGGCGGGCGAAGTCGGGCCAGTTCGGGTCCTGCAGGTAGGTGGCGCCTGGGCAGCTTGCGGCGAAGGCCGCCAGTTCCTGCCGCAGCGCCGGGTCGTCCACCGGCTGCAGGGCGGCGGTGGCCAGGGGAATGGGGGCGTATTTCACTTTGCGTCTCCTGACAGGTGCCGGGCCCGGGGCGATCCGCCCCGCCCGCGCCGGCGCAGACGCCGGGCCAGTCCCTCCCAGCGGTGCAGCGCCCAGGTGGGATCGCCGCGCCGCGCCACCAGCAGCCGGTAAAGGGGCCGGCGGTCGTGGCAGAGGCTTTGGTTCAACTCGCTGGTCCGCATGGTATCCACCCGCTGCAGGCCCATGCCGGCCGCCTCCTCGATCACCCGGCACATCAGGTAGCGTCCGGGACCATAGGCGGCCAGGTCCTCGTTGAACTCGTCCGAATTGAGGTACAGCGTGCCGTCCTTCACGCAGCTGAAGTTGGCGCCGATCGGGGTCTCGCCGAGGAAACAGGCCGAAAGGTGCACCGCCCCCGGCTCGCTGCGACGGCAGAGCGCGCGCAGGAAGGCGCGGCCCTCGTCAGAGCCCGCCAGACCGCTGCCCGCCCGGGTCTTCCACGAGGCGGCGGCGGCGGCGAAGTATGCCTCGCAGGCGTCCACGGCGCCCACGCCGAGGCTGCTGATGCGGCGGAAGTCCTCTGTCTCCAGCTCCCGGACCGCGCGCTTGTACGACCGCCGGGTGTTGCGCGACAGAGTGGCGCGCCAGGCCTCGGCGCCCCGGGTCAGGTCGGCCGAGTCGGCCCAGAAGGTGCGCTTGCGCCGCACCTGCAGGCCCGCCCCGGTGGCGGCGGCCTCCAGCAGCGCGGCCTGGTCTTCCTCCAGCGGCTCCAGTAGCAGGAAACTGCCCGGGCGCGGGCGCAGCAGCCGGGCGCAGACCGCGTCCCGCGCCTGCGCCGACAGGTCCGGCGCCAGCAGCACCCCCGCCAGCCCGGCCTTGCCGTGCCCCGCCAGCATCCAGGCACGCGGCACCGGCCCAGAGGCCAGCGCCACGGCGCCCACCAGCCGCCCGCCCCGGCGCGCGAGGCGGATCTGCAGCCGCCGGCGCGCGCCCGCGGTCTCTGCCCATGCGGCGATATAGGCGTGGGCGGCGAAGGGGTTGCCCGGCGTGACGGCGTGCAGCGCGTCCCATTCGGCCTTCAGCGGCTCGAACCCCGCGAGGCTGTTCACGGTGGCAAGGTCCAGCGCCGACGCGGCATCGGAGGCCACGACCGGGGCGGCCCCTGCGGCGAAGGTATCGATCAACATAGGGGTCATGTTCCCTGACGGAGAAGTTCCGATGTAGCCTGCGCGGCCATAGCGGCCAATTCATGACCCTCCGGCGTCGCCGTCCGCCTTACAAAGCCCCCGCCGCCGCCGCATTGTTCCCCGGGGTCAGGCCTGCCCCGGCAGCGCGAAGGCATCGCGGGCGATCTGCCGCTCTTCCTCGGCGGGGATGACGTGCTGGGGCAGCGGACCGAGGAAGGCCAGCCCCTCGCCGATGCGGCGGCGGATCTCCGGCGCGTTCTCTCCCACGCCGCCGGTGAAGGCCAGCGCGTCCACCCCGCCCATCGCCGCCACCAGCGCCCCGGCCTGCCGCACCACGTGGTGCACGAAGTGGTCCACCGCGAAGCGCGCCTCGGCGTCCTTGCGCGCCAGCAGCGCCCGCATGTCGCCGGTGCCGGCCAGCCCGGAAAGGCCCGATTCGTGGTTCAGCAGCCGCGCCGCTTCGTCGGGCCCGAGGTCCCGCGCCAGCCGCAGCACCGCCATGCCGTCGATGTCGCCGCAGCGGCTGGCCATGGGCGGGCCGGAAAGCGGCGAGTAGCCCATGGTGGTGGCGACAGAGCGGCCTTCCCGGATCGCGCAAAGACTGACCCCCGCGCCCATGTGCAGCGCCAGCAGCCGGGGCGGCAGGTCCGCTCCCATCCGCGCCACCAGCCCGGCGTAGCTGAGCCCGTGGAACCCGTAGCGCCGCACCCCCTTCGCGCGCCATTCCGGCGGCAGGGCATAGGCGGTCTCCACCTCCGGCTGCCCGGCGTGGAAGGCGGTGTCGAAACTGGCGCATTGCGGCAGGTCCGGCCGCGCCGCCGCCAGCGCGCGGATCGCGGCGAGGCCGGGAGGATTGTGCAGCGGGGCAAGGGGGATGCAGGCCTCGATCCGCGCCAGCACCTCGGGTGTCAGCCGCGCCGGGGCAGTCAGGGTCTCGCCGCCATGGACGATGCGGTGTGCGGCGGCGGTAACGGGGCCCACCCGCTCCAGCACCGGCAGCAGCGCCCCCAGCGCGGCGGCGTGGTCCGGGGCGGCGACGGGCTGCGCGCCCTGCGCCGTCTCCAGCCGCGGCGCGGGGCGGCCGATGCCGGTGACACGGGCGGCGCAAAGCTCCGTCAGGTCAGACCGGAACAGCGCCGCCTTGATCGACGAGGACCCGGTGTTGACGACCAGCAGCACCGGCGGGCGGGCTCAGGCGGGGGTGCGCATGTCGGCGGGGTCGATGCCCGCCACCTCCACCGGTTTCTTCATGGCGTCGCGGCGGAAGGGCTCTCCCAGTTCCTGGTTGATCATCGCCTCGATCAGCGTGGTGATCCCCTGCTCCATCTGGTCGCGCACCGCCTGGTTCAGCGCCATGGTCAGCTCGTCCATGGTGCGCGCCACCACGCCCTTCAGCCCGCAGGCCTCGGCCAGTTTCGCGTAGGAGACCCCCTCGCCCAGCTCGGTCCCGACGAAGTTGTCGTCGTACCAGAGGGTGGAGTTCCGCTTTTCCGCGCCCCACTGGTAGTTGCGGAAGACGATCTGCGTCACCGCCGGCCACTCGGGCCGGCCGATGGCGGTGAGTTCGGTGACCGCGATGCCGAAGGCGCCGTCGCCGGAGAAGCCGACCACCGGCGTGTCCGGGCAGGCGATCTTGGCGCCCACCACCGCGGGCAACCCGTAGCCGCAGGGGCCGAAAAGCCCGGGCGACAGGTACTTCCGCCCCGCGTCGAAGGTGGGATAGGCGTTGCCGATGGCGCAGTTGTTGCCGATGTCGGACGAGATGATCGCCTCGCGCGGCAGCGCCGCCTGGATCGCCCGCCAAGCCATGCGCGGGCTCATCCAGTCTGGCTTGGCGTCCCGGGCGCGCTGGTTCCAGGTGGTGCCGGGGTCGTCCTCCTCGTGGTCCATCGAGGACAGTTCCTGCGCCCAGGCCGACTTGGTCTGCGCGACGGTGTTCTCGCGATCCTTGCGCCCCGCGTCGCCGGCGCCCTCCGGCAGCCGGTCCAGCAGGGCGCGCGCCACCTTGCCCGCGTCGCCGACGATCCCGACAGAGACCTTCTTGGTCAGCCCGATCCGGTCCGGGTTCAGGTCCACCTGGATGATCTGCGCGTCCTTGGGCCAGTAGTCGATGCCGTATCCCGGCAGCGTCGAGAAGGGGTTCAGACGCGTGCCCAGCGCCAGCACCACGTCGGCGCGGGCGATCAGTTCCATCGCCGCCTTGGATCCGTTGTAGCCGAGCGGCCCGGCGAACAGCGGGTGGGCGCCGGGGAAGGCGTCGTTGTGCTGGTAGCCGACGCAGACCGGGGCCGAGAGCCGTTCGGCCAGGGTCACGGTGTCGTCGATGGCACCCGCCAGCACCACGCCCGCGCCGTTCAGCATCACGGGGAAGCGGGCGCTGCCCAGCAGTTCGGCCGCACGGTCCAGCGCCGCCTCGCCGCCGGCCGGGCGCTCGAACTCCACCGGCTCGGGCAGGTCGATGTCGATCACCTGGGTCCAGACGTCGCGGGGGATGTTGATCTGCGCCGGGGCGCTGGCGCGGCGGGCGTTGACGATCACGCGGTTCAGCACCTCGGCGATCCGCAGCGGGTCGCGCACTTCCTCCTGGTAGGCGACCATGTCGCGGAAGGCGGCCATCTGCTCCACCTCCTGGAACCCGCCCTGCCCGATGGTCCGGTTCGCCGCCTGCGGGGTTACCAGCAGCAGCGGCGTGTGGTTCCAGTAGGCGGTTTTCACCGCGGTGACGAAGTTGGTGATACCGGGGCCGTTCTGGGCGATCATCATGCACATGCGCCCCGAGGCGCGGGTATAGCCGTCGGCCATCATCCCGCCGGAACCCTCGTGGGCGCAGTCCCAGAACCGGATGCCGGCCTTCGGAAACAGGTCAGAGATCGGCATGAAGGCCGAGCCGATGATGCCGAAGGCATCGGCGATGCCGTGGCGTTGAAGCACCTTCACGAAGGCTTCCTCGGTGGTCATCCTCATCGCGGTTCCTCCCTGCGCGGCCTCGGCTCACGAAAGGCGGCGCGGGCTGTCCTGTCAAGCATGGCGCCGGGGCAGGCCGGGAAAAACGGCTCGCGCCCGGCGCGGGGGCTGGCATAGAGGAAGGGCGCGGGATCCCCCCCGCCACCTTCCCTGCGACGGAGCCCGCACCGGCCATGTCCCGCCCCCCTGCCCCGCGCCGCCCCGGCGACGCCATCCGCCGCCGCCTGCCCGCCGCCGATGTGCCGGGCCTGCCGGGGCTGCGGATGCACCTGGCGGGACCGGGCAGCCGGCTGTCGGCGCTGGCGGGGGACCGCCCACCCTACTGGGGCTACGCCTGGGCCGGCGGGCTGGCGCTGGCGCGGTACGTCGCGGCCCGTCCCGGACTGGTGGCGGGCCGCGAGGTGGTGGACCTGGGCGCGGGCGGCGGTGTGGCGACGCTGGCGGCGGCGCGGGCCGGTGCGGCGGTGCTGGCGGCAGAGACCGACCCCATGGGCCGCGCTGCGCTGCGGGCGAACCTGGCGCTGAACGGGCTGCACGCGCGGGTGACGGCGCGAGACCTGACGGCGGGGCCGGCGCTGGCGGGGCGGCTGATCCTGGCGGGGGATGTGTTCTACGAGGCAGGGCTCGCGGCGCGGGTGCTGGCCTGGCTGGAGCTTTGCGAGGCGGCGGGCAGCGAGGTGCTGGTGGGCGACCCTTTTCGCGCGCCGTTGCCGCTGGACCGGCTGGAGCTGCTGTCGCGCGAGGCGCGGCGCGGCCCCGGCGCGGCGCGGCCGGTAACCGCGGGGGTGTTCCGTCTGCGCCCGCGGGGCTGAAGGACGGAG
>JBLXFD010000020.1:0-73181 GCA_048262455.1 Rhodobacter sp.
TCCCTTGCCGGGATGGATTTCGCCGCAGTTCGGGCAGGTGCGCGCCTCCATGTCATTGGGGGACGCTTCGTATATCTGCGGCAAGGCACTCACGAGGCCTTCCGCCCCTCCAACCGCGACCTCGGCGGCGGGCTGGAGATCATGCTGGCCGGCCGCGGCGACCTGCGCGACCGCAGCTTCGGCGTCTCGGTCTCGGGCCTGTCGCGGGACCTGCAGATCGACATCGAGCCGCTGGACGCGCTGCTGGCCGGCGAGGGCACGCTGGCCATCGACGTGGCCCGCACCGTCGACGGGACCCTCACCGTCAACGACGCGCGGTTCGAGACCCCGCAGGTGCGCCTTGCCGCCGACGGCGCGGTGGGCGCCGGCCAGGACGGCGCGCTGACCTTCGAGGCGGCGCTGGCGGAAATCGCGGTGGTGGTGCCCGAGCTTGAGGGCCCGGCGCGGCTGGACGGCACCCTCAGCCAGACCACCGGCAAATGGCGCCTGACCGCGGATTTCCAGGCCCCCGGCGACGCCTCGGGCGCGCTGGACGTGGCCGCGCCGGTGACAGAGGGGGCGATCGGCCGCCTCACCGGCACGCTGGTGGCGCAGATCCCCGCGCTGGCGCCCTACGCCGGGCTGGCGGGGCGCGACCTTGCCGGCCGGCTGGCGCTGGACCTCGCGGGCAGCTTCGATCCGCGCGACAACAGCTTTGCCGTGCAGGGCAGCGCCGGGGGCACCGACCTCGCCGTCGGCATCGAGACGGTGGACGCGCTGCTGGCGGGCGAAAGCACGCTTGAGATCGACGCGGCCTCTGACGGCACCGTCTACGACATCACGCGGCTGCGTCTGGCGACCCCGCAGATCACCGCCGCCGCCGAGGGGCGGCTGGGCGCGGCGGACGGCGAGATCGACTTTGACGTCGCCCTGCCCGACACCGCGGTGCTGGCCCCGACACTGACCGGCGCCGCGCGGCTGAACGGCACGCTGGCGCGGGACGGCGATCGGCTGTCGCTGGACGCGGGCTTTACCGGCCCCGGCGGCGCCGAGGGCACCGCCGACGTGACCCTGACGCTGGAGGACGGCACCCCCGGCGCGGTCGAGGGACGGGTGCGCGCCAGCGCCGACGACCTGGCGCCCTACGCGCAGCTTGCAGGGCGGCCGCTGGCGGGCGCGGTGCGGCTGGACCTGACCGGGCGCGGCGACATCAAGGACCTTGCCTTCGACCTCGCCGGCACCGTGTCGGGCGAGGACCTTGCGCTGGGGATCGAGACGGCGGACGCGCTGCTGGCGGGGCAAAGCACCCTCGCCTTCGACGCGGCCTCTCCCGGCCCCGGCAGCTACGACATCGACCTGTTCCGGCTGACCACGCCGCAGATCCGCGCCGAGGCTTCCGGCACCCTGACCCCCGACGACGGGCAGATCGCCTTCGACGTTGACCTGCCCGACGCCTCGGTCCTGGCCCCTGCCCTGTCGGGCGCGGCGCGGCTGGAGGGAACGCTGGCGCGCGACGGCGAAGAGATGACCTTGGTGGCCGATTTCGCCGGCCCCGGCGGCGCCGAGGCGGCGGTGGACACGGTGTTCACCCTTGAGGACGGCACCCTCGGCCGGGTGCGCGGCAGCGTCCAGGCCAGCGCCGACGACCTGTCGCCCTACGCCGAGCTGGCGAGCCGCCCGCTGGCCGGCGCGGTTGACCTTGGCATCGAGGGCAGCGGCGACCTGCAGGCCATGACCTTCGACGTGACCGCAAGCCTGCGCGGGCAGGACCTGGCCATCGGCATCGACGTGGTGGACACGCTGCTGGCAGGCGAAAGCACGCTGTCGCTTGACGCCGCCTCTGACGCGCCGGGGCGCTATGACATCGACCGCTTCCGCCTGCGCACCCCGCAGATCAGCGCCGATGCCTCGGGCGCGCTGGGCGAGGACGACGGCACCATCGACTTCGACGTGACCCTCGCCGACGCCGCCATCTTTGCCGCCGGCGTGACCGGCGACGCCAGCCTGACCGGCCGCCTGACCCGCGCCGGCGAGGCGCTGCGGCTGGTGGCCGACTTCACCGGCCCCGGCGGCGCCTCGGGCGCGGTGGACGTGGCCACCACCTTCAACGACGACGGGCTGGGACAGGTGCAGGGCCGGGTCCGGGCAGAGGCCGCCTCGCTCGCCCCCTACGCGGAACTGGCCGGGCAGGACCTGTCCGGCGCCGTCTCGCTGGTGGTGGAAGGGCGCGCGGACCCGCAAGCGCTGACCTTCGATGTGCGGATCGAGGCGGAGGGGCAGGATCTTGCCATCGGCATCGACCCGGTGGACCCGCTGCTGGCGGGCCGCAGCACCCTGTCGCTGGACGCGGCGCGGGCGGCGGACGGGGTCATCACCATCGACGCCTTCGACCTTGAGACCCCGCAGGTCTCCGCCGACGCGGCGGGCCGGCTGGACGGCAACAGCGGGCGCATCGACTTCGACCTGGCGCTGCGCGACGCGGGGCTGCTGGCCCCCGGCCTTTCCGGCCCCGCCAGCCTGCGCGGCAACATCGCGCGCAGCGGCGAACAGGTGACGCTTCAGGCCGGCTTCTCCGGCCCCGGCGGCGCGGCGGGCACGGTGACGGCAGAGGTGGCGATGGACGGCATGACGCCGGGCGCGGCCAACGTGCAGCTGGAGGCGAGGATCGCCGCGCTTTCGGCCTACGCCGGGCTGACCGGGCTGCCGCTGTCGGGCGCGGTGGAAGTGGCGGTGCAGGCGACGGGCGACGTCCAGACCCTGACCGGCGAGGCCAGCATCCGCGCCCGCGCCGACAACCTGCGCACCGGCACCGCCGAACTGGACCGGCTGCTTGCGGGCACCAGCCAGCTGAGCCTCGACCTGCGCTGGGACGCGGGCGGGCGGATTTCCGTCTCGAACGCCGATTTCGTCTCGCCGCAGCTTTCGGCGCAGGTAAGCGGCAGCAGCGGGCCCGGCGGCGACAGCCTGACCTTCGACGTGCGGCTGGCCGACATCGGGCTGTACGTCGACGGCTTCAACGGCCCCGCCACCGCGCGCGGCACGGCCCAGAGCGCGGGCGGCGACTGGACGGTAAACGCCGCCGTCACCGGGCCGGGCGGCATCGCCGCGGACATCGGCGGCCGGGTGGCGCGGGACTTTGCCAGCGCCAACCTGTCGATCAACGGCGTGGCGCCGCTGGCGGCGGCCAACCGCTTCATCGCGCCGAACCTGCTGTCGGGACAGGCGCGGTTCGACCTGTCGCTGAACGGCCCGCTGGCGCTGACCTCGCTGTCGGGCAGCGTCACCGCGGCCAATGCCGGCCTGACCATCCCCGCGCTGCGGCTGCGGCTGCAGAACCTCGACGCGCGGGTGGATCTTGGCGGCGGCCGGGCGCAGGTGGCCCTTGGCGCGGCGCTGGCGACCGGGGGGCGGATCCAGGTCTCCGGCCCCGTCAGCCTGAGCGCGCCGTTCAACGCCGACCTGACGGCGGACTTCCTGAACGTCGTGGCACTGGACCCCGGCCTTTACGAGACCACGGTGAACGGCCGCGTCGAGATCACCGGGCCGCTGACCGGCGGCGCGCTGATCGCCGGGCGGCTGGTGCTGGGCGAGGTGGAGGTGCGGATTCCCGCCTCGGGCGGCGTGCCCGAGGGCGACCTGCCGGCACTGACCCACGTGGCAGAGCCGCCGGCGGTGCACCAGACCCGCGAGTGGGCGGGGCTGATCGAGGACGGGCCCGGCAACGGCGGCGACGCCGGCGGCGGCGCGGCGCCCTACCGGCTGGATATCGTCGTCAGCGCCCCCGCGCGGATCTTCGTGCGCGGCCGCGGGCTGGACGCCGAACTTGGGGGCGAGCTGCGGATCGGCGGCACCACGTCCAACGTCATCACCTCGGGCGGGTTCGAGCTGATCCGCGGCCGGCTGGACATCCTCGGCGAGCGGCTGGTGCTGACCGCCGGCTCGGTGCGGCTGCAGGGCGACTTCGACCCCTTCATCCGGCTGGTGGCCACCACCCTGTCGGGCGACGTATCCATCGAGATCATCATCGAGGGCTTCGCAAGCCGTCCCGAACTGGACATCAACTCCCAGCCCGACCTGCCGGAGGAAGAGGTGCTGGCGCGGCTGATCTTCAAGCGCGGGCTGGGCGAGATCTCGGCCCTGCAGGCGGTGCAGCTGGCCTCGGCGGTGAACACGCTGGCGGGCGGCGGCGGCGGCGGGATCGTGGACCGGCTGCGGTCCGGTTTCGGGCTGGACGATCTGGACGTGACCACCTCGGAGGACGGGACCGCCGGGGTGCGCGCGGGCAAATATCTGTCGGAGAACCTCTATTCCGACGTGACGGTGGATTCCACCGGCCGCACCGAGATCCAGCTGAATCTGCAGATCACCCCCTCCATCACCGCCCGCGGCTCTGCCGACAGCGAGGGCGAGACCGGCCTCGGGATCTTCTTCGAACGCGACTATTAAACGGGCACCCTGCCCGGGCGGGCAGCACTGCCCGCCCCCCTGCCCCGAACCCGCCAAAACCACCGAAGATCGCCGCGCGGGCGGGGTTTCATTCCCCGCCCGAGGCGCTACATGATCGGCCGCATGTATGCTTCACACGGCTTCCTCCGCTCCGACATCGGCGATGTCGACGTGCTCTACCACGATGGTCTTTACCATCTGTTCCACCTTGTCCTGCCCAACCACGATTTCATCGCCCACGCGGTAAGCGAGGACGCGATGACATGGCGGCGGGTGCGCAACGCGCTGTTCGTTGGCGACCCCGGCGAATGGGACGACGACATGCTGTGGACCATGCATGTCTCGCGCGATCCCGATGACGCCGGGGTCTGGCGGATGTTCTACACCGGGCTCAGCCGGGCGGAATACGGCCGGGTGCAGCGGGTGGGCATGGCGGTCTCGCGCGACCTGTACAACTGGACGCGCACCGACAAGGGCGACTTCCCGCTGGAGATCAGCAACAACTGGTACGAACACAGCGCCGACGAGGGGCGCAAGTGGGTCAGTTTCCGCGATCCGTTCTTCTACCACGATCCCGAGACCGGCGACCGGCTGCTGCTGGCCTCGGCGCGGATCAAGCAGGGCCCGGTGGTGCGGCGCGGCTGCGTCGGCGTGGCGCGCGAGGTCTCGCCCTACCGGTTCGAGTTCGAGGAACCGCTGTACTACCCCGGCCTCTACGACGACGTGGAAGTGCCGAACCTGTTCTGCCTGAACGACCGCTTCTACCTGATCGGCTCGATCCGCGAGGACGTGAAGATCCACTACTGGTACGGCGACGGGCTGCGCGGGCCGTTCATGAACTTCGCCGACAACGTGCTGCTGCCCAAGGGCAACTACGCCGCGCGCATCTGCAAGGCCGAGGGCCGTTACCTGCTGTTCAACTTCTTCCAGCGCAAGGAGGTGATCTACGGCCGCGAGACCATCGCCCGGATGCTGCCGCCGCCGAAGGAGCTGATCACCGACCGCCGCGGGCGGCTGCTGCTGCGGTCCTTCTGGGGCTTCGACAAGCTGGCGGGAGAGCCGGTGCGGGTGACCGAGCCGGCCGAGTTCGAGGCGCTGTTCGGCAACCCCCACGCCACGCTCTCCTCCGAGGGCGGCGACCTGCACGTGGCCTGCCCCAGCGGCTTCGAGGCCTTCCTGCTGCCGGGCGAGCACAGCGACTTCCGCCTGCGCTGCCGCCTGTCGCTGGAAGGAATGGGCAAGTGCGGGCTGGTGATCCGGGTGAACGGCGAAGGCGACGGGTATTACCTGTCGCTGGACCTGGTGAAGGGCTACTGCCAGCTGCGCCGCTGGGGCGCCAACCCGCGCCCGGAGTTCGAGTTCGCCTTCCGCTACGAATCCCTGCAGTCGGGCAACTTCGTGCCCCTGTTCCAGGAACGCGACATCGACATCGAGGTGGTCACCCACGGCATGTACATCGAGTTCTCGATCAACGGCCAGGTGACGCTGAGCGTGGTGGACGATGGCTATACCGAGGGACGGCTCGGCTTCTACACCGAAAGCGCCGAGCTGAAGCTGGAGGACATCACGCTGGAATCCCTCAGCCGCCCGGTGGCAGAGGAAGAACCCGTCTATACCTCCACCCGGCTGAAGCAGGACCTGCCGATGACCCCGGTGGACGGGCCGCCCACATGAGCGGCGCGGGTCCCTGGCTGCTGGTCAGCGACATCGACGACACCCTGACCGGCGACGACGCGGCGATGACCCGGCTGGGCGAGGCGATCGGCCGGGCGGGCGCGGGGCTGCGCTTTGCCGTCAACTCCAGCCGGCCCGCCGCCTCGGTGGCGGGGACGCTGAAGACCGTCTTCCCCCCGTCCCTGCGCCCCGACGCGGTGATCACCGCGCTCGGCACCGAGATCGCCTTGGACGGCGCGCCGCTGGCCTCCTGGCAGGACCGTTTCGCCGGCTGGCCCCACGCCCAGATCCGCGCCGCCCTCGCCGCCCTCGGCCACCGCCCGCACCCCGAAGTCTACCAGACCCCCCGCAAGGTCAGCTTCGCCGTGCCCCCCGAGGCGCAGGATAAGGCCCGCGAGGCGCTGGCCCCCTATGACTGCCACATCATCGCCTCTGGCGAAGACGACTTCGACGTGATCCCCGCCAGCGCCGGCAAGGGCGCCGCCACCCTGCATCTGGCAGAGGCGCTGGGGGTGGCGCCGGACCGGATCGTGGTGGCCGGGGACAGCGGGAACGATTTGGCGATGTTCGAGGTTACCGGCCTTGGAATAGCCGTGGGGAACGCGCGGGGCGAGTTGCTGCAGGCGCTGCAGCCGGGTCGCCACATCCAGGCAAAGGCACGGCACGCCGCCGGCGTTCTGGAGGGGCTGAGGCATTACGGTGTGCTGCCGGCGATAGAGGCGGAGGCATGACAGACAGAAGGACTGGAAGAATGGCACGCGACATGGCGGACAAGCCGGACAAGACCATCGGCTCGCTGATGATGATCTCCCTGCACGGCTACGTGGCCGGCTCTCCCGAGCTGGGCAAACCGGACACCGGGGGCCAGGTGGTCTTCGTCATGGAACTGGCCAAGCGCTTCGCGCGGCTGGGCTACAAGGTCGACGTCATCACCCGCCGCTTCGAGGACCAGCCCGCCGAGGACCGCATCAACGAGAACCTGCGCGTCTGGCGCATCCCCTTCGGCGGCAAGGACTTCATCCGCAAGGAGGACATGCACGACCACTACGGCGACTTCGTTTCGAACACCCTCGCCGCGATCCGCGCCAACGGGCTGCACTACGACGTGGTGAACTCGCACTACTGGGACGCCGGGGTCTCGGGCCAGAAGATCGCCGAGGAACTGCAGATCCCGCATATCCACACCCCGCATTCGCTGGGCTGGTGGAAGCAGAAGGACATGCAGAGCCTCGGGGAGGAGGACACCTCCGGCTACCGCTTCGATGAACGGATCCGCAAGGAATTCGTGCTGTTCCGCTCCTGCGACCACGTGATCGTCACGTCCGAACACCAGGCAGAGCTGATCGAGGACCATTACGACCTGCCCGCCGAACACATCACCATGATCCCGCCGGGCATCGACGAGCAGCGCTTCACCGGCGTGCCGCCGATGCAGCTGGCAGACCTGCGCGAGCGGCTGAAGATGACCGACAAGGACATCTACGTGGTCGGCCGTGCCGCCACCAACAAGGGCTACGACCTGATCATCCAGGCCATGCCGCACCTGCTGGAACTGCAGCCCGAGGCGCGGCTGGTGCTGGCCGCCGGGGCCAATTCCGACGACGACATCGCGCTGGTGAACACCTGGAAGGACCAGGCGCAGAAGCTGGGGGTGGCCGACCGGATCGACTGGCGCGGCTACGTCGCCGACGAGGATCTCGCCGACTACTACCGCGCCCCCGGAATCTTCGCCCTGCCCTCGCGCTATGAACCCTTCGGCATGACCGCGGTCGAGGCCATGGCCTGCGGCACGCCCACGGTGCTGACAACCCGCGGCGGGCTGTTCGAGCAGGTGGACTTCGGCCACCACGCGCTGATCGCCGACCCCACCCGGCCGCAGGAATTCGCGGCGATGCTGAACATGCCGATGCAGCACGAGTGGCTGCGCGAGAAGATGATGGTGGAAGGCGCCCGCTTCGCCCGCCGCACCTTCGGCTGGACCGGCATCGCGCGGCGGACGGTATCGCTGTTCGAAAGCTTCCGGGGCAAGTACATGACCCAGGACATGGCCGACTACGAGGCCTGAGCCTCAGGCATCCATCAGCCGCGCCCGGGCCAGCCGCGCCCGGGCATGGTCCGCCATCGCCGCCGCCAGCCCCGGCGCGCCGGTCAGGTCGCACATGGTGACATCCTGCGCGCCGCGCCGGCCCTTGGCGCGGGCCACGGCCACCTCGCCCAGCTCCGGCGGCCGGTGGCTCTCGCCCCAGATGCCGTATCGCAGCGCCGCCTGCATCTCGCCGCTCCGGCGCGCGCCGCTGCGGCAGTCGCAGACGTATAGGTCCGTCACCGCCAGCGCCGCCGGCTCCACCTCGCCCTTGCCGGGCGCGTCGGATCCCACGGCGGTCAGGTGCATGCCGTCGTGCAGCCACTCCGCCCGGATCAGCGGCGCGCAGGCGGCGGTGGTGGTCACCACCAGCTGCGCCTCGGCCAGCGCGGCGCCGATGTCGCTCCTCATCTCCACCTCGACCCCCAGCGCGGCGCCGAGATCGGCGGCGCAGGCCGCGGCCTTGCCCGGATCGCGGCCCCAGACCAGCAGCCGCCGGAACGGCCGCACCAGGTGCGCCGCCCGCATCTGCAGCCGCGCCTGGGCGCCGGTGCCGATCACCGCCGCCGTCTCCACCTGCGGCGGGGCCAGCAGCCGCGCCGCCACCGCCCCCGAGACCGCGGCGCACAGCGCCCGCAGCTCCGTGGAGGGCAGCGCCTCGTCGGGGTCCCCGTCCGCCTCGTTTCCGGATTGCATCGCCAGCGCGCGGGCGGCAAAGGCCGCCTCCGCCGCCGTCACCGCCGCCGCGTCCAGGCGCAGGGCCTGGTCCAGCGCGGCCTGCGCCGCGCCATCCAACTCGTTACCCATCGCACCGCCCTTTCCGCCGCCCCCGGCGTTCCCGTGATCTTTCCCTGTCACGAACACCGTGCCACCTGGGGCGGCACGGGGGAAGCACCCTGCGGAAAAACCCGGACCCGCGCGAACAACCTCCCGGCCCCGGGCGGATTGTTTGCCCGCACCGCTCAGGACCCGCTGCGGCGGAAGACCACGGCCACGGTCCGCACCAAGTAGGCGAGGTCGGAGACCAGCGACATGTTGTCGATATAGCCCTCGTCATAGCGCACCCGGTCCAGGAACTGGCCGCAATCGCGCGCCTCCACCTGCCAAGGGCCGGTGATGCCCGGGCGCAGCCGGTCGTAGGCCCGGCCGCCGCCGCCCTGCCGGTACAGGTCCTGCTGCGAGGGCAGCATCGGGCGCGGCCCGACAAAGCTCATGTCGCCGCGCAGCACGTTCCAGATCTGCGGCAGCTCATCAAGGCTGGTGGCCCGCAGGAAGGCCCCCACCCGGGTGATGCGCGGATCGCGCCGCAGCTTCTGGTGCAGGTGCCACTCCGCCGCCACCCGCGGGTCGCGCCGGCACAGGTCCGCCAGCACCTGCTCTGCCCCCGTCACCATGGTGCGCAGCTTCCAGCAGCCGAACCGGCGCCCGCCCCGCCCCAGCCGTTCCTGCCGGAACAGACAGGGCCCGCCGTCCAGCCGCACCAGCAGCGCGAAGAAGCCAATCATCGGCAGGCAGGCAGGCAGCAGCAGCAGCGCCAGCACGATGTCCAGCCCGCGCTTGACGCGCCGCGCGTAGATCCGGCGCCGCGGCTGCGGCGGGTGGACGGACGGAAGGCGCAGGGACCGGACATCGGGTGCGGGCTGAATGACGACGTGTTCCATGTTTCCCCCGGAAGCAGCGAAGCGTTCGACGCGGTACAGAATCGTCAATCCAGGTTAAAAATCCGCTAATCCATAAAATCAGTGGTAAACCGCCTGCGCCGGCGCCCCTTCCAGCTTCTTTTGGTCCGAAAATATCCCGGGGGGCTGCCGCAGGCGGCGGGGGCAGCGCCCCCTCGCGCTCTCCACCCATAACCCCGCCCGACGAGCGTCCGCCCGACGAGCGTCAGGCCCAGTCCGCCCCCAGGTCCAGCCGCGCCCGGTCGATCCAGTGGTCGCGCAGCCAGTCCGCCGGCCGCGACCAGCGCAGCCAGGACCCGCGATAGCCCGCCACCGCCTCGGGCATCTTCGGCCGGCCGTGGAAACAGACCACCCTGGCGTCCTTCGGCAGGCGCGGCGGCACCAGGTAGTTCAGCGGCGGCAGCGGCAGGCAGTCGTGCTTGAAGCTGACGACCCAATCATCGGGCAGGTAGGCAAAGGCCCCCTCGGCCTGCGCCAGGGTCGATGTATAGCGCTGCTCGCTGCCCCGCGCCCGCGCCACCTCGCCCGCCGGGTCCGCCGCCAGCCGCCCGTAAAGCCAGGGATGCGCGCCGGGATCGTAGCGGAAGACCGACCCGTGCCCGGTCCTGCGCCCCCGCCGCGCCTCCACCCAGTCGCGGCGCATGGCCACCTTGCCGGGGGCGAAGTCGACGATGCCGTCCAGCGCCCCGGTGACCACCACGTCCAGGTCGAACCCCAGCACCGGCCCCGCCCCCTCGATCAGCCCCGGCCGGAACAGCGAGACCTTGCGCATCGCTCCCTGCCGGTTCGCCACCGCCAGCGCCGCGTTCATCTCGTCGTGGAAGGGCTCCACCGGCAGGTCCAGCACCTGGATGTCGGGGTGCAGGCCCTCCGCATGCTCGGTCATGCAGTGAAACCGCAGGGGACGGGCCAGATTCCGCCGCACGCCGGAGTACAGCCGGTTGACGTACTCCGGTCCAAAGATACTTCCCCACTTGATGCAGACGACATCCACCGGAGTCATGCGTCACCTCCTCTGCCCGGCGTAACGCGAAAACGCGCGGCGGGAAAGCAGGTGACACGGATGCGTCGCGCACCCACCGGGTCCAGGAGGAAAGAACCATGCCAAGCCGCAAGATCAGCAACGCCAGCATCGCCGAGGCCGCCTACCACATCTGGCTGTCCGAGGGCTGCCCCACCGGCCGCGACCAGGACCACTGGCGCCAGGCGCAGGAGGCGGTTGCCCTGACCAGCCGCAAGCAGCGCCGCCGCGCCCCGCCCGCGGAACAGGCCAACCCCGCCGAGGTCTGAGCGGCCTTTTCCGTCGTGGCCACGACTTGCCGAAGCGCCGTCTTCCCGATCCGGGGGCGGCGCTTTTCCTTTGTCCCCTCCCCCGCGCCAGGGCACCGCGCGGCTGGCGCGCCCGGCGATCCTGCCCTAACACTAACATAAGCGGGTTGGCGGATTTCAGGGCAGCGACATGGTGAAAACTTATAGCGGCCTGAACCAGTTCCTCGCGGTCTGTGCCACGCGCAACCTGACCGCCGCGGCCGAGGGGCTGGGCATCTCGCAGCCGGCGCTGACCCAGGCGGTGGCCAAGCTGGAGAAGCAGCTGGGGGTGGAACTGCTCGACCGCTCCACCCGGCCCGTGGGGATCACCCCCTACGGCGAGGTGGTGATGGAATACGCCCGGGCGCTGGAGCGGGGCGAGACCGATTTCACCGAGAAGCTGGCGGCGATGAAGACCGGCTCCGGCGGCGTGGTGCGGATCGGCTGCGGGCCCGACTGGATCCACGAGATCCTGCCGATCGCCATCTGCCGCATGACCGAGGCCAGCCCCGACCTGCGGATCGAGCTGACCGTGGCGCTGAACGACGATCTGCGGCGCAAGCTGGACCAGGGGGCGGTGGACCTGTTCTTCGCCTCCATCAGCGACGCCTACTTCGCCGCCACCTACGACATGCGGATCCTCGTGCGCGACCGGATGCGGGTGGTGGCGCACGTGGATCACCCGATGCACCAGGGGCCGCCCAAGACGCTGGAGATGCTGGGCCGGGCGCGCTGGACCATGACCGGGGACGAGACCTTCGGCCGACAGCTGATGCGGCGGATCTTCAGCCAGGCGGGGCTGGAGACGCCGGCGCCGCGGATCGAGACGAACTCTGTCCGGGCGATGATCAACATCCTGCGGAACGGCGAGTTCCTGGGGTTCCTGTCCCAGACCCATTGCAACGCCTACGCAGATATCGCGGCGGTGCAGCTGGCCGACGAGCTGCCGGTGCGGGCCGGCGGCGTCATCTGGCGCCGCGACCGCCCGCTGCTGCCGGCGGCGGGCAACCTCATCGCGCAGTGCGAGGAGGTAATCGCGGAGATCCTTGCGGCGGGGTGAGGCGGGGGGGCGAGCGCAATGGAGGGACAGCGCCCGTGCGTGGGTGGGCGCTTCAGCCGCTGGTGGTCTGCACTTTATCCCACCACCACGCCGTCGCTCTACCCCCGCGCATACGGTGACAAAGCGCCCGCCCGGCTGACGGACTGGCGCTGGCCCGGCGGCACTGCGTGCCTTGTCTCGGGCCGTATGCCTTTGTCGCAACAGAGGGACAGCGCCCGTCCGGGGGTGGGCGCTCCCGCCGGTGGTGGTCGCCCCTTTATCCCACCGCCACGTCGTCGTTCCACCCCCGCGCATACGGCAACAAAGCGCCCGCCCGGGGGGCGGACGGGCGCTGGCCCGGCGGCACTTCGTGCCTTGTTCCGGGCCGGGTGCTCTTGCCCAATAAAAGAGCAGTGCCTGTCCGAGTGCGGTCGCCCGGATGCTCTAAATGGCCACCTTACAGAACCGTTCCCACCCCGCCCTCAAGGCGCGCCCACCACCTTCGACGGGTCATCCAGCGGCGGCTGCGGCAGGTGCAGCCCCCGCTGGCCGTTCAGCGCGCGGTTCACGATCACCGGCACCGGCGTCCCCGGGCGGCCGGTCAGCTGACCGTCCCGCACCGCCTCGAGGTCCTCGCCGTAGAGCCGCTCCACCAGCGCCTCCGTCAGCCGCTCCAGCGCCTCCGCGCCCTCCGCGCTGCCCGACAGGTCGCGGCACTCCAGCGGGTCCGCCTCCAGGTCGAACAGCTGCACCGCGTTGCCGTCGGGATACCAGATCAGCTTCCACCGCCCGTCCGTCACCATCCGCGTGGCCGAGGGCCCCTCCCCGGACTCGCCGTACAGCACCTCGGCCCGCGAGCCGCGCAGCAGCGAGCGCCCGGTGCAGCTGTCCGGCGCGTCGATCCCGGCGAGGTCCAGCAGCGTCGGCATCACGTCCGCCAGCCCCGCCACCCCCTTGTCCACCGTCCCCGGCACCACCCGGTCGCAGCCGGCACGGCCCATCAACAGCATCGGCACCCGGGCGGAGCCCTCGTACATCAGCCGCTTGGCGAACAGCCCGTGGTCCCCCAGCATGTCACCGTGGTCGCTGGTGAACAGCACGATGGTGTCGTCCAGCAGCAGCTGCTCGCGCAGGGTGCCCAGCACCAGCCGCAGCTGGTGATCGATCAGGGTGCACTGCGCGTTGAAGGCCCGCCGCATCGCCGCCAGCCGCGCCGCGTCCAGCGGCGCCCAGGAGCCGCGGTTGCGCTGCAGTGCGCCGGGCAGCTCGGCCTCGGACCAGTCGCCTTGCGCCGCCGGGCGCATCTCGCGGCCGGCGTACATGGCGAGGTACTCGGCGGTGGGCACGATCGGCGGGTGGGGCGCGTTGAAGGACAGGTGCCAGAACGACGGCCGCGTTGGGTCGCGCCGCTGGATCATCCGGCACATCTGCCGCGCCAGCCAGACCGTGGGATGCGCCGCCTCCTCCAGGTGCCAGGGGCGGTGTTCGTAGCCGTTGTTGGACATGCCGTGGGCGTGGCCCAGCCCGCCCATGCCGTGATCTGCCAGCCAGATCTCCCAGTCGTCGGGGCCGGCCAGCTGCGGGCGCCCCTCTTCCATAGAGATCACCTCTTCGAAGCCGATGCGGTCGCGGGGCGGGAAGACGTGCAGCTTGCCCACGGCGCCGGTCTGCCAGCCGGCGGCGCGGAACACCTCGGCGATATAGGGCAGATCCGCCCGCGGCAGCGCCGGCTGGAACACCCGGTCGCCGTGGGTGCGCGCGTCGGCGCCGGTCATCAGGCTGCGGCGGGCGGGGATGCAGATCGGGCACTCGGAATAGGCGCGGTCGAACCGGATGCCGTTGCGCCCCAGCTGGTCCAGCGTCGGGGTGTCGATGTCGGACCGGCCCGTGACGCTCAGCAGATCGCCCGGCCACTGGTCCGCGGTGACCAGCAGCACGTGGGGCTTCGATTTGGCCATGTTCCGGCTCCCTCCAAAAAAAGATGTTGCGGTACGTAACGTCAAACCATAAGGTGATGATACAAATCAACGACAATAATATAACTTACAACTTATGATCACGTAAGGGAGGAACTTCCGTGAAGAAACTCGCAGGACTTGCTGTCGCCGCGCTGCTGGTGGCCACCGGGGCGGCGCATGCCGAGTGGCCCGAGAAGCCGATCAAGCTGGTGGTGCCCTTCAACCCGGGCGGCACATCGGACCAGGTCGGCCGGATGCTGCAGAACGCGATCCAGGAGAACGAGCTGCTGCCGCAGCCGATCACCATCGTCAACGTGGGCGGCCACTACTCGATCGGTTCGCGCCGCGTGATGGAGGCCGATCCCGACGGGCACGAGTTCCTCCTGATCCACATCGCCCTGATGGGCGGCGAAGGCACCGGTGCCATCGACTTCGGCTGGCGCGACTTCAAGCCGGTCGCGGCCTCGGGATCGTTCTGCGTCATGCCGATGGTGCGCAAGGACAGCGGCATCAATTCGATGGAAGAACTGCTGGCCAAGGCCAAGGCAGAGCCGGACTCGCTGATCTTCGGCGCCAACCTTGGCGCGATCAACCACATGGCCGGCCTGATGATCCAGGAATCCGAGCCGGGCGCGAAGTTCCGCTTCGTGCAGATCGGCGGCGGCACCGCCAACTTCACCGCCCTGACCGGCGCGCAGACCAACACCACCGTGCTCTCGGGCGCCGAGGTGATCAACTTCACCCTGCTGCCGGACGGGTCCGAGAACCCCGACTCGCAGATCAAGCCGCTGGCCTACACCGGACCCGAGCGGTTCGAGGGCCTGCCGGACGTGCCGACCATGAAAGAGCTGGGCTACGACGTCGAGTTCTGCATCAAGTCCTGGGTCTTCGCGCCGAAGGACACCCCGGACGAGGTGGTCAGCGCCTTCGCCGACGCGCTTGAAAAGGCCGCGGCCTCCGATCGTTACGTGAAGTTCAACGACGAGAAGGGCTTCGAGAACGTGTTCCTGCGCGGCGACGACCTGCAGGCGGATCTCGACACCACCTGGGAAGCGATCCAGCCGATCGCCGAACTCGCCAAGCAGAAGTAACCGACCCCTGCCGCCCGGCCCCGCGCCGGGCGGCGTCTTATTTCAAGGGCACCTTCAATGGATCGTCGTCCCGTCGCCGAGATCGCCGTCTGCGGTCTGATTATCGTCATCTGCGCGATCTTCTTCTCCGCCGCCATCAAGCTCCCCCCCGGCACTTTCGAGCCGCTCGGCTCGGGCCCGGTGCCGAAGTACACCGCGCTCATCATCATCGCCTGCTGCCTCTTCGTGATCGCCAAGGCGATGCTCAAGATCGCCCGCGGGCCGGGCCTCGGCACCGATTTCATGAACGAGTTCCGCGGCCGCTCGCCGCTTGGATCGCTGGTGATCCTGGGGGTCACGCTGATCTACATCCTGGTGCTGCAGTCGCGGTTCCTGCCCTTCGGCGTGGTGACCTTCGGGTTCCTGCTGCTGGCGATCTGGGTGCTCGAGGACCTGCGCCTGAAGGCGCTGCTGCCGGCGCTGGTCGTGGCCGCCATCGGCAGCTTCGGGGTGGAGTACCTGTTCACCAACGTCTTCTACGTCGATCTTCCCACCTGACCCACTGACCCACTGACCCACCTGAGGCTGTAATCCATGGATCTTGGCGCGCTTTTCGGGGCGATGGGGCATATCTTCATGCCCTGGACCTTCTTCATGCTGTTTCTCGGCACCTCGCTGGGGATCGTGGTCGGGGCGATCCCGGGGCTGACCGGCGCGATGCTGATCGCCCTGACGCTGCCGCTGACCTTCTACATGGATCCCTTCGACGCGGTGGTGCTGCTGGTGTCGATGTACGTGGGCGCCATCAGCGGCGGCCTGATCACCGCCACGCTGATGCGGATGCCCGGCACGCCGGCCTCGGTGATGACCACCTTCGACGGCTATCCCATGGCCCGCGGCGGCCGGCCCGGCCGGGCGCTGGGGCTGGGGATCACCGCCTCCTTCGTGGGCGGGCTGATCAGCTGGGTGGTGCTGCTGACCATCACCCAGCCATTGTCGATCCTCGCCACCCGCTTCGGCCCGTTCGAGTATTTCACGCTGATCATGATGGCCATGGTGCTGATCGCCTCGGTGTCCGAGGGGTCGCTGGCCAAGGGCCTGATCTCGGGCCTGCTGGGGATGCTGGTGTCGATGCCCGGGGTGGACCCGGCCATCGGGATGCCGCGCCTGACCTTCGACTACTACATGCTGAACGGCGGGCTGCAACTGCTGCCGGTGCTGATCGGGGTCTTCGCGGTCAGCCAGATCATCGCGGACGCTCTGGACGTGAAGCTGATACCCGACCGCGCCGAGGTGAAGGCCGAGGGCGTGATGATGAAGCTGCGCGACTACAAGCGCCACGGCGTCAACATGATCCGCTCGTCCTTCATCGGCACCTGGATCGGCATCCTGCCGGGCATCGGCGCCTCGATCGGGTCGGTGGTGGCCTATACCATGGCCAAGAACGTGTCCTCCAAGCCCGAGGAGTTCGGCAAGGGCTCCGAGGAAGGCATCATCGCCTCCGAGGCCGCCAACAACGCCACCGTGGGCGGCGCGCTGATCCCGCTGATCGCCATGGGCATCCCCGGCTCGGTCATCGACGCCATCCTGATCGGTGCGCTGACGATCCACTCGATCCAGCCCGGGCCGACCCTGTTCCTGACCAATGCCGACATCGTCTGGGGCATGATCGCCGCCTGCCTGCTGGCCAACATCCTGATGTTCATCCTGATGAACAGCTCGGTGCGCCACATTGCCGGGCTGATCTACCTGCCGCGCAGCTACGTGCTGCCGGTGGTGATGATGTTCTGCGTGATCGGCGCCTACTCGCTGAACAACAACATGTTCGACGTCTGGGTGATGATGGGCTTCGGCGTCTTCGGCTTCCTGCTGGAGCGGGCGAAGATCCCGCTGGGGCCCTTCGTGATCGGCTTCGTGCTGGCGCCGCTGGCCGAGCAGAAGCTGCGCAGCGGGCTGATGATGACGGCGGGCGACTTCAGCCCGATCGTCACCCGTCCCTTCCCGCTGGCCTTCACCATCGCGGCCGTCGTGCTGCTGGTCTGGCCGATCTACAGCGACTACCGGCGCAAGCGGAAGGCCCGGGCATGAAGGTCATCCTGTGCCTGTTCGACTCGTTGAACCGGCGGGCGCTGTCCTGCCTCGGCGGCGACCACCCCACGCCGAACTTCGACCGGCTGGCGGCGCGCAGCGCGGTGTTCGGACAGCACTTCGTCGGGTCCATGCCCTGCATGCCGGCGCGGCGTGACCTGCAGACCGGGCGGTTGAACTTCCTGCACCGCAGCTGGGGCCCGCTGGAACCCTTCGACGAGACCGTCACCGCGCGCATGGGCGCGGCAGGGGTGCACAGCCACCTCGTGACCGACCACTACCACTACTTCGAGAACGGCGGCGCCAACTACCACACCGAGTTCACCACCTGGGACTTCCTGCGCGGGCAGGAGGCCGACCCCTGGGCGCATTCGGTGACCCCGCCGCTGGACCGCTTCCGCGCCATGTACGACCCCGAGCAGATCGAGGAGGACCGCAGCGGCTACCGGCTGCAGGGCGCGATAAACCGCGACCAGATCCGCGAGACGGCGGAGTTCCCGGTGGTGCGCACCTTCGACGGGGCGCTGGATTTTCTGGGCGCGAACGGCGCGGCCGACAACTGGTTCCTGCAGATCGAGACCTTCGACCCGCACGAGCCCTTCCACGCCCCCGCCGAACACCGCGCGCGCACGGGCGCCGCGGACGCCACGGGCAACGAGCCCCTGCGCGACTGGCCCCGCTACCGCCGCACCGAGGCGGGCGAGGACCTGCGGGCGGTGCGCGCCAACTACGCCGCCCTGGTGGCGCTGTGCGACGACCAGCTGGGCCGGCTGCTGGACCACATGGACGCCGAGGACATGTGGGACGACACCGCGCTGATCGTCACCACCGACCACGGCTTCCTGCTGGGAGAGCATGACTGGTGGGGCAAGAACCGCGCCCCCTTCTACAACGAGATCGCCCATATCCCGCTGTTCATCCACCTGCCCGGCGCCGCCCCCGGCCCGCGCCGCGCGCTGAGCCAGAACATCGACGTGGCGGCGACGCTGCTGGACCTTTACGGGCTGGAGCCGCTGGACGGGATGCAGGGCCGCTCGCTGCTGCCCGCGGTGCACGAGGATGCGCCGGGGCGCGAGATCGCGCTTTACGGGGTCTTCGGCGGCGCGATCAACGCCACCGACGGGCGGCACAGCTATTTCCGCTATCCGCCGGACATGGAATCCGCGCCGCTGAACGAATACACCCTGATGCCCCAGCACGCGCGCCGCCCCTTCACCGCCGCCGAATTCGCCGGCGCGGCGCTGCACCCCGGCTTCGGCTTCACCAAGGGCATGCCGCTGCTGAAGCTGCCCGCCCTTCCCGGCGCCATGCGCCCGCCGATGCAGGGCGGCGGCTTCGACGACACCGACACGGTGCTTTACGACCTGCAGGCCGACCCCGGCCAGACCGCACCGGTGGACGACCCGGAAACCGAGGCGCGCTTCTGCAAGGCCATCGCCGCCGAGATGGCGCGCCACGAGGCACCGGAGGAGCTGTACGACCGTTTCGCGCTGGACCCGGCGGCATGAGCCGGCCGAACATCCTGTGGATCTGCGCCGACCAGATGCGCCACGACACCATCGCGGCGCTGGGCAACCCGCATATCCGCACGCCGAACCTTGACCGGCTGGCGGCCGAAGGCACCGCCTTCACCCGCACCTACGTGCAGAACACCGTCTGCACCCCCTCCCGCGCCAGTTTCCTGACCGGCCGCTACCCCGCCGCGCACCGGGTCTACCGGAACGGGGTGGAAAGCTTTCCCCCCGACGAGGTGCTGGTGACCCGGATCTTCGCCGACGCGGGTTATGACTGCGGGCTGGTGGGCAAGCTGCACCTGTCCACCGCCACCGCCGGAGAGGTGCGCCCCGACGACGGCTACCGCTACTTCCAGTGGTCGCACAACCCGATGACCGGCGAGGCGGACGCGCAGAACGCCTATCACCACTGGCTGAAGGACAAGGGCCTCGACCCGGCGGAACTGTTCGACACCCAGCGCGGCTTCATCGGCGCGGGCGCGCCCGAAGAGCTGCACCAGACCACGTGGTGTGCCGAGAAGGCGATCGAGTTCATCGGGCAGGACCGGGACGGCCCCTGGCTGCTGAGCGTGAACCCCTACGATCCGCACCCGCCCTTCGATCCGCCGCAGGAATACCTGGACCGCTACGACCCCGAGGACCTGCCGCCGCCGCTGTTCCGCCAGTCCGATCTGGAACGCCAGCCGCAGTTCGCCCGGGTCCGCAGCCAGACCGTCACCGCCGCCAACCCGCTGGGCGGCGCGGCGGAGGAAGAGGACTACGCCAGCCAGTCCGAACGCGGCTTCCGCCCCCCCGCCAGCTACGACGGCCGGGCGGTGAAGGCGGCCTACTACGCGATGATCGAACTGCTGGACACCCAGGTGGGCCGCATCCTTGACGCGCTGGAGCAAAGCGGCCAGCGCGAGGACACGCTGGTGATCTTCACCAGCGACCACGGCGAGCTGCTGGGCGATCACGGGTTGCTCTACAAGGGCTGCCGCTTTTTCGAGGGGCTGACCCACGTGCCGCTGATCCTGTCCTGGCCCGGCCGCATCCGCGCGGGTGTGCAGGCCGAGGGGCTGGCGGAACTGGTGGATCTTGCGCCGACGATCCTCGAGGCCGCGGGCCTGCCGGTGCCCGAGGCGATGCAGGGTGCCTCGCTGCTGCCGATCGCCACCGGCGCCGCGCCGCCGGAGCGGCACAAGGACCTGGTGATCTGCGACTTCAACGACTCCGTCGGCTACTCGCCGGTGCCCGACCGCACCCAGGCGACCATGACCTTCGACGGCCGCTGGAAGCTGGCGCTCTACCACAGCCACGGCATCGGCGAGCTGTTCGACCTGGATGCCGATCCCGGCGAATTCGACAACCTCTTCGGCCGGCCGGAGCTGGCCGCCAAGCAGGCCGAACTGGTCCTGCGCCACGTCAACGCCTGGGCGGCCACGGTCACGCCGCGCGGCAGGAGGGTCTCCAATGCCTGACATGTCTCCCACGTTTCCCGCCGTGGTGCTGCCGCACCTCGAGGGGGTGGAACTGCCGAAGCTGCGCCGGGTGCGCGTGCGCCAGCCGGAAACCCCCATGGTGCCCGACACCGCCGCCGCGGTGCGCGCGGCGCTGGACGCGCAGGCGGGGCTGTTCGAGGGGCTGGCCGAGGGGGCCGAGATCGCCGTGGCCGTGGGCAGCCGCGGGATCTGCGAGATCGACCTGGTGGCCCGCACCGCGGTGGAATGGCTGAAGGCCCGCGGCCTCGCCCCCTTCATCGTGCCCGGCATGGGATCGCACGGGGGCGGCACCGCCGAGGGTCAGCGCGCGGTGCTGGCGCGGCTGGGGGTGGACGAGGCCCGCATGGGCTGCGAGATCCGCGCCACCATGGAGACCGTGCAGTACGGCGAGATCGAGGGCGGCCACGTCTGCCACTTCGACGCCAATGCCGCCGCCGCCGCCGGGGTGCTGGCGATCAACCGGGTCAAGGCGCACACCAGCTATCCGCGTCCCGTGGAAAGCGGGCTGACCAAGATGCTCGCGGTGGGGCTGGGCAAGCAGCAGGGCGCGCGCTCGGTGCATTTCACCGGCCCGCGCGGGCTGTCCGAGGTGCTGCCGCGCCTCGCCGCCCGCGTGGTGGAACGCGCGCCGCTGACCGCCGGGCTGGCGCTGGTGGAGAACGCCGAGGAACGCATCGCCCATGTCGAGGCGGTGCCGCCCGCAGAGTTCTACGCCGCCGACGAACGGCTGCTGAAGATGTCCAAGGCCGCCATGGCCCGCCTGCCCTTCGACCTGCTGGACGGGTTGATCGTGGAAAAGGTGGGCAAGGACATCTCCGGCGCCGGGATGGACCCGGCGATCTGCGGGCGTGCCGACATCCGCGGGGTCGAGAACCCCAAGACCCCCTACATCCACAAGATCGCCGTGCTGGGCATGACCGAGGCTACCGGCGGCAACGGCATGGGCGTGGGCGTCGCCGACTACGCGCCCCGGGCGTGCATCGAGGCGCTGGACCTCAAGGCGATCTACATGAACGCCGTCACCGCCACGATCATCGAGAAGGCCCGCCTGCCGGTGGTGCTGCCCGACGACCGCGCGGTGCTGCGGGCGCTGGTGGCCACCTGCTGGGCCGCGGGCGCGCCGCGGATCTGCCAGATCAAATCGACGCTGCACCTGGACGAGATGGCGGTGACGGACAACCTGGCCGAGGAACTGCGCGAAAAGGGCCTGCTGCTGTCAGAGGACGCGCCGGCGCCGCTGACCTTCGACGCCGAGGGGCGGCTGAACGAAAGGCTGTGGCAATGAGCGCGCGGCGGGCAAAGAACCTGCTGTTCATCTTCTCGGACCAGCACGCGGCCCGGGTCACCGGCTGCTACGGCGATGCGCATGTCGAGACCCCGGCGCTGGACGCGCTGGCGGCGCGCGGGGTGCGGCTGGACAACGTCTATTGCCCCTCGCCCATCTGCGTGCCCAGCCGCATGTCGATGCTGACCGCGCGCCACCCGCACCGGCAGGACTGCTGGACCAACGACGACTACCTCGCCTCGGACATCCCCACCTGGCTGCACGCCCTCGGCGCCGCCGGGCACCGGCCGGAACTGGTGGGGCGGATGCACGCCATGGGGCCCGACCAGCTGCACGGCTACGTGGCGCGCGAGGTGGGCGACCACTCGCCCAACTGGGCCGGCGCCGGGCGGCACGACATGGGGCCACTGGCCAAGACCAACGATCCCAATCCCGACAGCCTCGTGGCCTGCGGCGCGGGCCAGTCGGCCTACGAGGTCAAGGACCTGGACGTGACCGAGGCGGCGCTGGCCGCGCTCGACCGGATCGCCGCCGAGGACCGGCCGTTCTGCCTGACGGTGGGCCTGATGCTGCCCCACGCGCCCTACGTCGCGGCTCAGAAGTGGATCGACCGCTACCTGGACGAGCTGCCGCCCCCCGCGATCCCGCCGGCGCCCGAAGGGGCCGAGCATCCCTGGATCGCCTGGTGGCGCCGCAACCGGGGCGTCGAGGCGGTGCCGGAGCCGCAGTCGCGCCTGGCCCGCGCCGCCTACTGGGGGCTGGTCAGCGCCATGGACGAGATGATCGGCCGCATCCTCGCCCGCCTGCGCGACCACGGGATGGAGCAGGACACCCTGGTGGTCTACGCCTCGGACCACGGCGACCACGTGGGCGAGCGCGGGCTTTGGTGGAAGCACACGCTGTTCGACGAAAGCGCCAAGGTGCCGGTGATCGCCGCGCTGCCCGGCGTGCTGCCCGAGGGCGCGGCCTTCGGGCAGGTCTGCGGGCTGGCGGACCTGTCACAAACGATGATCGAGGCCATGGGCGGCACGCCCCTGCCGGACGCCGACGGGCGCAGCCTCTGGCCGCTGCTGACCGGCGCATCGGCGGATTGGGAAGACCAGGCCTTCTGCGAATACTGCACCGACGGCGTGCCCGACTGGACCGGCGGCCGCGCGGTGCGCCAGCGGATGATCCGCCGGGGCCGCTGGAAGCTGCACTACTACTGGGGCGAGCCGCCGCTGCTGTTCGACATGGAGGCCGATCCGCAGGAACAGGCCAACCTCGCCGACGATCCCGCCCACCGCGCGGTGCTGGAGGACCTGACCGCCCGGGTGCTGGACGGCTGGGACCCCGAGGCGATAGACGCGGTGATGCGCCGCCGCCGGGCGCAGAAGGACGTGATCGCCGCCTGGGTGCGCGAGACGCGGCCGGAAAGCTCCCACATCTGGCCGATGCGCGATGGAATGAACAGACTGGACCCGCAATGACCCGCCTCGCCAAGCTCGAGATCTACCACTTCCGCCATCCGCTGGTGCAAGCCATCACAACGGTGATGGGGCCGATGACCCACCGCCCGGCCCTGCTGCTGCGGATCGAGGACGCCGAGGGCGCCGAGGGCTGGGGCGAGATCTGGTGCAACTTCCCGCCCGGCGGCGACCTGCACCGGGCGCGGCTGGCGATCAACGTGCTGCCCCACGCGCTGGCCGGGCTCGAGGCCGACGAGACGCCGTTCGAGACGATCCGCACCCGCCTGCGCCGCCTTGCCATCCAGGCCGGCGAGCCGGGACCGGTGGCGCAGCTGGCCGCCGGCGCCGACATTGCCCTGCACGACCTGCGCGCGCGCCGGCAGGGGGTGCCGCTGGCCCGCCTGCTGGGCGGCGCGCCGCGCGCGGTTCCGGCCTATGCCAGCGGCATCGACCCGGCCCGCTTCGAGGCGCAGTACGAGCGGATGCGCGGGCTGGGCTACCGCCGCTTCAAGCAGCGCATTGGCTTCGGCGAGGACGAGGGCCTGCCGCAACTGGAAACCGCCGCGGCGGACCTGCGCGAGGGCGAGGTGCTGATGGCCGATGCCAACCAGGCCTGGGACGCCCCCACCGCCATCGCCCGCGCCGACCGGCTGGCGCCGCTGCACCTGAACTGGCTGGAGGAACCGATCTGCGCCGACGACCCGCTGCCAGACTGGCAGGCGGTGGCCAATGCCGCGCCGATGCCGCTGGCGGGGGGCGAGAACATCGGCCACCGGGCGGACTTCAGCACCGCCATCGCGGCGGGCGTCTTCGGCTTCATGCAGCCCGACATCTGCAAGTGGGGCGGGCTCTCGGGCGCCGCCTCGGTGGCGCGCGAGGCCGAGGCGGCGGGGATCACCTACTGCCCGCATTTCCTTGGCGGCGGCGTCGGGCTGGTGGCCTCGGCGCACCTGCTGGCGGCGGTGGGCGGCGCTGGGTTCCTCGAGGTCGACAGCCAGGAGAACCCGCTGCTGGAACACTTCTCTGGCCGCGGACTGGCGCTGAAGGACGGCGCCTTCCCGGTGACCGACGCGGCGGGGCTGGGCTACGTGCCCGACGTGGCGGGGGCGGCGAACATGCTGGCCTCGCGCGAGGAAAGGCGCCTGTCATGAGCATCGGCGCGGTGCGGCTGCACCCTGGGGACAACGTGCTGTGCCTGCTGCGCGACCACGCGGGCGGCGAGGTGCCGCAGACCGCCGGCGGCCCCGGCCCCGCCCTGCGCGCGCCGGTGGCGCTGGGGCACAAGGTGGCGCTGGAACCCATCGCCAAGGGCGGCGAGGTGCGCAAGTACGGCGTGCCCATCGGCCGCGCCACCCGGGACATCGCTGAGGGCGACCACGTGCACCTGCACAACCTCAAGGGCTTCCTCGACCAGGGAGAGGTGGCATGACCCTGCCCCGCGAGTTCCTCGGCTACCCCCGCGCCAGCGGCCCCGCAGGCGTGCGCAACCACCTGCTGATCCTGTCGGTCTGCGGGCTGAACGCCCCCGGCGCGCGCAAGCTGGCGGCGGCGCTGCCCGATGCGGTGCTGGTCTCGACCATGTACGGGCGCGGACAGGTGGGCGAGGACAAGGCCTTTCACCAGCGGATGCTGACCGGCTTTGCCACCCATCCCAACGTGGGCGCGGTGGTGATCCTGGCCGCCGACACCGCCATGCGAGAGAAATTCGAGGCCCCCGTCGCCGCTTCGGGCCGCCCGGTGCTGGGCCTGTCGCTGCAGGAAGAGGGCGAGGACGGCGAGGCGCTGCTGTCCAAGGCCACCGAGGGCGGGAAGAAGCTGGCGCGGCAGCTGGCCGAGGAGGCCCGCGTCCCCTGCCCCATCACCGAGTTGACCATCGCCATGGAATGCGGCCATTCCGACGCTTCCTCGGGCATCGTGGCCAACCCGCTGGCGGGCGACGTCGCCGACGCCGTCTGCGCGGCGGGCGGCAGGGCGATCTTCAGCGAGACGCTGGAATGGACCGGCGCCGAGGACAGCCTCTACCGCCGCTGCGCCGACTCGGCGGTGGCGGAACGGCTGCGCGACCTCGTGGGCGCACGCCACACCATTGCGCGGCAGGCGGGGCACGACGTGGCGCTGGGCAACCCCGGGCCGCAGAACCACGCGGGCGGGCTGACCACGCTGGAGGAAAAGTCGCTGGGCGCCGTCGCCAAGGGCGGCACCGGCCCCATCGTCGGCGCGCTGTCGCAGGGCGAGGCACCGGGCGCCGCGCCGGGGCTCTACCTGATGGACACGCCGACGCTCTCGCCCGAATCGATCTCTTCCATGGTGGCGGCGGGGGCGCAGATCGTGCTTTTCACCACCGGCCACGGCAACCCCTATGCCAGCGCCGTGTCGCCCACGCTGAAGATCACCGCCAACCCCGAGACCGCGGCGCGGCTGCCACGGCAGATCGACTGCGATGCCTCCGCCGCCTTCACCGGCGCCGCCCCGCGCGATACGCTGCTGCCGAAACTGCTGGACACGCTGGTTCGCGTGGCCGAGGGAGAGGCGACCAACGCGGAGCGGTTGGACGAGGGGGGCGAGGCAATCAGCCGACTTGGCCCCTCGATATGAGGCGAATGACGACGTGACCCACCTTCACCTGACCCCGCTGGGGGGGATCGCCGGCGACATGTTCGTCGCGGCGCTGCTGCACGCGCTGCCGGACCTGCAGGCACCGGTGCTGGCCGAGGTGGCGGCGGTGCTGCCCGATGACCACCCGCCCTGCCGGCTGGTGCCCTGCGAGACCTCGGGCCTGACCGCCCTGCGCTTCGACGTGCCGCCGCATCCCGCCCGCGCCCCGGTGCACTACCCTGAGATGGCGGCGATGCTGGAGGGGCGCGTCCATGCCGCCGGAATCCTGCGCCTGCTGGCCGAGGCCGAGGCCGAGGTGCACGGCTGCCCGCTGGAGAAGGTGCATTTCCACGAGATCGCCGACTGGGACACCCTCGCCGACGTCACCGCCGCCGGCGCGATCCTGTCGGCGCTGGAAGGCGCGGGGTGGAGCATGGACCCCCTGCCGCTGGGCGGTGGCACCGTCAAGACGCGCCACGGCGTGATGCCGGTGCCCGCCCCCGCCACCGCGGCGCTGCTGAAGGGGTTGGAGGTCACCGACGACGGCCTGCCGGGCGAGCGCGTGACCCCCACCGGCGCCGCTATCGCGCGCTATATCGCCGGGCGCGGGCTGTCGCCCCGCCCCGCCGGGATGCTTACCGCCACCGGCCGCGGCGCGGGCACGCGGCAGCTGCCGGACCGGCCCAACGTGCTGGCGGTGCAGGTGATCGGGGCGGCCGGGGGCAAGGGCGAGACCGGCGGCGCGGCCGAGACCGAAACCGTCACCGTCCTCGGCTTCGAGGTGGACGACATGACCGGCGAGGAACTGGCCGTTGCCGCCGAGACCCTGCGCGTTCTGCCGGGGGTGCTGGACCTGACGCTGCACGCGGTGCAGGGCAAGAAGGCCCGCCCCGCCACCGCCCTGCGGCTGCTGCTGCGCCCCGAGGCACTGGACACCGTGGCCGAGGCCTGCTTTGTCCAGACCTCGACCCTCGGCCTGCGCCACCGCTCCGAGACCCGGCTGGTGCTGCCCCGCGAGGCGGGCGGGGGCGCGGGGATCCGCTGGAAGGCGGCGCATCGTCCGGGGGGGCTTGTCACCCGCAAGGCGGAAAGCGACGATCTGTCCGCGTCCGCCACCCTGGCAGACCGCCGCCGCCGGGCGCGGGACGTGGAGGAAGGCACATGAGCGACCTGGAACGCCTGCGCACGGTTCTGGCGCGGCACGAGGACCTCGCCATCGCCGTCAGCGGCGGCGTCGACAGCCTGACGCTGGCCCATGTCGCCCACGGCGCCACGCGGGCGCGGATGATCCACGCCGTCTCTCCCGCCGTGCCCACCGCGGCGACCGACCGGGTGCGCCGCCACGCCGCCGCCGCAGGCTGGCGGCTGGACCTCGTGGACGCCGGCGAGTTCGGCGACCCCCGCTACCGCGCCAACCCGGTGAACCGCTGCTACTTCTGCAAGCGCAGCCTCTACGGCACGGTGCGGGCGCTGGCCGAGGGGCCGGTGGCCTCGGGGACCAATACCGACGACCTGTCGGACTTCCGCCCCGGGCTGGCGGCGGCCGAGGAGATGCAGGTGGTGCACCCCTTCGTCGAGGCCGGGATCGGCAAGGCGGGAATCTACGCGCTGGCCCGCGCGCTGGGGCTGACCGACATCGCCGCCCTGCCCGCCCAGCCCTGTCTTGCCAGCCGAATCGAGACCGACCTGCCGGTCGAGCCCGCCGACCTGGCTTTCGTCGAGGCCGCCGAGGCGCGGCTGCATGAACGGCTGGGGGCGGGCGCGGTGCTGCGCTGCCGGATCACCCACCTCGGCGTGATCGTGGAACTGCCAGAAGAGGCCGCGACTGCAGCGGCCGATGAGGTGGCCGCGCTTTGCGCCGCCGAGGGGCGCACCTTCCTCGGGACCCGCCCCTACCGCCGCGGCGCGGCCTTCCTGCACGCCGGCTGAGGCGGGTTGCGTCTTGCCTTTCGCCGCGCGCGGGCCGATGTATCCGGAATGAAGAAAGCGAACGACAACCCGGCCGATCCCTTCAAGAAGGCGCTGGCCGAGGCGACCAAGGTCATGGCCGACGAGCCCGAGCTGAACGTCAGCTACTCGGTGGACCCGCCGGGTCTGGCCAACGACAGCCTGCGCCTGCCCCAGGTCAGCCGCCGCATGACCCGCGACGAGGTGCTGCTGGCCCGCGGCACCGCCGACGCCTGGGCCATGCGCCTGCGCCACCACGATGCCGGCACCCACAACCGCTATGCCCCCCAGGGGCAGATGGCCCGCGACATCTACGAGGCGATGGAGACCGCGCGCTGCGAGGCCGTGGGCGCCCGCGCCATGCCCGGCACCGCCACCAACATCGACGCCAAGATCGCCAGCGAGGCCGACCGCCGCGGCTACGGGCAAGTCACCGAGGCCGCCGACGCGCCGCTGGCCGTGGCCGCCGGCTACCTGATCCGGCACCTCGCCACCGGCCGCCCGATTCCCCCCGCCGCCGCCAACGTGATGGAGCTCTGGCGCGGCTTCATCGAGAAGAACGCCGGCGACACGCTGGAAAACCTCGACGAGACCCTGACCGACCAGACCGCCTTTGCCCGTTTCGCCCGGCGGATGATCGAGGATCTCGGCTACGGCGACCAGCTGGGCGAGGACCCGGACGAGCTGGACGACGAGGACCAGGACGACGAGGCCTCGGAGGAGCAGGAGGAGGATCCCGATTCCACCGGCAACGACGAGGACAGCGAGGAAGACCCCGACGCCAGCCCCGAGCAGAACCAGGACCAGCAGCAGGACGCCGCCGAGGCGCAGGTCTCCATGGACGAGGCCGAGGACATGGAGATGTCCGAGGACAGCGAGATGCCCGAGGGCGAGATGCCCCTGGACCCGCCGCCCCCCGCCCATTCCGAGGCCGATCCCGCCTACCACGTCTTCAGCACCGATAACGACGAGGAGATCCGCGCCGAGGACCTGGCCGAACCGCAGGAGCTGGAGCGCCTGCGCGCCTACCTCGACCAGCAGCTGGAGCCCCTGAAGGGCGCCGTGGGCCGGCTGGCCAACAAGCTGCAGCGCCGCCTGCAGGCGCAGCAGAACCGCGCCTGGGAGTTCGACCTGGAAGAAGGCATGCTGGACGCGGGCCGGCTGGCCCGGGTGGTGGCCAACCCCACCACGCCGCTGTCGTTCAAGATCGAGAAGGACACCGAGTTCCGCGACACCGTGGTGACGCTGCTGCTGGACAACTCCGGCTCCATGCGCGGCCGGCCGATCTCGATCGCCGCGATCTGCGCCGACGTACTGGCGCGCACGCTGGAACGCTGCCAGGTCAAGGTCGAGATCCTCGGCTTCACCACCCGCGCCTGGAAGGGTGGTCAGGCGCGCGAGGCCTGGCTGAACGCCGGCCGCCCGCAGCTGCCGGGCCGCCTGAACGACCTGCGCCACATCATCTACAAGGGCGCCGACGCGCCCTGGCGGCGCAGCCGGGACAACCTGGGCCTGATGATGAAGGAAGGCCTGCTGAAGGAGAACATCGACGGCGAGGCGCTGGAATGGGCGCACCGCCGGGTGGCAAACCGGCCCGAGGCGCGCAAGATCCTTATGGTAATCTCGGACGGCGCTCCGGTGGACGATTCCACCCTGTCGGTGAACCCGGCGAACTACCTGGAAAAGCACCTGCGCGACGTGATCGCCATGGTCGAGCGGCGCCGGCAGGTGGAACTGATCGCCATCGGCATCGGCCACGACGTGACGCGCTACTACAACCGCGCGGTGACCATCACCGACGTGGAGCAGCTGGCCGGCGCGATGACCGAGCAGCTGGCGAGCCTGTTCGACACCGACCCCAAGCGCGCGAAGGCGCGGATCCGGGGGATCCGGAGGGCGGGGTGAGGTCGGGTTGCGAGGGGCGAGGCGCGACGCGAGCCTGCCCGTGGGGTGGCGCTGCCGACCTCCGGCATAGGCGCTTTATCCCGGCCAAATCCGCGCGCAGAATGAGCCGTACACGAGGGTGACAAAGCGCCAGCCCGCCGGAACGGGCAGGCGCTCGCCCCCGCGCCTTCGGCTTGTTCGGGGGCTGATCAGCGCTTCGTCCGTATGGAGCTGTAGGGCGGGGTTCACCCCGCCACCCCGCCTCAGCCGTAGGAACGCGCCGACATGAAGCTCCGCGTCAGCCCGTCGCGGCAATACCCGCGCACCGAGAGCTGGGCGTCGCTCAGCGCGAAGAGGTCTTCGTGGCAGCCGGCGTAGGAGGCGCCGCGGAAGAAGCTGGTGAGGCCCTCGCGCAGCAGCGCGGCGGGACGGAAGGATCTGGCCATCGGAGGCACCCTTGCTTAAATTTCAGGCGGTGTGTGAACTGCGCCTTAGGTGGGCCGAAGCGCCTGAAAGATAAACACACAAGGCGGAATTCCCGCCATGCCCCGGCTGCATGGCTCGCCCTCAACGGGACGGCCGGCGGGCCTTCAAGCCCGCCGCCGGTATCGCGATCAGAGGTAGTAGGAGTCGCGGAAGACGTACTGCACGATCTCGTCGCGCTTCACGCCGAGCGTGGCCAGCTCGTCGTCGGACATCCGCTGCAGGGCCTCGATCTGGCCCATGCGGGCGCGGGCGGTGCCAATCGCCTCGAGCGTGCGCAGCACGGACAGGCCGGCGTGGCGCAGGGCGGTCAGGAAGCGGCGGCCGGCGCCGTCGGTCTGGGTGATGTGGAAAGTCTGGTCAGCCATGGGAAACCCTCGGTTCGGTCGTTGCGGTTTCCTCCCTGCCGCTTGAGATAGCCCCCATGCCGCGCTGCGGCAATCGCCCTGGCCGGGAAGCCGCTATGCCGTTTCCGCATGCCGCTGCCCCACCCGCCCCTCAAACGGTGCGAGAAAACCCCCGGCGGTAGAGCCGCCGCGCGTTGGCGCGGGTGCGCTTGCCCACCGGCTTGACCCAGGCGGCGGCCACCTGGTCCGGCCCGGCGCCGGTCATCGCCGCCATCATCGCCGCCTGCCCCGCCTCCACCATGGCGGGCAGCTTTTCCGAGACCATGCGATGGTTCTCGCCGGGGGCCACGGCCCAGATGCCGGCCATGCCCATTACGCGAAGCGCGATGACCTGCTGCGCCTCGGCCAACATCAGGCCAACCGCCATTCCGGTACGGAAGACGGCAAAGGGATCGGGATAGCGGATCATGCGGAGGCTCCTGCAAAGCGTTGGATCAGCAGCCAAACGCGCCAGCCGCCGCTTTGCTCCGTCACCCAGGCGCATGGCTGCCCTGCGCGGATTGACTTGCGAAATTCCTTCTGCTAACAAGCTGACATTAAACGATTGTCCGCGAAACTTATCAACAAGTCAATCACATCGCGGGGCACTGCCCGCCGGGCAGCCCCGCAGGGGAGCCGCCTTATGAACAGACCTATCACCCTTCTAGCAACCAGCTGTGTCCTTGCCCTCTGCGCCGCCACGGCGCGGGCCGAGCCCAGCCTGGAACGCGGCGAATACCTCGTGCGCGGGCCGATGGGCTGCGGCAACTGCCACACGCCGATGGGGCCCGAGGGCTTCATCGACGCGCAGGAGCTGGGCGGCCGGCTGGTGGAGCAGAACGAGGCCTTCACCGCCATCGCCGCCAATATCACCCCCTACGGCGCCGTCTCGGAATGGAGCGACGCGGAACTCGGCCGCGCCATCCGCGAGGGGATCCGCCCCGACGGGTCGGTCATCGGCCCGCCGATGCCGATCCCGCTTTACCGCCATATCGGCGACGACGACCTTGCCTCGATCGTCATGTTCCTGCGCAGCCTGCCGGAGGTGGACCACGATCCGGGCCCCTCGGTCTACAACATCCCCCTGCCCCCCGCCTACGGCCCGCCGGTGGAAAGCGTCACCGCCCCCGCGCCGGGGCTGACGGTGGAGTACGGGGAATACGTGGCGCAGCTGGCGCATTGCATGGAATGCCACTCGCCCATGGGCCCGCAGGGGCCGATGCTGGACACTGCCATGGGCCAGGGCGGGTTCGAGTTTCACGGGCCCTGGGGCGTTTCGGTCGCCGCCAACATCACCTCGCACGAGGACGGGATCGCCGGCTACAGCGACGACGAGCTGAAGCAGATGATCACCACGGGCAAACGGCCCGACGGCAGCCCGATGAAGCCGCCGATGCCCTATTCCTTCCTGTCCCGGATGACCGCGCAGGACCTTGACGCGCTGATCGTCTACCTGCGCAGCGTGCCGCCCCTGCCCGACGCGGGCTGACCCTAGCCGCCAGAGCCGGGCCGGCCCTGCGCCGGCCCCTCGAAGTCCAGCCGCATGTGGATCGCCCGCGGATCGTCGGCGCGGTAAAGCCCCGGCGCGCTGTAGTCGCGGAACCCCATGGCGCGGTACAGCGGCAGCGCCTCGACATGACGATAGAGCGCGTCCAGCACCACGGCGCGGTAACCCAGCGCCCGCGCCTCGGCCACCGCGGCGGCGCACAGCTTGCGGCCCAGCCCGGTGCCCCGCGCGGCAGGGCGCACGTACATGCGGTTCAGCTCGCACTCGCCATCGCGGCCGGGGCGGATCATCACCATGCCCATGCCCGCGCCCTCGCGCCGGGCAAGGAAGCACTCGCCGTGGGGCGGGGTGAAGTAGCCGTCGAAGTCCGCCAGCTGCCCGGCCACGTCCTGCCGGGCGATGTACTCGTCGATCTCGGCCTGCATCTCGGGATAGCGCTGGCGCATGAGGTCGAAGAACTCCCAGACCATCGCGCGGATCGAGTCCCGCGCGTCGGCGCTGCGGACCCGGATGACCTGCGCGCCGGCCATCCCCGGCCTCAGTCCCGGTGCCAGGCGCGGAAGCCCGCGACGGCCCGGGGGATCAGCACCCCCAGCACCGCGCCGAAGGCCAGCGGCACCGCGCCGGCGTGACGGGTGAACAGCCAGGCCAGTACCGCCGCCGCCAGCAGGCACAGCGCCAGCGCCAGCAGCCGCAGCTCTGCCGCGGAAAGCCGCTGCTCGGCCAGCAGCAGGTCTTCCAGCCCCTGCCGCAGCGGCGGCTCCAGCCAGGTGGCCCCGGCCCCCGCCAGCGCCCCAAGGATCATGGTGATCAGCATCGCATCCTCCGTTGCCACCCGCCAAGGCTAGCGCACCGCCCGCCCCGCGTCACCTGCCGGACGTGGGGCGGGGGCGGGGCGATGCTGGCGCAACGTGAGCCTGGCCGTGGGGTGGCGCTGCCTGCCTCCGGCGTGGGCGGTTTATCCCAGCCAAGTCTGCGCGCAGAATGAGCGTTGGACTGCGGATGACACAGCGCCAGCCCGTAGGGACGGGCAGGCGCTCGCCCCGCGCCTTCGGCTTGTTCGGGGCGGATCAGCGCATCGCTCATCAAAAAGGTAGGGCGAGGTTCACCCCGCCATGGCGCAACGCCAGCCTGCCCGTGGGATGGCGCTGCCGGCCTCTGCCGTGGGCACTTTATCCCAGCCAAATCCGCACTCAGAATGAGCGGTGCACGGAGGTGACACAGCGCCAGCCCGCCGGAACGGGCAGGCGCTCGCCCCGCGCCTGCGGCTTGTTCGGGGCGAACCAGCGCTCCGTTCGGAGGATGCCGTAGGGCGGGGTTCACCCCGCCATGGCGCAAAACAAGCCTGCCCGTGGGCTGGCGCAGCCGACTAATGAGTTAAGCGCTTTATCCCAGCCACCTCCGCGCGCCGAACGAGCGTTGCCCTGCAGGTGACACAGCGCCAGCCCGCCGAAACGGGCAGGCGCTCGCCCCGCGCCTTCGGCTTGCTCGGGGCGCATCAGCGCTGCATACATGAGCGGTAGGGCGGGGTTCACCCCGCCACGACGCAACACCAGCCCCTTGGGATGGCGCAACCGACCGCGCTCTATACCAGCCACACCCCGGCAAATTCACCGGCAGAACCCTGCCGATCCCGCTGTCCTTCTCGGTAAAACGTATTACAAGGATCCAGCTGGTTGCCCTAACAACCAGCCTCGGCGCCCCGCCGCCATGGTCCCCTGCCCGCCGGCCCTTGCCCCGGACACGGCCATGCCCCGGGCCGGCCCGCGCCGAAAGATCCCAGAGCGGCGGCGACGAGGCCGCCCAGCAGCAGCCCCGCAACGGGGCGAACGGAGCGATGATGCAGGACCAGACGGGCCGCCCGGCGCGGCATGCCGACGACAGCTTTCTCTTCAATCCCATGGCGGGCAACCCGATCGCCAGCCGCGCCGACACGATCCGCGCCCTGCGTGATCTGAGCGCGCCGCTGATGGACCATTTCTCCGACGGCTGCGGGCGGCTGCGGCTGGGCATGACCGGCGCGCATTTCAGCGAGGCCTCGGGAGACCTCGAGGGGCTGACCCGGCCGCTCTGGGGACTGGCGCCGCTGATCGCCGGCGGCGAGCGGTTCGAGGGGATCGAGAAGTTCGTCACCGGCCTCGCCAACGGCAGCGACCCGGAGCACCCGGATTTCTGGGGCTACCCGCTGGACTACGACCAGCGGATCGTCGAAAGCGCCGCCATCGGTTTCGCCATCGCGCTGGCGCCAGAGACCTTCTGGCAGCCGCTGCCCGAGCGTGCCAAGCAGAACCTCGGCGCCTTCCTGAAGCGCGGGCTGGCGCATACGCCGGCGGCGAACAACTGGCACTTCTTCCACGTCTTCATCTCGCTGGGGCTGGACCGGGCGGGCGTCGACTATGACCGCTCGATCATCGAGGGGGATCTCGACTTCCTCGAAAGCCTTGCCATGGACGAGGGCTGGTACCGCGACGGCGAGGGCCGGCGGGCGGAACACTACATTCCCTTCGCCATGCACTTCTACGGCCTGCTGCACAGCAAGCTGTCGCAGGGCCACGGCGCGCAGGACGAGGCCCGCGCGGAACGGTTCCGCCAGCGCGCGAAGGACTTCGCGCCGCAGATCCGCCGCTGGTACGCCTCGGACGGCGCGGCGCTGGTCTACGGCCGCTCGCTGACCTACCGCTTTGCCCATGCCGGGTTCTGGGGCGCGCTGGCGCTGGCGGATGTCGAGGCCCTGCCCTGGGCAGAGATCCGCGGCTACTGGGCGCGCAACCTGCGCTACTGGACCGGCCTGCCCATCGCCGACCGCGACGGGATCCTGAACATCGGCTACGGCTACGGCAACCTGCTGATGAGCGAGGCCTACAACACCGCCGGCTCTCCCTACTGGGCCTTCAAGGCCTTCGCCCCCCTCGCCCTGCCCGAGGACCATCCCTTCTGGCAGGCGGAGGAAGCGCCCTACGTGCCCGCCGAGGGGGTCACTGCCCTGACCCAGCCCGGGATGATCCACTACGAGGAAGAGGGCAACGCCACCTGCCTGACCGGCGGGCAGGAACGCTTCCCCATGCGGCAGGCGCCAGAGAAATACTCGAAGTTCGCCTATTCCACGCGCTACGGCTTCTCGGTGGAAAACGACGGCCGGGTCTTTGCCGACGGCACCTTCGACAACATGATCGCCTTCTCCACCGACGGCCGCCACCCCCGGGTGCGCGAGGAGGAGACCGACGCGCGGATCGGCGAGGATTTCGTCTATTCGGCGTGGTCGCCCATGGAGGGGATCGAGGTGGAAAGCTGGATCATCGCCTGCGCCCCCTGGCACCTGCGGGTGCACCGGATCACCACCGACCGCGCGGTGGACACGGTGGAGGGCGGCTTTTCCATCCGCCGCACCGACACGCCGCCGGTGGACGCCCTGCCGATGATGCCGCCCGCGCGCAACAAGGGCAGCGGGATCGGCCGGTCGCCGGACGGGCGGGTGTTCATCACCACGGTCAGCGACACCTCGGTGATCGCCGACCTCTCCGGCACGCGCGAGGGGCGCATCCTGCAGGCCCATCCCAACACCAACCTGCTGTTCCCGCGTGCGTGGGTGCCGCAACTGCTGGCGCGGCTGGAGCCGGGGCAACACACCCTGTCCTGCGCGGTCTGCGCCCGCATGGTGGAGCTGGGAGACCCCGGCCCGGTACCGCAGGCCCCGACCGACACGGAACTGGACGCCATGCGCGACGGCGCGCCGCGCATTCCGGTGTGGGATGTCTGAGTGAAAGGGCGGGCCCATCGTGGCCCGCCGTTTGCCGGGGGTCTGGTTGGTCGCGTGTGGAGAAGGCACCACCGAAATTCGCGCAGTTACAGCGCGTCCTGCCGACCTTCGCGCCACGTCACAACTTCGCCTGTCACCGTACTTTCGAAAATCGTCATGTCCACGTCCGGATAATACCACGCCACGATGATGTGCGTTCGGTTCGTGACCGCTATTTGCTCGGGAGCTCCCAAGCGAGCCGTTAGGGCTGAACCATTGAACGGCATACCGACCGTCACGTTGAGCATAACCCACCGCTGTAACTCGTCCCGCTTCGCAACGTCATCGGCCACCTGTCCTGAACCCCGCAAGGTTATAGGCACAGGATCGGCTTCGACCTTCTGGTCGATCCCACGCGTCGACGCCGGAGCATTCTCTGCGCCCCATCGCGGGTAGAATGTTGCCACTGCTTCGTAGGCTCCCGAAGGAAGCAGTGATCCGTCTCGGGCCACGAGCGATATGATAGCGACCGTCGACCTTTTCTCGATCGTTACCCTCTCGCTCACACCGATGTAGATATCATCGGGAGCCTGCCCCGCGAGGTCTATACCGGTCATAATTTCAATAGGCCCATCAATGGTGGTCTCGATGGAGATCTCAACCACATTGCCGGCTTCTCGGACGTCAGTAATGGTGAGAGACTGCGCAAATATATCTGAGGCGATGAAGAGAAGCCCGCAGGTCAATAGGTGTCGCATGGATATTCCTTTGTCTCCTGAAGAAAAATTGAATGATAACACCCAGAGTTCAGCCTGAACAGAACGCTTCCTAGGATCAGAAGAAACCGACAGTATTGTCTGCTTCGCGGAATCTTACCGACCAAGAAAGCCGAACGGGCGGCCCCCGCGCGGCCCGCCCCGCCTTCCGCAGCCTGGAGCAACCGCAGTGACTCTCAACCTGTCGCCGGAGGCGGGGTGAACCCCGCCCTACGCCGGCATCAGCACCGCGACGGCGAAGCGCCGGTCCCGGTCCGTCAGCAGCCTCTCCACCTGCCAGCCGGCGGGCGCCACGAGGCGGGCGAGGCTGGCCTCGGTGAACTTGCGTGCGGCGCTGACGTGGATCGCCTCGCCCTCGGCGAAGTCGTAGCGCTCGCCGCCCAGCCGCACCGTCTGCGCGCGGGTGGAGACAAGGTCCATCTCGATCCGCGCCGCTTCCGCGTTCCAGCGCGCCCGGTAGCCGAAGGCATCCAAGTCGAAATCGGCCCCCGCCTCGGTGTTCAGCCGGCGCAGGATGTTGCCGATGAACTCCGCCGTCACCCCCTGCGCGTCGTCGTAGGCGGCCACCAGTTCGGCCGGGTCCTTGACCAGGTCGACGCCAAGGATGAACCCCTCGGCCCCCGGCCATTGCCGGGCGTGGGCCAGCAGGGCGCGCGCCAAGTCCCGTGGCAGGTTGCCGATGGTGGAGCCGGGGAAGAACCCGATCTTGGGCATTTCGTCGAGCGTGCGCGGCAGGGCGACGGGGCGGGTGAAGTCGGCCACCACTGGCTGGATCTTCAGCGCCGGGTAGCGGCGGCGCAGGTCGGCGGCGGTCTCGAACAGGAACTCGGCGGAGATGTCGATGGGCACGTAGGCGCCGAAGTGCCCGCCCGCGTCCAGCAGCGTGCGGGTCTTCACCGAGGCGCCCGAGCCGAATTCCACCAGCGCCCCGCCCGGCGGCACCAGCCCGGCCAGCCGATCCGCCTCGGTGCGCAGGATCGCGGCCTCGGTGCGGGTCGGGTAGTATTCCGGCAGCGTGGTGATCTGCTCGAACAGGACGCTGCCCCGCTGGTCGTAAAGCCACTTGGGCGCCAGCGTCTTGGACGGCTGCCGCAGCCCGCAAAGCGCGTCCTCCAGCAACGCGGTTGACTGCTCGGTGCGGGCCGATACCAACGCGTCCATCACGCCGGGTCCCGGGCCAGCCGAAGCCCCATCATCTGCCAGCGCTGGTGCGGGTAGAAGAAGGTGCGGTAGCTGACGCGCATCTGCTCGCGCGGGGTGGCGCAGGAGCCGCCGCGCAGCACCCGCTGGTTCACCATGAACTTGCCGTTGTACTCGCCCAGCGCCCCCTCGGGCGGGCGGAAGCCGGGATAGGGCGCGAAGTCGGAGGCGGTCCACTCCCAGACGTCGCCCCAGATCCCCTGCCCCGGCATCGGCCGAAGCATCCCGATGTCGCCCGCCTCGCCCATCAGGTTGCCCTTGATCGGCACGTCGCGGAAGGCGGCCTCGTGCTCTGCCTCGGTGGGCAGCCGGGCGCCGGCCCAGCGGGCGAAGGCGTCGGCCTCGTAGTAGCTGACGTGCACCACCGGGGCGTCCAGCGCCACCGGCTGCGGGCCGCGCAGGGTGTAGGTCCACCACTCGCCGTCCTGCTGCCACCAGTAGAGCGGATGCTCCCAGTCCTCGCGGTTGGCCACCGCCAGCCCCTCCATCAGCCAGTGCCGCGCCTCGGCGTAGCCGCCGTCCTCCATGAAGGCGATCCATTCGCGGTTGGTGACCGGGCGGTCGGCGATCTCGTAGGGGTGCAGGTAGACCTTGTGGCGCGGGCCCTCGCAGTCGTAGGCGAAGCCCTCGCCGTCGTGGCCGATCTCGGTCAGCCCGCCGTCGTGGCGGGTGAAGGTCAGCGGCGTCTGCGAGGTCACCGGCAGCGGCTCCGGCTCGATGTAGACCGGCAGCAGCGGGTTGTGGCTGAGCCCGTGCAGCAAATCGGTCACCAGCAATTCCTGGTGCTGCATCTCGTGGTGGCACCCCAGTTCCACCAGCCCCGCGATCTCGTCCGCGTCCTCGCGCCGCCTGGTCAGCAGGGTGGCGAGGCTGTCCTCGACATGCGCCCGGTAGGCTCGCACCGCATCCCCGTCCGGCCGCGACACCAGCCCGCGCTTGTCCCGCGCGTGCCGGGGGCCGGCCTGGGTGTAGTAGGAGTTGAAGAGGAAGGCGAACCGGTCATCGGGCGAGACGTACTGCGGCACCCGGGGCTTCAGGATGAACTCCTCGAAGAACCAGGTGGTATGGGCCAGGTGCCACTTGACCGGCGAGGCATCCTCCATGCTTTGCAGCATCGTGTCCTCGGGACAGAGCGGCGCCGCCAGCGCCTCGCTGCGGGCCCGGGTGCGGGCAAACAGGTCCATCGCCTCGTTCGTCGCCAGGGGCGCCAGGGCTGTCTTCATCATCTCGTCCTTCGCTCGGGCAATTTTTCTTGCGTCCCAGTCGAAATAGGTGAGAGCGGGGCAGTTCAAGCCGATCACGCGTGATTTGATGTGGTTGGGGGGGAGGCTGGTGTTGCGCTTGGCGGGGTGAACCCCGCCCTACATCTTCATTCGATCGAAGCGCTGATGCGCCCCGAACAAGCCGCAGGCGCGGGGCGAGCGCCTGCCCGTCCGGGCGGGCTGGCGCTGTGTCATCCTCGTGCAAGGCTCGTTCGGTGTGCGGATATGGTTGGGATAAAGTGCCCATGCCGGAGTGAGGCGGCGCCACCCCACGGGCAGGCTGGCGTTGCGCTTTGGCGGGGTGAACCCCGCCCTACATCTCCATGTGAACGAAGCGCTGATGCGCCCCGAACAAGCCGAAGGCGCGGGGCGAGCGCCTGCCCGTTCCGGCGGGCTGGCGCTATGTCATCCTCGTGCGAGGCTCATTCGGTGCGCGGGCATGGCCGCGATAAAGCGCCCATGCCAGAGGTGAGATGCGCCATCCCACGGGCAGGCTCATGTCTCGCCATTGGCGGGGTGAACCCCGCCCTACCCCGGCTCAGAATTCCAGCTCGATCCGGTCCGCGGGGACGTAGAGCGTCTGGAAGTAGAACGGCCGCTCGTCCACCAGGAAGGTGCGCGCCTGCACGCAAAGCACCGGCTCGTCCAGGGCCATACCGAACAGCGCCAGCCGGCGCGGGTCGACCTTCTCGCGCCGGATCCGGTGCCGGGCGCGGCCTGCCTTGATCTTCAGCTTCTGCTCCAGCACCTTGCGCAGGTTGGTCAGCCGCAACTCGCTGGCGTTGATTGCCTGGGGCGGCACCAGTTCCGGGTCCAGCATCATCTCTGCCCCCACCACCACGCCGCCGGTGCCCTCGATGCGGCGGCGCAGGGACAGGTAGTAGGGCCGCTCTCCCAGGTGGGCGGTCCAGGGGCCGGCGGCGGTGCTTTGCAGCACCTCGATGTCCTGGTTCAGGATGCGGAACGGCTCTCCGCTGCCCGACAGGTACATGCGGAAGTGCCAGATCGCGGCGGAGAACTTGGTGCCCTCCGACACCCGCGTGCCGTCGCCCCGCCGCCGCTCGATCGCGCCGAGGTCCTGCACCTGCCGCAGCGCCGCTTGCGCGGTCCCGAGGCTGACCCCCAGCATCGGCGCCAGCTGGCTTTCCGGTGGCAGCCGCGCGCCCGGCGGCAGCTTGCCCGAGTTGATCGCCCAGACCAGCGCCACCCGCAGCGCGTCGCGCTTGGTGGCCCCCTGCACCAGCTCGCGGTCCATGATGTCCCGCAGGATCGCCACGAGGGCGGTGAAGTCCTCGGTCGAGGCGGTCTGGGTCACCTGGCGCTCCCGCTACGCATGAATCCCCGCACCATAACCCCCACGGTCAGCAGGAGGAACAGGAAGGCGACCGGCGATTGCAGCAGCTCGCCGTACTTGCCGTTGTACAGCAGCAGCGTCTGACGCAGCGAGGTCTCGAACTGGTCGCCCAGCAGGAAGCCGATCACCAGGCAGACCCGGGAATAGCCGGTGCGCATCATCGCAAGGCCGAGGCCGGCGAAGAAGAACATGATGCCCACGTCCCAGAAGGACTGCGCCGGCAGGTAGACCCCCACGATGCAGAAGGTCAGCACCGGCGGCAGGATCAGGTCGCGCGGCACCCGGGCGAAGTGGACCCAGAGGTTCACCCCCAGCCGCCCGATGGCGAAATGGATGAAGTTGGCGATGATCATCGAGGCGAACAGCGCGTAGACCAGATCGCCGTGCATGGTCAGCATGAAGGGCCCCGGCACCACCCCGTGCATCACCAGCGCGCCGATCAGCAGCGCGGCGGCGATGTTGCCGGGGATGCCCAGCGCGATGGTGGGCACCAGGTTGGCCCCCACCACGGCGCTGTTGGCGGCCTCGGTGGCGATGATGCCCTCGGGCTCTCCGGTGCCGAATTTGTCGCCGCGCGGCGAGGCCCGGCGCGCCGCCCCGTAGGACAGGAAGGCCGCCAGCGTGACCCCCAGCCCCGGCAGCATCCCCACGAAGGAGCCGATCAGCGAGGACCGCAGGATCGTGCGCCAGTAGGACAGGTACTCGCGCACCGGCAGCCGTGTCTGGGCGCCGCTGCGGGGCTGTTCCAGCGCGAAGGCCTCGCCCTGGTCCTTGCGGCTGATGTCCAGCATCTCGGCCAGCACCGAGCTCATCGCCAGGGCGCCGATGGCGATGGGGATCAGCGGCAGCCCGTCGTAGAGGTTCACCTCGTCGAAGGTCATCCGCGCGGTGCTGAGCACCGGGTCCAGCCCGATGGTGGACAGGAAGACCCCGCCGAATATAGCGATGGTGCCCTTCAGCGGCGAGTCGCCGGTGATGCTGGACAGCAGCGCGAAGGCGAAGAGGAAGACCATGGTGTATTCCAGCGGGCCGAACTGCAGCGCCACCGCCGCGAAGGGCACCACCAGCAGGATCAGCAGCACGTCCGAGATCATGTCGCCCGTGACGGACGAGGTGATCGCGAACTTCAGCGCCCGCTTCGCCTCGCCCCGCCGGGCCATGGGGTGCCCGTCCAGCGCCGTGGCCGCCGCTTCTGGCGTGCCGGGGGAATTGAGCAGGATCGCCGGGATCGCCCCGCCCGATGTGCCGCCCTTGTTGACCCCCACGAGGAAGGCGATCGAGGCCAGCGGCGACATGTAGTAGGTCAGCGGGATCAGCACCGCCATGGCGGTCACGCTGCCCAGCCCCGGGATCGCCCCGATGACAATGCCCAGCGCGATGCCGCCGGCGATGGCCAGCAGGTTGTAGAAGGTGAACGCCGCCTCGAAGGCGCCGACGATCTGGTCGATCATGAAGGACCTCGCCTAGGGCAGGAAGATGTCGAAAAGCCCGGCCACCGCGTAGTACAGCGCCACCGGCAGCAGGACGGCGATCAGCGCGGGCAGCCAGAGCTTGCCGCGGTAGCGCGCCACCACCGTCAGGACCCCGGTGCCGACGATGCTGGCGACGATGAAACCGGCGTGCCGCAGCAGCAGCCACAGCGCCACCGACAGCACCCCCCAGCCCAGCAGTTCCGCCAGGGTGCGCCAGCCCTCGGCCCCCAGCCGCAGCGCGAAGCCGCCGCGGTTCACCACCACCAGGACGATGGCGCAGACCAGCACCACGCCGGCGGTCAGGTTGGGAAAGAACGAGGGGGCGACCCCGCCGCGAGAGCCTTCGCCCGGAACGTAGACCGGGATGATCCACAGCAGGGCCACGAGGCTGGCGGCCACCAGCACCAGGGCCGAGATCAGATCGAGGCGCCGCCTGGCGCCCCGATCCTCTTCGGTGGTTTCGCTCACATGTCCTCCGCCAGCTTGGACAGCACCTCGTTGCTGGCCTGCACCGCGGCGTTGATGTCGGCGGTATTCGCGAAGGACAGCGGGAACATCAGCTTGTTCTCCATCAGGTCGACGAACTCGGCGTCGGCCATCGCCGCCTCGGCCTTCTCGGCCAGCAGGGCGATCACTTCCTCGGGGGTGCCGTCCGGCACCGCCAGCACGGCCTGGCTGGGCATCGAGATGCCGTACAACTCCTGGATCGAGGGCGCGTCGGGGCTGGCGCCCAGCCGGTCCGCGTTCATCGACATCAGCACCTTCATCTGGTCGCCGTAGCGCTGGTGCACGCCGCCGGACCAGGCGAAATCGATCTTGCCGCCCAGCAGGAACGGCACCATCTCGCCGCCGCCCTTGGTGGGGATGCCGTTCCAGGTCACGCCCTCCTGCTCTCCCACCGCGTCGATGAAGGCCCGCGACAGCGAGCTTTGGTCGCCGTAGCTGAGGGTGTTCTCCTTCGAGTGGGCGATCAGTTCCTCCATGGTGTCGAAGGGCGCGTCGGCGCGGGTCACCACCGCCTGCTGGTAGTCGGTGATCTTGGCCACAAGGTCGAAGCTGTCCAGGTCATATTCCACCGCCTGGGTCAGCGGCGGCCAGAGCAGCGAGGACGCGGTGGTGAAGATCACCGTGTAGCCGTCGGCCGGGGCGTTCGCCACCTCGGTCGCGCCGATGGCGCCGCCGGCGCCGGGGCGGACCTTGACGATCACCTTCTGGCCCAGCTCGTTGCTCCAGGCCTGCGAGAACACGCGCGCCATGGTCTCCGTGGACCCGCCGGCGGCGTAGGGAATGACCAGCGTGATGGGCTTCGTGGGGAAGTCCTGCGCTGCGGCGCCGCTGGCGGCCGCAAGGGCGACGCCGAGGGCGAGGATCATGGATGTCGGCTTCATTGACTTTCCTCTCTGGTTGGACCGCGCCAGATTACTGCAATGTAAGCGTATGGCAACGACTATTAGCCGCTATCCCCTCACCCACTAGTTTCCTCAACGAGCCCGCGATATTTCCCTTTTCCGCTTAGCCAGCGGGCACCCATGCCCGAGCCGAAAGCGCTAGACTAAAATTTCCGGTCGGCCTAAAACTTCATAGTAATTGCCAATCCTGCCTGCGAAGTGGAGCCTGCCGTGACCCTGCCTCATCATCCCGTCGACCCCTCCCTCGTGGGCGAGGCCAGTTTCCTGACCCGCCCCGGCGACGACCCGGCGCTTTACGGAAGGGCGACGATGGAAGGGCCCGCCACCGCCGAGGTGCGCACCTTCCAGACCTTCAAGGTGCGCTACACCACCGGCAAGTTGGGGCTGGACGACACCGGCGGCATCCGCGTCGCCTTCCGCTTCATCTCGGACGCGGGTTTCCTGCAGACCGCCGATCCCACCGCGCCGAACTACGTCACAGCCAGCAGCTCCGGCGAGGGGCGGCTGGAGCTGAAGTACGACCGCAACGGCGGCCAGCGGCCGTGGAACGAGACGCTGACCATCTACCAGCGCGGCGGCTACCTGAAGCCGGGCGAGACCATCGAGATCGTCATCGGCGACACCTCCGGCGGCTCTCCGGGCCTGCTGATGCCCACTTTCCTCGATTCGGGCCGGGTGTTCCGGGTGATGGCCGACGTGCAGGCCACCGGGGTGCACGTGCCGGTGGAAGGCCCGCCCCTGTTCGTCACCGTGGTCCCCGGCCCCGCGCAGCGCCACCTCGCGGTGCTGCCGACCCTGCGCCGGCCGGGCCAGCCGTTTCACCTGGGGCTGAAGGCAGAGGACCGCTGGGGCAACCCCACAGGCCAGGGCGCGCGGCGCTTTTCCGTCGAGGCCTCGCTGCCGGTGCAGGGGCTGCCGGAGCAGATCGACTTCGCCCCCGAGGACGGCGCAATGACGCTGGAGGGGCTCAGCTGCGACACGCCAGGGGTGCTGACGCTGCGCCTGACGGACGAGCACGGCGAGATGGTGGAAACCGGCCCGCTGCTGATCGAGGACCGCGCCGAGGTGCACTACTGGGGCGACCTGCACGGCCAGACCGGCGAGACGGTAGGCACCAATACCGCCGAATATTACTTCGACTTCGCGCGCCGCAAATCCTTCCTCGACGTGACCAGCCACCAGGGCAATGACTTCCAGATCACCGAGACCTTCTGGAAGCGCCTGAACGAGCTGACCGCCGAGCGCAACGAGCCCGGCCGCTTCACCGTGCTGCCCGGCTACGAGTGGTCGGGCAATACCGCCGTGGGAGGCGATCACAACGTCTTCTACCTGCAGGAGGGCGCGCCGATCTACCGCTGCTCGCACGCGCTGGTGGCGGACCGGGGGGATGCCGAGACCGACGCCCATACCCTCACCGACCTCTACGCCAAGTTCGAGGCCGAGCCGACCGAGACGGTAATGTACGCCCACGTCGGCGGGCGCTACGCCAACATCTTCTTCGACCACGACCCGCGTTTCGAGGCGGCGGTGGAGATGCACTCGGCCTGGGGTTCGTTCGAGTGGATCCTGACCGACGGCTTCCCCCTGCGCCGCCGGGTCGGGGTGGTCTGCAACTCGGACGGACACAAGGGCCGCCCCGGCTCCAGCTACCCCGGCGCGTCGCTGTTCGGGGCCTACGGGGGGCTGACCTGCTTCGTCACCAAGGAAAACACCCGAGAGGCGATCTTCGAGGCGATCCGCCGCCGCCACACCTACGGCACCACCGGGCCGCGGGTCTTCGTCGACGTCTCGGCCCGGCTGCCCAAGGGCGGCACGCTGTACCGGCGCAACCCGGCGGCGATGCCGGAGACCGAGACCGAGCAGGTGGACCGCGCCATTCTCGGCGACATCGTGCGGGTCAACGGCAGCACCGCCGAGGTGGACGTGACCGTCCGCGCCCCGGCCGGCATCGTCAGCCTGGAACTGCGCCGCGGCACCGAGGTGCTGCGCCGCCTGCGTCCCTACAGTGAGGATGACCTTGGCAGCCGGATCCGCCTGATGTGGTCCGGCGCCGAGTACCGCGGCCGCGGGCGCAACACCAACTGGCGCGGGCGGGCTGATTTCTCCGGCGCCAGCATCCGCCGGTTCGAGCGGGTGAACCGGCTGAACCCGGAGCAGACGCTGGACCAGACCGGGTCGGCTGCCGTGGTCTGGGACACGGTCACCACCGGCAACATGATGGGCTTCGACGTCTGGCTGGAGCCGGGGGACGCGCCGGGGGTCGAGATCCGCACCAGCCTTGGCAACCTCACGCTTGCGGGCGCCGACATCGGGCTGGAGCCCGCGGTGATGGAGGCCGGCGGGCTGGAGCGGCGGCTGACCGTGCAGCGCCTGCCCGACGCCTCCCTGCCCCGCGAGATCCAGCTGTCCGAGACGGTCGAGATCGCCGCCGAGGGCGACACCCCGCTGTGGATCTGCGCAACGCTGGAAGACGGGAACCAGGCGTGGAGCAGCCCGATGTACCTGTTCCGCGACGAAGGGTGAGCTGGGCGGAGAAAAGCGTCGATCATAGGTCCCGCCCGGCGGCAACGCCGGGCAGCGCCGACCCGCCCCCCCGGGGCGGCGCTATTGCGCCCCCCCGCGGGTCGGGCGCTGCCCTCAACAAAGGCCTCAGGCGTTTCAGGATTATTTCGGCTCTACGACAACGGGTACGGAATATACCCCACGAATCCCGCGATCTTCCAGTCGCCCTCGATCCGGTGGCAGAAGTACAGCGTCTGCCAGTTCAGCCGGTCCGTCCCGCCATCGGCCCGCGTTAGCACCCCGTCGAACTTCTTGTGCAGCACCGCACGGTCCCCGTCCACGTCGATGTCGCGCAGGTTTGTCAGGCGGAACAGCGCCGGGCGCAGGGGGTGGGCGAATTCCACCTTGGCCGTCTCGGCCGCCTGCCGCAGCCACTCGTCGCGGTAGATCTCCAGCCGCGGGAAATCCAGCCGCCAGCTATCGGGGTTGTTGCGGAAGTGCCCGTGCATCCCGAAGAAACGGTCGGTGGCGAAGTCGCCCGAGACCATCGACCAGTCCTGCGACAGGAAGGCGTCGATGTCGCGGCGCACCAGCATCTCCCACAGGGCGTGGCGGTCGGCGTCGGCTTCGGGGAACGGGTTGCGCTCGTGGTCCATGGAATGCTCCGGGTGGTTCGTGTTGCAGGTGTCAGTCGCCGATCGGCAGGTCGGGGTTGCGGATGTCCTGGCTGGCAAGGCTCTGGCGCACCCGGCGCAGGTTCTCGATGGCCGTGCGCCCCGCCGCCAGCGCCGTGCCCATGGACAGGATGTCCACCGCCACCAGCAGCGCGTAGCGCACCGGCGAGGGCTTGTAGAGGTTCCCGTCCTCGCGGAAGCTGAGCGGCAGCAGCGTGTCCGCCACCCCCGCCAGCGGCGTTCCGGGCGCCGTCACCGCCACCGCGTGGGCCCGGTACTGCCGCGCGATCAGCAGCGAATCCAGCACGGATCGCGCCTGCCCCGAGATCGAGAAGCCGACGATCACGTCGCCGTCCTTCAGCACCGAGGCGTTCATCCGCTGTAGCTGCGGGTCGGTCTGGGCGGTGACCTTCAGCCCCAGCCGGAACAGCCGGTTCTGCAGCTCCACCGCCGCCATGGAAGACCCGCCGCCGGTGCCGCAGACAAGGATCTGCCCAGCCCCCGCCAGCCGCGCGGCGATGGCGCGGATTTCCTGGTCCGAGAGGCCGAAGGTCATCAGGTCAAGGCTGTCGTGGGCGGCGCGGGCCACCTCGGCGATGATGCTGCCGGCGGCGGGGGCCTGCCCGCCCGGCTGCGGCTCCCGCAGGTAGGCGCCGCCGATGGCCAGCGCCTGTGCCAGGTGAAAGCGCATGTCGCGGGTGCCGGAGAAGCCAAGGGCGCGGGCCAGCCGGGTGATGGTGGGCTCGCTGACCCCGGCGCGGGCGGCGATCTCGGCGATGGGGGCGTGGGCGGCGAACTTGGGATCGCCGAGGATGCATTCCACCAGCCGCCGCTCGGCGTCCTTGCCATGCTCCAGCCGGTCCCGCAGGCGCCCGACGATGTCCACCGTCTGCCCGGCCCGGCCAGAGACGTCGCCGCCGCCGCCCGCCCGGGTCATAGCCGGCGGCCGCCGGTCTTGTCGAACAGGTGCACGTCCTCGCGCGGGACCGAGAGCGTCAGCACCTCGCCCGGCGCCGGCATGTCGCGGTCGCGGAACACCGCCCGCACCTCGCGGCCCGCGATGTGGCCGAAGACGTGGATCTCGGGGCCGGTGGGCTCGATCACCTCCGCCACCATGCGCAGCGGACCGGCGGGGTCGCGGTGGAAACACTCGGGGCGCACCCCCATCGTCACCTCGGTGCCCTCGGCGGCGGCGGCCTCGGCGGGCACCAAGGTGCCATCCTCCAGCCGCACCCCGCCGCCGGCGCGGTCGTAGCGGCCCTCGAGAAAGCTCATGGCCGGCGAGCCGAGAAAGCCCGCGACGAAGCGGTGCACCGGGCGGTCGTAAAGCTCCAGCGGCGCGCCCGACTGCTCGATCCGGCCGCCGTTCATCACCACGATGCGGTCGGCCATGGTCATCGCCTCGATCTGGTCGTGGGTGACGTAGACGATGGTGGTCTTCAGCTTCTGGTGCAGCGCCTTGATCTCGGTGCGCATCTGCACCCGCAGCTTCGCGTCGAGGTTCGACAGCGGCTCGTCGAACAGGAAGACCTTGGGGTCCCGCACGATGGCACGCCCCATGGCCACCCGCTGGCGCTGGCCGCCCGACAGCTGGCTGGGCTTGCGGTCAAGGTAGTCGCCGAGGTTCAGCACCTCGCTGGCCTTGGCGATCCGCCGCTCGGTGTCCTGCCGGTCCTCGCGGCGCACCTGCGGGCCGAAGGCGATGTTGTCGCGCACGCTCATGTGCGGGAACAGCGCGTAGGACTGGAACACCATCGAGATGTTGCGCTTCTGCGGCGGCACGTTGTTGGACCGCACCCCGTCGATCAGCAGGTCGCCCCCGGTGATGTCCTCCAGCCCGGCGATCATCCGCAGCAGCGTGGACTTGCCGCAGCCCGAGGGGCCCACCAGCACCACGAACTCGCCCTCGGCGATGGACAGCGACAGGTCCTTGATGATCTCCACCGCGCCGAAGCGCTTGCGGATGTTCTTCAGCTCAAGCGTCGCCACGCGCGCCTCCCTCCGGTGTCATCACGCCAGTTCCTGCACGAAGGGCAGGTAGGCAGAGGTCAGCCCCCCGTCCACCGGCAGCGTCACGCCGGTGATGCCGCTGGCCAGGGGCGAGGCGAGGAACAGGGCGGCGTCGGCCACCTCTTGCGGCATCACCATGCGGCCGATGGGAAAGAAGCCGGCGACGCGGTCGAGGATCGTCGGGTCGCGTTCCACCCGGTGGTCCCAGGTCGCGGTGCGGATCGAGCCGGGGGTGATGACGTTGGCGCGGATGCCGTGCACCCCCTCTTCCGCCGCCAGCCCCCGCGCCCAGGCGTTCAGCCCCGCCTTGGCGACAGAGTAGGCCGGATTGCCGAAGTGCATCAGCGCGTTGACCGAGGAGATGAAGACAAAGCTGGCGCCGTCCGGGCGGTTCCGCATCCCCGGCAGCAGCGCCAGCGTCAGGTCGGCGGCGCCGCGGAAGTTCAGGTTGAACTCGTGGTCCAGCTTCTCGGGGGTCAGCGACGCGATCTTCTCGGCCCGGGTCCAGCCGGCGTTGGAAACCACCACGTCCGCCCCGCCCGCCGCGTCGATGTCGCGCGCCGCGGCCTGCGTCGCCTCGCGGTCGGTGATGTCGAACAGGTGCGTCTCTGCCACCGGCTGCGCGCCGAAATCGGTGCCGGGCATGTCGCAGGCCACCACCGTCGCCCCGGCCGCGTCGAAGCGGGTCACCAGCGCGGTGCCGACGCCGCCGCCGGCCCCGGTGATCACCACCCGCTTGCCCTTCAGATTGATCATGCCCGCTCCTTGCCCCCGCTGCACGGCTGGCCGCCGTGGGGAAACGCTAGGAGAGCCCATGAAAGTTTACAACATATAAGTTGGAATTTCTTGCAATGGGGGCGGAAAACGTAACATGCTTACAGGGGACGCGCCGGGGCGAAGGCCGATCATGGTCACACGCTTCCGGCGATCGGCCAGGTTCACACGGAGGACGACATGTTGAAATACACCCTTGGCGCAGCAGGCCTTGCCCTGACCCTCGCCATGAGCACGCAAGCGGTTTCCGCCCAGACCGTGCGCGTCACGGTCGCGGAATACAGTTCCAAGACCGGCCCCTATTTCGAGGCCGCCGCGGAGGCCTATGAGCAGGCCAACGAGGGCGTGGACATCCAGATCGAGGTGGTGCCCTGGGACGTGCTGCTGCAGAAGCTGACCACCGATATCTCCGGCAATTCCACCGCCGACGTGTCGATCATCGGCACCCGCTGGCTGATCGACTTCGTCGACTCGGGCATCGCCGCGCCGCTCGACGACTACATGGACGACGACTTCCGCGCCCGGTTCTTCGACGTGTTCCTGTCGCCCTCGGTGATGGACGGCAAGACCTACGGCCTGCCGGTCGCCGCCTCGGCCCGCGCCATGTACTACAACAAGGACCTGCTGGAGCAGGCGGGAATCGACACGCCCCCGGACACCTGGGAAGAACTGGCCGAGGCCGCGCAGAAGATCTCGGCGCTTGGCGACGACATCGCCGGCTTCGGGATGCAGGGCAAGGAAATCGAGACCGACGTCTACTACTACTATTCGCTGTGGGCCCAGGGGGGCGAGCTGGTGGAGGAAGACGGCACCTCGGGGCTGGACACCCAGGCCGCCTATGACGCCGCCCAGGTCTACAAGGACCTGATCGACGCCGGCGCGACCCAGCCGGGCGTCACCGCCTACAACCGCGAGGACGTGCAGAACCTGTTCAAGCAGGGCAAGATCGGCATGATGATCACCGCGCCCTTCCTGTCCAGCCAGATCTCCGAGGAAGCGCCGGACCTGAACTACGGCGTCACCGCGATCCCGGCCGGTCCGGGCGGCGACCGGGGCACCTACGGCGTGACCGACTCGATCATCATGTTCGAGGCCTCGCAGCAGAAGGACCTGGCCTGGGACTTCCTGGACTTCATCTTCACCACCGAATGGCGCGCCCGCTTCACCGAGGGCGAGGGCTTCCTGCCCGTGAACCCCGAGGTGGCGGAAATGCCGGCCTTCGCCGACAACGCCGACCTGAAGGAGTTCACCGCCCTGCTGCCGGACGCCCGTTTCGCGCCGGTCATCCCGGGCTGGGAAGAGATCGCGGGGATCACCTCTGACGCGCTGCAGACGATCTACCTGGGCGACGGCGAGATCAAGGCGACCCTCGACGCCGCCGCGGCCGAGATCGACGGCATCCTCGGCAACTGATCCCGAGACCCTGACAAGGCCGGGCGCGGACCGCCGCGCCCGGCACCACGCCGCCCTTCCCTGCCCCCTTCGACGGATGCAAGCATGAACCGCGCCAAGGCCATGACCCCCTACGCGCTGATCCTGCCCGGCTTTCTGCTGGCCTCGCTGATCGTGCTCTGGCCGCTCTACCAGCTGGGCGTGATCTCGACGAGCGAGGTGAACCGCTTCGGCCAGCTGCGCGGCTTCGTGGGGCTGGAGAACTTCGTCGAGGTCTTCACCGACCCCGACTTCACCGGCGCCCTCTGGCGCACGCTGATCTGGACCTTCGGCATCGTCTTCGGGGCGCTGGCGATCTCTTTCCCGGTGGCGATGATCCTGCACCAGGATTTCTACGGCCGCGGCATCGCCCGGGTGATCGTGATGCTGCCCTGGGCGGTCTCGGTCACCATGACCGCCATCGTCTGGCGCTGGGCGCTGAACGGGGAAAGCGGGATGCTGAACTCGGGCCTGCGCAACCTCGGCATCATCGACAGCAACGTCCAGTGGCTGGCCCAGGCCGCCACCGCCTTTCCGGTGCAGATCCTGATCGGGATCCTCGTCACCGTGCCCTTCACCACGACGATCTTCCTCGGCGGGCTGTCCTCGATCAACGACGACCTCTACGAGGCCGCGCGGCTGGAGGGCTCGCCGCCGCTACAGACCTTCCGGCGGATCACCTTCCCGCTGATGCGCCCCTTCGTGAACATCGCCGTGGTGCTGAACACCATCTACGTGTTCAACTCCTTCCCGATCATCTGGGCCACCACCCAGGGCGGGCCGGCCAATTCCACCGACATCCTGGTGACATACCTCTACAAGCTGGGCTTTCGCTACGGCAAGCTGGGCGAGGCCTCGGCCCTGTCGCTGATGATGTTCGCGCTGCTGCTGGGCTTCACCCTGCTCTACGTCTACCTCGCCTCGCGAAAGGTGCGCGAATGAACCGCAAGCTCAAGCGGACGCTGATCGCCTGGGCGGTGCTGTCGCCGCTGGTGGTGCTGACGCTGTTTCCCTTCGCCGTCATGCTGATCACCGCGCTGAAGCCGCCGACCGAGGTGCTGTCGCCCCACTGGATCCCCAGCCGGCTGGCCTGGGAGAACTTCGTCACCATGTGGGACGCCACGAACTTCGGCCCGGCGATGTGGAATTCCGTCTACGTGGGCGTGCTGGCCACGCTGATCGCCATCGTGGTGTCGATCCCCTTCGCCTACGCGCTCAACCGCTTCCGCTTCCGCGGCAAGGGCCTGTTGCAGCAGTTCCTGCTGGTCACGCAGATGCTCTCGCCCATCGTGCTGGTGATCGGCCTGTTCCGGCTGGCCGCCTCGCTGGGGCTGATCGACAGCGTCAATTCGGTGGTGCTGGTCTACGGCGCCTTCGCCATCGCCTTCACCGTCTGGATGCTGCAAAGCTACTTCGAGACGATCCCCAAGGACCTCGAGGAAGCGGCATGGCTGGAGGGCGCCTCGCCCACCGCCGCGCTGGTGCGGGTGTTCCTGCCGCTGGCGGTCCCCGCCATCACCGTCACCGCGATCTTCGCCTTCATCAACGCCTGGAACGAGTTCGTCATCGCCCTGACCATGCTGCGGCGGCAGGAAAGCTACACGCTGCCGATCCAGATCTTTTCCCTGGTGGCGGGGCGTTACGCGGTGGAGTGGCACCACGTCATGGCCGCCTCGCTGGTGGCCACCATCCCGGTCGCCATCGTCTTTGCCTGGCTGCAGCGCTATCTCGTGCGGGGGCTGGGCGTGGGCGCGGTCAAGTAGCCGCAAGGCTTCAGTGAAAGGTTACTAAATGACACATTCCGACGACGTTTCGCCCGCCGGGGCGGTCTGAACCATGCGCGTCTTCACCGCCTCGCTCGCCACCGAGACCAATACCTTCGCGCCGGTCCCCACCGACCGCGCCGCTTTCGAGGCCGCCTTCTACGCCGCCCCCGGCGAGCATCCCGACACCCCCACCCTCTGCTCGGCGGTGATCCCGGTGCTGCGCCGACGCGCGGCGGCGGACCCCGGGCTGGAGGTGATCGAGGGCACCGCCGCCTGGGCAGAGCCCGGCGGCTACGTGCGGCTGGACGTCTACGAGGCCCTGCGCGACGAGATCCTCGGCCAGCTGCGCGCCGCCCTGCCGGTGGATTGCGTGGTGCTGGGCCTGCACGGGGCAATGGTGGCGCGCGGGCTGGACGACTGCGAGGGCGACCTGCTGGCCCGGGTGCGCGGAATGGTGGGCCCCGACGTGGTGATCGCGGCGGAACTGGACCCCCACAGCCACCTGACCGCGAAACGGGTAGAGGCGTCCGACATCCTCGCCGCCTTCCTCGAATTCCCCCACACCGATTTCGAGGCAAGGGCCGAGCACGTGGTGGACCTCGCGCTGGACGCCGCGCGGGGCCGGACGCGGCCGGTGATCTCGACCTTCGACTGCCGGATGATCGACGTCTTCCCCACCAGCCGCGAGCCGATGCGCTCTTTCGTCGACCGCATGAAGGCGCTGCAGGGCAAGGACGGGGTGCTGTCGGTCTCGCTGATCCACGGCTTCATGGCCGCCGACGTGCCGGAGATGGGCACCCGGATGATGGTGGTGACCGATGACCGGGCGGCTGATGGCGCGGCGCTTGCCGAGCGGCTGGGGCGAGAGCTGTTCGCCCTGCGCGGCACCACCAAGATGGACACGATCACCCTGGAAGAGGCCGTCGCCTTCGCCGCCGACGCCCCCGCGGACGGCCCGCCGCTGCTGCTGGCCGACATGTGGGACAACCCCGGCGGCGGCACCGCGGGCGACAACACCCGCCTGACCGCCGCGCTGATCGAGGCGGGGGTGAAGGGCCTCGCCGTCGCCACGCTCTGGGACCCGATGGCCGCCAGCCTCGCCCGGGGCGCCGGGGAAGGCACGGAACTGGAGATGCGGATCGGCGGCAAGACCCACGCCAGCAGCGGCCCGCCCATCGACGGCACCTTCGAGGTGCGCCGGGTGGCGGACCCGGCGTGGCAGTCCTTCGGCGGCAGCAAGGTCACGCTGGGGCTAAGCGCGGTATTGCGGCCGGTGGGCACGGACACCGACATCATCGTCAACAGCAACCGCACCCAGGCCTTCGAGCCGGACATCTTCCGCAATCTCGGGATCGAGCCGGCGGAGAAACGGGTGCTGCTGGTGAAGTCCACCAACCATTTCTACGCGGGTTTCGCGCCGGAGGTGTCGCAGGTGCTGTATGTCGCGGTGCCGGGGAGTTATCCGAGCGATCCGGCGAGCGCGCCCTATCGGAAGGTGCGGCGGGATATATGGCCGATCATGGAGGCGCCTTTCGGATAGGGGGGTGGCGGGGTGAACCCCGCCCTACCGCTGGCGAGTGAAGCGCTGATGCGCCCCGAACAAGCCGAAGGCGCGGGGCGCCTGCCCGACCCCACGGGCTGGCGTGCGTTGCGCCATGGCGGGGGTTAACCCCGCCCTACCATTCCTCCGACCGAAGCGCTGATGCGCCCCGAACAAGCCGAAGGCGCGGGGCGAGCGCCTGCCCGTCCCGGCGGGCTGGCGCTTTGTCGTCCGCAGGGCAACGCTCATTCTGTGCGCAGATTTGGCCGGGATAAAGCGCCTTTGCCGGAGGTGAGCAGCGCCATCCCACGGGCAGGCTTGCGTCGCGCATCGGCGGGGTGAACCCCGCCCTACCCCTTGCGAACGAAGCGCTGACCAGCCCCCGAACGAGCCGGAGGCGCGGGGGCGAGCGCCTGCCCGTTCCGGCGGGCTGGCGCTTTGGAGCTGCAGGGCGACGATCATTCTGCGCGCGGATGTGGCTGGGATGAAGCGCCCATGCCAAAAGCCAGCAGCGCCACCCCACGGGCAGGCTCACGTTGCGCCAAGGCGGGGTGAACCCCGCCCTACAGCGCCGGGATCGTGCGTGGCACGATCAGCTGGCCCTCGCCGTGGCGCTCGGAACAGGTCTCCTGCCCCGCGGCCACCCCGCGCAAAGCCCCGGCGATACGGTCGGCGGCGGCGTCCAGGTCCTCCTCGCCGCGCAACAGGTGCGAGACGTCCACGTCGATGCTCTCGGCCCAGGTCCGCAGGGTCTGCGGGTTGCCGCAGATCTTCAGCACCGGCATCAGCGGCAGGCCCGAGGGGTTGAACACCCCCATGGCGAACAGCCCCACCTGCGCGCCGCCCAACGCCATGCCGCTCAGCGACGTGGGGCTGAAGAACGGCGTGTCCATGAACCACAGGCCCGGCCGCGAGGGCCGCTCGCCGAAGCCGAGGCACCCGGCAAAGTCGCTGCGGCCGATCTTGCTGACCGCGCCCATGGTCTTTTCCGTCAGGGTGGTCAGCCCGGCCTCGATGTTCTCGCGGGTGGGGTTCACGCCGCGGAAGTCCTCGCCGGTCTCCAGCATCAGCCGTTCCTCGCGGGCGAGGCAGGCGAGGATCGCCTTGGCGACCTCGGGCGTGGCCGACTGCCGGCGCACCACCTCCTCGCCGCCGAGGAACTCGGCCGTTTCGGATACGATCGCCGTGCCGCCCGCCGCGATCAGGCGGTCCACGAGGCGGCCGATGGCGGGGTTGGCGCAGACCGCCGAGGAAGCATCCGACCCGCCGCATTCCAGCGCCACGGTCAGGTCCCCCAGCGCCAGCGGCACCCGCCGCGCCTGCGCCGCCTGTTCGCTCAGCCCGCGCAGGTCCCCGGCGAAGGTCTCGGCCGCCGCGCCGACGCCCGCACAGTCCATCAGCGCGCGCACCACCAGCGGCGTGCCCGCATCCTTCAGCGAGGCGCGCAGCCCCTCGGCCGCCGCGCGGTCGTGCGCCACCAGCAGCACCGCGCCCACGTTCGGGTGCCGCGCCACGTCGCGCACCGCCTGCGCCTGCGCCTCGGCATCCACGCCGCGCAGCCCGCGCTCGAACTGCGGGGTCAGGGCCAGCACCCCCGGCACCGCCGCCGCCGCCCGCCGCGTCACCGCGTCGGCAAGGGCCACGGTCGAGAAGGCCACCACGTGGTTGCGCAGCCCCTTGCGGCCGTCGGCGCGCAGCCAGCCCTCGCCCAGCACCGGGTTCGTCTCAGGCGACGTTGTGGACATGCACATGCTCCCCCGCCGCGATGTCGGCCTGCGCCCGGCCGATCACCACCCCGTATTTCACCACCTCCGCCCCCGCCGCGATGTCGCGCAGCGCCACCTTGTGGCCGAAGGGCACGCCGGTGGCGATCCGCAGCCCGGTGGACAGCCGGTCGCTGTCCACCCAGGTGTCCAGCAGCGTGGTCACGTTGTCCTCGGGCCGCACGGTCAGGCAGGCGCGGCCCGTGGTCATGCCTGCGCCTTTCGGTAGACCGCGTGCTCGGTGGTGTAAAACTGGATCGTCGAGGCGCCGTTGGACCCGCCGACCCCCATGGCGCTGTCCTTCACGCCCACGAAGGGCACGTGGTTCTCGGGGAAGCTGCCGAGGTTCACGTGCAGCATCCCGCTTTCGCTGCGGGCGAGGAAGGCCTCGATCACCGGCGCGCGTTCCGAGTAGAGGCAGGAGGACAGCCCGAAGGCCACGTCGTTGGCGATCGACAGCGCCTCGTCCACGTCCTTGTACCGCAGCACCGAGATCACCGGGCCGAAGACCTCCTGCCGCGCGATCTCCATGTCGCGGGTGACGTCGGCGACCACGGTGGGGGCGTAGAAGTATCCGCCCTCGGCGCTTTGCGGCGCCTCGCCGCCGGCCGCGACGCGGGCGCCCTCCTTGCGGGCGCGCTCGACGAAGCCCGACACGTCCTCCAGCTGCTGGCGGCTGGACAGCGGCCCGATGCGGGTGCCCTCCTTGGCGCCGTCGCCGGGGGTCATGTCGCGAACCCGGGCGGCCAGCCCCTCGATCACCTCGTCGGCGATGTCCTCCTGCACGATAACCCGGCTGACGGCGGTGCAGCGCTGGCCGCAGACCGCCAGCGCCGCGGCGGTGATCTGGTCAAGCGCGCGGCCCATGTCGCTGGCGTCGTTCAGGATGGCGGGGTTCTTGCCCCCCAGTTCAAGGCTGATCTCCGCCAGGTGCCCGGCGGCGGCGGCGGCCACGCGCTTGCCCACGTCGACCGAGCCGGTGAAGCTGACCGCGTCGACGCCCGGATGCTCTGCCAGCGCCTGCCCCATGCGGCCGGGGCCCACCACCGCCTGCACCAGCCCCTCGGGCAGCACCTCGGCGGCGATCTCGGCCATCAGGACGATGGCGCCGGGGGTCAGCGAGGCGGGTTTGAGGATGATCGCGTTGCCGTAGACCAGCGCCGGGATCGCCTTGCGCGTGGGGGTGCTGAAGGGGAAGTTCCACGGGTTGATCCCCAGCACCACGCCGCGCGGGCGGCGGGTGGTATAGGTCACCACGCCCGGCATCTGCGAGGGCAGCACCTCGCCGATCGGCGCGCCGGCGCGGGCGACGGTCATGCGCCCCTCGCCGATGCCCTTGGCCACCTCGCCCTTGGCCTCGCCCAGCAGTTTGCCCATCTCGGCGGTGATCGAGGCGGCGATGTCGCCCGCGCGCTTTTCCAGCGCGTCGAGGTAGAGGCCCACCAGCCGGCCGCGTTCGGGCTGCGGCACCTCGGCCCAGGCCTTCTGCGCCGCGCGGGCGCGGGCGACCACCTTGTCCAGGTCCGCCTCGGCGGTCTCCTCGTGGCGCGCGACGGTTTCGGCCGGGCGGGCCGGGTTGCGGATTTCGATGGTCATGGGTTTACCTCAGACTTCGCAGGGTTTCAGGCAGCCACAGGCTGAGCTGCGGGAAGAAGATGACCACCAGCATCGCCGCGATCAGCGTGGCGACGAAGGGCAGGATGGCCACGGCCACCTTCTCGAACTTGATGTTGGCGATGGAGCTGGCGACGAACAGGTTCACCCCCAGCGGCGGCGTCAGGAAGGCGATCTCGACCGTCACGATCAGGATGATCCCGAAGTGCACCGGGTCGACGCCGTAGCTTTTCACCAGTGGCACGAGGATCGGCGCAAGGATGATGATGGCGCTGATCGTCTCCATGAAGGTGCCGATGACGATCAGCAGCGCGCAGATCATCAGCAGGATCACCACGGCGCTTTCGGTCATGCCACCGAACATCTCGACCACGTCCTGCGGGATGCGTTCCAGCGTCACCACGGTGGCGAAGAGGGTCGAGCAGGCGACGATGATCATCAGCGCCCCGCTCAGCCGCACCGCGCCCTCGAAAGCCTGGCGCAGCCCCTCCCATGTCAGCTGGCGGTAGACCACGAGGCTGACGACGATGGCATAGACCACGGCGCAGACCGCGGCCTCCACCGGGGTGAAGATGCCCGAGTAGATGCCGCCGAGGATGAAGACCGGCAGGAACAGCGCGAACTTCGCCTTCCAGACCAGCCGCCAGATGCTGACCCGCGGCCCCTCGCCCTCGGGCGTCACCATCACCGCGCCGGAGCGGCGGGCGAGGATGTAGGCGACGGCGGCCAGCAGCAGGGCCACGAACAGCCCCGGCAACATGCCGGCGGCGAAGAGGTCGGCGATCGAGACGTTGGCGATGATGCCGTAGATGATCAGCGGGTTCGACGGCGGGATCATCACCCCCAGCGTGCCCCCGGTGGCAGAGACAGAGGCGGCGTAAGGCGCGGGATAGCCGTACTTGATCATCGAGGGGATCATGATCGCGCCGATCGCCGCCACCGTGCCGGGGCCCGAGCCCGAGATCGCGGCGAAGAACATGCAGGACATGATCGTTACCATCCCGAGACTGCCGGGAATATGCCCGAAGGCCTGCCGGAAGATGCCGATGATGTCCTCGGTGATGCCGCCCTTCTCCATGATGTTGCCGGCCAGGATGAAGCCGGGGATCGCCAGAAGCGCGAACTTGTCCAGCCCGTTCAGCACGTTCTGGGTGGCAAAGACCATGGGGGCGTTGGTGACATAGCTGACCGCCAGCCCGGTGATGCCGAGCGCGGCGTAGATCGGCAGGCCGATCACCAGCAGGATGGGAAAGCCGATCATCAGGATCAGCGTCACGTCACTCATCGAGCGTGCCTCCGCGCACGAGGATCGCGAGGTCGCGCAGGTGCAGGATCAGGATGATCACGAAGCCCGCGCACATGGCGATGAACAGGTGGTTCTGGTTGAACCCGATGGCCGGCGAGATGTTGGGATAGCGCAGCCCGTCGGTGAAGTTCAGCCAGGAATAGACCACCATCACCCCGGCAAAGCCCACCAGGATCACGGTGTGCACGAACTGGATCGCCCGCGGCCCCACCACCCGCGCCATCAGGTCCGAGAAGACCGACACGCGCAGGTGCGTGCGGGTCAGCGTCCCGTAGGCGGCGGCGATGAAGACCATGGTGATGAAGGCGAAGCGCCCCAGTTCCTCGGTCCAGTCGACGGCCCAGCGCAATTCCCGCGCCAGCACCTGGAGAAACAGCGCCCCCACCATGACGGCAAGCCCGAGGGCCGCCAGCCCGAAGAGAGCAAGCCTCAGAAATCTCATCTCGTCCCCCTGCTGGAAGGCAGCGGCCCGGCGCACGCCCGCGCGCCGGGCCGACGCGGATTACTTGTCGCCGGGATAGGCCTCGAGCACCTCGAGCGCCTTGTTCACGACCTCTTCGCCGTCCGGGCCGATGGCGCTGTAGTACTCGGGCCAGATCGCCCGGGCCTTTTCCAGCCACTCGGTCTCGTCTTCGATGGCGGTGATGGTCACGCCGGCCTTCTCGGCCTCGGCCCACCACTTCTCCTCGTCCAGCGGCTGCCACCAGCGGATGTATTGGGTGGCTTCCTCGCCGGCCCGCAGGATCGCCGCCTGATGCTCTTCCGACAGGCCCTGGAACCAGCGCTCGGAGACCACGATCGGGTGGGTCAGGATGGTGTAGTGGAAGGTGGTCATGCGGTTGATGACCTCGTGGAACTTCATCCCGATCACGTCGGTCACCGGGTTGTCACCGCCCTCGACCACGCCCTGCTGCAGCGCGTTGTACAGCTCGGTCCAGGCGATCGGGGTCGGGTTGCCGCCCCAGGCCTCGTAGCTGCCGATCATGATCGGGTTCGGCGGCACGCGCATCTTCAGGTTGGCCAGGTCCGACGGCTTGGTGATCGGCTCGTCCGACTTGTAGAAGAACGCCCGCCAGCCGGAGTTTTCCCAGCCCACGATGCGCACGCCGGCCTCGTCGATGACGCGCGGCACCAGGAAGGGCGTCAGCTCGTCCTGCAGGTAGTTCACCTGCTGGGTCGACGTGGCGAGGTAAGGCAGGATGAAGACGTTCAGCGAGGGCGCCAGCGCGGCCAGGTTGTTGGTGGCCGGCAGCGTCACCTGCAGCGCGCCCTGGCGGGTCTGCTGCACCATCTCGCGCTCGCCGCCCAGCTGCGAGCCGGGGAAGATCTCTGGCTTGATCTCGTTGTCGGTGTAGATCGAGACCAGTTCCGCGAACCGCTTCAGCGTGGCGGTGTGCGAGGACCATTCCATGTTGACCGAGTGACCGATCTTCATCTGGATCTGGCCGTCCTTGTCCGGCACGGAACGCCAGTCGAAGGGGTTGGTGTCCTGCGCCATCGCCGGGCCCGCGGCCATGGCCGCACCCAGCGCGAACGCCTTGATTGCATGTTTCATTTCAGTTCTCCTCCACTGCAAATCTGCTCTGCCCTGCCGGTTCGGTCCCCGCCTCGCGGATCATCGCGGCCGCCTTTTCGGCGATCATGTAGGTGGGGGCATTGGTATTGGCCGAGGTGATCCTCGGCATCACCGAGGCGTCGATCACCCGCAGGCCCTCGACCCCGTTGACCCGAAGCTGCGGGTCCACCACCGCGCCGGCGTCGCTGCCCATGCGGCAGGTTCCGACAAGGTGGTAGACGGTGCTGGCGGCCTTGCGCACGGCTGCCAGGATGTCCTCGTCGGTGGTCACGTCGTCGCCCGGCACCACCTCGCGCCGCCAGCGGTCGCGGAAGGCGGGCTGGCGGTAGATCTCGCGCACCATGCGGACGCCCTCGACGATCACGTCGCGGTCCAGCTGGGTGCTTAGGTAGTTGGGGCGGATCAGCGGGTCGCGCAGCGGGTCGTCGCTGTCGATGCGGATGCTGCCGCGGCTTTCCGGGTGGCACTGCCACAGCGAGGTGGTGAAGCCCGAGTAGCGGTGCAGCGGCGCGCCCGGCTTGTCCACCGACAGCGGCATGACGAACAGCTGCAGGTCCGGGCGGTCGCCCTTGGCGTACTTGGTCCGCACCGCGCCGCCCACCTGCCCCGCGCCCACGGTCAGCGGACCCGAGGAATCCAGCAGCCATTGCAGCCCCATCCGCGCCAGCCGCACCGGGTGGCGGACATGATCGTTCAGGGAGTCGCGGCGGTCCGAAAGCTCCACGATGGTGCGCATCTGCAGGTGGTCCTGCAGGTTCTCGCCCACCTCCGGCGCGTCGTGGCGCACCTTGATGCCGTGCTTGCGCAGCAGGTCCGCCGGACCGATGCCCGCCAGTTGCAGGATCTGCGGCGACTGCACCGACCCGGCGCAGACCAGCACCTCGGCCTCGGCCCGCGCCTCCTGCGGCTGGCCGTCCTTGACGTAGCGCACGCCGGTCGCGCGGGAGCCCTCGAAGACCAGTTCGGTGACATGGGCCCCGGTCTCCAGCACAAGGTTGGGCCGTGCCAGCGCGGGCTTCAGGAAGGCCGAGGCGGCGCTGTCGCGCCAGCGGCCCCGCAGCGTCAGCTGGTAGGCGCCGATGCCATAGGCGCTTTCGCCGTTGAAATCGGAATTGTCCGGCAGCCCGGTGCTGCGCGCGGCCTCCAGCCAGTCGCGGCAGGCGGGGTTGTCGTTGCGCAGGTCCGAGACCTGCAGCGGCCCGTGCGCCCCCCGGAACTGCGAGGGCGGGCCGGCGTAGGTCTCGACATTGCGGAAATGCGGCAGCACGTCACGCGAGCCCCAGCCGGTGGCGCCCATCGCCTCCCAGTCGTCGAAGTCCTCGCGCTGGCCGCGGATGTAGATCAGCCCGTTGATCGAGGACGATCCCCCCACCACCCGGCCGCGCGGGCAGTCCATGCGGCGCCCGCCGATGCCCTCGTCCGGCTCGCTGCGGTAGAGGTGCGAGACCTTGGCGTTGTAGATCGTCTTGAAGTAGCCCACCGGCAGGCGCAGCCAGAACCCCCGGTCCGCCTCCCCCGCCTCGAGCACCAGCACCCGGCAAGAAAGATCCTCGGTCAGGCGGCTCGCCACGGTCGATCCGGCGGTGCCCGATCCGATCACGATGTAGTCGTATCCGTCCATGTCCCCCCGGCACGGCAAGACGCGGTTGACCGCGGCAATCTTAAAGTTCTGTTTATAGGTTTAATCGGGGGCGCCTCTTGCATGCAAGCCAAAAAACCTAAAAGTAGAACTTATCCAGAGTTGCCGCCGTGGAGGGAAGAATGCCGCAGGACCCGCTTCGCCACAGCCGCGCCCCGCTCTACCTGCAACTGGCCGAGGTGCTGCGCCAGCGCATCGCCGAGGGCGCCTGGAAGGAGGGAGAGCTGCTGCCCACCCTCACCGACCTCGCGGCCGAGTTCGGCGTGGCCAAGATCACCGTGCGCCAGGCGGTCAAGCTGCTGGAGACCGACGGGCTGCTCGCCCCCCAGCGCGGGCGCGGCACCACGGTGCTGCCGCAGCCGCAGATGACCCGGCCGCTGAAGGTCGAGACCCGGCTGGCCGACCTGATCGAGATGTACCGCGGGGACGTGCCTGAACTGGTGCCCATGGACGACCGCGAGGCGGACCTGCCCGAGAACGTCATGATCGGCACCCCGGCCCCCGAGGGCTACCACATGATCCGCCGCATGCACGCCCGCGACGGCCAGCGCTACTGCATCATCACGCTCTACTTCGCGCGTCCGGTCTTCGCCCGGCACGAAAAGCGCCTGCGCAGCGAGCTGGCGCTGCCGGTGCTGTTCAGCGAGCCCGACATCGACGTGCGCATGGCGCGGCAGACCATGCTGATCGGGAAGTGCGGGATGGAGACGGCGCGGCTGCTGGACCTGTCGATCAGCGATCCGATCGCGGATGTCCGGCGGGTGCTGTGTGACGGGGCGGGGACGATTATCTATCTGGCGGATGTGATTTATCGTGGGGATTACATTCGGCTGGATATGGATTTGATGGCTTGAGCGGGGTGGCGGGGTGAACCCCGCCCTACCGCCTTCGAACGACGCGCTGACCAGCCCCCGAACAAGCCGTAGGCGCGGGGCGAGCGCCTGCCCATCCCCACGGGCTGGCTGGTGTTGCGCCATGGCGGGGTGAACCCCGCCCTACCGCTGCATCCGAACAATGCGCTGATCAGCCCCCGAACAAGCCGAAGGCGCGGGGGCGAGCGCCTGCCCGTTCCGGCGGGCTGGCGCTGTGTCACCCGCGGGGCAACGCTCATTCTGTGCGCGAATTTGGGTGGGATCAAGCGCCCTTGCCTGAGGGCAGCAGCGCCAGCCCACGGGCAGGCTCACGTTGCGCCTTGGCGGGGTGAACCCCGCCCTACGGCGATGGCGGGTGGGGGCGACCCGGCCAGGCCACATCCGCCAACCCCCCCTGTGTCGCCGCCGGTACAGCCGCGCCCCTTCTGCGCCGGGCTGCTTGCCGCCGCCGGCCGCGCGGGGGAGATTGCCGCGCGAAAGGAGCCTGTCATGCCCACCGCCGCCAAGCTGATCTCTGCCCTCGTCATGGCCCTGCTGGGCTGGGGCGTCGCGCATCTCGTCGTGCCGCACCTGCCGCCGGAGACCCGGATCGGCTGGTTCCGCGAGATCTCGGCGGGGCTGGGGCTGCTGGTCGGCTGGCGCTTTCTCGGCCGGCGCGCGGGCGGGGGGTGGAACCTTGCCCCCGGCTACGGGCTGGGCGCCGCGGCGATCCTGGTGTTCTGGATGCTGCTGGTCTTCTCCGGCTACGAGATGCTGCGCCGGGCCATGCGCAAGGCCTATGGCGGCGACCCGGTGGCGGCGCTGAAGGACATGGTGCAGATCGCCATGGACGACGCGGTCTACCTGCAGCCGTTCGAGGTCTGGGGCGCGCTGGTGCTGGGCGGGCTGGCGGCGGGGCTGATCGCGGAGGCCGCGGCGCGGCGCTGGTCCTGACGGTGGCGCTGTTCCTGTTCGGCACCCTGCGCCACGCGCCGCTGCTGCGCGCGGTTCTGTCGGACGGCAGCCGCGCCACCACCCGGCCGGCGAGCCTGGCGGAGCACGAGGTGCGGCAGGCGGCGGGCGAGGTGTTCCCGCTGCTGGTGCCGGCGCCGGGGGAGGCGGCGGAGGGGCTGCTGCTGGAGGATGCCTCGGAGGCGGACCGGGAGCGGCTTGATTTCTACGAGGCGATGTTCGGCTACGACCGGCAGGCGGTGAACGTGACCACCGACACCGGCGAGATGCCGGCCGAGATCTACGTGCCCCGCCCCGGGCGCTGGAGCCCGGGCGGGCCCTGGGACCTGGCGCTCTGGGCGCAGGGCTGGGGCGCGCCGACGCTGCGCGCGGCAGAGGAGGTGCTGGCCCGCGCCGGGCACGTTACCCCCGACGCCGCCGGCCGCGACCACCCCGCTGCCATGACCCGCGCTTCCGCCTGGGTGCGCGCGCAGGCCGAGGCGGCGCGGCCGGACGACCCGGCGCCGGGCGACGTCGAGGTGCTGGCGCGGCGGCGGCCCTACAGCGCCTTCTTCGCGGTGGAGGAGCAGGACCTGCGCTTTCGCCGCTTCGGTGGCGGCCGCAGCGAGACGGTGACCCGCGCCGGCTTCGTCATGTCCGACGCGGTGACGGTGCTGCCCTACGACCCGGTGCGCGACCGGGTGCTGGTGGTGGAGCAGTTCCGCTTTGGCCCCTACGTGCGCGGCGACCGGCGGTCCTGGCTGCTGGAGCCGATCGCGGGCCGCATCGACGCGGGCGAGGAGCCGGAGCCGGCGATCCGCCGCGAGGCGCGCGAGGAGGCGGGGTTGGAGCTGGGGCGGCTGGAATGGATCGGCCACTACTACCCCTCGCCGGGGGCGGTGACGGAATACGTCTTTACCTACGCCGCGCTGGCGGACCTGCCGGACAGCGCCGCGGGCATCGGCGGCGCCGAGGACGAGCACGAGGACATCCGCGCCCACCTGCTGCCCTTCGACGCGCTGATGCGGCTGGTGGAGACCGGCGAGGCGCGCAGCGGGCCCCTGCTGATCAGCGCCCTCTGGCTGGCGGCCAACCGCGCGCGGCTACGGGCCGAAGCTTGAGTTCCGCCTCGCCGCGTCCTAGACACCGCGGAACGGCGCTGGCGAGGAACGGACCATGCAGATCTACAAGGATTTGCCGGACGCGGTGGGCAAGACGCCCCTGATCCGGCTGAAAGCGGTGTCGGAAGCCACCGGCTGCGACATCTACGGCAAGGCGGAGTTCCTCAATCCCGGCCAGTCGGTCAAGGACCGCGCGGCGCTGTACATCATCCGCGACGCGGTGAAGCGGGGGCTGCTGAAGCCCGGCGGCACCATCGTCGAGGGCACCGCCGGCAACACCGGCATCGGCCTGGCGCTGATGGGCGCCGCCATGGGGTTCAAGACGGTCATCGTGATCCCCGAGACCCAGAGCCAGGAAAAGAAGGACATGATCCGCCTGGCCGGGGCAGAGCTGGTGCAGGTGCCCGCGGTGCCCTACCGCAACCCGAACAACTACGTGAAATACTCGGGCCGGCTGGCCGAGGCGCTGGCGAAGACCGAGCCGGGCGGCGCGATCTGGGCGAACCAGTTCGACAATACCGCCAACCGGCAGGCCCACGTCGAGACCACCGGGCCGGAGCTGTGGGAGCAGACCGGCGGCCGGCTCGACGGGTTCATCTGCGCCGTCGGCTCCGGCGGGACGCTGGCGGGGGTCGCCGAGGCGCTGCAGGGCAGGGGGGTCAAGATCGGCCTCGCCGACCCCGAGGGCGCGGCGCTGTTCGACTACTACGCGCATGGTGAGTTCCGCTCGGAAGGCTCCTCGATCACCGAGGGGATCGGCCAGGGCCGGATCACCGCGAACCTCGAGGGGCTGACCCCGGATTTCGCCTACAAGATCCCCGACGCCGAGGCGCTGCCCTATGTCTTCGACCTGCTGAAGGACGAGGGGCTGTGCATGGGCGGGTCCACCGCCATCAACATTGCCGGCGCCGTGCGCATGGCGCGCGAGATGGGGCCGGGCAAAACCATCGTCACGGTGCTTTGCGACTATGGCTCCCGCTACCAGTCCAAGCTGTATAACCCCGCCTTCCTGAAGGAAAAGGGGCTGCCGGTGCCCGACTGGCTGGACCGCGCCCCGCGGGCGCTGCCGGACGTCTTCGAGGAAGCATGACCGCCCTGCGCATCGCGCTACTGACGCTCGGCCTGCTGATGGCCGGGCTGGCGGCGCCGTGGCTGCCGCTGCCCTTCGCCGCGCCGGCGGCGGCGCAGGAGCAGATCGCGCCCGACTACACGGCGTGGGAGCCGGTGGCGACCCGCGCCGAGGAGGCGGTGGGGGCCGCGCGTGCCTCGAACGAGGCGCTGGAGTCGCTGCGCCGGGAGATGGCCGCCTGGCGCGAGCGCTTCATCGCCGCCCAGGGGATCAACGCCGCCCGCATCGAGATATTGCGCGAGCAGATCGCCGCCCTCGGCGCCAAGCCCGCGGAAGGCGAGACCGAACCCGAGGAGATCGCCGCCCGCCGCGAAAGCCTGAACGCCCAGCTGACCCAGGCGCTGGCCCCGGTGCGCGCCGCCGAGGAGGCGCTGCGCCGGGCCGAGGGGCTGATCCGCCAGATCGACGCGCTGATCCGCACCCGGCAGGCGGGCGAGATGCTACGCATCGGCCCGGCCCCGGTGAACCCGGCGCTCTGGCCCGAGGCGGTGACGGAACTGGCCGCCAGCGGCATGGCGATCTGGGACGAGATGCGGGCGCAATGGTCCTCGGACGCGCGCCGCGCCACCCTGCGCGAGCAATGGCCGCAGACCCTGCTGTACCTCGCCATCGCGGCGGTGCTGCTGATGCGGGGCCGGGCGACCATGGTGCGGCTGACCCAGGCGGTGATGAACCGCTCTAAAGGCAGGGCGCGCTGGCTGGCGGCCTTCATCACCTCGCTGTTCCAGGTGGTGCTGCCGGTGCTGGGGATCCTGCTGCTGTCGGCGGCGCTGGTGGCCACGGGGATGCTGGGCCTGCGCGGCGCCCTGCTGATGCAGGCGCTGCCGCTGCTGGGGGTGGCGATCTTCGGGGCGCGCTGGCTGGGCCTGCGGCTGTACCCGCTGCACCCGGACGCGCCGCAGCCGCTGCCGGGCACGCTGGACCGGGCCCGCGAGATGCGGCTGTTCACGCTGGTCTTCGGGGTGCTGGTGGGGCTGCTGCTGATCCTCGACACGCTGGTGGAGATCGAGGACTACTCTGCCGCCACCCGCGCGGTGATGTACTTCCCGCTGATCCTGCTGACCGGGCTGACCTACCTGCGAGTGGGCCGGATCCTGGTGGGCTCGGTCCGGGCGGCGATGCAGGGCGAGGACACGCTCAGCTTCTCGCAGCGCGGCCAGCGGCTGATCGGCCAGGCGCTGGTGGCGATCGGCGTGGCCGCGCCCTTCGCGGCGGCGGTGGGCTACCTGAACGCCGCCCTGCACGTGACGGTGGCCACGGCCCTGACCCTGGCGCTGCTGAGCCTCCTGCGGGTGCTGCACGACATCGTGGTGGAGCTCTTCGCCCTCTTCACCCGCCGCACCACCGACGAGGCGGCCGAGGCCCTGACCCCCAGCCTCATCAGCTTCGCGCTGGTGCTGGCCTCCGTGCCGCTCTTCGCGCTGATCTGGGGCGCGCGCATCGCCGACCTGACCGAGGTCTGGGCGCGCTTTCGCGAGGGCTTCGCCATCGGCGAGACGCGGATCTCGCCCTCCAGCTTCTTCGCCTTCCTGGTGATCTTCGCGCTGCTCTTCGCCGCCACCCGGCTGCTGCAGGGGGCGCTGAAGTCGACGGTGCTGCCCAAGACCAAGATCGACCCGGGCGGGCAGAACGCGATCATCTCGGGCGTCGGCTACGTCGGGATCATCCTGGCGGCGGTGGTGGGCATCTCGACCGCCGGGATCGACCTGTCGGGGCTGGCCATCGTCTTCGGCGCCCTCTCGGTGGGCATCGGTTTCGGCCTGCAGAACATCGTCAGCAACTTCATCTCCGGCATCATCCTGCTGGTGGAACGCCCGGTGGCCGAGGGCGACTGGATCGAGGTCGGCGGCCACATGGGCATCGTCAAGGACATCTCGGTCCGCTCCACCCGGATCGAAACCTTCGACCGCAACGACGTTATTGTGCCCAACGCCGACTTCATCTCCGGCGCGGTGAAGAACTGGACCCGCCTGAACAACGTCGGCCGCGTCACGGTGCCGGTGGGGGTGGCCTACGGCACGGACACCCGCAAGGTCGAGGCGATCCTGCTGGACATCGCGATGGAGCACCCCCTGGTGGCGCTGGACCCGGCGCCGGCGGTGGACTTCCTGGACTTCGGCGCCTCCAGCCTGGACTTCCAGGTCCGCGTGGTGCTGCGCGACATCAACTACGGCGTCTCCGTGCGCAGCGAGATCCGCCACCGCATCGCCGAGCGCTTCGCCGAGGAGGAGATCGAGATCCCCTTCGCCCAGCAGGACATCTGGCTGCGCAACCCCGAGGCCCTGCGCCGCGCCCTGCCGCCGGCGCCGGAAGAGGCGGCCCCGGACGAGCCGGCGGAAGAGGCCGGAACTTCCGGCGAGGCGGGGGAGGGGGCGTAGCCTCCGGTAGGCGTTTGGTCGCCACCCGCGCCCCCCGCACCGCCGCCCCGCACCCCGCCACGGGAAACTTGCCCCACCCCGCCCTCAACCGCTTGCCCTTCCCCGCGATTCCCTGCTAATCGACCGCCCAACGGAGCGGTGGCCGAGTGGTCGAAGGCGCACGCCTGGAAAGTGTGTAGGCGGGAGACCGTCTCCAGGGTTCGAATCCCTGTCGCTCCGCCACTGACAAACGTCTCCTTTCCCCACATCGGAAACAGGCGAATTCCTCCCGGAATTCCCGTGGCTTGCGCACGTGCCTCCTCCTCTGAGACGCAGGTTGGGCGTCGATTTTCCTGCACAACCTGCCACGGTCTCAATTCGCCTCTAGGGCGGGTGCGTTTTCTGCGGTCTTTCCCTGCTAGCAGGCGATTTACAGGGAATTTCGCGGAAACAGCATCCAAACCACCTGAGTTCGGCAGATAAACCGCTAACACAGCAAGGGTTTACCAGTGATTTCCCTGCAGATCTGAACAGGGATTATTCTATCGGTAACAGGGAAAGCATTCCGCCGGAACAGGACGCGTCGCGGCGGTATCAGGGAATGCCGCTTAGGCGCTGAACCTCAGCAGTCTTTCCTGCGCCTGCCAGTCGAGCGGCAGCGGCGCCTGGAGGAGCTTGCGCAGGGTGAGATCGGGCGGCTGCGTGCCGTCGAGAATTGCCTGCTGAAGGCGCGGCGAGAGGCCCGCGAGATGGACGATCCGCGCCAGGTACCGCTCCGCGATGCCCTCCGTGCGCGCCAGCTTCTGGAGAGGTGTGCCGGCGCGGAGGCGGGCGGCCCAGTCGTGGGCGTTGCGCAGAGCGCGGATCAGGACCGGATCGGGCGCGGCTGCGGTGTCGCCCACGATGATCTTCATCTCCACGCCGCGGCGGCGGCAGTGGACGTCACGCTGGACCAGGAGGAGGGATGGGGCGAGGGCGCTGGTAATTCCCGCGGCTTGAGCGAGCGCGCCTGGTTCCAGTTCCACCTGCAGCTCGCCCGGTGCGATGACAGCTTGTCGGATCAAGGGAGCGGATGCCGCGATGCCTTCCTGCGCGATCCGCGCCGCGAGCCTCTCGAGCGCCTCGGCCGCGGCCGCCACCTGCAGAACATCCGGATCGACGAGGCCCTGGTGGCTCCGTGCACATTCGCCGAGATGTGCGGCGATAGCACCAGAGACTACCCGCTCGAGATCCTTCGCAGACAGCCGCCAAGCGGAAGGGTCCGTCCCACCAGAGATCAGCCGGTTCGAGACGTAGTACCGCAGCCGCTTGCCCCGGCGCTGGGTGTGCGTCGGCGTGAGCAGGTCGCCGGTGTCGTCGCGCATCTTGCCCTTGAGCGGCGCGATCATCTCCACCGGGGCACCGGGGGCCGCGCCGCGGCGCCTCGCGCTGGCCGCCTGCAGCCGCTGTTGCACCTCGTCCCAAAGCGGCTCGTCGATGATCGCCGGGTGGGTGCCGGGGTAGGTCTGCTCCTTGTGCCGGATCCGTCCCCGGTAAACGGGGTTGGTCAGAAGCCGGTGGATTCGGCCCTGGCTCATCCGGTTGCCACCCTGTACCCGTCCCGTCGAGAAGCGGGTGCGCTTTGAGCGCAGGCCGAGACGATCAGCTTCTGCAGTCACCGCACTCAGGCAGCCGTGCTGACGATAGAGGTCGAACAGGTTGCGGACCACCTGCGCCTCTGCGTCATTGACCACCAGCTCCCGGCGGTTCGGATCGGGGTGCGGGTCGTAGCCCAGCGGGCAGACGCCGCCCATCCAGAGCCCCTTCTTCTTGGATGCCGCGATCTTGTCGCGGATCCTCTCGGCGGTGACCTCGCGTTCGAACTGGGCGAATGACAGCAGCACGTTGAGGGTCAGCCGCCCCATGGACGAGGAGGTGTTGAAGGCCTGGGTGACGGAGACGAAGGAGCAGCCTGCCGCCTCCAGCCGCTCCACCAGCTTGGCGAAGTCCGCCAGCGAGCGCGTCAGGCGATCGATCTTGTAGACCACCACCATGTCGACGCGGCCGGCGTCGATCTCGGCCATCAGCCGCTGCAGGGCCGGCCGCTCCAATGTGCCGCCGGAGATGCCGCCGTCGTCGTAGCGCGCCGGGAGCAGCTTCCAGCCCTCGTGGCGCTGACTGGCAATATAGGCAGCGCAGGCTTCGTGCTGGGCATCGAGCGAGTTGAACTCCTGGCCCAGCCCCTCGTCCGAGGACTTCCTGGTGTAGATCGCGCAGCGTGTCACCGGACGGCTCATGCGGCAGTCTTCCCCTTGAGACCGAAGAAGCGCGGGCCAGACCAGTGGGCACCGGTGATCTCGCGGGCGATCACGGAGAGCGAGCGCCAGGTCTGGCCGTTCCAGAGGAAACCGGTCTCCGTGACTTCGACGACGTGGGTCATACCGTTCCATTCCCGCAGCAACCTGCCGCCGGGCTTCAGGCCCGGAGCCGCGCGCGTCGTCTTCTCCGGCGCCCGCTTCAACGCCGCCACCAGGGGGCGGGGCAGGCCGCCGGTCTGGCGGAGCTGGAGCTCGGTGGCGAGGAAGCGCCGCAGGAAGGGCTTGCTCATACCCTTGGGCGCGGGCTTGCCGAAGAGGGTGGCCCAGGCCGCGACAAGCGCGGCCCGGTCCATGGTCTCGAGATCCGCCACGCAGATCACTGCGCGGCTCCCGGCGCAGCGATGATCCGGTAGACGAAGCCGCCGCTCTTCGCGGGTTCCCGTTCCACGGTGTAGCCGGCCTTGCGCAGCCCGGTGACGGCGGCACGCACCGAATGGGCCTGCCACCCCGTCGCCTGGCAAAGGGCGTCAATGTTCGCCCCGGCAGGCTTTTCCAGCATCTGGCGCAGGTTCTGGATCTTGGTCGTCTTCGGCATGGGTCTCTCCTCGTGAGCGGATGGGTCAGCGGAATGCCGGCCCGGTACCGAGGAGCGCCCGGGGTGGCTCCGGGCGTAGCAGCATGGATGCGTGGTTCCGCGCAGTAGTCCAGTCGGAATTCCAAGCTTTGGCTTGGGATGTCGGGCCCAAGTTACAAAGAAAGTGTCCCGAAGAGTTAACGAATTGATAACATGTGTTATCGCGATCTGCACTCCCATTACTTTAGTCAACGAATTTTTTTTCAAAATACTATTGACTCGAAATTTCAACATTCATAACTCCATTTCGCCGCGCCACGGGCGTAGCAGAATCTTGGCAGCACCTTTCCCGTCGGGCCAATCCCGTCAGAGCACTGGAGCAGCTACTTCACGGGTCCTGACGGGCGGCAGGCAGTGCCTGCCGCCTTCTAGGGCCGGATTTTACCGGGATGACCTCGTTAGAAAGGAAAATCTGTCATGTCTGAAGAACTGAACCAATTGCGCCAGGAAGGTCAGACGCCTCTCGTCTGGATGGCACGAGAGATCGTGCACCGGCCGCTCAAGGAGCTGACGGGCTACGTGAACCGCCCCCGCAGTCACACGGACAAGAACCTCGGCCGGATCGCGCAGTCCATCAAGGAGTTCGGCTTCGTCGTCCCGATCCTGATCACCGCGGGCGGCGAGATCGTGGCCGGGCATGGCCGTGTCGAAGCGGCCAGGCAGCTCGGCATGGCGGCGGTGCCGACGGTCCGCGTGGATCATCTGACGCAGGCGCAGACCCGTGCTCTGCGCATCGCGGACAATCGATTGGCAGAACTCTCCGACTGGAACCGCGACGCGCTGCAGATCGAGTTCGCGGACCTGATGGAGCTGAGCCTCGAGGACGAACTCAGTTTCGATCTGACAGTGACCGGGTTCGATCTGCCGGAGATCGATCTGGTGATCGATGGGGCCGGGAGCGCCGAGGTGGCGCCGCCGGAGGAGGTAGAGGAAAGCGACGCGTCGCGACCCGCGGTTGCGCAGCCTGGCGACCTTTGGGTGCTCGGGCGGCATCGGCTCTTCTGCGGTGACGCGTTGCAGGAGGTGAGTTACCGGGCTGTGCTGGGCGCAGAGGAGAAGCCGCGGATGGTCTTCACAGATCCTCCTTTCAACGTGCCGGTGAACGGTCATGTGCGAAGTGGTAAGGCGACAAGCCACCGGGAGTTCGCCATGGCCTCCGGCGAAATGAGCGAAACTGAGTTTGGCGCCTTCCTCTCCGCGTTCATTCGGCAAGCGATCGCTCACCTGTCCGATGGCGGCGTCGCAATGATCTGCATGGACTGGCGTCACGTGAGCGACCTGATCACCGCCGGCAAGGGCTGCGGTCTCGAGCTCATCAACCTCTGCGTCTGGAACAAGACCAACGGCGGCATGGGAAGCCTGTACCGGTCCAAGCACGAGCTGGTCTGCATCTTCCGCAAGCCGGGCGCGTCGCACATCAACAACGTGCAACTCGGCAAGCATGGCCGGAACCGGACCAACGTCTGGGACTACGCCGGCGTGAACACCTTCGGCAAGAGCCGGGAGGCCGACCTGGTGGATCATCCCACCGTCAAGCCGACGGCGCTGGTCGCGGACGCGCTGATGGACGTCAGCCATCGCGGCGACGTGGTGCTCGACTGCTTCGGCGGGTCCGGCGCCACACTGCTGGCGGCGGAGAAAACCGGGCGCAGCGGACGGCTGATCGAGCTTGACCCGCTCTACGTCGACGTGGCCATCCGCCGCTGGCAGGAGTTGACGGGCGAGGAGGCGGTGCATGCCACCTCGGGGGAGACCTGGAACACATGCGCCGGCAAGGTAGCCGCCGCTGATGCCAGGGAGGCTGACCATGTCGACGCATGATGAGGAGAATGATGAGCCCGTCGGCTACGGCAAGCCGCCCAGGCACACCCGCTTCAAGAAAGGCCAGTCGGGCAACCCGAAGGGCCGGCCGAAAGGAGCGAAAGGCTTCAAGGCCAGCATGAAGCGGGAGCTGCAGTCGAAGATCTCCGTGAAAGAGGGCGGCCGCGAGAAGGTAGTCAGCAAGGCTGAGGCTGCAGCCAAGCGGCTGGTCGCGTGTGCGCTGTCAGGCAACATCAAAGCCATGGCCATGCTCGCCACGTTCGACGAGGAGGCGGAGGCCAGCGTTGAGCAGGCAGCGGCGGAGACCCGGGTCGACGAGGTGGACCGGGCAATCCTCGAACATTTTGCCCACTCCATGGTCG